>NZ_LMFK01000048.1:0-303732 GCF_001426785.1 Ensifer sp. Root142
GCCGTGTCGCACAGACGGGCTTGGAACCTGGAACCGATACTTTGAGGATGACGACATGTTTTAACTAACTTGACACAGAGGTTCCCATGTGAGGTTTCACCAGCGCTGCGGCAGCGTTTTCACGGGTCTGTGCGACAACGACATTGCAAGTGCCGTCCGCGACCGGCTGACGACAAACCCGGCTGAGCGGAAACTCCTATACTGGCTGACACTAAATTCCCATATACCTTACGTGCCTAAGCAGGGAGGCAATTTCAAATGCGGCAGTGACGCAGCTGAAATTGCCAATACGAAAGTCTGCGAGCTGACCGAGCTGTGGGCTGACGTTTTTGACGGCGTCGCGTCTATTGCCACAGACCCGAACCTGCCGCCGACCGACATCTTCATCGTTGGTGACCATCCCACGCCGTTGTGGGAACGTGCAGCGGCAGAGCATTTCACCCCCCACAAGGTGCAGTGGCACCTGTTGCGCGACAACCGCACCACAACCCACGGAGAGTGACGCCTACCCGCCCGTGGCCGCTTTGATCAGCGCTTTGGCATCGTCGCTGTCCCAGGCCGCCGGGCCATTCATCGAGCCGATCAGGCATCCCTTGTCGTCGAGCAGCAAGGTTGCCGGCAGGCCGAAGGCAAGGCCTTCCTTCTTCAGATTGTTGAAGACGCCCATTGACGCATCGCGATAGTAGCGCAGGTCGTGCACGGCGGTCTCGTCGAGGAAGGCCTTCGGCTTCTCGTCGTCGCCGACGTCGATGTTGATCGCGACCACCTCGAACTTGTCGCTGCCGAGGGACTTCTGCAGCGCGTTGAGGGCAGGCATTTCCTCGCGGCAGGGGCCACACCAGGTGGCCCAGAGATTGACAAGCATCGTCTTGCCGGCAAAGGCGGCAACCGTCGTCGGCTTGCCGTCCGGGTCGTTGAAATCGAGTGCGATCGGGCGTGGCGAGGCGGCCGGCGACATCGCCGCCACCTGGCCCTTCATGAACGGCGTCAGCGAGGCGACCTTTTCGCCCGTCAACGGGCAGACGGCAGCTGCCGTTTCGGTCGGCTCGGCATTGCCAGACCCCGTCTCCTTCACGTATACCGCAGCCGCACCGATGATCACGCCGAACAAGGCGGCGAGCGCGAACAATTTCACGGCCGGGGGGGATTTCTTCTGGTCCGGCATTTCATTCTCCAAGGCGGGCATTCTTCATGGCTGACGGCAATTCCGAGACAAAAACCTCCAACCAGATGTGGGGCGGTCGCTTCGCCTCGGGTCCGGACGCGATCATGGAGGAGATAAATGCCTCGATCGGCTTCGACAAGAAGCTCTATGCTCAGGACATCCGCGGCTCAATAGCGCATGCGACCATGCTGGCGCATCAAGGCATCATTTCGGCCGAGGACAAAGACAAGATCGTTCACGGTCTCAACACGATCCTGTCAGAGATCGAAAGCGGCCAGTTCGAATTCTCTCGCCGCCTCGAAGACATCCACATGAACATCGAGGCCCGGCTTGCGACCCTGATCGGCCCGGCCGCCGGCCGGCTGCACACGGCCCGCTCGCGTAACGACCAGGTGGCGCTCGATTTCCGTCTGTGGGTCAAGGAAGAGCTGCAGAGGACCGAAAAGGCGCTGACCGGCCTGATCGCCGCCTTCCTCGACCGCGCCGAGGAACATGCCGAGACCGTCATGCCCGGCTTCACCCATCTGCAGACGGCCCAGCCCGTCACCTTCGGCCATCACTGCATGGCCTATGTCGAGATGTTCGGCCGCGACCGCTCGCGCGTGCGCCACGCCATCGAGCACATGGATGAAAGCCCGATCGGCGCGGCCGCCCTTGCCGGCACCGGCTTCCCGATCGATCGGCACATGACCGCGAGCGCACTCGGCTTTGCCGGCCCCACCCGCAATTCGATCGACACAGTTTCGGACCGCGACTTCGCGCTCGAATTCCTGTCGATTGCCGCAATCGCCGCCACGCACATGTCGCGCCTTGCCGAAGAGATCGTCATCTGGTCGACGCCGCAGTTCGGCTTCATTCGTCTGTCCGACGCGTTTTCGACCGGCTCCTCGATCATGCCGCAGAAGAAGAACCCCGATGCCGCCGAGCTGGTGCGCGCCAAGACCGGCCGCATCAACGGCTCGCTGATCGCGCTTCTGACCGTCATGAAGGGCCTGCCGCTCGCCTATTCCAAGGACATGCAGGAAGACAAGGAACAGGTCTTCGACGCGGCCGAGAGCCTCGAACTCGCCGTTGCCGCGATGACCGGCATGGTGCGCGACATGACCATTCGGGCCGACCGGATGAAGGCGGCTGCCGGTTCCGGCTATTCGACAGCGACCGACCTTGCTGACTGGCTGGTACGCGAGGCCGGCCTGCCCTTCCGCGACGCCCACCATGTCACCGGCCGCGCCGTCGCCCTTGCGGAACAGAAGGCCTGCGACCTCGCCGACCTCTCGCTTGAAGACCTGCAGTCGATCCATCCTTCGATCACCGCCAAGGTGTTCGACGTGCTGACCGTCGAGGCCTCGGTCGCCAGTCGCACGTCCTTCGGCGGCACCGCACCGAACGAGGTTCGCAAGCAGATCGCCTGGTGGCGCGCGCGCAACTGATGCTTGTCCCCCGAGACCGCGTTGCGGTTTCGGGGCAACGACGTGCCTGAGCGCAAGGGGCTGAATCCCGTCGCAGAATCAGGGTGCACAAGCGCCGGAAAAATCGATAAGACATCGCACCAGCATCAGTCCCCGCGAAGGAAAATCACGATGACATTCACGAAGGCGGCCCGGTTTGCGCTTCTTCTGGCGATCCCCGGGCTGGTTCTTGTCGGTTGTGGACGCAAGGGCGACCTCGACCGACCCGGCTCGACGGCGCCGATCAACACCCTGGCCCCTGCCGGAACTGTCGAAAAGAAAGAACAGGCTGACGACCGCCCTTTCCTGCTCGATCCCCTCCTCTAAGCCGAGCCACGCCCCGTGAACCATTTCGAATACCGCGACGGAATTCTCTACGCCGAAGACGTGCCGGTGACCGACATCGCCCGCGCCGTCGGAACGCCCTTCTACTGTTACTCGACGGCGACGCTCGAGCGGCACTACAAGGTCTTCTCCAAGGCCTTTGCCGACGTCGATGCGATGGTCTGCTACGCCATGAAGGCCAATTCGAACCAGGCCGTGCTGAAGACGCTTGCGCGCCTTGGCGCCGGCGTCGATGTGGTGTCGGGCGGTGAGTTGCGCCGCGCGCTGGCCGCCGGCATTCCGGCAAGCCGCATCATGTTCTCCGGCGTCGGCAAGACCCCGCAGGAAATGGACCTGGCGCTCGAGGCCGGCATCTACTGCTTCAACGTCGAGTCCGAACCGGAACTCGAGGTCCTGAACCAGCGCGCCGTTCGCGCCGGCAAGCGTGCTCACGTCTCCTTCCGCATCAACCCGGATGTCGACGCGCGCACCCACTCGAAGATCTCGACCGGCAAGAAGGAAAACAAGTTCGGCATTTCGTGGGAGCGTGCCCGCGCCGTCTACGCCCATGCCGCGACACTGCCCGGCATCCAGGTCACCGGCATCGATATGCATATCGGCAGCCAGATCACCGAGCTGCAGCCCTTCGACGACGCTTTCAAGCTGCTGCGCGAACTGGTCGACACGCTACGCAGCGACGGCCACGCGATCGATCACGTCGATATCGGCGGCGGTCTCGGCATTCCCTACAAGGAAGACAACAATCCGCCGCCGCTGCCCGATGCCTATGCCGAAATCGTCAAGAGCCAGCTGCAGTCGCTCGGCTGCAAGATCGTCACCGAGCCGGGCCGGCTGATCGTCGGCAACGCCGGCATCCTCGTGACCGAGGTCATCTACGTCAAGGATGGCGGCGACAAGACCTTCGTCATTGTCGACGGCGCCATGAACGACCTGATCCGCCCGACGCTCTACGAGGCCTATCACGAGATCAGGCCGGTTCGCATTTCAGCCGCCAATGCGCCCCGCATCAAGGCCGACGTCGTCGGCCCGGTGTGCGAGACCGGCGACTATCTGGCGCTTGACCGCGAAATGGCCATGCCGAAGCCGGGCGATCTCTTCGCCATCAGTTCTGCCGGCGCCTATGGCGCTGTCCAGGCGAGCACCTACAACAGCCGGCTGCTGATCCCGGAAGTGCTGGTCAAGGGCGATCGCTTCCACGTGATCCGGCCGCGCCAAAGCTACGATGACCTGATCGGGCTTGATTCGGTTCCGGACTGGCTCGACTGAGCAGTCTTTCGGATCGGACGATGATCTGTGGATCGCCCGCGCGGGCGATCACGATTTTGTTGTCGCCCTCGTCTTCGCCACAAACGATGTTATCCTGATCATTCAATAGGTCGGTCACGAGCGGTCATGAGCGACCGAAAGGGAACTTGGGCGGATGACGCAATTCCGGCAGGATGAAACGCCACAACCGAAGTCGTTTGCCAGAACGCTGGCGCTGAAAAGGTTTGTCGCGCGGGCGGTGTTGATCGCCGAGCAGGTTTTGCCGCGCGCCCTCGTTCCCGCTTCGATCGTGCTCCTGTTTCTGTCGGCCGCCTGGCTCGGCCTCTTCCGCATTGCTCCGCTTTGGCTGCATGCCGCCCTGCTTCTGGGCTTTCTCGTCGCCTTCATCGCCTCCCTCGTTCCGCTGACCCGGTTGAGATTACCTGGGAACGTCGATGCCGATCGGATGCTGGAAGAGCGCAACGCCCTTCCCCACCAGGCGATCCGTGTTCAGGACGACATTCCGGCAACCGGCGGCGCCTTCGGCGAGGCGCTGTGGCGCGAACATCAGACGCGCATGGCGGGGATGATCCGTGCCCTCGACACGGGCCTGCCGCGTCCCGACATTGCCCGCCACGACCCTTTCGCGCTGCGGGCGCTGCCGGTTCTGATCGCCTGCGTCGCTTTCGCCTATTCCTATTCCAACCGGGCGGGGCTTCTCTCGGACGCCTTCCACCTGCCGCAGCCAGCAAGCGAAGTCGCCGACATCCGGGTCGATGCCTGGGTGACACCGCCCGCCTATACCGGGCGTGCGCCCGTCTTCCTCACGGGCCGCCAGGGCGTCGCGTCCCCATCTGACGAAACGGCGGCGATTACCATTCCGCAGTTCAGCGATCTGACCGTGCGCGTCACTGGCGCCGGCACGGAAGAAGCCGTCCGCTATTCGGAACACGGATCGGCCGACGCGATCGTCATCCCGACCGCCGGGGAAAAGCCGGACGAAAAGACTGCGTCAGCGGAACCGGCCGCCCAGAAGGCGCCCGACAATGCCGTGCGCAATCACCTCTACAAGATCGTAAAGGACGGCGAACTCTCCGTCGGTGGCCAGAAGTGGACGTTCAAGATCACCCCCGACAGCGTGCCTCAGATCGCCTTTGACGGCCTGCCAAAGCCCACCCCAAATGCCTCGCTCGACATCGCCTTCCTGGCGAGCGACGACTACGGCATCGCTCAGGCCTGGGCTGAGATCAAGCCTTTGGACGAACAGGCGAAGGACGCACGGCCGCTCTATCCGCTTCCCGAGTATCGTCTCGACCTGCCGCGCCGCAACGCCCGCGAGGCCAAGGGCACGACCAGCCGCAACCTCAGCGAACATCCGCTGGCCGGCAAGCGCGTTCGCGTCACCCTCGTTGCCCGCGATGCCGCCGGTCAGGAGGGGAGAAGCGTGCCGCAGGACATGATCCTTCCGGCGCGGCAATTCTTCAATCCGCTGGCGGGCGCCGTTGCCGAACAGCGACAGGTCTTTGCACTCAACGCCAACGACCTGCCGCGGGCGATCGACCTCAATGACGCGATCGCCAGCTTCGCCGAGGAAACGATCCCCAACCTCACCCATTTCCTGCTCCTGAAATCGGCACGTTCGCGCATGGCGCTGGCGCGCAACGACGACATGCTGCGCGACGCCGCCAAGCATCTCTGGGAAATCGCGCTAGGCATCGAGGATGGCGATCTGTCGCTCGCCGACCGACGTCTGCGCGATGCGCAACAGGCGTTGTCGGATGCGCTTGATCGCAATGCGCCCGACGAGGAAATCGCCAAGCTGATGAAGGAACTGCGCGAGGCCATGCAGGAATATATGCAGGCGCTGGCCAAGGAGGCCGCGAAAAACCCGCGCATGGCCGCCAATCCGGATCAGAACAATGTTCTGCGCCAACAGGATCTGGACAGGATGATGAACCAGATCGAGAACCTGGCGCGATCGGGTGCGCGCGACCAGGCCCGTCAGATGCTGTCGGAGCTTCAGCGTCTGATGAACAACCTGCAGGCCAACCGCGGCCAGCAACAGATGGGCGAACAGAACAACGCCATGCGCGAGCAGATGGACAAGCTCGGCCAGCTGATGCAGGAGCAGCAAAAGCTGATGGACGAGACGTTCAAGCTCGACCAGGCGCAGCGAGACCGCATGCAGCGCGGCGACCCGCTGCAGGGCGAGGACAACGAGCTTTATGGTCAGGACATGCCGCAGGATCCGGGCCAGCGTGGTGACGAGAACGGCCAGCCCAGCCCGCTCGACGACATGACCGCCGAGCAACTGAAGGAAGCGCTGAAGCAGCTGAAGCAGCAGCAGGATGCGTTGGGCAAGCAACTCGGCGAACTGCAGAAGGGTCTGGAGAGCCTTGGCATCAAGCCCGGCAAGGGGTTCGGCGACGCCAAGCGCGAAATGGAAGGCGCCTCCGGCTCCCTTGGCAAGGGCCAGGGCGAACCGGCCGTCGGCAGCCAGGGCCGCGCACTGCAGGCGCTGCGTGACGGCGCCCAGGACATGATGAACCAGATGCAGGCCCAGGGACAAGGACCCGGTCAGGGCGTCCCGCAATACGGCCAGAATGGTCGCGACCCGCTCGGTCGACGCCAGCAGAATGCCGGTCCGGACTTCGGCGACCAGGTGAAAGTTCCCGATGAAATCGACACCCAGCGGGCGCGTGAGATTCTCGACGAAATCCGCCGCCGCCTTGGCAACACGCTGTCGCCCGAGGCCGAGCGCCAGTATCTCGAACGCCTGCTCGACATGCGCTGACCCTCGGCCAAAAGAGCCGGAAACGACGACGGCCCTGGAGCGGAAACGCGCCAGGGCCGTATTCAATTTGTCAGATCGCCAAACAATCAATGCCTCGCCCACGATCGGGCGATGGAGGGGGACCCGTCAGGCAGCGAGCGCCAGGGCCACCGCCTTGCGGATGTCAGGCAGGGAAAAGGGCTTGGAGATGACGTCGACGATCTTGTCGGCGAGATCGTCGGCCCGCTCGCGCTGTTCGGCGTAACCGGTCATCAGCAGGATCTTCATCGCCGGAAAGGCTGCGGACGCCTGATGCGTCAATTCGATGCCGTCCATGACGGGCATGCGGATATCTGACAGCAGCAGATCGAAATTCTCGGTCTGCAGGCAGGCAAGCCCATCTGCGCCGTCTCCAGCCTCCACGGTCTCATGTCCATCGAGCCTCAAGGCCCGGGCGACGAAGGAGCGCAATGCATCCTCGTCCTCGGTAATCAGGATCTTCGCCATCATGGCCTCCCGCGTTCGCTGCAACGGCACGGCTCTCTCGCGAAGAGGCCGGCCCATTCCAATGGATACGGCAACACTCACAAGAATCGTGAGGCAGTCCGCAGCGGCACGTGGCATCCCAGGGGGCGAAACGCGACACGACCCCAAACAACCAGCTTTTTCTTTGTGTTCGGTAAACGCCGGGCGGCTGGATTTCGGAATGCGCGTTTTACAGCGGCCCTGCTTCGAGCGCTGAACGCGGCCTGGAGGTCATTACAGCGCCGCGATCTCAAACGCCGCAGCGCTGCACATTCTCGTCTCTACTCGGCGTCGCCGGTGACGACGCCAACGAAGGGCAGTTCTCGGAACGCGTAAGCCACGTCCATGCCGTAGCCGACGACGAAATGATCAGGGCATTCGAAGCCAACATAGTCGGCCTCGAGCTCGACCTTGCGCTTGACGCGCTTGTCGAGCAGCACCGCAATGGTGACGTTGCGCGCGCCGCGCTCGTACATCAGTTCCTTCGCAAAACGCAGGGTGCGCCCGGATTCCAGGATATCGTCGATCAGGAGCACGTCGCGGCCATGCACGTCGCTATCGATGTCCTTGATGATCTTTACGCCCTGGGAGACCGTGCCGAGCCCGTAGCTCGACAGCGTGATGAACTCGACTTCCGGTGCCAGGCCGGTGTTGTGCATGGCGCGGATCAGGTCCGCGGCAAAGATGAACGAGCCCTTGAGCACCGCGATCACCAGAAGGTCCTTGTGCGGACCCTCGACGATCATGTCGGCAAGCTCGGTGTTGCGTGCGGCGATCGTCTCTGCCGTATAAAGGGGCTCGATATTCTTTCCGCGAACGACGGGCATGCGGTTTCTCCAGCGTTTCATCCGGAAGACAAACGCCTTCCCTTTTGCGCCCGCTTAGCACAATCAGCGCACGGAGACACCGTTTTCGGCGAAGGAAACCTTCACCTCGGGCATTTTTCCACCTGCATATGGGAGCCTGGTCACGAAGCGGCGGCTCTCGCCGGGTGCGATGGCGGCACCCTCCGGCATCAATCGCGTCGCCGTAACCTTGCGGCCATTGCTGACCACATCCACCACGACCAACGGCAGTCGCTGCAGGGCGGAAGAGGAATTGTCGATGGAGCCGTAGACCGAAAGTACCCGCATGCCGCCGGAATAATCGAGCGACGCAGTGACGTCGGTGATCGCCAATGGCTCGCTTTCGACCCCGTCACCGGTCGAAAGGACGATGATAGCCGCAAACGCCGCAAGGGCGAAAGCTGCGACAAGCGCGGCGAACCGGCGTGCCGGCATGGCGCGCAACCAAGTCTCGGCGAGAGACAACAGGCGCCTGAGGGCGGCCTTCTCGTCGCGAACGACCGTCAATGTCGGGCCGTGGCGTCGAGTGTGCCGCCGATTGTCATTGAAAACGGGATAGGGATTGCGGCGGGCCGTCGCCGAAACGGTCTCGAATTCGGCGTCGACATAGTCGACGCGGCGCGGCGCGGGTGCAGCTTCGCGTGGACCGCGGTCCGGTGGCAGCAGATCGGCATAGGCCGCGGCTCCAGCCGATTTCGTGCGGAATGCCTGCATCGCCTTTTCCTCCTGGATCGCGGACGGACCTGCCATCCATGCGAAACCATCGGGCAATGCGCCGATCCCTGGCGGTGCAAGAATCAGGGCATTGCATCAAATCTTTCCGACACGTAAACCGAAATGGTTAATGCTTCGGAAAGAGGCCGTGAAAGCGGCGTCTTTTCATGAAAAATTAACCGCTGCTTAACCATGATTCCGCTGGCGGTTTTGCCTTTCGGCGCTTGGCGTCCTATGCGCAGATAGCCGTCCCCAAGCAGAACCGCACGGGTCGTGAGAGAGATGGGTACCCATTGATTCATTTTGAGAACGTCGGATTGCGTTATGGCATGGGGCCGGAAATTCTCCGGGACCTGACCTTCGACATTCCGCGCCGGTCGTTCCAATTCCTCACCGGCCCCTCCGGCGCCGGCAAGACGACGCTGTTGCGCCTGCTCTTCCTCTCGCTGCAGCCGACGCGCGGTCTGATCCGCATGTTCGACCGCAACATTTCGTCGATCCCGCGCGAAGAGTTCCCCATGCTGCGCCGGCGCGTCGGCATCGTTTTCCAGGACTTCCGCCTGCTCGATCATCTGACCACCTATGAGAACGTTGCGCTTCCGCTGCGCGTGCGCGGCAAGGACGAATCGAGCTACCGCGCCGACGTGCTCGAACTGTTGAAATGGGTTGGGCTTGGCGAGCGCATCAATGTGCTGCCGCCCGTACTTTCCGGCGGCGAGAAGCAACGCGCGGCAATCGCCCGCGCGCTGATTGACCGCCCCGAAATCCTGCTTGCGGACGAGCCGACCGGCAACGTCGACCCGCCGATGGCCCGCCGCTTGCTGAACCTCTTCCTCGAACTCAACCGGCTCGGCACCGCCGTCGTCATTGCCACCCACGATCTGTCGCTGATGGATCAGGTCGAGGCGCGGCGCATGATCCTTTCGCAAGGGCGGCTCGATATCTATGAGTGAGGGCCGCACCAAACGCACCCATGAGGTGCCGGAGCAGCAACCGGAACCGCAGCAGCAGCCGCGCCGCACGGAGATGCGCGTGCGCCCGATGGGGCCGATCGTGCCGTCGACGAACGTGTCCGGTCACGCGCTGATGTGCGTGATCGCGATCATGTCGTTCCTCGCCTGCCTCACGCTCGGCGGTGTCAGCATGGTGCGCGCCACGGCCCAAAGCTGGCAGAGCCAGATTTCCCGCGAGATCACCATCCAGATCAAACCGGACGACGGTCTCGATATGGAAAAGGCGCTTGCCGATGCGCGAGATCTGGCCCTGACCTTCAGCGGAGCGACAGGTGGCAACATCGTCGACCGCGCAGCAACGGCCCGCCTGCTTGAGCCCTGGCTCGGCGAAGGCCTCGATCTCGACGAATTGCCCGTTCCCCGCCTCGTCATCATCACCATCGATGAAAACAATCCGCCCGATTTCGCAGCCATGCGCAAGGCGCTGACCGAGATCATCCCGCAGGCCTTCCTCGACGATCACCGTACCTGGGTCGACCGCCTGGTGGCGATGGCAAACACCACGGCAATGATCGGGACCGGCGTGCTGATCCTCGTTTTCTCGACCATGGTGCTGACCGTCATCTTCGCCACGCGCGGCGCACTGTCCGGAAACCGCCATATCGTCGAAGTGCTGCATTTCGTCGGCGCCGAGGCAGGATTCGTGGCATCGGAGTTCCAGAAGCATTTCCTCAGAATAAGCCTCAAGGGGGCCGGCGCCGGCGGGCTGCTGGCGGCGCTGTTCTTCGCGCTTGCTGGCTACTGGCAATCGCGCACATTGGCGACGCCGGAAACGGACCAGGCCACCGCCCTCTTCGGCACGTTCACCATCGGTTACAGTGGCTATCTCGGTATTCTTGCCATCATGATCGTCATTGCGGTGTTGACGACGCTGACGGCTCGGCTCACGGTAACGCGCACGATCTACGAGATCGACCTGATCCGCTCTGATCCCGGACGTACGGATACCTACCAAAGCTGACGCCCAGATGTTTCACCTTTATTCGATCCATTCCTTGCCGCAATCTGGCGCTATCTGAAGAGAATCATGATGGCGCAAGGACTTCGCGGGAGCGGGATGGCCGGAGGAGGCAAATGGCAAGGCGGGGCCGAGCAGGAACGCCGACCCCGTAGTCCCTTGCGCAAAATTCTCCGCCGGACCTTTTTCATTCTGCTTGTGCCGTTCGCGATCGTGGTCGCGGCCTTCCTCAATTTCGCCGATACCGTCGCGTCCATGCAACCGCCGGAAGACCCGAAGGCGGAAGCGATCGTCGTCTTGACCGGCGGCTTCCAGCGCATCGATCAGGCGGTCGACCTCTTGAAATCCGGGGCCGGCAAAAGGCTGCTGATTTCGGGCGTCCACCCGGCGACCACCGGCAGCCAGATCCGGCGCAACACCCAAAGCTCGGCCGATCTCTTCAAATGCTGCGTCGACATCGGCCACGAGGCGATCGACACGATCGGCAATGCGACCGAGGCGAGCCAATGGATCAGCGATCACGGCTACAAGCGCGTACTTGTTGTGACCAACAACTACCATATGCCGCGAAGCCTGCTCGAGTTGCGTCGCGCCCGCCCGGAGACCGAATTCATCGCCTATCCTGTCGTCAACTCCGACCTCAAGACGACGAACTGGCTGCGCAATCCGATGGTGCTGAAATCGATCCTGCTGGAGTTCGGCAAGTATTCCGTCGCCTCCGTGCGCGATATGGCCGGTGCCCGCCCGGCGAGCGGATTGCGCACCGTTCCCTCGCGTGCGACACCGGCCGAAGAATAATCGCTGCCACCCCTTAATCAGCAAAGTGACGACGGGCGGTTTTCCTTCGGCGTTTATTCGTGTACGCAGCGATCCATCGGCCCACGGGCTGGATATCCCTGAACTCGCCTCGAGAGCCTGCTGATGATCGTCCTGCGTTCGGTCCTTTTCAATCTGGTCTTCTACGTCAATCTGATCCTGCAGATGATTGTCTTCACGCCGGCCTATTTTCTGGTGTCGCGGAAGAAGGCCTGGTTCGTTCCGAAGAACTGGGCGCGCAGCAATCATTGGCTGTTCAAAAAGATTGTCGGCACGACCTTCGAGATCGAGGGCTTGGAGAACATCCCCAAGAGCGGCTACATCTTCGCGCCCAAGCACCAGTCGTTCTGGGATGTCTATGCGCTCCTGCCCTGGCTCAACGATCCCTTCTTCATTCTCAAGCGCGAACTGACCTGGATCCCGCTCTTCGGCTGGTACGTCCGCAAGCAGCGCATGGTGCCGGTGAACCGTGCCGCGCGTGGCCGGGCCATGACCGAAGTCATGGATCGGACCAAGCAGGAAATGGCGTCCGGCCGAGAACTGATCATCTATCCCGAAGGCACCCGCAGGCCGCCCGGCGCACCGCCGCACTATAAATATGGCATCGCCCGACTTTACCGTGACCTCAACGTGCCTGTTGTGCCCGTCGCCATGCATCCAGGCCTGTTCTGGCCGCGCCGCAAGTTTCTGCGTTTCCCCGGCCATTTCAAGGTTCGCGTGCTGCCGCCGATCGAGGCGGGCCTCGATCCGGACGAGTTCCTCGCCAGGCTGATCGAGGTGACCGAGACGGCAAGCGACGAGCTTCTGATCGAGACGGTCAGAAACAACCCGCATCTGCCGCTGCCGCCGACGGCAAAGCAGCGCCTTGCCGAACTGAAGGCGATGGGCCGCGGCTAAACCGAGCCTGATCCCGGACATTATGCGTTAAGGGTCGCCACGACCTCTTCCAGCCAATGGTCGCGAATGCCCATCTCCTTGAGGTGGGCAAGCGTGTTGAACACGTATTCGCTGTTCGGACCCGACTTTCCCGACGAGACGGCGACGATCGCCGCAGCCTCCGGAGCGCTCAGCGCTCCGGCATACTGCACATGGGCGCGGTCGATCACATAGGTCAGCGCCGGAACCCGCCGCCCGTCGGCAAGCTGCACCGGCATCGTCTTTTCCTTGTAGACATGCGTGACAAGCTCGCGTTCCCGCAAATAGTCGATCACCGCCGCCCTCTCGCCGTTGTCGATGCGAAAAGCCGCGCCGATGCACGAGCCGCCATAGTCGAGCCCGAGCACCAGGCCCGGCCGCTGCTGAGTACCGCGATGCACCCAAGAGCGCACGCAAAGCGACCGACGATAGCCAAATGCCCGCGCCGTCGATCTTTCCTCGAACCGGAAGCCCGGGTTCCACATCAGCGACCCGTAGCCAAAGACCCAAAATTCGTCCATATCCACTGTCATTCAATCCGCGCTGTCTGCTCATCGCCGAATCGTCGGCTCATCGGTGGCCAGCCATGTCGGTTTTTCTACGGCACAGCATCTCGGCACGGAAGAGACAAGTCGTTCCCGTGCATAGAATGAAAGATAATAAGCAGGATCGGCGGCGCCACCCGAAAGGCGGCCGCGATCTGAGTTTGGTGGAGTACGCGTTACCATGACCGCAACCGCAGTCGCCAATCCCTCGCCGGTCAGCCGGAAGTTTCGCTGGCTTATCGCCGGCATAGTGATCGTCTGTGCCGCCTATTCGGCCGGCTGGTATGCCGTCGCCGACCAGGTCGAGAAGCGCCTGACGACCCAGCTCGCGGACGGCCGGGCAAACGGGCTCGGCGGCGAGTGCACGAACATGGACGTGCGCGGCTTCCCGTTCCGCATCGGCCTGTTCTGCGACAAGGTCAATCTCGACGACACCCGCCGCGGTGCCTCCGCCTCCTTCGGCGCGCTTCGGACCGCGGCACAAGTCTACCAGCCCAGCCATGCGATCATCGAGCTCGATGGTCCGGCCGAACTGCGCGTTTCGCCCGACCTCAATGTCTCGGCCGACTGGACGCTGCTGCATGCAAGCGTCAGGGCGACCCTTTCCGGGCTCGACCGCAGTTCGCTGACCTATGACAACCTGACCGGCACCGTGCGTCTGCCGCTGACCGGCGACAGCTTCGGCTTCGGCGCCAGCCACGGCGAAATGCACCTGCGTCAGAACGGCAACGATCTCGATGCGGCCTTGAGCGTCGACAAGCTCGATCTTCGTCCTGAGAACGGCGCAAGCTTCGCGCCACCCGCCAATCTTGCCGCCGACCTCACCTTTGTCGACAAGGCGAGCTGGATGGGCTCCGGCATCCCGACGCCGGCGATGCTGCGCGGGAGCAAGGGCGAACTGCGCCAGATGACAGTCGACCTTGGCTCGGGCATGAACGCCAAGCTGTCGGGCCCCTTCTCGGTCAACGACCAGGGGCTGATCTCCGGCGAGTTTTCGCTGACGATGACCAATATCGACGCCTGGCGCACAAACCTGGTCACGCTGATCCCCGACGATGCGAACCTGGTCAACAACACGGCCAACATGCTGAAGGCGCTGGCCAACGGCAAGAACGAGGCGACAGTCAAGCTCAACGTGCGCGACGGCACCGCCTTCCTCGCCTTCATCCCGATCGGCGTGCTGCCGACGCTCTGATCCCGGTGCAGCGAAAAGCCGCTCGCTCTGGCGGCCTTCGCGAGAATACAAAGAGCCCGGGGCGTGGATGATCCACGCCCCGGGCTCTTTCGTTTATCGGCTACTTCTGATCCATCGCGTGACGGCCGAAGTCCGGCATGGCCGTGTCCTGACCTGCCTGGATGATCGACCGCCGGATCGCGCGGGTGCGGGTGAAGAGATCGAACAGCTTGTCGCCGTCGCCCCAGCGGATTGCCCGCTGCAGATAGGCGAGGTCCTCGGAAAACCGCGACAGCATTTCGAGGATCGCGTCCTTGTTGTGCAGGCAGACGTCGCGCCACATGGTTGGGTCGGACGCGGCCAGGCGGGTGAAGTCGCGGAAACCGGACGCGGAATATTTGATGACTTCGGATTCGGTCACCGCTTCCAGATCGTCCGCCGTGCCGACGATGTTGTAGGCGATGATGTGCGGTAGGTGCGAGACGATCGCCAGCACCTTGTCGTGATGCTCGGCATCCATTTGCTCGACCATAGAACCAAGCGTTTCCCAGAACAGCCGCAGCCGCGCGATCGCTTCCTCGTCCTGGCCGTCCGGCGGCGTCAGGATGCACCAGCGACCGCGGAAGAGGCCGACGAAGCCGGCGTCCGGACCGGAATGCTCGGTACCGGCGATCGGATGCCCTGGCACGAAATGAACCGTGGCGGGCAGATGCGGCGCCATCTGGGCGATGACCGAGCCCTTGGTCGAGCCGACATCGGTGACGATCGCGCCAGGCTTCAGGTGGGCGGCGATTTCCGCGGCCACCGCACCGGACGCACCGACAGGCACCGACACGATGACGAGATCGGCACCGCGCACCGCATCGGCAGCCGACAGCGTATAGCGATCGCCAAGGCCAAGCTCCTCGGCGCGCGAAAGCGTCGCTTCGCTGCGGGTCGAGATCACCAGGGTTTGGGCGAGCTGCTTGTCTCGGATTTCCCGGGCGATCGATGAGCCGATGAGGCCGATGCCGATAAGTGCGATCGTTTCAAACTGCTGTGTCATCATTTCCGTCCCATGAATTCTGTCAGTGCCGCGATCACGCCCTCATTGGCTTCCTGCGAGCCGATGGTCATGCGCAGGGCATTGGGAAAGCCGTAGGCCGCAATCGCACGCAGGATGTAGCCGCGATGAGTGAGGAACGTATCCGCGTCGTTCGCACGCATGCCGTCCTCGTCCGGGAAATGGATGAGCACGAAGTTGGTAACCGATAGCGTGATCGTGAGACCGATCGATTCCACCGCGCGGCTGACACGCTCCAGCCAGACGAGGTTATGGTCGACCGCCTCAGCGACGAAGGCCTGATCGCGCACGGCCGCGGCACCGGCTGCAATCGCCGCCGCACTGAGGTTGAACGGCCCGCGCACGCGATCGACCGCGTCGATCACTTGCGGCGGAGCGTACATCCAGCCGATACGCAGACCGGCAAGACCGTAGATCTTGGAGAACGTCCGGGTCATGACGACGTTGCGGTTGGCCGACACCAGTTCGAGCCCGGCCGCATAATCGTTGCGCCGAACATATTCGGCATAGGCGGCATCGAGCACCAGAAGCACGCCCTCGGGCAGGCCCGCATGCAGACGGCGAACTTCGTCGACGGGAATATAGGTTCCAGTCGGGTTCGCCGGATTGGCGATGAAGACGATCTTCGTGCGCTCGGTGACCGCCGCGAGAATGGCATCGACGTCGACGGTCGCGTTGCGCTCCTTGACCATGACCGGCGTACCGCCGGCGGCCATGATCTGGATCTTGTAGACCACGAACCCGTGCTCCGTGATGATGCCTTCGTCGCCGGGCGCCAGATAGGTGTGGCACAGGAGACCGAGCAGTTCGTCCGAGCCGTTGCCGCACAGGATGTTTGCCGGGTTGAGCCCGTGCACAGCACCGATCGCCGCGCGCAGCGCCTGGGCCTGGCCGTCGGGGTAGCGCTCCAGGTTGAAGGCCGCGGCCTGGAAGGCCTCGATCGCCCTGGGGCTGGCGCCGAGTGGCGTCTCGTTGGACGAGAGCTTGTGGACCTTGGCGACACCGGGGGCATGCTCCTTGCCGGGCACATAGGCGGCAATGTCCAGAATGCCGGGACGCGGCTGCGGGCTCTTCGAGGCAAGGCTCATCGGATCAGCTTTCAAGGCAGGAAATGAGGCCAAGCCAATACCGGCGCAATCGGCATTTGTCGAGGGTCGGCAAGCCCGGCAGAGTGGCGATCAAGGCTGGGCGCGCGGGCGCTCCCGGGTGCTCGGGATACCCTGTGGCGCCAGCACCGGCACGAACACGCGCCGCGACGCACGCGCGGCAACCGGCAGGCCCTGATAAAGCCGCTTCTGCGCCTCCACCACGATCACGCCCGAGAAGACCGGCCAGAGCGAGCGGCCAAGCCGCTCGAAGCCCCGGCGCAGGCGCAGGATCATCTTCAGCTTCGACGGCGGGAAGAACAGTGCCTCCGACGAGGCGCCGGGTGTGAAGTTCGTCTCGCGCAGAAGCGCCGTCAGCTGACCGCGCGAATAGGGCCGCCCCGAGCCGAACGGCGTATGCTCCATGCGCGCCCAGACACCACGACGATTGGGCACGACGATCACCAGCCGGCCGCCCGGCGCCAGCACCCGCCAGATCTCCTTCATCGTCTCGCGCGGGCTTTCGGCAAATTCCAGCGAATGCACCATCAAAACCCGGTCGATGGAAGAATCGGGCAGCGGCAATTCCTCGTCGAACACCAGCGCGGTCGACGACAACTCGGCAACCGGCCAGTTCACCGCCCCCTGCCCCGCCGGCATGAAAGCAAAGGTCCGCTCCGTGTCCTTCCGGAAACGCTCGAGATAGGGCACGGCATAGCCGAGCCCGACAAGCCGCTCCTCGGGCAGGCGCGCCCAGACCGAAGACAGCGCAATGGTGACGGACTGTTCGGCCATGCGGCCCAGTTCGGAGTGATAGAATTCTCGGAGGTCGACGATATCGGTGTGCATGCGCAACATGTTAGCCTTGAAGCGGTAGACTTCAAGGCAAGCCTCGCTACATTCGGCGGCAGTCACCACAGCACCGCATGCTCATAGAGCGTGCAAAGGGGCGCTGTAGCGTTAAACTCGCCGCATGATTTGTCCTTTGATCGACCGCGATCGAAGGCGCCTGCAGCAGAAGCCCGATCGGAAGACACGCCATGGCCGCGCTCGAACTTGACCTCTTTCTTTGCCGCACCGACAATTTCGGCGTGCTGCTGCACGATCCGGTAAGCGGCGCCACCGCCTCGATCGACGCGCCCGAGGAGCAGCCGATCCTGGAGGCCCTGGAGCGGCGTGGCTGGACGCTCACCCATATCCTCACCACCCATCACCACGGAGACCATGTCGCGGCCAACGTCGCGCTCAAGGATCGTTTCGGCGCCACCATCATCGGGCCGGCGGCAGAGGCGGCCAATATCCCCGGCATCGACAGGAGCGTGCGTCACGCTGAACGCTTCGATTTTGCCGGCCACCCGGTCGACGTCATCGAGACGCCCGGCCACACCGCCGGCCATATCTGTTTCCACCTTCCTGAGGATAAGCTGCTCTTTGCCGCCGACACCCTGTTTGCGCTCGGCTGCGGCCGCCTGTTCGAGGGAACGCCGGAAACGATGTGGCAGTCGCTCAGCCGACTTCTCGCCCTGCCCGACGACACTACTGTTTATTTCGGCCACGAATACACGCTGTCGAACGCCCATTTCGCCGTGACGATCGACCCGGACAATGATGCATTGAGGGAGCGTGCGGCCGAGATCGAAGAAACCCGCTGCGATGGCGGCTTTACGGCGCCGACGACCATCGGCCTCGAAAGGCGCACCAACCCGTTCCTGCGCGCCGCCGACCCGAAGATCCGCGCGCATCTCGGCATGGAAGGGGCGACCGATGCGGCTGTCTTTGCCGAAATCCGCAAGCGCAAGGATAATTTCTGATGACGGCCGATCAGGAACTGACGCCGGCCGCCATCATCGAGATCCTTGGGCTGACGCGCCACCCCGAAGGGGGCTGGTATGTGCAGACCTTCCGCGACGCCAACGGCGGGCCGCGCGGCCACTCGACGGCGATCTACTATCTGCTGGAGCGCGGCGAGCGCTCGCACTGGCATCGGGTACGTGACGCCGCCGAGGTCTGGCATCACTATGCTGGCGCGCCGCTGGAGCTCAGCATTGCCGCCGACAGCGAGCCTGCAACGGTTCTGCGCCTCGGCCCCGGCATTCTCGGCGGCGAGCGCCCACAGGGGCTCGTGCCGCCCAACTGGTGGCAATCCGCCGTCTCGCTCGGCGACTGGACGCTTGTCGGCTGCACGGTGGCGCCGGGCTTCGATTTCTCAGTCTTCGAGATGGCGGCCCCCGACTGGGCGCCGCCTGAGAAATAGAGCATTTTCAGGAAAAGTGTGAAGCGGTTTTCCGCCCGGAAGGTTACTCTGCCGGCTGCACCGCCGTGCGCGCCTTACGAAAGATCATGTCCTTGGCCGCCAGCACCGCGCCGCCCGTCACGAAAAGGCATGCGGCGGCGATACGCCATGACGGCTCGGCAAAACCGAACAGGATGAGGATCAGCGTCGACAGAACCGGTGCGGCGTAGCTGGCAACGCCGAGCAGCTGGATATTGCCGTTCTTGACGCCGAAGTCCCAGGCATAGAAGGCGGCACCGACCGGCAGCAGGCCGAGGCCCGCAACCGCCAGCCACTCGAACGTCGTTTCCGGCCAGACGGTCGTCTCGAGACCAAGATGGCAGACGAACGAGAGAAGCGATGTCGCCAGGCAGAAGCCGGTGACGACGTCGGTCGAGACCGCCTCGAAGCGGCGCGTCAGCAGCGAATAACCGGACCAGGTGAAGGCGCACAGCAGGGCTGCGCCGTACCCCATCAGATAGGCGTCGTCAAAGGCGATACCGTTGCGGGCGATGATCATGATCGTTCCCATCAGGCCGGCAAAAGCGCCGGCAACGTGGTACCAGCGCAGCCGCTCGCCCGGCAATAGGGCAGAGCCGACGACGATCAGCAGCGGCCAGAGATAGGCGATCAGACCGGCTTCGACAGCCGGCGCGTTGCGAAGTGCGGTAAAGTAGAGAAAGTGATAACCGAAAAGACCGGCGATGCCGGTGATCCAGACCTTCGCCGGCTGCTTCAACAGCGCCAGCCGCTCCGGCTTCAGCGCGAGAACGACGACCCCCGGAATGCTGCCGATGAGGAAACAGATGGCTGACAACTGGAACGGCGGCATCTTGCCGGATGCAGCGGTAAACAGCGCCAGGAGCGACCACATCAAAATGGCGGTTGCACCGATCAACGTTGCCTTGAATTTCATGTCTTATCCCCTCGTGCAGCCTCCAACTGCATAATTCCTTAGATCGGAATCGATTTAAGGAGAAAATTATGCAGCAAGCTTCAAGCGCTACAGCGCAGCACGTCACGTTTGACGCGCTGCGCTGTAGCGGAAACCGGCGCGGATAAAATCACGACTCGGCGCGAAATGTTAGTACTCGGCGTGAAATGTTAGTGATAATCTCCACCATTCGGTGGATCAACCGCCGAATCGCGTCGCGGAAACCGTCACGGGGCCAAGCTTGGTCGGGATGCGCACATAGACGGGCGCATAGACATCGACGACATCAGATTTGGCAAACCAGATTTCCATGGTCTGCAGCTGCCTGAGATATTCGACGTCTTCGCGCCCCTTCTTGTAGCCCGCCTTCGGAACAAAGCGGATGCCGCAGACGATCACCTCGCCTTCGAATCCCTTGGTCTTGAACGGCCTGGTCCCCCTCGCCGACAGCTTGATGTCGAGACGCGATTCGCCGTCGAAGATCGGAAGGGTATTGGGGCAGACGCGGGCATTACCGGGAATGATAAGGCCGGACAAGGGATCGAGCACGTTGCGCATGTCGCGCGAGGTCACCGGCACCCAGTTCTTCGGCAGCGGCGTGCGCTTCGGATTCATGCTGGCATGCACGACGTTGCCGTTGCTGTAGGTGACGCTGATCGCCCGGCCCTTCTTGCCGCTGCGATAGGACATCGAATATTCGTTTGCGCGCAGATAGTCGCGGCCGATGACGCCGGAAACACGGGTCTGCCCCGAAGTCCGGCTGAAAATGTCGACGAGGCCGGCCGAATGCAGCGTTCCTGATATCGTGTAGCGATTCTTTACAAGCGCCGTATGGAACGACGCTCTCGCAAGCGGCAAACCGGCAAGCGAGATGCTGTAATCCGTCTGATGTTCGATATCTGCAGCAAGCGATGCTGTGGAAAACATTGCCACTGACAACAGCGCTACCGCGCGAGAACCGATGCGCAACTTCATGCCCTGAGAGATCCATTACTCGAATGCCGTCGCCATGCCTTGGAATGCAGGTCGTTTACGGCTTTTCTACGCCTTTTCCGACAGATCCGGCGGCCGGAACGCTACCGCATCATGGACCTCTGCTGCATCCGCAGGACAACAGATAGCGCATCGTAAATCAGCTTGGAATGACTCGCGTGAAGCATTATTGTGGCCGCGATCGAGCTTGCCTGATGCAGAAACAGCCGGGAGAAACGGCGGTTTTCCGAGAATGCAAGAGGTTTGGCTTGACGGGCGGGCTGTCTCTGACTATAGAACCGCAACTTTCCAATAATGGCCAACAGGAACGCGGCCTGGGCTCTGGGCCCGCTACCGCATCGTCCGGCGGCGATAAAGAGAATAGGTGTACCATGTCCCGTAGTTGCGAATTGACCGGCAAGGGCGTCCAGTCGGGCAACAATGTCAGCCACGCCAACAACAAGACCAAGCGCAAGTTCCTTCCGAACCTGTGCAACGTCACGCTGATTTCCGATGCTCTCGGCCAGCGCTTCCGCCTGCGCGTTTCCGCAGCGGCTCTCCGCTCGGTTGAACACCGCGGTGGTCTTGACGCTTTCCTCGTGAAGGCCGACGAGAACGAGCTGAGCATGCGCGCTCGCCTGCTGCGCCGTCAGATCGTCAAGAAGAACGCTGAAGCCGCTGCCGCTTAATCAGCGCCAGCGTCTGTCTTCGACACGACTTTAAAAAGGCTTGCGGGTTTATCCGGCAAGCCTTTTTCTCGTGTTTAATTTGCAGATTTTCATCGGCCCGGCGTTCAAGCCTGGCTTCCGCTCAACTGGTGGCATCTCCCAGGATAAAAAAATGCTGATCAACCGCACGTTCTTCATCTATGTCGCGTTCATGACCTTGGTGGTCGTGGCCTCAAACTTCCTCGTTCAGTATCCGCTGCCGGGCTCGATCGCCGGCATGCAGCTCGGCGACCTCCTGACCTGGGGTGCCTTCAGCTATCCCTTCGCGTTCCTCGTCACCGACCTGACCAACCGCCATTTCGGCCCGCGCATTGCGCGTCGTGTCGTCGTTGTCGGCTTCCTCGTGGCGATCGTTCTGTCCTTCTTCGCAGCGACGCCGCGCATCGCCATCGCTTCCGGCTCCGCCTTCCTGTTCGGCCAGCTGCTTGATATCTCCGTGTTCAACAAGCTCCGCCGCCAGAGCTGGTGGCATGCGCCGCTGGCAGGCTCGCTGATCGGCTCGGCGCTCGACACGGCCATGTTCTTCTCCTTCGCCTTTGCGCCGTTCTTCGTGTTCTTTGGGCCGAATGACAGCTTTGCGCTGGAGACAGCACCGCTGCTCGGCATCCTTGCGACCGAGGCTCCGCGCTGGATCTCCTGGGCGCTCGGCGACCTGACGGTGAAGATCCTCTGCGGCATCATCATGCTTTTGCCCTACGGCGCGCTGATGAGCGTGATCAAGCCGATGCCATCAGGCAAGGCGACAGCCTGATACTACAGCGCAGCGCGTCTTATAGACGCGCAAAGGTCGCTGTAGCACTTTGAATTGCTGCATGTTTTGATCCTTAAATCGAATACGATTTCAGGAAACATGCAGCAGCAGAACAAGTGATTGATGACGGGGCCGAATGGCCCCGTTTTCATTTGATCAGGCGGAATTCCAGCATCAGATTGCGCTCGAGGATCGAGTGGTTGTCATCGGAGATGACGATGACGCGGACATCGCCACTGGCGCCAGCGACCACGTCGAGGCCCTCCATGTTGTCGATCTGATAGCCCATGTCGGCTTCGAGAATGACGTCGCCGTCGACCACGGCGCCAGGCCGAATGCTGGCTCCCGGAATGCGGCGGATGCGCATGCCGAGACCGGAGGCGAAGTTGAACCGACGTTCCAGCAGCAGAAGGTCGCCATCGGGCAGGAAAGCGCCGTCGGTAACGGCGTAGGGATCGGTACGGGTAACGGCAAAGGCGCCCTTCATCGGGCCATCGAGAATGCCTGCCAGAAGATTGTCCGCCTTGTCGACGCTGCGCTCGGACACGGTGACGGCAGCGCCGCCGAGCGGGCCATCCTTCGGCGAAATCGCCACGGTCTCAAGCCCGCCATTGTTGCGCAGCTCGGTTGTTGGAAATGGCAGCGGCATGCTGCCGACCGGCCCCGAAGTCGAGAAACCCGGATCCGGGTAGATATCGATGCGGTGGGCCTGCTCGTAGCTGACGATCACCTCGCCCTCGCGCAGTGCCAGACCTTCGGAATCCACCTTCCATTTCTCCAGCCCGACCGCGCCGCTCCTGTCCGCCATCGGTGTTGCCGTCAGGTCCGTGAGACCGGAAAGCCTGCCGTTCGCATCACGGATCACCGCCCCTTCGAGCCAATGCCCCGTATCCATGACGGCGACGAAGGAGGTGCCATCCGGCCGGAATCGGATCGCGGATACGGCGCCGAACAGCGCATTGGAAGACGTCATCTCCAGGCCGCCGATGAATTCCAGCTGACCGAACCGCGTCTGGTTGGAGCCGACCTTGAATGGGTCTATCTGCCGGCTGCGAATGGGCAGCGTCTCGCTGCCGCCGGCGGCCAAAGCCACGCCGGTCGAGGCCAACAGGGAAAGAACGAGGAGACCGCGGCCAAGCATCTGGGGGAGTTCCTTCGGGCGGGCAGAATAGGCGGGGAGGAGATGGCAACCGCGGCAGCGGCCTAGGGGATGAACGGGGCGACAGACGGTCGCCCCGGTTTCGCGAAAGATTAGCTAGCGCGGCGCATGCGCCCCGGACGGCGGCGCATGCTTTCGTCTTCGAACAGATCGGCGAGCTGCTCGGTCATCGCGCCGGCCAGTTCATCCGCATCGACGATGGTCACGGCGCGGCGATAATAGCGCGTTACGTCGTGACCGATGCCGATTGCCAAAAGCTCGACCGGCGAGCGCGTCTCGATCTGCTCGATCACGGCACGCAGGTGCCGTTCGAGATAGTTGCCCGGATTGACCGACAGCGTCGAGTCGTCGACCGGCGCGCCATCGGAAATCATCATCAGGATGCGGCGCTGCTCGCGCCGCGCCATCAGGCGCTCATGCGCCCAGATCAGCGCCTCGCCGTCGATGTTTTCCTTGAGCAAGCCCTCGCGCATCATCAGGCCGAGATTGCGGCGTGCACGCCGCCACGGCGCATCGGCCGACTTGTAGATGATATGGCGCAGATCGTTGAGGCGGCCCGGCGATTGTGGCTTGCCACCGGCCAGCCACTTCTCACGCGATTGCCCGCCCTTCCACGCCTTGGTGGTAAAGCCAAGGATCTCGACCTTGACGCCGCAGCGCTCCAGCGTGCGCGCAAGGATGTCGGCGCAGGTCGCGGCAACCGTGATCGGCCGGCCGCGCATGGAGCCGGAATTGTCGATCAGGAGGGTCACGACCGTATCGCGGAA
This sequence comes from Ensifer sp. Root142, assembly GCF_001426785.1. Taxonomy (NCBI): domain Bacteria; kingdom Pseudomonadati; phylum Pseudomonadota; class Alphaproteobacteria; order Hyphomicrobiales; family Rhizobiaceae; genus Ensifer; species Ensifer sp. Root142. The sequence goes on from NZ_LMFK01000048.1 coordinate 24,213, forward strand.
ATTGGTATCCTTCTCGCGCTTGAACGACAGCGGCTGCATCGGATCGATGACGATGCGCTGCAGGCGCGCAGTGTCGAGATAGCCCTCTTCCAGGTCGAACTCCCAAGAGCGGTTCTGCTGCGCCATCAGGCGGCGCTGTAGCCGGTTTGCAAGCCGCCCGACGGCACCTTGAAGGTGCGAGAGCTGCTTGTCGAGGAACGCGCGCAGCCGGTCGAGTTCCGCCTCGTCGCAGAGCTCTTCCGAGGCGATGGTCTCGTCGAACTCGCGGGTGAAGACGGTGTAGTCGACTTTCTCGTTGAAGTCGGCAAACGGCTGGTTCGGGCGCTTGACCTCGCCGGGCGTCTCGCTGTCCTCGTCACCCTCGTCCTGCAGGTCGTCGTCGGAGATCTCCGCGCCGTCCATCTCGCCTTCTTCCATCTGCTCTTCAGCAGCCTGGTTTTCGTCGGCAGGGGCCGCATCGTCGCCGGCTTCCTCGTCGCTGGCGTTTTCGTCCTGCTCCTGGCTGCGCGGCTGATCCTCGTCGGTCTCGCTTTCCTGCTCGTCCGGCTCGATGTCGTCGTCGCCGTATTTCTCGGCAACATCCATCGATGTCAGCATATCGCGCACGACGCGGGCGAAAGCCTGCTGGTCGTTGAGCGTCGACGACAGATTCTTGATGTCGCCGGCAGCCTTCTCCTCGATGAAGTCGCGCCAGAGATCGAGCACCTTACCGGCGGATGCCGGCGGCTTCTCGCCGGTCAGCTTCTCGCGCACCAGCAAAGCAACAGCCTCGCCGAGCGGTGCATCGGCCTGCTTGCTGATCGCGCCGAAATTGGCCTTGGAATATTTCTCTTCGAGCATCGAGCTCAGGTTCTTGGCAACGCCTTCCATGCGCAGCGAGCCGATCGCCTCGACACGCGCTTGCTCGACGGCATCGAAGATCACCCGCGCGTCGGCGCCCTGCGGCGACATCGTCGCGTGGACGCGTGCGTCATGACAGGCCTTGCGCAGCGCCATGCTGTCGCCGAGACCGCGCGTCACGGCAAGTTCCTGCCGCGTCGGCCGCTTGGAGATTTCGGGCAGACGGATGCGTTCGCCTGTTATGCCCGGTCGCTCGTTGGCAAAAGCCACCTCGACCTCGGCATCGCCCGCGATCGATCGGATGCAGCCGGAAAGCGCCCGCTTGAACGGTTCGGCTGCATTTTCGCGCGTGGTCGGCTTTGCCTTGGAGTTCGAGCTCACGACAGTTCCTTCTTCAGCCAGATGCGATGATGCCTGGTGGGGCATCATCGAGTTTGCCACAGGGTCACAAGTCCGCCTTTCCCGGGGAAAGACGGACGATGGATCAGGCGGTGGCTTCAAGCACGATGTTGGCAGCGCTTTCCTTCAGCTCGATGCCGAAAGCGCGCTGATAATGCTCGGCGACAAGCGCCCGCTCCAGCTCGTCGCACTTGTTGAGGAAGGTCACGCGGAAGGCAAAGGCGATATCGCCGAAGATATAGGCGTTCTCGGCCCAGGTGATGACCGTACGCGGGCTCATGACCGTCGACAGGTCGCCATTGATGAAGGCGGCGCGGGTAAGATCGGCAACGCGCACCATCTTCGATACCGTCTCGCGGCCCTTGTCGGCGGTAAAGCCCTTGACCTTGGCGGCGACGATATCGACTTCCTTGTCATGCGGCAGGTAGTTGAGCGTCGTCACGATCGACCAACGGTCCATCTGCGCCTGGTTGATCTGCTGCGTGCCATGGTAGAGGCCGGTGGTATCGCCGAGACCGACCGTGTTGGCGGTTGCAAACAGGCGGAATGCCGGGTGCGGACGAATGACGCGGCTCTGGTCGAGCAGCGTCAGGCGGCCGGAGGATTCCAGCACGCGCTGAATGACGAACATCACGTCCGGGCGGCCGGCATCGTATTCGTCGAAGACGAGCGCGACGTTGTGCTGGTAGGCCCAGGGAAGGATGCCGTCCTTGAACTCGGTGACCTGCAGGCCGTCCTTGACGACGATCGCGTCCTTGCCGACGAGGTCGATACGGCTGACATGGCTGTCGAGGTTGACGCGCACGCACGGCCAGTTGAGGCGCGCTGCGACCTGCTCGATGTGGGTGGACTTACCGGTTCCGTGATAACCCGAGACCATCACGCGTCGGTTATGGGCAAAGCCTGCGAGAATGGCGAGCGTGGTTTCGCGGTCGAAGAGGTAGTCCGGATCGAGATCCGGCACGTAGGCGTCGGCCTTCGAGTAGGCGGGAACGCGCAAATCCGTGTCAATGCCGAAAACGTCCCGAACCGAGACGGTTGTGTCGGGGAGGTTGGAAATGTCGAGGTCAATCTTGCTCATCATGTCTCCAGAGCGGCCACCGGACGGCACCCGCGCATTCGCCTGCAAAAGTGCTTCTGTAATAATCCGCGTTGTTAGCAGAAACCAGCCTGTTTTAACAATTGGTAGGCTTGAATTACTGCGCGAAAACGCTCCTCCGATCCCCTGTCCCCGCCATTGGCATCAGGGTGGTGTTTCTTGACCAGATCCTTGTAGGCCGCCTTGATATCGCTGGCTGTCGCCGAAGCGCTAAGGCCGAGCGTTTCATAGGCCTTGGCTTCGAGCGTCTTCAGCTTGCGCTGGCGCGGCTCAGGACGGCCGGCGCGCGCTTTTGCCTCACTGACGAACCCGAAGGGATCGCGCATGCGCGCCTGCGCCCCGGCAGAGCCCGAACGGGTCTGCGATTGGGTCGGACTATTCTTGGCATTCTTGTTGACGCCGACCGTCCAAGTCGGACGATGCCCGGTCACCGCTTCCTTCTGATAGCGCGCGACTTCGCTGTCGGACAGACCGGAGAAGTAGTTGTAGCCCTTGTTGTATTCCTTCACATGCTCGAAGCAGAACATGAAATACTGCCCCTCGGCGTTGCGGCCGACGGGTGCGCGATGAACGCCCTTCTTGTCGCAGCCGTCCCACTGACAGGTGGGGGCGGCCGGCTCTGCGCGCGGCTCGACCTTGCGCCGTGTCCGAATGCGATCGAAGTATTTTGAATCGAGTCTCATGGCGCTCATTATGGGGGTTGGCCGGGGCCACAACAAGAATTGACAAAGCGGAATGTTGCTGGCTTTGTGCGGGCATTTTGCGCCGCCTAGGCCGCGCTGCCGGACCCGACCAACATAAGGGCATCCAGCAACCAAGGAAATGGGACGGAAGAATGTCGCTGCGGGACACGATCGAACAGAAATTGACCGAAGCCTTCCACCCCGAACGGCTGGCCGTGATCAACGAGAGCCACCTGCATGCGGGTCATCATCCTGATTTCGACGGCGGCGGCGAAACCCACATGCGGGTCCGCATCGTTGCCGACGCCTTTGCCGGCATGAGCCGAGTGGCGCGCCATCGCGCCATCAACGACCTGTTGAAGCCCGAACTCGACGCCGGCCTGCACGCGCTGGCCGTCGAGCCTGCAGCCCCCGGTGAGCCGACGCGCTGGTAGGCATCAGCCGATCGGCGTCTGGTCCTCGGCCGGGCGGATCCTGAGTTTCGTGATCCGGTTCTTCACCCGCTTCATCACGATGAAGCGCTTGCCATGGAAGGTGAAGGCCTGGCGCTCCTCCGGGATGCTTTTCGACTCGTGGATCACCAAACCGGCGACCGTCGTCGCTTCCTCATCCGGCAGTGACCAGTCGAGCGCACGGTTGAGGTCACGGATCGGCACCGAGCCGTCGACCACGATGGACCCGTCTGCCTCCTGGCGAACACCCTGGATATCGAGATCGTGCTCGTCGGCGATATCACCGACGATCTCCTCCAGAATATCCTCCAGCGTCACCAGTCCCTGAACCTGACCGTATTCGTCGACGACGATAGCAAGATGCAGCTTGCGGCGCAGGAAGGCGTTGAGCTGGTCCTTGAGGTTGGTCGTGTCGGGGACGAACCAGGGTTTCTGCGCGATCTTGACGATGTCGAGGTTTTCCGGCTCGACATCCGGCTCGGCAAGCGCGCGCAGCAAATCTTTCGAATGCACCACCCCGATGATGTTGTCGGTGGAGCTCCGCCACAGCGGCAGGCGCGTGAACGGGCTCTGCAGGATATCGCGCACGCAGATTTCAGGCGGATCGTCGGCGTTGATCGCCCGCATATTGGTGCGGTGGATCATGATGTCGGAAATCTCGAGTTCCCCGAGATCGAGCACGCCGCCGAGCCGATCCCGGTCGGCCTTGATGACCGAGCCTTCGCGGTGCAGCAGGTCGACTGCGCCGCGCAGCTCGTCATGCGCCGAAAGCATCGACATGTCGGACGAAAGGTTGACGCCGAAGAGAAACAGGATGCGCCGCACGATGCCGTTGACAAGGCTCGACAGCGGCCCGGCCACGGCGACGAAGGGGCGAACCAGCGGCGCGACGGCAAGTGCAAAGCGATCCGGCGACGCAATCGCCCAACTCTTCGGCAGCACTTCGGAAAAAATTACCAACAGCACGGTCATGACGACCGTGGCGATCGCCACGCCCGAATTGCCGAGCAGGCCGATCAACAGGCTCGTCGTCAAGGACGAGGCGAGAATGTTGACGAGGTTGTTGCCGATCAAAAGCGCGCCGATCAGCCGATCGCGGCGCTCGATCAGGCGATTGACGATACCCGCCCGCTCGTCGCCATTGTTCTCAAGCGAATGCATGCGCGAGCGCGAAGCCGCAGTCAGAGCCGTTTCGGAGCCCGAAAAGAAAGCGGAAAACAATAGCAGGCAGAAGACCGCGGCAATCGACAGCCAGTATTCGCCGAGAAATGCCAGGAATGCTTCGCCGGTCATTGCGGGTGCTTTTCCCTCAGGAAGCTCAGGACCTCGGAGGCCGGCACATCGTCGGCGACGAAGGACTGGCCGATGCCCCGGGTCAGGATGAAGGTGAGCTTGCCGCCCTTGACCTTCTTGTCCTGGGCAATCGCGTCCATCAGCTTTTCAGCCGGCGGCAGGCTACCGGGGATTTCGGTCATGCGCGTCGGCAGGCCGACGGCTCTCAAGTGCGTTTCGACCCGGCTCGCATCATCGGCGCTCGCAAGGTTCATGCGCGTCGAGAATTGATGCGCCAGCACCATGCCGATCGCCACGCCCTCGCCATGCACCAGGCGGGCGCTGTCGTATTCGGTGGCGGCTTCCAGCGCGTGGCCGAAGGTGTGGCCGAGGTTGAGCAGTGCACGCAAACCGTTCTCGCGCTCGTCCGCCGCCACGACATCGGCCTTGGCCTGGCAGCTCACTGCGATTGCCTCGATGCGCGCAGCCCCGCCGGAAAACACCGCCTGCCAGTTTTTCTCCAGCCAGGCGAAGAAGTCCGGCTTGTCGATCAGCCCGTATTTCGCAACCTCGGCATAGCCGGCGCGGAATTCGCGCGGGCTCAGCGTGTCGAGCACATCCGTGTCGGCAAGCACCAGATCCGGCTGGTGGAAAACGCCGATCAGGTTCTTGCCGTGCGGCGAATTGATACCGGTCTTGCCGCCGACCGAGGAATCGACCTGCGCCAGCAGCGATGTCGGGATCTGGATGAAGCGCGAGCCGCGACGCACGATACCGGCCGCAAAGCCGGTCAGGTCGCCGATGACACCGCCGCCAAGCGCGATCACCGCGTCGTTGCGCTCGATCCGTGCACCGAGTATGGCTTCGCAGGCGGGAATGAGATGCTCGAAACTCTTGGTCTTTTCGCCCGCCGGCAACACCAGCGACACGGCTTCGATGTCTCTCTGCTTCAGGCTCGCCATCAGCGGTTCGAGATAGCGCGGACCGACGTTTTCGTCGGTGATGACGGCCACCTTGCGCCCCTTGAGGCGCGAGGCGATCTCGTTGCCGGCAGCAGCGATCAGCCCCGGACCGATCAGAATGTCATAGGAACGATCACCGAGATCGACGCGAACCTTGCGCTCGGCAGCAGGCATCACATGGCTATTCATCATTTGGCACTTTCCGGAAATCTATGACGGCGGTGAGAACGTCCTCCACCATCGTCTCCTTGCTCACATCGCGCGACATCACCGTCAGATCGGCTTCGGCGTAGATCGGGTAGCGGGCGCGCATCAGGTTTTCGAGCGTCTGCTTGGGGTTCTCGGTCTTCAACAGAGGACGTGTGTCGCGCTTGTTGACCCGCTCCCAGAGCACGTCCAATTCGGCATTGAGCCAGATCGTCAAGCCGCCGCGCTTGATCTGGCGGCGCGATCGCTCGTTGATATAGGCGCCGCCGCCGGTGGAAACGACACGGGGGCCGGTGCGCAGCAGGCGTTTCAACACACGTGCTTCCAGCGCCCGAAATTCGTCCTCGCCGTAGCGGGCAAAGAGATCGCTGATCGTCATGCGCGAGACGCGCTCGATCTCGTGGTCGGAATCGACGAAGGGAATGCCGAGCGCCTGCGCCGCCAACCGGCCGATCGCGGATTTTCCGGCGCCCATCAGGCCGATGAAAACGAGATTGCGTTTACCGAGCGCAAGCTTCGCCCGTTCGGCAAGCGTCGCGGAAACCGGTTCGATCACGTCGTTCATTGGACTTCTTATTCCCCATTCCCTTCCGGTATCGACAAATCGGGGTGGAGCGTCAAGCCGTCGCGCGCGTCCGTGCATGCTTCTTGAACTTGGCGAAAGGGGCGTTCATATAGATCGGGCATCTACCAAAGTGCGGCGCGTCCGGTCCAGCGCGCACACGGTTGCCCCAGCACATTCAACGGCTGCATGATTTTATCCTTAAATTCGTTCCGGTTTAAGGGATCCTGCGGAGGAAACTGAAATGCCCACCCTCTTCCGGTTCCTGTTCTTCTGCGGCGTCATCGCCGGGCTGATCTACGGCACGATGATCGCGCTCGTCACCTTCGTCGAGCCGGTCGAGCGCAACGTGACCGTGAAGATCCCATCCGAACGGGTCAACAAGACACAATGAGCGATCTTTCCGCGGCACACGTCGAGGCCTTCCTCGAAATGATGAGCGCCGAACGCGGCGCCGCCGTCAATACGCTGCAATCCTACGAGCGCGATCTGGAAGACGCCTTGTCCCACATGCGCGGCCGCGGAACGGGGCTGACGAGTGCGGCGACCGACGATCTCCGGCATTATCTCGCCCATCTGGCGGGCCAAGGCTTCAAGCCGTCCTCGCAGGCGCGCAGGCTGTCGGCGCTCAGGCAGTTCTACAAATTCCTCTATGCAGAAGGCCTGCGCACCGACGACCCGACAGGCATACTCGATGCGCCCAAAAAGGGTAGAAGCCTGCCGAAGACGCTGAGCATCGACGACGTGTCACGACTGATCGGCCGGGCCGAGACCGAAGCCGAGGCGACGGCAGGCGGACCGGAGCGGCTTTCCAAGCTGCGCATGCACGCTTTGATGGAGCTTCTTTATGCCACCGGCATGCGTGTCAGCGAACTGGTGTCGCTGCCCGCAAGCGTGCTCGCCCAGAACGGGCGCTTTCTCGTCGTCCGTGGCAAGGGCAACAAGGAGCGGCTGGTGCCGCTCTCCCAGGCCGCGATCCGCGCGATGCGTCTTTATGGGGCAGCCCTCGAAGAAGAAACGGCAAAAGCCGACAGGGGCGAGCGCGAAAGCCCGTGGCTGTTTCCGTCAACGGCAAAGGCAGGTTTTCTCCCCCGCCAGGTCTTTGCCCGCGACCTGAAATCACTGGCGGCGCGTGCCGGCATCCGCGTGGCGACGATCTCGCCGCATGTGCTGCGTCATGCCTTCGCCAGCCACCTGCTTGCCAACGGCGCCGACCTTCGTGCCGTCCAGGAACTGTTGGGTCACTCGGACATTTCGACGACACAAATCTATACACATGTTCTGGAAGAACGGCTGCACGACCTCGTGCAAAACCATCACCCTCTTGCCAAACAGGCGAAAAAACAGGATTAGGACCGCCGGGCAGGCTGGTTTCGGCCGGCAGATCCTTGTGGCAAAACGATCGGAAACGCATCTCATGCACAACTATCTCGATTTCGAAAAACCTATCTCCGACCTCGAAGGCAAGATTCTCGAACTGAAGAAGCTCGCTGGCGAAGACGAGAGTGTGAACACTTCGGATGAGGTCGAACGGCTCGAGACACGGGTCCGCGATGCGATGGCCGAGATCTATTCGAAGCTGACGCCGTGGCAGAAGACCCAGGTCGCCCGCCACCCCTCGCGTCCGCATTTCCTCGATTACGCCTCGGAACTGTTCACCGAGTTCACGTCGCTTGCCGGCGACCGCAACTATGGCAATGACGAGGCCATCCAGGCCGGGCTTGCGCGTTTTCGCGGCATGCCTGTCGCCGTCCTCGGTCAGGAAAAAGGCAGCGATACCAAGTCGCGCATCAAGCACAACTTCGGCAGCCCGCGCCCTGAAGGCTACCGCAAGGCGATCCGGGTCATGGAAATGGCCGACCGCTTCGGCCTGCCGCTGATCACGCTGATCGACACCGCCGGTGCCTATCCCGGCGTCGGCGCGGAAGAACGCGGCCAGGCGGAAGCCATCGCCCGCTCGACGGAAATGTGCCTGAACGTGCGCGTGCCGATCGTCACCGTCGTCATCGGCGAAGGCGGCTCCGGCGGCGCAATCGCGATCGCCACCGGCAACCGCGTCTATATGCTCGAGCATGCGATCTACAGCGTCATCTCGCCGGAAGGCGCAGCCTCGATCCTCTGGCGCGATTCGACCCGCGCCAAGGAAGCCGCCAGCAACATGAAGATCACCTCAGAGGACCTGAAGGCGCTCGGCGTGATCGACGGCATCATTCCCGAGCCTGTCGGTGGCGCGCACCGCGATCCGCAATCGGTGATCGCCCGCACCGGAACGGTGATTGCCGACGCTCTGAAGGAATTGTCCGGACGCAACGGCGACGAATTGCGCACCGATCGCCGACAGAAGTACCTGAATATCGGCCGGAACCTCTGATCCGACGCGATTGTTCGCCGAAAATTCGCAACCACAAATCGGACTGTGGCCAAATCTTGGCCATATTCGTACGGTCATGAACAACGGCGTGCGCAGCGTGCCCTGCAGGGTTAAGAATTCGTGAAGTATAATGGCTTACTGATTCCCTAAGGGCCCTTCTGCGAACGCGGCTCTCACTGACGAATTTTGGTTTGAACGGGCTTTCGCCGATGCGCTTGAGAAACCTTGTAGCCACCGCCGCTGTCGCCGCGCTGCTTGCCGGCTGCACCAACGATGCCCTGGATACGGCGACGGTCGATCTTTCGACTGTCAAGAACAAGACCGAATATCAGCTCTCGAGCAAGATGAGCGCCAAGATGAGCGAGCTCGGGATGCAGAAGACATCCCCGATCGCGCTGCGCATCTTCAAGGAAGAAGGCACGCTCGAAGTCTGGAAGGCCAACACGTCCAACCGCTTCCAGCTCTTGAAGAGCTACAAGATTTGCGCCTGGTCGGGCAAACTTGGTCCGAAGGTGAAAGAAGGCGACCGTCAGGCGCCGGAGGGCTTCTATCCGCTGTTCCCGCAGCAGCTGAATCCCAACTCGAAATACTATCTGGCGATCAACACCGGCTACCCCAACACCTATGACCGCGCCAACGGCCGTCAGGGTACGCATCTGATGATCCACGGCGCCTGTTCGTCGTCCGGCTGCTACTCGATGACCGACGAGCAGATGATCGAGATTTTCGCCATGGCGCGCGACGCCTTCAAGGGCGGACAGCAGAGCGTCCAGCTGCAGGCATTTCCTTTCCGCATGACCGCCGAGAACATGGCGCGTCATCGCAACAATCCCAACATCGATTTCTGGAACATGTTGAAGGTCGGCTACGATCAGTTCGAAGTCACCAAGCGTCCTCCGGAAATCAATGTCTGCGAGAAGAAATACGTCTTCAACCAGCAGGGCAGCGCCGCCTTCAACCCGGGCGGCACGTGCCCGGCGATGTCGACCCCACCTGCCTTGCAGATGGCCATGTCGACTTTCGAAAAGGGCTATAAGCTCGACTACGACAAGGCCATGAAGAAGTATGACGGCATGGTCTGGTATGAGCCGAGCGAGGCCGAGCGCAAGGCGATCGTCGCCAAGCAGCGCACCGGCCGCGAGCTTGCCTACGCGCCGACCGGCAATTCGATCGATGCCGGCAAGCTGATGAAGGCAAGCGACCTCGAAAAGAAGCTAGCCGCGCAGAAGGAAGCCGAAGAAACCAAGCTGGCTGTCGAGATCCAGAAGAAGGAACTGGAAAAGGCGACACAGGGTGGCACCCATGTGCCGGTTCCGGCCGCCAACCCGATCCCCCAGCCCGTGCTGCAGGCAGCCGTCGAGCAGCCGGCCAAGAAATCCTTCTGGAGCCTGTTCTCCAGGAGCGAACCCGCAGAACAGGCACCGGCACCCGTCGCCGAAGCTCCGGAGCAACAGGCTGCCGTTCAGCCGCAGACACAACCGGCAGGCACAGCGGCAAAGCAGACACGGTCGGCTGGAGCCCAGCAAAAGGTTCAGCCCGAGACGACCGCCGTGGCATCGGCAAATGCCGAAGGCGCCGTCGAGCCTGCAGCCGAAGCGCCTGTTGCCGTGGAGCAGCCACCGAAGAAGCGGCCGTTCTGGAAGATCTGGGGCAATTGATGCCTGGCGAAGAGAAGACGATTTACGACCTCAGGGGGCTTAAGTGCCCCCTTCCCGTTTTGAAGGCGCGCAAACGCATCGCCTCCATGGCTGCAGGCGCGCTGCTCGAGATCGAGACGACCGATCCGATGGCGGTGATCGATATCCCGCATTTCTGCCGGGAAGACGGCCACAGCCTCGAAGCGGCCTCGCCGGCCGACGGCGGTTATCGCTTTCTGATCCGCAAGGGCGCTTGAAGCCAAACAGCAGCGTCCTTGGTCTTGAACCGTCCGCACCGCGTCCCTTGTGTAATGCGTTCGCGCTGGCAGACCTGATGCGACGCATGCGCCCGTGGGTCGGGTTTCCTTGACGAAAGGCGTGGCCGTGTTGATAGGGCAATCGTCGTCGCGGTCCTCAGTGGAGCGGATGAGGGCGATGAAGCGCAAAATGGATCGGAATATCGTCCGCGGTTGCGAACTGGCCAGCCACCCCTATGAGCAACGGATCGTCATTCTCGAGCGGAACGGTGCTATCGCCACCCCCGGTGATCAGGTGAGACCATGGTGGAAGAATTGGACGCGCAGCGAAGCCGTCGTCAGCGCGACGAATAACGTCGTGTGATTTTCGCGACCAAAGGCCCGTTCGACCACCGACTAAGGTCCCCTAGAGTCGGACCTTAGTCGCCGCTAGATTTTGCAGGATCGTACAGAGTGAATGTCTGCCAAACTGACAACCAGCGTGCGAAATCCGATTTATCGCGTTTTTTGCCTGTGATGCCGGAATTGGCGGTCGCATTTTTAAAGAACAGGGAACATAAAAACACTAGCAGGTGATCGGGCAAATTTCATGGACTCCGTTGGGAACGACACAGAAACCGCCAAGCAAACCTTCCTGCTGAACCTGCGCCAGGCAGCAACCTTGAGAAACCTGCTGTCGACATTCCAGCGACTGCGGCTTGAGGTGCAGTTCATCATCATTGCCTCCTTCGTCGTTGTGGCGTTGATGATCGCACTCGCGGTCTGGACGACGAACCGTCTGGAAAAGACCGTCTTCAATAGCGTCGGCTCGCTCGGCGCTGCCTATCTCCAGACATTTGTTGCGCCGCTGATCTCCGAGGAGGACATCAAACGCGGCGTGCTGCCGCCATTCGTCGAAGACAAACTCAAGCAGCTGCTGGGCACCAGCGCGCTCGGCCAGCATGTCCACGAGCTGAAGATCTGGGGGCCAGACGGAAGCCTGATGTATTCGACTTCGGGCAAGGAGATCGACGAGGAGGTTGTCTTCGAAGAGCTACAGCGCGCCTTGGCGGGCGAGATCGTCGTTTCGCGTACGATGATCGAGAAACACGAATACACCGGTGACGAGCAGCGCGGCATGTACATCGAGGTCTACGCCCCGCTCGTGCGAAACGAAGCCGGCAAGGTGCTGTTGGTCGGTGAATTCTACGAGCGCCCCGATTTCCTGGTGGGCGAACTGTCGACGGCCTGGCGGGAGACGATCAGCATCGTGCTTCTCGTCTCGGTCCCGATGCTGGCGCTCCTCTTCCTGATCGTTCGTAGCGGCAGCCTGCTCATCGATCGCCAACACGCCGCCATCCGCCACAGCCTGCGACGCGCGCTGGAACTCTCCAACCAGAACCGACGGCTGCGTGGGGCTGCGGAAACGGCGCGGCTCGAGGCCGGCAAGCTCAATGAGATGATCCTCGACCAGATCGGTACGGATCTGCACGATGGTCCGGTCCAGCTGTTGACCTTGCTGAAGCTGAGGCTGAGCGATATGGCCACGCAACCGATCGGCGGCCAGTCAGCGGATCCGGTAAGGCGGCAGGATATCGACAAGCTGGTCAGTACGGTTACGACGGCACTTGAGGAGCTGAGGAACATTTCGACCGATCTCGTGCTGCCGGAGCTCGACGACATGTCGCTCAGCGACACGATCCAGCTTGCGGTAAGGCGGCACGTGGATGTCATCGGCCGCGAGATCGATGTTGTCGGACTGATCGCCTCGCAGACGGTCGATCCACACCTCAACATCTGCGTCTATCGTTTCATCCAGGAAGCCCTGATGAACAGCGAGCGACATGCGCCGGGCAACCGCCAGCACCTGCGCTACGGCACGCGCCATAACCGCCTCTTCATCACCGTGGCCGATGTGGGCACCGCACCATCGACGACTGTGTCCGTGCGCAGCACCGGCCGCACAGGGCTCGGCACCATCACGCAGAAGCGCCGCATTCGCGCATTTGGCGGTCGCATGCGTACCATCCGCCGGGCGAGCGGAACGGTGGTAACAGCGGTTCTGCCACTCGATCACAGCGGCGGCTCGTTCGATCGTCACTAGAGCATGTCGTCACCGCAAAACCGCTTTGCGCGACATGCGCTAGTTGATGCGCCGTGATGCGCTGCGTTCGGCAGAGCCGTCCGGCAACACATCCAGGCGCTGCGCCGCCAGCACCACTTCCACACGGTTCCTGACGTCGAGTTTCTGCATCAACACCGTCATGTAATGCTTGACGGTCTTTTCGCTGATATCGAGGCAGGCCGCTATTTCGCGGTTGGTGCTGCCACGCATGAGATGGCGAACGATCTGCTCTTCGCGCAGGCTCAGGCGTCGTTGTGCCTGGGATCGCCGACGGATTTCCGCTGTCTTCATGGCCATGATGACCTTGGTCGCGAACCCCGCCGTGATGAACGTTTCACCGTCATAGACCGTGCGTATGGCCTCGTGCAGGTCGCTGGCGCTGCTGCCCTTCAGCACATAGCCAGAGACCCCGTAGTTCAGGACTTGTATCGCGGTTTCAATGCTTGAATTTGCGGTGAAGACGATGATCCGCGTGTCTTTGTATTTTTGCGTAACCAGCTCGATAGCCGCAATGGCATCGCCGGGCATGCTCAAATCGAGCACGAGAACTTCAGGTGAAAATTCTTCAACTATTTTCAAAGCATCGACCGCGTTTTCGCCCTTCGCGACGATCTCGAGGTCACTTTTTCCAGAATATAAGCTGACCAGTCCTTCCAGGAGGATCGGATGGTCGTCAACAAATGCAACTGATATCGACATGGTCGTTGCTCTCCCTCCGCAACAAACATGCTAGTTCATCAGATCAGTGTTTTAAAGAAGACACTAACTTCTAGTTAATTTGGCAAGCACAGAAATATCGGTCCGACGTGGCGAAAGCCGCGGACTAAACATCGACAATACCGCGCAAATACTCGCCCTTTTTGATTTAAGAGGCCGACAAGCACCGTATGGGAAAAACCGGACAAAGGTTCGTTGACTTCAATCTTTACAGGCAGTTATAGATCTGACACCGCGTGTTCATTGGTGAATCCACGCGTCCATGGCACAAACATCGCCATTCTCAGAGCGGTTTCGGCAAGTTAGAAGTAAAGCCAAAATATTAGCCCAAAAATGTTTATGCGCCTGCTGAAACATCACCCGAAAGTACTACAGATTTTAACCGTTTCCCGCGCCATTTGCAGCAAAAGACGGCCGGCGTCACGCAAACAATTCTAGAATTTCATTCCAGGCACCACGAGAGGATTATCGGAAAGCGCCTGCGCGTCGGGACGATCAATGCGTGGCTTGCCCGTAAAGGCATCGAAAAGGTCGCGCACGAATGCTTCGCTCAACCCCTTGGTGATCAGCACCATACGCGTGCGCCGATCAGCCGGATCCGGCCAGACGGACAGCCGCTCCGGCGTGTGAAAGACATTCTGCACGCCATGCAGGACCAACGGCCGCTCCGGATTGTCGGAGACTGCGACAATCGCCTTCATCCGCAACAGCTTCTCGCCATGGGCCGAGCGCAATAGATCGATGAACATGTCGAGCGCCATCGGCTCGATCGGCCTGTCATGCACGATGCTGAACGAACGGATGTCCGCCCCGTGGCGCGTCGCATCGTGATGATGGTGGTGGTGGTGGTGGTGGTGGTGGTGGTGGTGGTGGTGGTGGTGGTGATCATGATCGCGATGGTGGCCGTGGTCGCCGTCATGATGATGCTGATCGTGGAGATGATGCCCATGATCGGCTTCGTCCTGCAGCCAGCGGCCGACATCGGCGATCTTCGACGCCGGGTCGTAAAGGCCGCAGGCAAAGAGCGCGCCCCGCCCTGCTTCGGGACTGTCGCCATCAATGAACGGCGCGCGCGGATTGAGCGCCCGCAGTCGCAACCGTAACTCGTCCAATTGTGCCTGGTCGGCAAGGTCCGCCTTGCTGATGACGATGCGATCGGCGACCGCGACCTGCTTCAGAGCTTCCTCGTGGTTGGCAAGCGTCTGCAGCCCGTTGACCGCATCCACCACAGTCACCACGCCATCGAGACGAAAACTCTGGGCAATCACCGGGTTGCCGATCACCGATTGCAGCACCGGCGCCGGGTCGGCAAGTCCGGTCGTCTCGATGACGACGCGCTTCAGCGGCTTGATCCGGCCGGTCTGCATCCGGTCCATGAGGTCGGCAAGCGTATCCACCAGCTCGCCGCGCACCGTGCAGCACAGGCAGCCGTCGGAAAGCTCGATGACGCCGTCGCTTGAGGCTTCCACCAACAGGTGGTCGATGGAGACATCGCCGAATTCGTTGATGATGACGGCCGTATCCGAGAGATCCGGGTCCTTCAGAAGCCGGTTCAGCAGCGTCGTTTTGCCCGCACCGAGAAAACCGGTCAGGATCGAAACCGGCACGGCCGGCAGTGGGCTAACCATTGGAAACTCCGATCAGAGGCTCGGCCGCGGCACCGGGATCGGCACATTGGCGACATCGCCCTGGCCAGCCGGATCGGCGCCCACCTTGGCCAGCTTGTCGCCGCTGCCGGGGATGAGGCCGGCAAAGGCCAGCTTCAGCGGACGGCCGATCTCGTGGATGAACGGCGAGAGCAGCTTCTGCCGCCCGGCTTCGTCACGCCCTTCGCTGCGCACCTTGGCTGCCGCTTTCGAGCAGATCTGCTTGCTGACATCGGCAACCAGGTCGCGCGTTTCACCATAAGGCGCGATCTGTACCAGCGACGGCTTGGCTGTTCCCGATGTCGTCAGCGCCGTCTGCAGCAGGCGCGCGGATTCGTCGGCACGGGCGCCGAGGCTGTCTTCGCCAAGCACGACGGAAACGACGCTGCGGCCATCACGCGTCGCCGAGGAGACCTGGTTGAAACCGGACGCGCAGATGAAACCGGTCTTCATGCCGTCAGCGCCTTCGAACCGGCCGATCAGCATGTTGTAGTTCGCATAGTCCTTCTTGCCGGTGGTGAACCCTTCCAGCGAGAAATAGGACGCGTATTCGGGAAACTCGCGCTTCAGCGTGATCGCCAGCACGGCAAGGTCGCGCGCGGTGGTGTACTGGCCGGGCCCCGGCAGGCCGTTGGCATTGATGAAATGCGACGACGTCATGCCGATGCGGCGCGCTTCGGAATTCATCCTGTCGATGAAGGCGGGCTCGGAACCGCCAACGGTTTCGGCGATCGCCACGGCCACGTCGTTCGCCGACTTCACCAGCATCATCTTCAGCGCGCTGTCGAGCGTCATCGCCTGGCCGGGCTTGTAGAACATCTTGCTCGGCGGCTCCGAAGCGGCGTTCTTGGTCATCACCACAGGGCTTGTCAGCGCCAACTGTCCCGACTTGATCGCCCGGAAGGTGGTATAGGCCGTCATCAGCTTGGTCAGCGACGCCGGATACCATTTCTGGAAGATGTCCTGATGCTCGTAAACCTTCAACGTATTGACGTCGACGACGAGCCGCGGATTGGCAACCGCCGGCATAGCCATGAGAAGGCTCGCGCAGGCACCGGCCACGATACCCACTGCTCTTGCCTTGCCTCGCATGAAAAATCCTGCTGTCACCACCATAGTCCTCGAAATTCCGCTGTTGCCTCGTCTCGTCCGGCTATTTAGCCTATATGGCGAGGAGATGGCAAAGCCCATTCGTTGGCTGCTGCGCCAATCCACCGCAGATAGATGTGATCGAACAGACCGACAGGACTCAACTCATGCCGATTCTCAACCGCGCCGCCGAACTGCAAAACGAAGTCACCGAATGGCGGCGTCATCTGCACAAGAACCCCGAGCTCCTGTTCGCGGTGGAAAATACGGCAGCCTTCGTCGAAATGAAACTGAAGGAGTTCGGCGTTGACGAAATCGTGACCGGCCTTGGTCGGACCGGCGTCGTCGGCCTGATCAAGGGCAATCTCGGTGCTGGCCGCACCATCGGCCTGCGCGCCGACATGGATGCGCTGCCGATCACCGAGACATCAGGCAAGTCCTGGGCGTCGGAAACTTCCGGCAAGATGCACGCCTGCGGCCATGACGGCCACACCGCCATGCTGCTCGGCGCGGCCAAATATCTGGCCGAGACCCGCAACTTCGCTGGCAGCGTCGCGGTCATCTTCCAGCCGGCAGAAGAAGGCGGCGGCGGCGGCAACGAGATGGTCAAGGACGGCATGATGGAGCGCTTCGACATCGCCGAAGTCTACGGCATGCACAATATGCCTGGCATGCCCGTCGGGCATTTCGGCAGCCGCGTCGGCGCGATCATGGCCTCGACCGACGAGTTCACCATCACCATCAAGGGCCGTGGCGGCCATGCGGCCCAGCCGCACAAGACGATCGACCCGATCGTCATCGGCACGCAGATCGTCACTGCATTGCAGACAATCGCGTCGAGAACGGTCGATCCGCTCGCTTCCGTCGTGGTCTCGGTCACCAAATTCAACGCCGGCTTTGCCCACAACGTCATCCCGGAGGAGGCGGTGCTCGGCGGCACCGTGCGCACCCTGAAGCCCGAAGTGCGCGATATCGGCGAGACCCGCATCCGGCTGATCGCCGAAGGCATCGCCGACGTCTATGGCGCAACCGTCGATGTCTGGTACAGCCGCAACTATCCGGTGACCGTCAACCATGAGGACGAGACGGGCTACGCGCTGAAGGCAGCGGCGGAAATTGCCGGCGAAGGCAATATCAGGCCGTCGCTCGATCCGATGATGGGCGGCGAGGATTTCTCCTACATGCTGCTCGCCCGCCCGGGGGCCTTCATTTTCATGGGCAACGGCGACACCGCCGGGCTGCACCACCCGGGCTATGACTTCAACGACGAAGCGATCCCGCACGGGATTTCCTATTGGGTGAAACTCGCGGAAACGCGACTTGCCGCCTGAGGCGCGAGCGGGAGGCGGCACGATGCATCAGATCGACAAGATAGACCGTAGAATTCTCAACATCCTGCAGGCGGATGGCCGGATCACCAATCTGGAGCTTGCCGATCGCATCGGCCTGTCACCGACGGCAACAAGCGAAAGACTGCGCCGGCTGTTGAAGGAAGGGTATGTTTCGGGCTTCGGCGCCCGTCTCGATCCGCAGAAGCTCGGCTTCGGCCTGCTCGTCTTCATCGAGGTCATGCTCGACAAGACGACGCCCGACGTGTTCGATCAGTTCGCGATCGCGATCAAGCAGGCGCCGGCGGTTCTCGAATGTCACATGGTCGCCGGCGGCTTCGACTATCTCGTCAAGACCCGCTTCGAGGACATGGCGGCCTACCGCAATTTCCTTGGCCAGGTGCTGTGGACGCTGCCGGGCGTCAAGGAAACCCGCACCTATGCTGTCATGGAAGAGATCAAGAACGACGGGCCACTGCCGCTCGTCTGAGACCAAATAAGAATGACCCCGGGAGCCGATGGGATCCCGGGGCAAGCACTTTAGTACGGCACCCCTGAACCCGCGCTTACGCCGCGTCGAGCGACGCCATGTCGATGACGAAGCGGTAGCGGACGTCGCTCTTGACGACACGCTCGTAGGCTTCGTTGATCTCCTGGATCTTGATCGTTTCGATCTCCGAGACGATGTCGTGGGCGCCGCAGAAGTCGAGCATTTCCTGGGTTTCCTTGATCGAACCGATCATCGAGCCGGAAATGCTGCGGCGGGCCGGAACCAGCGCGAAGGCATGGACCGGCACGGCATTTTCCGGAATACCGACCAGCACGAAATCGCCGTCGACCTTCAACAGGTTGAGATAGGCGTTCCAGTCGATCTCGGCTGCGACCGTGCAGATGATCAGGTCGAACTGGCCCTGAAGCGTCTTGAAGGTTTCCGGATCGTTGGTGGCGAAGTAGTGGTCGGCACCGAGCTTCAGCCCGTCTTCCTTCTTCGACAGGCTTTGGCTGAGCACCGTCACCTCCGCGCCCATGGCGTGGGCGATCTTGACGCCCATATGGCCGAGACCGCCCATGCCGACGATCGCGACCTTCTTGCCGGGACCGGCCTTCCAGTGACGAAGCGGCGAATAGAGCGTGATGCCGGCACACAAAAGCGGTGCCGCCGCGTCGAGCGGCAGGTTTTCCGGGATCGACAGGACATAGCCTTCCTTGACGACGATGCTGTCGGAGTAGCCACCCTGCGTCGCTGTCTTGCCGTCGGCCTCGACGCCGTTATAGGTCACCACCAGACCTGGCATGTAATGCTCCAGATCGACGTCGCGTGTCGCGCAGGTGGTGCACGAATCGACGAAGCAGCCGACGCCGGCGCGGTCACCCACCTTGAATTTGGTGACCTTGGAGCCGACGGCGGTGACGATGCCGACGATCTCGTGGCCGGGGACCATCGGGAAGGCCGAGTTGCCCCATTCGTTGCGTGCCTGGTGAATGTCGGAGTGGCAGACGCCGCAATATTTGATGTCGATCACCACGTCGTTGTCGCGCGGCTCGCGACGTTCGAAGGTGAAGGGCGTCAGCGGTTTCGACGCGTCGGTCGCCGCATATCCTCTTGCAATGGCCATCAGTCTGTCCTTCAATTTTGGGAGATGCGAAATGACCGGAGCGTTACCGGCAGATCGCAGGCAGGGACTATGCGTTCGCGATCGGCAAAAGCGTTATCGCGATCCTGCAAAGTTTTTGCCCGATCCTGCAAGAATGAAAAATATATGATGGCAATAGCGCTTCGAAGCCTTATCTGAGCATTGCCGCACACAATGCTAAGCCGCTGGAAAGACCACAGAATATGACAGCCACGCGACAGACTGCCAGACAGGACATGATCGACGTCATTGCCCGGATCACCGGGAAGGACGGCGACCACCAGACCGCAATCCCAGGTTTGAGCATTCATCGCCATTCCGGCGACGCACCCGTCAATTGCGCGGCCTACAAGCCGAGCCTTGCGATCATCGTCCAGGGCGCCAAGCGCGTGGTACTCGGCGACGAGACGCTGATCTATGGCGCTTCCGATTATCTGCTGACGTCGATCGACCTGCCGGTGTTGTCGCAGGTCTGCAAGGCTTCGGCCGACGAGCCTTATCTCAGCTTCGCCTTCCAGATCGATACGGCCAAGATTCCGGCATTGCTCGACTTTCTGGCGCAGGGGCATATGCCGGCCTCCGCCTCGCCGCGCGGCATGACGGTCAGCAAGATCACACCTGACCTCGAAGATGCAGCACTCAGGCTCTTGCGGCTACTCGACCGGCCCGACGATATTCCCGCACTGCTGCCGCTGGTCGAGCAGGAAATTCTGTATCGCCTGGTGACCGGCCCGCACGGCCACCGGCTTCGCCAGATGGCAACAGTCGAAAGCCAGCCGCATCAGGTCGGCCGCGCCGTCGCCTGGCTGAAGGAGCACTATTCCCGGCCGCTGCGCATCGACGACCTAGCGAGCCGGGTCTCGATGAGCGTTTCGTCGCTGCACCACCATTTCAAGGCGATCACCGCAATGAGCCCGCTGCAGTACCAGAAGCAGTTGCGGCTGCAGGAGGCGCGGCGGCTGATGCTGGAAGAAAGTCTCGATGCCGGAGATGCCGGCCATCAGGTCGGCTACGAGAGCCAGTCGCAATTCAGTCGCGAATATGCCCGCCACTTCGGCGAGCCGCCGTTGCGCGACATCGGCCGCGTGCGCCGTACGTTGGTCGAGCGCTTCTCCGGCGAGGCGGAGATGCTGAGCGAGGGGTGATACGCCTCAGGTTCTTTCGATATCCCCGGGAATATCAGCTACGCTCGATATCCCGCCTGAGCACGATCGACGTCGTCAGATCCTCGACGTTGTCCATGGTCGCCACTTCGTTGCGCAGTTCATTCAGCGCGTTGATGGAGCCGACCTCGACCTCGACGACCAGATCGAGCTGGCCGCTGACGGAGGAAACCTTGCGCACGGAAGAAAAGCCGGCGAGCCGGTCAAGCACGCCGATCGACGGCGTACGCTGCAGCGTGACGAGCAGGAAGGCCTGGATCTGCCCCTCCTCCAGCTGGCCGATATCGGCGCGGTAGCCGCGAATGATGCCCGCCTTTTCCAGGCGGGTGACGCGCTCCGTCGTCGCACTTCGGGAAAGCCCGATCCTGCCCGCCAGCGACTTCATCGGGATGCGCGCCTCCCGCGACAGGATGCTGAGGATCGTCCGGTCGATCGCGTCGATGTCCTGCATGATTTCCGCCTCCGAGCGCGCCGACAAGATGACGGTTATTATAAACATAATGTCGGTGCAACCGGCATAATGCCGGATGCATGCGTCGGCCGCTCGTGCAACTCTGCCTCTCAAGACGAGGGTTCCCATGAACGACATGCTGAAGACGACACCAGACTTTTCTATCGACGCTGCGTCAGCACTGCTGAAGCAGCATTACGGCCTTTCCGGCACGCTGTCGCTGCTGGCCAGCGAACGCGACCAGAACTTCAAGGTCGAGGCCGCCGACGGCGCCACCTATATCCTGAAGGTCGTCAATGCCGCCGAGCCCGAGGTCGAGAGCGACTTCCAGACGGCGCTGCTCAGCCATGTCGGAACCTTTGCCGCCGAATTGCCGGTGCCGCACATCAAGCCGACATTGGCCGGCACCAGCCTTGCCGGAACCACCAGCCAGCACGGCGTCAGCCACAGGCTGCGCCTCGTCAGCTGGGTCTCGGGCAACCCGCTCGCCGAAACCGGCCGCAGCACCAGTGCGCTCCAGTCGCTCGGCCAGATGCTCGGCCGCTTCGACGCCTCGCTGAAAGGCTTCATGCATCCGGGTGCGTTGCGCGACCTCGACTGGGACATTCGCAAGGCCGGCCGTTCCAGGGACAGGCTGAACCACGTAACCGAGCCGGATGACCGCGCATTGCTGGAGCGTTTCCTTGTCCGCTTTGCAAAGTCGGTGGAGCCGAGGCTGGCGACACTGCGGTCGGCTGTCATCCACAACGACGCCAACGACTGGAACGTACTGGTCGACAAATCAGATCATGACCGCATCTCCGGGCTGATCGATTTCGGCGACGCACTCTATGCGCCCGTCATTGCCGAAGTCGCCATTGCCGCCGCCTATGCCGGTCTCGACCATCCCGACCCGATCGGCGCCACCGCCGCCATCGCCCGCGGCTTCCACGCGGAATATCCGCTGCTCGAAGAGGAAGTCGATCTTCTCTTCGACCTCATCGCCATGCGGCTCGTCACCTCGGTGACGATCTCGGCCTCGCGCCGCGCCCACACGACCGACAATCCTTACCTTGCCATCAGCGAAAGGCCAGCCTGGACGCTCTTGCGCAAACTCGACCGGATGAACCCGCGCTTTGCCACCGCGATCCTGCGCAAGGCCTGCGGCTTCGAGGCAGCTCCGGGAACGCGCGGCGTTACCGCCTGGATTAGCGAAAACCGCAAGGCGCTCGCGCCGCTGCTCGAACGCCCGGCCGCGACCTACCCAGCAGCGCTCGTGCCCTACGGCGACCCTGATCATCCGATGACGGTGAAATCCGCCGGTGAACAGCCGGATGAGGCCCAGGCGATCTGGGAAGACTATTGCCGCGAAAACGGCGTCGATCTCGGCATCGGCCCCTGGGGTGAGGCGCGCACCGTCTATGCCGGCGAAATGTTCGTCTCACGGCTGGTCGAGAACACCCGCCGCACCTGCCATCTCGGGCTCGACCTGTTCATGGCAGCCGGCACCAAGGTGTTCACACCGATCGCCGCCACCGTCGTCAGCGTCGAGATCGAGGCGGACCCGCTTGGTTACGGCTGCCTGATTGCGCTTCGCCACGAACCCGAGGGCTGCCCGCCCTTCGTGTCGCTCTGGGGTCATCTGGCGCACGAGACAATGGGCCGGATCAAGGCTGGCGACCGGCTCGAAGCCGGTGCGCTCGTCGGCGAAATGGGTGCTCCGATGGAAAACGGCGGCTGGGCGCCGCACCTGCATTTGCAGCTTTCCATCGACGCAAACCTTTCGGCGACCGAAATCCTCGGCGTCGGCGAACCGCAATATCTCGACGTCTGGGCCGAGCTCTTCCCCGATGCGCGCACCTTCGCCGGCATTGCCGAGGAGTTTTACGCAAAGAGCGGTCGTGCGCATGACGAGATCGTCAAGCTGCGCAAGGAACTGCTGCTGCCGAACCTGTCGATCTCCTACGAAAAGCCGATCAAGTTCGTGCGCGGCGAAGGCGTCTGGCTGATCGACGACAGTGGCCGCGCCTATCTCGACTGCTTCAACAATGTCTGCCACATCGGCCACGCCCATCCCGCGGTCGTCGAGGCGATGACGAAGCAGGCGGCGATCCTCAACACCAACACGCGCTATCTGCACGACAATATTGTCGCCTATGCGGAACGGCTGACCGCGACGCTGCCGAAAGAACTGACAGTCGCCGGTTTCGTCAACAGCGGCTCGGAGGCAAACAGCCTGGCGCTGCGCATGATGCGCGCGCATACGGGCCGTGAAAACGCCATCACGCTCGACTGGTCCTATCACGGCACCACGCAGGAGCTGATCGACATCAGCCCCTACAAATTCCGTCGCAAAGGCGGCAAGGGCCCGAAACCGCATGTCCATGTCGCTGCCGTTCCCGACAGCTATCGCGCGCCCGCCGATTGGCCGGCAGAAGAACACGGCAAGCGCTTTGCCGAAAGCGTCGCAGAGCAGATCGCGGCCATGCAGGCAAAGGGCGAAGGCCTCGGCTTCTTCATCGCGGAATCGATCCCGAGCGTTGCCGGCCAGGTGTTCCTGCCCGAAGGCTACTTGAAGGAAGTCTATCGCCTGGTGCGCGAAGCCGGCGGCGTCTGCGTCGCCGATGAGGTTCAGGTCGGCTTCGGCCGTGTCGGCAGCCACTGGTGGGCGTTCGAGACTCAAGGGATCGTTCCCGACATCGTCACCATGGGCAAGCCGATCGGCGACGGCCATCCGCTGGCCGCCGTCGTCACCACCCGCGAGGTCACCGACAGCTTCAACAACGGCATGGAGTACTTCAACACCTTCGGCGGAAACCCGGTTTCCTGCGCCGTCGGCCTTGCCGTGCTCGACGTCATCGAGGGGCAGGACCTGCGCGGCAACGCACTTGCTATCGGCAACTACCTCATCGGCTCCTTCCGGGCGATGCAGGCGCGTTACGAGGTGATCGGCGACGTCCGCGGCATGGGGCTGTTCCTTGGCATCGAACTGGTCAGCGACCGCAATACCAAGGCACCCGCCACCGAATTTGCCCGGGCCGTTTCCAACGGCGCCCGCCAGCGCGGCGTGTTGATGGGCACCGAAGGGCCACATGACAACGTCTTGAAGATGCGTCCGCCGATGATCTTCTCGAAACGCGACGCCGATCATCTGCTCGCCGTCCTCGAAGAGACCTTTGCGGATGTGAGCAGGAAGCTCGGTTAAGACCGGGCTCGATACCGCCGAAACGATAGCCAGTTGGCCGGGACGCGCACGTGCCCCGGCAGCGAAGACGCGTGCCTTTAAAACTGCATAACAAGAGGAGAACAGGACAATGAAACTTGGAATTCTAGCACTTGCGAGTGCGGCGTTTCTCGCCGGAACGGCAGCCAGCGCCGCCACGCTTGATGTCGTCAAGGAACGCGGCGAACTTCGCTGCGGCGTCAGCCAGGGCGTGCTCGGCTTTTCCGCGCCGAACGACAAGGGCGAGTGGAGCGGCTTCGACATCGACTTCTGCCGCGCGGTCGCTGCGGCCACGCTCGGCAACCCGGACAAGGTGAAATACGTGCCGCTCTCGACCAAGGAGCGCTTCACCGCGCTGCAGTCGGGCGAAGTCGATCTGCTTTCGCGCCAGACCACCTGGACGCTGTCGCGCGACAGCGATCTCGGCATGAGCTTCGTCGGCGTCAACTACTATGACGGCCAGGCCTTCATGGTGCGCAACGACCTCGGCGTGAAGAGCGTCAAGGAACTCTCGGGCGCCTCCGTCTGCACGGAAACCGGCACGACCACCGAGCAGAACATGGCCGACTACTTCAGCTCCAACAACATCCAGTACCAGGTCATCGCTTTCGAAAAGCCCGACCAGACGATCCAGGCCTTCAACACGGCGCGCTGCGACGTCTATTCGACCGACGCCTCGGCGCTCTACGCCCAGCGCCTGACGCTGAACGACCCGGACCGCTTCGTCGTGTTGCCGGAAGTCATCTCCAAGGAACCGCTCGGACCGGCCGTGCGCCAGGGCGACGAGCAGTGGTTCAAGGTCGTTCGCTGGACATTGTTCGCGATGATCGAGGCCGAAGAACTTGGTATCACCAAGGAGAACGCGGCCAAGATGCAGGAAAGCGGCACGGTCGGCCAGAAGCGGTTCCTGGGCATCGACAACGAAGCCGGCAAGGCGCTGGGCCTCGGCCCGACATGGGCCTTCCAGGCGATCTCCGCCGTCGGCAACTATGGCGAGGTCTTCGAAAAGCACCTGGGCAAGGACAGTGCGCTCAAGATCGACCGCGGCCTCAACAAGCTGTGGAGCCAGGGCGGCCTGATGTACGCGCCGCCGGCGCGCTGATCGCAGGCAAATCCGGAGAAGGTCTTCCCTCCGGAATTGCGCCAATAAATAGACCAACCAACCATGCGCCGCGGCCCTCACCGCGGCGTTTTTCGCTTCTGGCGTTTGACAAGGAGCGGTTGCATTCTGTCTGTCTGCTCGGAGCGAGGCGTTGCGCAACGCCGCTTGTGGCAGCTTTCCCAAGGGGGATCTGGAGGTTCCGACAAAACGTACGGCGATGATGGACAGCGGACAGTCGACAAGTCAGGCCTCGTCATAGCAGATCGGGAAATCCCGACACCAGCGAAGACTTCCCTCATCCCTGTGCCTGTCACAGGGATCCAGCCAGCCCAAGTCCTTGGGCTGAAAAGTCCTCTGACCCGACCGACGTCGGATCGCTGGATTCCGGCACAAGGCCGGAATGAGGGCGTGGGGATGCCCCTTTCGTCAAACAGCAGGATCTGTCACCGTCTGACATTTCCGACGCCGGAGCGTTTTTTCTGGTCAACCGACAGGTGGGGCGCAACCCTTCAGAGTTTGACGATCGTCTTGCGCGCAAGCAGCCCCTGCGGCGCGAAGAGAAGCACGCCGATGACGAGCAGGATGGTGAAGGCATCGCGGTAGCTGAGCAGGCTTTCCGGCAGATAGGCCTGCAGGAACACCTCGATGAAGCCGAGCAGGAAGCCGCCGGCAACGGCGCCGGAGAGGCTGCCGAGCCCGCCAATGATCGCGGCGATGAAGGCCTTCAAGACCGGCAGGAAGCCCATCAGCGGATCGACGCTGCCGCGCTGCGCCACCCAGAGAATGCCCGCGACGCCCGCGAGCAGTCCCGAAATGGCAAAGGCGGTCGCAACCACGGCATTGGCGCGAATACCCATCAGCCGGACGATGGCGAAATCCTCCGAAGCCGCACGCATCGCCCGGCCGAGAACGGTGGTGCGCAGGAAGAGGTTGAGCCCGACGAGCATGATGACCGTGACCAGGATCGATGTGCCTTGGATCAGGCCGAGGTGAAGGCCACCGATCTCGATCGTCCCGGAAAAGCTCTCCGGCATCGGCACCGGCTTCGGCCGCGCCGAAATGAAGTTCTGGAAGATGACGCGCAGGATGGCGCTGACGGCAAAGCTGGTGAGAAGCAGCGTCGTGCCGCTCGCGCCCCGCACCGGCCGAAAGGCGATGCGCTCCATCAACATGGCAAGCGCCACCGCGATCATCAGCGCGCCGAAGATGGCGAGCGGAAAGGGCACGCCCAGCAGAAGGGCGAAGCACAGCCCGTAGCCCGCCGCCGTCATCAGTTCGCCATGGGCGAAATTGATCAGCCCCATGATCGAGAAGACGACCGCGAGCCCAAGCGCGAGAAGCGCATAGGTGCCGCCGAGGCTCAGCGCGTTGACCAGCTGCTGCAGGAACATGTCCATCGTTGTGACCTCTTTGCCCCCGGCCTCAAGCGCCGAGATAGGCACCCTGGATTTCAGTTGAATTGCGAAGTTCGGCGGCAGTGCCGGAGAGCACGATGCGCCCGTTCGCCATGACATAGCCCGCGTCGGCGATTTCGAGCGAAAGTGCTACGTTCTGCTCGACGAGCAGGATCGTCAGGCCCTTCTGGCGCAGACCGGCGATCAGGTCGAAGATCAGGTCGACCACCTGCGGCGCCAGCCCGAGCGAAGGCTCGTCGAGCAGCAAAAGGTCGGGCGACGACATCATCGAACGGGCGATCGCCAGCATCTGCTGCTCGCCACCGGACAGCGAACCGGCTTTCTGGCTAAGACGTTCTTTCAGGATCGGGAAACGCGACAGCATGTCCTCGCGCACGTCGGATATCACCCCGCGCGCCTTGTGCATGGCGCCGCCAAGCAGCAGGTGTTCGTCCACCGTCAGGCTTGGAAAGATGCGCCGGCCTTCCGGCGTCAGCGTCATGCCGAGCCTGACGATCTGTTCCGGCGGCAGGCCGGAAATGTCCTGGCCATTGAACGACACCCGCCCCGCCTTCTTTGCCGCCAGGCCCATCAGCGCATTCAGCGTCGAGCTCTTGCCGGCGCCGTTGGCGCCGAGCAGCGTGACGATCTGCCCTTTGTTGACGGTGAGATCGACCCCCTTCAGCGCCTCGACGGCACCATAGGCAACCTTGAGGCCGCTCACTTCGAGCAGGGGCTTCTGAGCGGGAATTTCACTGTGCATCATCGGGGCAAAGTCCTTGCCATGGATTGCGAGACGGCCCTGCAGGCGGCCGAACGATCTCCGGCGCGGCGCCGAAGATCGCAAGTGGTGGCGGCTCAGGGGGCCGGAATGTCGGCCGCGGCGGGAACGCCCTGGCTGATCAGCTCGCGGTTGCCACCTCCGATGCGAACCAGCGAGACCGAACGCAATGGCATGCCTTGCGTGCCGGCGTAGCTGATCGGGCCGGTGACACCCTGGACGTTTTCGAGCGAGGCGATGGCGTTGCGGATGGCGACCGGGTCGATGCTGTTGGCTTCGGTCACGGCAGCGTCGATGACCTTTCCGAGGTCGTAGCCGTTGGCAATGTAGACCGTATCCGGCACCTGACCGAACTTCTCCTTGTACTTCACGTTGAAGTCGGCGAGCGGGCTGCCCTCACTGGCAAACCCGGCCGTGGTGAAGACCACGCCGTCGACGGTGGCGCCAAGTCCGAATGTCGTCGGCGAATCGATGCCGTCGCTGCCGAGGATCGGAATGGTGACGCCGGCGCCGCGCAGCTGGCGGATGAAGGCCGGAAAATCGGGCTCGTAGGCAGCCGTCATGATGACGTCGGGTGCCGGATTCATCGCCTTGATCTTGGTGACTTCGGCGCCGAAATCCTGCTGGCCCATGCTGAAGGTGCCTTCGCCCAGAAGCTCGCCGCCCTTGGCCTTGAAGGCTTCGCCGAAATATTCCGGAAGCTTCAGCGTATAGGCGCTATCGGGAGACTTGAGGATGTAAGCCTTCTTGTAGCCCTTCTCGACGGCGTAGGCTGCGAGCACTGCGGCCTGGACGTTGTCGGCGGGATAGTTGCCGAACATGTAGTCGCCGACAGCAAGCGGCATGGTCGGGGTGGTCGCACAGAACGAGAAGGCAGGGATTTGCGCCGCCTGCGTCACCTGGCCGGCGGCGATCGACGGATCGGCATCGCAAGGCGTGATCATGATCTTGACGCCCTGATCAACCAGTTCCTGCGCCACCAGTGCCGTCTGGGCAGCGTCCGAGCGCGTGTCCTTGGCCACCAGCTTGATCGGGAACTTGCCGGCAGCGCCGCCAGCCGCGTTGATTTCCTCGACGGCCATTTCCAGGCCCTTCAGCGACGGCTGGTCATAGGGAGCAAGGCCGCCGGTCTGGGCGGTGGCAAGACCGATGACCAAATCTTCGGCAAATGCCGGCAGCGGCGACAGCGCGAAGCCGCTAAGGATGGTGGTGAGGCACAGTGCCCTGAGATTCGATTTCATCGGTAAGCTCCCTCTTTCTGATTTCGTTTGCTGATCAAGCTGGATTGTGAAGGCTGCCTGTGCCCGGCCGGACACCGGTGGCCTCGACAACCTCATGCTGCGCCTGCGCTGACGAACGGCGACGGCCGATATAGGCTTCGATCACAGCCGGGTTGACCTGGATCTCCGCCGGTGTGCCGATGGCGATCTGCTGGCCCTTGTTGAGGACGACGACGATATCGCAGAGCCGCATGATCAGCTTCAGGTCATGCTCGACGACGAGCAGGCCGAGGCGGTACTTCGTGCGGATGCGGTCGAGCACGTGCATCAGTTCCTGCGTTTCGGCAGGGTTCATGCCGGCCGCCGGCTCGTCGAGCAGCAGGTAGCGCGGCCTCAAGGCCAGTGCGCGGGCGATCTCGAGACGGCGTTGCGCGCCATAGGAAAGTGTTCCGGCAAGCTGGTCGGAAAAGCCGTCGAGCCCAACCTCTGAAAGCACCAGCCGGGCGCTTTCCATCGGGTCCTCGCCATTGCCCTTCAAAGCACTCGCCGCCACCGTGACGTTTTCGAGCACGGTCAGGTTCTTGAACAGGCGGATGTTCTGGAAGGTGCGCGCGAGGCCGGCGACCGGAACCGCGTGAACCGACAGCGATGCGATATCTTTGCCGTCGATCAGCACGCGGCCACTCGACGGCGGAACGACGCCGGAGACGCTGTTGATCAGCGTCGACTTGCCGGCCCCGTTCGGGCCGATGAGACCGGTCACGAGACCCGGCTTGATCTCGAAATTGGCGTTTTCCAGCGCCACAAGTCCGGCGAATTTCTTGCCGAGATTTTCGACCTTGAGTGTTCCGCCCGGTGGGACCGGAGCAATTTTTTGCGCGCTGTCGGAGGCTGTCGCAGGCTTTGCGGCAAAGCGCTTCAACCAGGCAAGACGCTCATCCAGCTCGCGGACCCCGAAGATCCCGTCCTGGAGCCGATACATCACCACCAGGATCGCAACGCCGATGCCGATATCCGTGAGACCGAAGACGGTCGGAAGCGTGACGAAGCCGAGGTCGACACCGCCTTCGAGTTTGCGCAGAAGCTCGACGATCAGCATGATCACGGCCGTTCCGCCGACCGCACCCGAAACGGTGGTGACGCCACCGAGGATCAGCATGGCGAGCAGCACGAAGGTCAGGTTGAAATAGAAGTCCTTGGGCGAGAAGGCGCCGAGGAAATGCGCCAGCAACGCGCCCGCCGCCCCTGCCAGAATGGCGCCGAGGACCCAGCCGACAAACCGATGAAGCCTGACATTGACGCCGACGGCGGTCGAGGCGATCTCGTCCTCACGTGAGGCCCTCAACTTCAGCCCCGCGCCCGAATCCCGGTAGAGACGGGCGATGGCGATGGCGGCCACCGCAAAAGGCAACGCCACCCACAGATTGACCGCGCGCGGGATGCCGAAGAAGGTCTGGCTGCCGCGGGTGATATCGGTCGAGGCGACCAACACGACATGGACGATCACGAGAAAGCCGAGCGTCGCGATCGAAGCCGATGAACCGGCAAGGCGCGCGACGGGTATTCCGATCAGCACCGCGACTAGCGCCACGACCACCAGCGCCACGGCAAGCGCCGGCAGGAACGACATGCCGATGCCGGCGAGCCATTCCGGCAGGTGCGGCAGCGCCGTCTTCTGGACGATCGGGTTGATGGTGAGAAGGCCGGACGCATAGGCGCCGATCGCCATGAAGCCGACATGGCCGAAGGAAACGATGCCCGAATTGCCAGCATACATGCCGATGCCGAGCACTGCGATCACGTTGATCATGAACAGCGTCACGAGGCGCTCACCGCTCCCCGGAAAAACCAGCGAAGCGACGGCAGCGGCCACCAGCAGCGGCAACGACGTTAAAAGGATACCGACGACGGTTTCTCGCCTGACGCGGACCATCTGCATTCCCCCGAATTGTCGGCCCGCCTTTGTTTTTGGCTCGGGCCAGTTCCCGTAATGAAAGTTATCCCATCGCGATCAAATGTCAATCTTGTTTCAAAAAACATTCTCTGCTAGCAATTATGTAACAAAAATTAGAAATCGGGGTTCAAGCCATCATTTTTGGGAGGCGGAAATCGTGGCAATCCGGGATCGACTGACAGACGGGGCTATTACTTTCACACGATCGGAACTGAAGATCGTGCGGCAGCTCCTGTCGAACTATCCGGCAGCGGGATTGAATACCGTTGCCTATCTGGCTTCGTCGGCGGGGGTCAGCAATCCGACCGTGGTGCGCTTCGCCAACAAGCTTGGCTTCGAGGGCTATCCGGAGTTTCAGAAGGCGCTGCTCGGCGAAGTGCAGGAACGCATGAGTTCGCCGCTGTCGATGCTCGACGAGCGGCGGCCGTCGCTGGAACAGGAGAACTTCTACCAGTACTTCCTGCGCGCCAGCATCCATGCGCTCGAAGCTTCGATGCAGATGCTGCCGTCGGAGGATTTCGAGGCGGCGGTCGATGCGGCGGCAGACACGAGCGCACGAGCGCATTGCCTCGGCGGTCGGTTCAGCGGTTTTCTCGCCGGCCTGCTCTGGTCGCATATGAAGCAGCTGCGCGGCGACACCCGCTGGATCAACGGCAGCCAGGCCGACCAGGTCGACCAGCTCGTCGATCTCGGCAAACGCGACGTGCTGTTCGTCTACGATTACCGCCGCTACCAGAACGACACCATTCGCTTCGCCAAGCAGGCGGCCGCACAAGGCGCACGGATCGTGCTGTTCACCGACCGGTGGCTTTCGCCGATCGCCGAATTCGCCACCGTCACGCTGACGGCGCCGGTCGATACGGTCTCGCCCTACGACACGATGGTGCCGGCGATCGCCCAGACGGAAGCGCTGATCGCCGCGCTGACGGCCCGTCTCGCCACCCAATCGCGCGCCCGCATCGAGAAGATGGAGGAGCTGCGCCGCGGCTACGCCATCACCGAAGACGCTCTCAACCCGAACGTCGACGACGGCCGCTGACTATCTGCCGAAAGGCCAGGACCACAACCGAGGAGAATCCGAATGAGTGCCGTTACAGTGAAGGTCGGTGACGACATGCTGAGGCGCGACAGCGACTACGAGCGCGGCCGCACGTCCGTGCTGTTCGTCGACATGCAGCGCATCTGGTGCGAACCCAATCTCGATCCGACCCACCCGCAGGACGCCGACAGCTACTATCACAAGCGGCTGCGCCAGACGGTGATCCCCAACCAGGTCCGCATCCTCGAGGCGGCCCGCAGTTCCGGCTGCGAAGTGCTGCACACCATCATCGAGAGCCTGACGCTTGACGGCCGCGACCGCTCGCTCGACCACAAGCTTTCCGACATGCATGTGCCGAAGGGCTCGCCCGAGGGCCAGGTCATTCCCGAACTGGCGCCTGTCGACAACGAGATCGTGCTGCCGAAAACCTCTTCCGGCGTCTTCAACTCGACCAACATCGACTACATCCTGCGCAACCTCAACACCCGCTATCTGATCATCGCCGGCGTCATCACCGACCAGTGCGTCGACATGGCGGTGCGCGACGCCGCCGACCGCGGCTATCTCGTCACCGTCGTCAGCGACGCCTGTGCGACCTACAGCCCCGAGCGCCACGAAGGCGCCCTTCGCGCCTATTCCGGCTACTGCTGGACCACCGATACCGACACCGTCGTCAACCGCCTTCAGGGCCTGCGCCAAGCCTGAGCCGCTGCCGAAGATCTTGAGACAAGAGGGGAATTCATGACCGAGACCAACAACGGCAAGGCTCATTCCGCACTGACGGAACTCGCGACCTTCGTCACCACCGACATCGCCGGCATCACCCGCGGCCGCAGCTTTGCCGCTGCACAGATCGACGACTATCTGCGCAAGGGCGTCGGCTGGGTGCCTGCCAATCTGGCGCTGACACCCTTCGACCAGATCGCCGAAAACAATCCCTGGGGCTCGGCCGGCGACCTCAGGCTGATGGCCGACCCCGCCAGCAAGGCGCGCGTCACCTGCCTGCCCGACGTCACCCCGCTGCATTTCTATCACTCCGATATCACCGACCTCAAAGGCGACCCGTGGGAGTGCTGCGTTCGCAGCTTGCTCAAGCGCACGCTTGAGGAATTCGAGCGCGAGGCCGGGCTGAAAGTCATCTCCGCCGTCGAGCAGGAGTTCCAGCTTCTCGGCGTCGACTGGCCCGACGCGCCGTCCTTCGGCCTGCGCGCGCAACGCCGTGCCGAACCCTTCGGCCCGCTGTTGATGACGGCACTGCAGGAGGCGGGCGCCGAGCCGGAAATGTTCCTGCCCGAATATGGCAAGGACCAGTTCGAGATCACCTGCCGCCCGGCGGATGCGCTGACCGCTGCCGACCGTGGCGCCACGATCCGCGCCATCACCAAGGAAGTGGCCGCCCTCTTCGGCTGGAACGCAAGCTTCGCACCGAAGACGAGCGCCAACGGCGTGGGCAACGGCGTGCACCTACATGTCAGCTTCACCGATCTTGACGGCAATCCTGTCACCTTCGACGCGTCGCGCCCGGGTCGCCTGTCGAAGGTCGCCGGGTCTTTCGCCGCCGGCGTTATCCGCCACCTCCCGGCGCTGACCGCCTTCACCGCCCCGTCGGTGCTCTCCTACATGCGGCTCGTTCCGCACCATTGGAGCGCTGCCTATACCTGCCTTGGCGAAAAGAACCGCGAGGCGACGCTCCGCATCTGCCCGACGCTGGATCTGCCCGGCAGCAATCCGGCCAAGCAGTTCAACATGGAGTACCGCGCCGCCGACGCCTGCGCGAGCCCGCATCTGTCGCTGGCCGTCCTGCTCAAGGCCGGCCTCGAAGGTATCCGGGCTGGCCTCGAACAGCCGCCGCTGATCAACTCGGACCCGTCCGATTTTTCCGACGCGGACCAGAAGAAGCTCGGCATCCGCCGCCTGCCTGCAAGCCTGCCGGAAGCGCTCGAAACGCTTGCCGAAGACAAGGTGGTGACCGGCTGGTTCGCCAAGGACTTCCTCGATTGCTACGTCGCGATGAAGCGCAAGGAAATCGAGATCGTCGACGGCCTCTCCCCCGACGAACTCTGCGCCCGCTACGCGGCCGTCTACTGATACGGATAGGCTCCCATGACTTCGACAACGGCCATCAAGAGCCCCGACGACCGACGCGGCAGGCACGACGCCCGCCAGCCGCTTCTGGCGATCGACGAGCCGCCGCCCTATGCGGTGTTTAACCCGGACGGCAAATCGCCGTTCCTGCTTTTGTGCGAGCATGCGTCCAACCGCATGCCGCGTGCACTCGGTGACATGGGATTGCCCGAACACGAGCGCCAGCGCCATATCGCCTGGGACATCGGGGCCTTGGCACTCGCCCAGCATCTAAGCCTCAGCCTCGACGCGCCGTTGTTCTTCACCAACTATTCAAGGTTGGTGATCGACTGCAACCGTCCGCTTTCGGCGCCGTCCTTCATTCCGGAAGTGAGCGAAACGACGGAGATCCCGGCCAACCGGGATCTGAGCGAGATGGAGCGACAGCAGCGGATCGATACGCTGTTCAGGCCCTTCGCCGATGCCGTTTCCCGGCGCCTTGATCTACGGCAGGCAAGGGGTGAACGGCCGTTTGTCGTTGGCGTGCACAGTTTCACCCCCGTCTATTTCGGCAATCAGCGCCCGTGGCAGGCGGGCATTCTCTATCGCGATGCCGAGGCTTTCGCGCAGTCGCTGATCCGGGACCTGAGTTCGGAAGAGCAACTGACGATCGGCGACAACGAGCCCTACAACATCCACCCGGACGAGGATTATACGGTGCCGGTGCATGCCGACGCGCGCCAGCTGCCGGGCGTGCTGATCGAAGTCAGGCATGACCTGATCGATACCGACGCGGGCGTAAAGGCGTGGGGTGAGCGGCTGACCCGTTGTCTCCAGACGAGCCTCAGGGAGTGCCGCCCGTGACCGAAGGCCTTTACGCCAGGGACGGACACGCGATTGCCAACCTGCAGAAGCTGCGCTTCTTTCCGCTCGCCATCGCCGGCGGCAAGGGTGTACGTCTCGTCGAGGAGAACGGCCGCGAGCTGATCGACCTTTCCGGCGCCTGGGGAGCTGCAAGCCTTGGTTATGGCCATCCCGCCCTGGTCGAGGCCGTGTCGCGGGCTGTTGCCAACCCGGCGGGCGCAAGCGTTCTCTCCGCCGCCAACGCACCGGCGACCGCCCTTGCGGAAAAACTGCTCGGCCTTTTCCCCGGCAAGGGACGCAACAAGGTGTGGTTCGGCCATTCCGGCTCCGACGCCAACGAAGCAGTCTTCCGGGCGATCGCCAAAACCACCGGCCGCACCGGCGTCATCTCTTTCATTGGCGCCTATCACGGCTGCACCACCGGCTCGATGGCCTTTTCCGGCCACAGCGTCCAGGCGGGTGCGACCAAGGCGGAGGGGCTGATCCTGCTGCCCTACCCCGATCCCTACCGGCCTTATCAAGGCGACGTTACAGGCGAGGCAATCCTCGACCTCCTGAAACAGCAGTTTGCGACCTCGGCACCGCCGGAGCGGATCGGCTGCGCCTTCATCGAGCCGATCCAGTCCGACGGCGGGCTGATCGTGCCGCCGATGGGGTTCTTCGAAAAATTTGCCGATCTCTGCCAACGGCACGGCATCCTCGTCGTCTGCGACGAAGTCAAGGTCGGGCTCGGCCGCAGCGGCAGGATGCACTGCTTCGAGCATGAGGATTTTGTGCCCGATATCCTGACGGTCGGCAAAGGGCTCGGCGGCGGCCTGCCGCTTTCGGCAGCGATCGGCCCGGCCGAGATCATGGATTGCGCCACGGCCTTTGCGATGCAGACGCTACATGGCAACCCGGTGTCGACAGCTGCCGGCCTTGCCGTGCTCGAAACCATCGAGCGCGAGGGACTGGCCGAAGCTGCCCACCGAAAGGGCGAACGTTTGCGCCAGGGCCTGCGGCAGCTTTCCGGGCGTCACACGCTGATCGGCGATGTGCGCGGACGCGGCCTTGCCTGCGGCGTGGAGCTGATTGCCGACCGCGACAGCCGTTCACCGGCAGCAAGAGAAACGGCCAAGCTGATCTACCGCGCCTATGAGCTCGGCCTCGTCGTCTATTATGTCGGCATGAATTCGAACGTTTTGGAGATGACCCCGCCGCTGACGATCTCGGACGCGGACATCGACCAGGCGCTCGACATTCTCGACCGCGCCTTTGGCGATGTCGTAGCCGGCCGGGTTTCAGACGCGGTGCTTTCAGAATTCGCCGGCTGGTGAGGCAGTCCTACCGGCGTCTGCCGTCGGTGGGACCCGCGTCTACCAACCCTCGTCAAGAACACGCGTGAGCATGTCGGCAAAAAAGTCGGCGCTTTCCCGGCTGAGGCAGAGCGGCGGCTTGATCTTCAAGACGTTCAGGTGGTCGCCGGTCGGCTGCATGATGACGCCAAACTCAAGAAGGCGATCGCAGATGGCCGCGGTCTCTTCTGTCGCGGGCTCCAGCGTTTCGCGATCGCGGACGAACTCGACACCGAGATAAAGCCCCATGCCGTGCACGGCGCCGACCAGCGGAAACCGCTGCTCCAGCGCTTCGAGCCTCGTCTTGAGGTAGCCGCCGACGACGCGCGCGTTGTCCTGCAATTTCTCCTCTTCGAGAAGATCGAGCACCGTCTGACCGACGATGGAACTCACCGGACTGCCGCCTGATGACGAGAAGAAATAACCTTCCTTCTCCAGGGCGTCGGCAATCTCACGCCGCGTGATGACGGCGCCGAGCGGATGGCCGTTGCCCATGCCCTTGGCGATGGTGATGATATCGGGCACGACGCCCTGTTCCTCGAAACCCCAGAAATAGTCCCCGAGCCTGCCGTAACCGACCTGCACCTCGTCTGCGATGCAGACACCACCGCGCTGGCGAACCATGGCATAGACGGCGTCGAGATAGCCTTTCGGCAAGGGAATGCCGCCGGCGTTGCCATAGACCGGCTCACAGATGAAGCCGGCAAGGCCTTGCCCCCCGTCCTCCAGTTCGCGCAATTTGGTCGCAACCGACCGGACGTAATTGTCGGTCGTGCCGGCGCCGCGGAACGGGCCTCGATAGGTGTTTGGCGCCACCACGGCATGCACCCAGTCAGGGCGGGTCTCAAGCGCCTGCGGGTTGTCAGCGATCGAGGTCGAGACCGCGTCGCTCGCCACCGTCCAGCCGTGATAGGCCTCGAGCAGACTGACGATGTTGCGCTGGCCGGAAAAGGCCCAGGCGAGCCGCAAGGCGAGATCGTTCGCTTCCGAGCCGCTGTTGACCAGGAACACCGTGTCGAGGCCATCGGGCGCGAGTGCTGCAAGCCGCGCGGAAAACTCGGCGACCGAAGCATAATGGAAACGCGAGTTCGTATTGAGCAGCGACCATTGCCGGCCGACCGCTGCCGCCAGCCGCGGATGTCCGTGGCCGAGGATGGTGACGTTGTTGACCATGTCGAGATAGGCCCTGCCCTCGACGTCGAACAGATGTTCCTTCCAGCCGCGTTCGATCTGCGGTGGATTGCGATAGTAGTTTTTCTGCTGCCTGGCGAAGTGCCGCTTGCGGCGGTCAAGCAGGTCGGTCGAATGCGGTCTCGGCGCATCGCAGTCGAAACCGAGGATGCCTGATGGTGACGGGCAGAGCATGCGCCACGCATCCGCCTGATGGGCCGAGACAAACAGCGGCGGGTTCAGTCCCGGTTCGCGGCAGAGCTGCACCCGGATCAGGCCAAGCCCATGGCCGGCCTCGACCACCGTGCCGATCGGCGTGCCGGCAGCAACCGTCTCTTCCGTATCCTCGGACGGTTCGAGACCGGAGAGATGGAGAACGACCGCCCCACCGTTCAGGACCATCCGCCCGTCATGCCATTCGGGTCGGCCGGCAAAGGGTGCCCTGACGACAGTCCCGGTCGGCAGGCAGAGATCGACATGCAGGGCGAAGGTCGGCATCGGCGCGGACGCCCGAAGCGCGCTCTCGGTCATCCGGTACTCGCCATACCGGGTCGACGCCATCCCGATCGCGTGCGCCGCCGTCTGCAGCAACGAGGCCGGCAGCGCCTCGTGCTGCCAGCGCTCCTCGGGAAGCAGCGGGCTCAAGATGGAAAGATCGATCTGGCGCACGCCGGCAGGCTCGATGTCGACGAGCAATCCCTCACCCACCACCGGCATCGTCGCCTCCGGTACCGCATCGACGGCACGCAGGATCGCGTATTGCATCATGGCCGGCGGTACGGAGACGGCAACGTCGAAGATCTCGCGCTCATGGGCCGCG
This sequence comes from Ensifer sp. Root142, assembly GCF_001426785.1. Classification (NCBI taxonomy): domain Bacteria; kingdom Pseudomonadati; phylum Pseudomonadota; class Alphaproteobacteria; order Hyphomicrobiales; family Rhizobiaceae; genus Ensifer; species Ensifer sp. Root142. The sequence continues at coordinate 62,030 of NZ_LMFK01000048.1, forward strand.
TTGCCCTGCACATAGGCGTTCTCAGGATCGATGGTGAGCTGCTGCTCGGAACTGGCGATCAGAACCGCGGCACGCGCAACGATCAGCGGCCACAATGCCTTCAGCTCGTTTTCCTCAAGCGGGCAAACCGCGTGAAAGGCCCTGATGGCCGGCAGAACGAAGAGAGGATCGCCATCGGCATGATGCAGCAGCGAAGCGCATGTGACGGCGAGCTCTGCGACGAGCCAGCCCTTCAGAATATCGCCGAAATCGATGACGCCATCCGGGATCGGCCGGCCGGCCGCATCCGGTTGGCCGACGACATTGTCGTCAGTCACATCATGGTGGATCGCCTGGAGGCGCAGATCGGCCGTCAGCGGCTGCAGCCGGCGCATGGCCCCGACCATCGCCTCGGCGATGCGCTTCTTCAGGCCCTCGTCGGTCATGGCGGAAAGCAGGTGCAAGGCGACCGGTGCGGCGTGGCGTAGATCCCATTGCAGCTCGCGGTCGAGGCCCGGATGATCGAAATCGCTGAGTGCCACCGCCAGCCGCCCGGCAATGTCGCCGAGCGCGGCCACGGTTTCCGCTGTCAGATGTTTGCGCCGCGTCAACGGCACGCCATCGAGATAGGTCAACAGGCGAACGCGATAGTCCTCGCCGCGCACCGTCACATCGACGATGTCGTTGCCATCGAGCGCGCGCATGACCTGCGGCACCCGCACCGAGCCGGTCTGACGGGCGAGATGCAACAAGGCGGCGTTCTGGGCTTGCAGTTCCAGCGGATCGTAGGCCGCTCGGCAGATCTTCAGGACGAAAAGTGCCTCGCCGGTGTCGATCCGGTAGTTGCGATCCTGCTGGCTGCCCAGTTCGGTCAGGGTGCCGGAAAGGCCGAAATGCTCCGAAAGAATGCGCGCAGCGTCCTCGGGCGTCACATCGGGCCTTGGCAATTGCGTGCGAAGCTTCAGCGCGTCTTCAACCATAATGTCGCCTCCATCACATCCGGCATCATGCCGACTTCCGAATCGACCGAACGGGTCTCCTGACTATTGCGACACACCTTCAAGGCGATAGCGCGTCCCGGGATAGAGCAGGCGCGCCGTCGTCACATTGGCGGTGTCGGACCAGGTGCGACGCCGGATCATAAGACAAGGCTCGTTGCGGTCGATGCCGAGCAGCTTGCATTCCCATGGCTGCGGCGACACCGCCTCGACGATCTGTTCGGTGCGGGTGATCGGTGCGACCGCCGTCAGATAGGCGTTCGGCGTCATGTCGCGGAAATCCTGCTCCATGTATTTCGGGCAGATGGCCGGGTTGACGAACCGGTCCTCGATCTGAATCGGCAGGCCGTTTTCCGAATGCACCATGATCGAATGGAAAACTCGTGCGCCGGTAACAAGCCCGAGCGCATAGCCGATTTCCGAAGGTGCTACCTCCTCCTGCATCAGCGTCATGCGCGAAGTATGGGCGTGGCCGCGCTCGCGGATCTCGTCGGCGATGTTGCGCACTTCCAAGAGCGCCGTGCTGCCCTTGTGTGCTGCGACGAACGACCCTACCCCCTGAACGCGGGTGATCGCCCCCTCGGTCGCCAGCTCCCGCAGCGCCCGGTTCGCGGTCATGCGGCTGACGCCGAGATCGGCGACGATCTCGTTTTCGGAAGGAATACGATGATGTGCCGGCCATTCCCCGCTGTCGATGCGGGTGCGGATGAACTGCTTCACCGCCTCGTAGCGTGGCACCGGTCCGTCCTCGAATGCGGCCATTTCGATCCTTCGCCTGAGTGCCGTTATTGGCATTTTTCCCGCCCTTTCCGGAAAGCAAACAAATCATGCGTATCCGGCAATGATTCTTTTCGTTCATTTCGCGCTTGCGCGCCACAGCAAAATATCTATAGTTCCATATACAACTACGTACAGGAAAATCGCAACATGGCAACTTTTCCCGTCAACCGGCTCTTCGCCGACCATGTGCTTCTGCCGACAGGCTGGGCGCAGAATGTCGCCATTGCGCTCGATGCGTCAGGCGGCATCGCCTCCATTGAGACCGATCAGACGATCGCCGACGGCGACGAACGCGTTGCCGGACCGCTCATTCCAGCCGTCGCCAATCTGCATTCCCACGCCTTCCAGCGCGCCATGGCGGGCCTCGCCGAGGTCGCCGGCAGCGGCAACGACAGTTTCTGGACCTGGCGGGAAGAAATGTACCGCACCGTCGGACTGGTGAACCCCGACGACGTCGAGGCGATCGCCGCCAAGCTCTACATGGAGATACTGAAGGGCGGCTTCGGCCATGTTGCCGAATTCCATTACCTGCACCACACCGCCGACGGCACGCCCTATTCCGACCCGGCCGAGATGTCGCTGCGCATTCTCGCTGCCGCGCAATCGACCGGCATCGGCCTCACCCATCTGCCGGTCTTCTACGCTCATGCCAATTTCGGCGGCGTCGCCCCGAACGTCGGCCAGCGCCCCTTCCTGCATGACCCCGATCGTTTCCTCGCACTCCTGGAACGCCTGGCGCCGATCTGCCGCGACAATGGCCAGACGCTCGGCTACGCCATCCATTCACTGCGCGCCGCGACCCCGGAAGAGATGCGCACGATCCTCGAACGTGCACCCGTCAACGGACCGATCCATATTCACGTCGCCGAACAGACCAAGGAAGTCGAAGACAGCCTTGCCTGGAGCGGTCGCCGCCCTGTTCAGTGGTTGCTCGACGAAATGCCCGTCGACGAGCGCTGGTGCTTGATCCACGCGACCCATCTGACCGACGAGGAAAGACAGCGGCTGGCACGGTCGGGCGCGGTCGCCGGCCTTTGCCCGGCAACGGAAGCCAATCTTGGCGACGGCATCTTTCCAGCCGTCGACTACATCGCCGAAGGCGGACGCCTCGGCATCGGCACCGACAGCCATGTGGCAACCAGCGTCGCCGAAGAACTGCGGTTGCTGGAATACGGCCAGCGCCTGCGCGACCGGCGTCGCAACCGGCTCGCCGCCGGCCCGGGCGCATCGGTCGGCCACACCATTTTCGATGCGGCCCTCAAGGGTGGCGCCCAGGCTGTCGGCCATAAGGCTGCCGGCATTGCAGTCGGTGCCCGCGCCGATTTCGTCGTGCTCGACGGCTCCAATCCGTACATCGCCGCCGCAAGCGGCAATCAGATCCTCGACCGCTGGCTGTTTGCGCTCGGCTGCGAGACCGTCCGCGACGTCATGGTCGCGGGACAGTGGAAGATCCGCAACGGACGCCATGATCGGGAGGAAGACATCGACCGTGCTTTCGCGCGGGTGCTTATGAAACTGAAGTAGCAATCGAAGCGACTATCAAAAAAAGGGGAATGCGCATGTCGATCAGCAAACTGAAACTCACCCTCGCCGCCACCGGCCTCGTGCTTGCCGCTTCTGCCGGCAACGCCAGCGCCTCCTATTGCGGCGACGGCAAGACCGTTACCTTCGCCGGCATCGACTGGGAAAGCGGCGCGTTCATCACCGAGGTGATGAAAACCATCCTGTCGAAGGGCTACGACTGCCAGGTGGATTCGATCCCCGGCAATTCGGTGACGCTCGAACAGGCGACCGCCAACAACGACGTCCAGATCTTCGCCGAGGAATGGCTCGGCCGCTCCGACATCTGGAACAAGGCTGTCGAGGAAAAGAAGGTCGTGGCCATCGGCAAGACCTTCGTCGGCGCCAGCGAAGGCTGGTTCGTGCCGGAATACGTCATCAAGGGCGATGCCAGCCGCAACATCGAGGCCAAGGCGCCGGACCTGAAGAGCGTCTCGCAGCTTTCCGATGCCAAGATCGTCGAACTCTTCGCCGATCCGGAGGAGCCGTCCAAGGGCCGCTTCCTCAATTGCCCGTCCGGCTGGACCTGCGAGGGCGTCAGCACCGCCAAGCTTGATGCCTACAAGCTCGGCGAAACCTATGTGAACTTCCGTCCCGGCACCGGCACGGCGCTCGATTCCGCAATCACTTCGGCCTATCTGCAGGGCGAGCCGATCCTGTTCTACTACTGGTCTCCGACCGCGATCATGGGCAAGTTCAAGCTCGTCCAGCTTGAAGAGCCGGCCTACAACGAAGCCTGCTGGAAGGAGCTTTCGAGCGCCACCGGCAAGCGCGACCAGGGCTGCGCCTTCCCGTCCGTCGATGTTTCCTACGGCGTCAACAGCACCTTCGCCCAGGAAGCCCCCGAGATCATCGCCATCCTCGAAAAGGCGACCTTCCCGCTGGAAGACGTCAACGGCAGCCTTGCCTACATGACCGACAAGAAGGTCGATGCGGTGGCGGCAGCGGCCGAGTTCCTGAAGACCAAGGGCGACATCTGGGGCAAGTGGGTCTCCGACGAGGCCCGCGGCAAGATCGAAGCCAGCCTGAAGTAAAGTCCGTTCGGTCGGCCGACGCGGGTCTGATGCGCCTCGCCTCTGTCTGAGACAGGGCGGTCCCATCGGACCCGCGCCGGCCCCACCCTTCGACACCCCGAGGCAAGCGCCATCGGCGGCGGCATTGCGTCCGTCATGGCCCGAGCAAGGAACGACATCCGATGTTTCCGGATTCCCTCAATCTCTCCATCCGCGCGCCGGTGAACGAGTTCATCCAGACGCTGGTCAGCAGCTATGGCTGGGTCTTCAAGGCGATCAGCGCGGTGATCCTGAAAGCCGTGCTGTTCATCGAATGGATCCTGCGCGGCCTGCCCTGGTGGGTCGTCATCCTCGCCTTCATGGCGCTTGCCTGGCAAAGCTCCAAGCGCTGGACGCTGACGGTCGCCGTCGGCGCGCTCCTGTTCTTCGTCGGCGTGCTCGGCCTCTGGGATCTTACCATGCAGACGCTGGCGCTGATGCTGATGGCGACGCTGGTGTCTGTGGCCATCGGAGTTCCCATGGGCATTCTCGTCGCCAAGAGCCGGCTGGTGCGCAACATCACGCTGCCGGTGCTCGACGTGATGCAGACCATGCCGAGCTTCGTCTATCTGATCCCGGCGCTGATGCTCTTCGGCCTCGGCAAGGTGCCGGCGATCCTCGCCACCATCATCTATGCCGTGCCGCCACTGATCCGCCTCACCGACCTCGGCATTCGCCAGGTCGACCACGAGGTGGTCGAAGCGGCAACGGCCTTCGGCGGCAGCCCCAACCAGATCCTCTTCGGCGTCGAACTGCCGCTGGCAACCCCGACGATCATGGCCGGCCTCAACCAGACAATCATGATGGCGCTGTCGATGGTGGTCGTCGCTTCGATGATCGGCGCGCGCGGCCTCGGCGAGCAGGTGCTGAACGGCATCCAGACGCTTGACGTCGGCAAGGGCCTGGAAGCCGGCATCGGCATCGTCATTCTGGCAATCGTACTCGACCGCATCACGCAAGGTTTCGGCAAGAACCGGACGGAGGATCCCCGCAATGGCTGATATCGAGATCCGCAACGTCTACAAGATCTTCGGCCAGGACGCCAAGGCGGCACTCGCCATGGCCAAGGACGGCCTCGACAAATCTGAGATTCTCGCCCGCTCCGGCTGCAGCGTCGGCCTCAACGACGTCAGCCTGACGATCGGTGCCGGCAAGATCTTCGTCATCATGGGCCTGTCCGGATCGGGTAAGTCGACGCTGGTGCGCCACATCAACCGGCTGATCGAACCGACCAGCGGCCAGGTGGTCTTCGACGGCAGCAACATCCTCGAGCTCGACGCCAAGGCGCTTCGCACCTTCCGCATGCACCGCGTCAGCATGGTGTTCCAGAGCTTTGCCCTGATGCCGCACCGCACCGTGCTGCAGAACGTCGTCTACGGCCAGCGGGTGCGCGGCCTTTCCAAGGCCGACAGCCGCGACATCGGCATGAAATGGATCGAGACGGTCGGGCTCTCAGGCTACGACGCCAAGTTCCCGCATCAGCTGTCGGGCGGTATGAAGCAGCGCGTCGGCCTTGCCCGGGCGCTGGCCGCCGACACCGATGTCATCCTGATGGACGAAGCGTTCTCGGCGCTCGATCCGCTGATCCGCGCCGACATGCAGGACCAGTTGCTGCAGCTGCAGCAGAACCTGTCGAAGACCATCGTCTTCATCACCCATGACCTCGACGAGGCTTTGCGCATCGGCTCGGAAATCGCCATCCTGAAGGACGGCCAGGTGGTGCAGGTGGGAACGCCTGACGATATTCTCGACAAGCCCGCCAACGACTATGTCGCCCGGTTCGTCCAGCGCCGCCAGGGAAGGCCAGAAACTCATGACTGAAACCGTCACGCTTGATGGACCGGCAACCTGGGTGGAGATCGCCGCGGTCGCAGATGGCGCTCGGCTGACGCTTTCCGCGGCCACTCGCGAGCGCATCGTCCAGGCCCGCGCCGTGGTCGAGGCGCTGGTCGATCGCGGCATTCGCGGCTACGGCATCAACACAGGTGTCGGTGCGCTTTGCGATGTCATCATCGACAGGGAAAACCAGCAGGCGCTGTCGCGCAACATCATCCTCAGCCATGCCTGCGGCGTCGGCGAGCCGCTCGGGCGGGCCGAGGCACGGGCGGTAATGGCCGCCCAGATCGCCAATTTCGCCCATGGCTATTCCGGGGTGCGCATTGAGACGGTCGAGACGCTGCTGGCGTTGCTCAATGCCGGCCTCATTCCCAATATCCCCTCGCGCGGCTCGGTCGGCTACCTCTCTCATGCCGCGTCCATCGGCCTCGTGCTGATCGGCCATGGCTCGGCAAACGACGGCAAGGCAACAGTCGGCGGTGCCGAAGCCTTGCGTCGGCTCGAGCTCCAGCCCCTGCAGTTGCAGGCCAAGGAGGGCTTGAGCCTCGTCAACGGCACGCCCTGCGCCACCGGCCTTGCCGCGCTGGCGCTGTCGCGCGCACAAAAACTCTTCGCCTGGGCGGATGCCGCATCGGCGCTGACCTATGAAAACCTCGGCAGCCAGGCCAATGCCTTTGCCGCCGGCCCGCTGGCGCTGCGGCACTCGTCCGGACTGCAGGCGGTCGGCAAGACGCTGCGCGACCTTCTGGAGGATAGCCCAATGCTGGCGGCAAGCGCCGGCACGCGCACACAGGATCCCTTGAGCCTGCGCGCCGTGCCGCATGTGCATGGCGCCGCCCGCGACGCCTTCGACCATGTGGCCGAGGTGGTGGACCGGGAGCTGGCAAGCCTCACCGACAACCCGGCCGTTTCAGGCACGCCGGAGGCGCCGGAGGTGCATTCGCAGGCTCATGCGGTTGGAGCAGCACTCGGTCTCGCCATGGACAGTCTCGCGGTCGCCGTTGCCGAAGTTGCGGCGATATCTGAGCGTCGCATCGACCGGCTGGTCAACCCGCTCGTCAGTGGCCTGCCCGCCTTTCTCGCCGGCGACAGTGGTGTTTCCTCCGGCTACATGATCGCCCAGTATACGGCGGCTGCCCTTGCCGCGGAGAACCGTCGCCTAGCAGCCCCCGCCAGCCTTGATGGTGGCATCACCTCGGCGCTGCAGGAGGATATCCTGACGCACGCCACGCCCGCCGCCTGGAAGGCGCTTGAAATCGTCGACAACCTCGAGCGCATTCTTTCAATCGAGCTGCTCGCGGCCGCACAGGCCTATGACCTGCAGCCCCGCGCAACGGCCAAGGCGAAACGCACCGAGGCGCTCTACCAGCGCATCCGCGCCGTCGTTCCCGTCTATGCAGACGACCGGCCGATGAACGAGGATTTCGACCGCATGCGGCTCGTCATTCAGGAAGAGACGCCATGAAGCTCCTGCCCGCCTCCGGCCACAAGCGCATGCCCTGGAAAAACGGCGGCGGCGAAACCATCGAGATATCAGTCTTTCCGGAAGGCGCATCGCTTTCGGAGTTTGACTGGCGGGTGAGCATGGCGACCGTCGCAAGCGATGGCCCCTTCTCTGCTTTTCCCGGCATCGACCGCACGCTGTCGATCCTTAAAGGCAACGGCATGACGCTCTTGATCGAAGGCCGCGACCCGGCCCGATTGACGGAAGCGGATGCGCCCCTTGCCTTCCCCGCCGACGTCGCCACATCGGCCAGCCTGATTAACGGCACGATCGTCGACCTCAATGTCATGACCCGCCGGGGCAAGCTCATCCATCGGGTGCGCCGGCTGGCGATCGACGGCGAGCATTCGCTGGCGAGCGAGGCTACCACCACCATGGTCTTTTGCCATCGCGGCGCGGTGGAGCTGGATGGTAACGGCCAGACGCTTGCGCTTTCCGTCGGCGATGCGGTGATCCTCGAGGGGCCGGTTGCGGCCACGGTGAAGGCGCCGGCGCCGTGCGAGGTGTTTCTCATCGAGATCGACCCGGCGCCGAGCGTCTGACTGCGCCTGGTGCCGGCGGCCAGCTCCGCGCCGCTCTCCGATCGCGCAACCTCAGCTTACAACCGAACGGACGGCGCCAACACCAACGGCTACTTTGCGTCGCTGGCGCTGATCTCCTTCTGCTGCGTCACGATCGCCTCCGTCTGGATCTTGGTGTTCTCGCCGACGGCGATTATCCAGCGCTCCCCCTCCTTCACCAGGATGTAGAGCGGGCTGCCTTCCGCTTCTCCGAGGATCGGCGAGCCATCGTCCAACACCGGGCGCTGGCGCCGGGAGATAGCGTCGAAATCCGGCAAGCCTGAGCATTCTCGACGCTCCTCGCCAGGATTGGCACCGATTTTTCCGTTCATAATTCGGTAACCATACGGCGTGTTACCCGGGGAACAGCGCATTCGACGCCACACGATAGTCTCCATGCCACGGTTTGACAGTCTCTCAACAGCAAACACAAGGCTTGGAGGATACGGACATGATCAAGACCGGTTTCGGCGTTTCCATCACCGTTCTGGCCTTCTCTCTGGCAGTGATCGCCTTCATGAATGTGGCCCTGTCCCAATATCGGGCGGCAGAAATTGCCGACATCACCCTGCCCGACTACAGCACGATCACCTCGTCCATCCATCGCTAAAGCGCGCCGTCTCGATTTCCACCGGGCAGGAAACCGGGTGGCTTGCCCGACGCTGAGGGGCAAGAATGCTCGATCAAACGATGGAGCCAGCCATGATGTCCCTGCTCACCCTCCACGCGTTGGCAGCCACACGAGGCGACGGTCTTCGCCTCGAACTCCTCACCGCTATCGCCCAAGAAAACCTGATGTCCGTGGCCGGCAAACACGGCGTTTCACTTTACGCAGGCATTGAGCGCCTTGATGGCCTCATCGGCTCCCGCGAGATCGACCCTGGTTTGCGCAGCGCCGGCCGATCGAAACGTCAGTTCAGCGCTTTGCGCTAACGCCGATTGCAACGCGTCCCTGTCAGCGCCGACGTGAACAGTCAGGAGATGAGGCGTGCGGATATCGACTCCGCGTACTGCAAACGCCTTGCCGCCGATCCTCAAGTCACCCGCGGATGCGCTCTTCTCGGTGAGATTCCAGCTGTTGTTGAAGAGGCTGAGGTGAAACGCCTGATTGCGGTCGGCATACAGGATGAGCGCGACCTTTCGGTCGACGTTTTTCGACATCAGACAGCCTTTTCGTCCCCCATCCAATGGGTCTCCAGTCCAACTGCCCACCTGAAATTTTTGCTCAGAGCTTTCGCGCTTCGCCTCGTCCTGGTCACTTCCATCGCGCTCCATCTGCGGCGGCTTTCCGTCGGACCTGAACTGCAGAGCGTACTGGCTTTTGCCGATATCGGTGGCCTCGCAAACCGTCATGGCCTCGCCCTTGAAGGGGTTGGTGTAACCGCATCCGCCAGCCACTTCCTTCATCTCGAATTCAGCCGCTTCCTTACCGGGGTCCACAACGATCCTGTTGACGCTCTGCAACTGACTGTCCGGGTCGGGCTTCTCGGCCTCGCGTCCTCGGAAAGTCACTGCAACGCCGGACTTGAGGAAAACCGTGAAACCGGATCGGCCGTCTGGATAAACCGATTGTACCAGCATGCCGTCACATTGGCTCGTCCAGTCTTCACCTGCAACGATGAGGCTCTCACAGGTGCCGGTCAGCGTTCCCGTGGTCAGATCATCCGTGAGGGCCTGAGACTGGGCCGGCAGACTGATCAGCATACACGCGGCCAAGATAGCGGAAAACGGGCCAGCACGGAGTTTCGAAACTGCAATCGTCATAGTATTCGCCGAATCGCTCATATATTCAAAGTTGCGTTTAGCCTACAACGGCAATGGTCGGCCCGCCAGCGTTCCGCGCTGACAGCAGGAGGCTGAATTGGCAGCAGCAACCTGGGCGGGCAGCCATTGGCTACGACCGGTTCAGGCACCCCCAGAGCTTCGAGACCCGCTTTTCTCCAGATCTCCCTGATAGCCGCACTCTTGGCGGCAAGGCGACGGGCGAACCTAAGTACGGCGATCGCCATGATCGCGGCCTGACCGTTGCGCAGTCGGCCGGCGCTATTCTCCGCGTCAGGCAGAGCCGGCCGGTCTCCTTGAAACGTGAACGGCCGATGTCCTGGTGGAGAAACCTCCCTTCCCATTGTCGGCACGAACAAAGACTTCCCCTGGCATGACTTTGCTGCTTGGATGGACCGCACCGGCCGCCTCATGGCCGATGCCCATCCGTTGCCAGGAAGTTTCCGATGTCGAGCGATCATTCCCACCTCTGGCCCGGCGTTCCCCTCGCCCTGGGGTCCGCCGTTCTCTTCGGCGCCTCGACGCCGCTTTCAAAACTTCTGCTCGGCACCATTGACCCCTGGCTGCTCGCCGGCATGCTTTATCTCGGCGCCGGGATTGGCTTGGCGATCGTTCACCGCGCCCGCGCCCTGGTCGGACTCGATGGCGTCGAAGCGCCGCTGGCGCGCGCCGATATTCCCTGGCTGATTACCGTGATCCTGTTCGGCGGCGTGCTCGGCCCGCTGTTGCTGATGTTCGGCCTATCCCAGACCACGGCCGCCTCCGGATCGCTGCTCCTCAACCTCGAGGGACTGGCGACAATGGCGATTGCCTGGCTGGTGTTTCGCGAGAATGTCGATCGCCGCCTGCTCCTGGGCGCAGCCGCAATTTTATGCGGCGCGGTTCTCCTGTCGTGGAACGGTGCAGGCCTGAGCCTCGATCGCGGCAGCCTGCTGATATCAGGCGCCTGCCTTGCCTGGGGCATCGACAACAATCTGACGCGAAAACTCTCCTCCGCCGATCCCGTCCAGATCGCCATGATCAAGGGTTTGGCTGCCGGCGCCACCAACCTCGCCCTTGCCCTGTCGCTCGGCGCCTCGCTGCCGTCTGTCGGCCTCACGGCAGCAGCCGCCCTCGTCGGCTTCCTCGGTGTCGGCATCAGCCTCGTCTTCTTCATGCTCGGCCTGCGCCATCTCGGCACGGCGCGCACTGGCGCTTACTTCTCGCTCGCCCCCTTCATCGGCGCCCTTCTCTCGATCGCCCTCTTCCGCGACACGATCACCCTGCAATTCCTCTCAGCCGGCCTGCTGATGGCCTTTGGCCTCTGGATGCACCTGGCCGAGCGCCACGACCACGAACACACCCACGAGGCGCTCGAGCACGAACACGCCCATATTCACGACGAACATCACAACCACAGCCACGACGGCCCGGTCACCGAGCCGCACTCCCACTGGCACCGGCACGAACCGATGCGGCATAAGCATCCGCATTACCCGGACCTGCATCACCGGCATAGTCATGGGTGAGGGCGTTTAGGTGCCCTGAAATTACCTCTGAGACGGCTTGAAAGTGCGTCGAAGTTGCGGATTTTGGAGCATATCGGAAATGCAAATTTTCCGGACTTGCGTGGCAAAATTCCGGAAAAGCGCGAGCTATAGCGGCGATGGTTCGCGCTGGTGCGGGACGGACCGGGCATTCTGTGCCTGATCCGCCTGGGGATTGATCCCCGTTATGCCTGGACCAGCATCTTGACAACCTCATCGGTCGTCCAAAGGCCGTTGGCCATGTAGCGGAAATTGATCAGCGCAGAGAGATAGCCGTCACCCTCCGGCAACTTCGGCGCAGCGACCGCATCGCGAACGATGCCGACTTCGAAGCCAAGTTCGAGGAATTCGCGGCAATGCGACTCCACGCACATATTGGCGAGCATTCCTGCCAGGATGATCTGGTCAACGCGCTGCTTTCGCGCCTGCAATGGCAGGTCGTTGGCTTGCGGGCCGTATAGCTTGTGCGGCGAGCAAATGATCGTCTTCCCGTCCTCGATGTACGCTTTAAATTCCGGAAGGAAATCTGCGCCGGAGCCACGAAATCCGTCCTGCGTGTATGGGCCTTTTCGATCGAAGATGCCGACCTTATGCTGGAAGACTTCGAGTGGGCCTTGGATTTTCCACGAATGGTCCCAGTGGTAATAGTAGTGCGGCGAAATTGCCACGACGATGTCGGCTGCTTTGGCGGCCTCGAAAAGGCGGCCAAGGTTTGCGACTACGTTGTGCTCGGTCACACTCTCTCCCACGACCGGCCAGGCAAGGCCCTTCGGGCTCATGAAATCGATTTGCGGGTCGATCACGACCAGGGCCGCACGCGATCGGTCCAACTTCATGTTGCCCTTTTCAAGGGCCGGATTTGGTGGATCGGCATAGGGATCATTGGTGGCCGCTTGCGCTCCTCCGCCGCCGACAGCAGTGAGCGCGGTCGCCGCCGTGATCCCGGCGACGGCACTTAAGAAGGATCTGCGGGGTGGGTTGCAACAATTATCATCATGCATATCGAAAGCCCTTTTGTGTTGGATGGGTTGACTGAATCACCGTCTGGGTCTCAAACGTCCGAAAGGACACAGTTCAGGTGATTTCGGACATGCCTCTGATGTCGCCTTTATCCGCCGACCGCGGTGACAACGGCAGGGGAAACACACCGAAGTCGATAGATCGCCGCACCGGGAGGACAAAAGTGTTGAGGCGATGAAAGGAACCTATCAGCCGACCGCAGCTTGCGAAATTATACCGAGGTTTAAAGAAGCTAGGCGTATGTGTTGGGGACGCCGTCCCGCGTGTCGTTTCCATGTCGCGTGCAGTAGCCGCGCCCTGCAGCGGAGGTCCGATTTGGTCGCCCCCCCCCACTCGACAGCAGAACCCAGGCTCGCATGCGCCTCGCTGCGGACATGTCGCGCCGACGCAATGATCTGGAGAGCCGCATCAAGGACGCCACCATTGCTCAACGGCGTCATCAACGTTGCCAGCATAGGCACCGAACACCGCGACCTGGGGGATAACATTCGTTCGTGGCAGGCAGAGTTGGCCCAAGAGCCGGAGCCCGTCAGCCCAGTCACTCTGCACCCGGCAGCGATCGAGTCGTACCGCCGCTCGCTGAAAGACCTGCGGAAGGTGATCGAGCGGAACCCGAAGAGCGCAGACGCCTATTCGAGGCTGATGCGCCAGTTGATCAAGGAAGTACGGGTCAGAACTTGGAGAAGCGCAAGCCCGATATCCAACTCATTGGAAAGCTAAGGAGTTCCTTTGCAGAGACCCAACCTAAGGTACGAGCGGGGTGTCTAATGGTAGCGGAGGAGGGATTCGAACCCCCGACACAAGGATTATGATTCCTCTGCTCTAACCTACTGAGCTACTCCGCCGGGTACCGCGTCAGGGCTTCGAAGGTGAAGCCGTCTTGACTGGACGGGCGGCTTATAAGGCCCGGTTCTGCCTAGTGTCAAGCCAAGTCGCGGGGAAAATGTGAAGTTTTCCCGCGCGATCGGAAATGACTGCCTCAGGCAGCCGCAGGCGCTGCCAGAAGCACCTTCAATGCGGCTTCCGCACCGGCCTCACGCTCGGATTTGCGGATGAAGCCGCCGCCATAGACGCGGGCGTCTTCGCCGACGCCGGAATAGAGCGCGCAGGCCTGGCCGGGCGCGATGCCGGCTTCGCCTTCGGCAAGCTCGACATAAAGACCCTCGGCGTCACGCTTCAGGATAGCGGGCGCCGGCTGGCGGGTGGAGCGGACCTTGGCGAAACAGTCGAAGCCATCGGCTGCCACGTCTTCAAGATCTTCATCGCCCAGCCAGTTGACGTCGCGCAGGTAGACGCGGCGCGTTTCCAGCGCTTCCTTGGGGCCGACGATGACGCGGCGCGAGCGGGCGTCGAGATAGACGACATAGAGCGGCTCGCCGGTGGCGATGCCGATGCCGCGGCGCTGGCCGATGGTGTAGTGCAAAATGCCGTCATGGGTGCCGAGTATGCGGCCATCGAGATGCACGATCTCGCCGGCAAGCGCTGCATTCGGCTTCAGCTTGGAAACGATATCGCTGTACTTGCCCTGCGGCACGAAACAGATGTCCTGGCTGTCGGCCTTCTGGGCAACGACAAGGCCCATCTCTTCGGCCAGCACCCGCGTTTCGGCCTTGGAGAGGTGACCGAGCGGGAAGCGCAGATAGTCGATCTGCTCCTGCGTGGTGGCAAAGAGGAAGTAGCTCTGGTCGCGATCGGCGTCAGTCGGGCGATAGAGCGCCCGCTGGCCGGCATAGCGCGGGTTCGGGCTCGGCCGCGAGCGGATGTAGTGGCCGGTCGCCAGCGCATCGGCACCGAGCTCCTTGGCCGTCGCCAGGAGATCGGCAAACTTGACCGTCTGGTTACAGGCAACGCAGGGGATCGGCGTTTCGCCGGCGACATAGCTTTCGGCAAACGGGTTGATCACCGTTTCGCGGAAGCGCGCTTCGTAATCGAGCACGTAATGCGGGATGCCGAGCGTTTCGCAGACGCGTCGCGCGTCGTCGATGTCCTGGCCGGCACAGCAGGAGCCGGCACGGTGGACGGCGGTACCGTGGTCGTAGAGCTGCAGCGTGATGCCGAGAACGTCGTAACCCTCGCGTTTGAGCAGGCCCGCGACGACGGAACTATCGACGCCGCCGGACATGGCGACAACGACACGCGTATCTTCGGGCTTGCGGTCAAAATTGAGAGTATTCACGGGATCCAATCCGGCCTTCGGGTGGCAGCGACAACGCTCGCCCCTGTTTCACGCTTCATGCGATGCAATGCCTGCGCGATAGCACGCGGCACGCGTTCGGCTTCTACAGCGCCGCGCGTCTTATTCAGACGCGCCAAGGTCGCTGTAGCACGACAATGTCCAGAGTATCTTCTCCGCTTTCTTGAAAGCGGGAGGCTCCAGTCGCCGACATATAGAAACTTGTCCGCCCGGCGGCAAGGGCGGTGCTATGGCGCAAGGCCGGTCAGGGCGGTCCGTCTCAGATCAGTTTCAGCCGCATGGCGCGGGCGATCGCCTGCATGCGGTTGACGGCGTCGAGCTTGCGGGTCGCGCTCTTGAAGTAGCTGCTGACCGTATAGGTGGAGATGCCAAGGATGATGGCGATCTCGTCGCTGCTCTTGCCGGCTGCGGCCCAGCGCAGACACTCGATCTCGCGGCTCGACAGCTTTTCGCGCGCCGAGCTGCCGGTGTCGAAGGTGCGTTCGAGGCATTCGAACAGCTGCACGAGGGAAAGATAGAGCGTCGCCTGCTCGACGCCGACAGGCGGGTCGCGTCGTCCGGACAGCATGGCGACGAAGGGATCGCCGCTGCTGGTATGCAACTGGACGGCGAAATGGCGCCCCATCTCCGGATGCGCCAGCAGCCGGTGCACCATCGCCTCGTCGGTCGGTTTGCCGGCCGCATCGAGCAGCTCGGCGCCGCCGGTTACCGGCAGCTTGGTACCGCGCAGGCGCTCGACGAGCACGCTCGACTGAAAGGTCTCGCAGGCGTCGTACTGGCGCACCAGCTCCGACGGCCAGTTACTCAGCACCAGGCGCTCGGAAAAGCGCTGCTGCTCGGCCAGCGGCAGGCGCGCGATCATGAAATGGCCGAAGCCATAGCGCGCGATCAACCGCCGCATCAGGTGCAGAAGTTCGTATTCCGTGCGGACGGCAGCCGTATCGATTTCGGAAATCATGTCCGCCGTCTCAGCCTCGCGCAGCAAGGCTGGTTCATTCGATTCCTTCATCTCTGATCACCACATCACCGGTGCCAACGCACCTGGTCGAGAGAATACAAACAGCCCCGAAAATCATCCGGTGCATGAACTTCACCCGGCAGCCAGAATACAGCCACCCTCTCCGGCATGCCCGCGAAAGCAACGCGACCGGTTGTGAAAATATGACGATGCACCAAGAATGATTCGGGAGCGCACAAACGTCGCTCATCCTTTATTTCGGCGCCTCGTTACCAAGAATTTTAGTTAAAGTGAAATGTGGTAATTGCATGGCTCCCATGTAAAATCCGCGATAATCCAAAGCTTTCCGGGCATTAAGGCGGCTCTTGTCGAGCGCGACAGGCGTCGCGATCGCCGGCGGGACGTTGCGGAAGTGATCGAGGGAGTGTGCGGAAGTATTTAAAATTATGAGCAAATTGTTACCGACCGCTTAGGCAAATGTTAAATGTGGCGGGCTAAGGTCAGCAACATATGGTCTTGAGTTTGTGTAGAGAGTCCCATGACCGAAATGATGCGACCACGTGTAAAATATGTCATCGGCCCCGATGGCAGTCCTCTGACGATTGCGGATCTGCCGCCGGCGAATACCCGGCGCTGGGTTATTCGCAGGAAGGCTGAGGTGGTTGCCGCTGTCCGCGGTGGCCTTTTGAGCCTTGAGGAAGCGTGCGAACGCTATACCCTCACTGTCGAGGAATTCCTTTCCTGGCAGTCCTCCATCAACGATCACGGTCTGGCCGGCCTGCGCACCACACGCATCCAGCAATATCGCCACTAAAAGCCCCCAACAGGGCCATAGGTCGAACGGCGGCTCCGGAATTTCCGGTGGCCGCCGTCTTCGTTTTCCGTCGCCCGCTCCGCCCCGTCTTTCAATAGGCAACATTTCGGCGACAGTGCGTTTCCCCTTCGCGTTCGCCAAACCGGTTTCGAATGCTGCAGTCATGCGATAGCATCTTCAGCAACACGCAAACGTTGAATGTGAAGGGATGCTGAGATGGATATCGCCCACGAAGAAATCGGTTCGCACGGCCGCTACTCGACAACCGTCGAAGGCTATACCGGCGAGATGACCTATTCCCGCTCATCGCCGAAACTGATCATCGTCGATCACACGCTCGTTCCCGACGAGTTGCGCGGCAAGGGCGTCGGCCAGGCGCTGGCAAAACATGCAATCGACGAAGCGCGCAAGGGCGGCTGGAAGATCATTCCGCTCTGCCCGTTCATGCGCGCGCAGGCGCTGCGCCATCCCGATTGGCAGGACGTGATCCAGGCCTGAGGCGGCAAACCACCAAAGTTCCGAAATGGGAAAACCCGCCCGACAGATGCCTGTCGCGCGGGTTTTTCGTTCTTGTGACAATCGTGCCGGATCGGGCCATGCCATCGGCATCGCCCGACAAAGAATGAAAATCATCTGCCTCGAAACGGCTAAGGAGCTTACGCCCTGAGACGCGTCGTCGTATCCCGTTCCTCGAGCGCCGCCGCCTTCGCAAATTCGGCCTGCACTTCTTCAAGTGCAAGTTCGGCCGCATCCTGCTGCGCCTTCAGTTCACGAATGGAGACCTGAAGATTGTCGGCTCTTTGACGAGCAGCCTTGGCGAAAGTGGGATAGGCAAAATGCGAGGGATCGGAAATGCCCGACTTCTTTTCCTCGAAAACAATCTGATTTTCCAGATCCTTGGTCATCCGTTCGAACTCAGCCATCATCATCTGAAGCTGGCTCAGCTGACGCTGCTTCTCCCTGACCTGAAATTCCTTCAGGCGGACAAGGCTCTCACGTGCTTTCATACGCAATACTCCCGTGGATAACGAGACCCCGGTTACTGATTTGGCCCGTCGAGCCTGCCCCAACAGACAGAAAACGAAAATCGACAGCGATATTAACAAAAGCCTACCGCTGGTAACCTTTCGTTTACGGGCATCGTTAATCATAGGGGTGATGATTTAAGGCTCCGTAAATACTGAGGCACGAAATATGACGGCCCCGGCATTAACGAGTCAGAAGAGTCAGATAGCGGCATTTCCTCATGTTTCGCATGAAAAGTGCCATTTTGGATTCACGTTTGAAATCAGGGAACTGCTAAAAATATTTAACAATCTCGATACAGCTTGCCAGAGTGAATCAGAATTTGTTAACCATTTGATGGCAGCCTCCAAATCAGGCAACGACTGGATCCGTATCGCGTAAGGGGGCCACGATGACCTTGGGCGGCGGAAAAGGGGAAGAATATGCGGGTTCTACTAATTGAAGACGACAGCGCAACGGCTCAGAGCATTGAGCTGATGCTCAAGTCCGAGAGTTTCAACGTTTACACCACCGATCTCGGTGAGGAAGGCGTCGATCTCGGCAAACTCTATGACTACGACATCATCCTTCTCGACCTCAACCTTCCGGACATGTCCGGTTACGAGGTCTTGAGAACACTGCGTCTTTCCAAGGTGAAGACGCCGATCCTCATTCTCTCCGGCATGGCCGGAATTGAAGACAAGGTTCGCGGTCTCGGCTTCGGCGCCGACGACTACATGACCAAGCCGTTCCACAAGGACGAGCTGGTGGCGCGCATCCATGCGATCGTCCGCCGTTCCAAGGGTCATGCCCAGTCGGTCATCTCGACCGGCGAACTGATCGTCAATCTCGATGCCAAGACGGTGGAAGTCGGCGGACAGCGCGTCCACCTCACCGGCAAGGAATACCAGATGCTCGAGCTGCTCTCGCTGCGCAAGGGCACGACGCTCACCAAGGAAATGTTCCTCAACCACCTCTACGGCGGTATGGACGAGCCGGAACTGAAGATCATCGACGTCTTCATCTGCAAGCTGCGCAAGAAGCTTGCCAATGCTGCCGGCGGCGCCAACTACATCGAAACCGTCTGGGGCCGTGGCTACGTTCTGCGCGAGCCGGATGGTGCCGAATACGCCGAAACCGCCTGATTTCGAGCTTTCTTCCGGGCGCGGCATGGACCCGCATATCCAGGCATGACGCCAACGGACGCCTTTTGAACAAACCCGCCCTTCGAGGCGGGTTTTTTCGTTATGGTCGCCCCTTCCCTCGGTGATCAGGTGCTTCCTGGTGTCAAAGGTCCGAAGGTGGTGACATGCGCCTGCCTCGGCCTTGATCTCGGGTGTCATGCAAAAAGTGCCAAGACGAGACAGCAAAAAGCCGCAGCAACTGCCGCGGCTTGTTCAGTCCGGAAACACGTTTATTGCGGTTCAGGCCGCCATCGACTGGCTGGCAAAGACGCTCGTCAGGATCTTGCGATCGAACGGCTTCAGCAGGAAATCATCGGCACCGGCGCGCTTGCCGGCCATCATCTTCTTCAGATCCGCCTCGACGACGCAGTAATAGATGCGCACAGACGCACCATTCGGCAGTCGCCTGATATTGGCGATGAGATCCAGAGCGCCCTCCAGGCCGGCGTCGACCACGAGAATATTCGGCAGCTCGGCTTCGCAGCGCACCAGCGCCTCAAGGCCGCTCGGCGCTTCGTAGACAAGGAAGCCCATGCCGGACAGGATACGTTTCCCAACTTTCCTGACGACATCCGAGCCGTCGGCAATCATCAAGCGCCGCATGTCCAACTCCTTCATGACTTACCTATACGCGTGCTCGCACGCTTGGAACAACCCTACACAAATTTGGCAAAGATTTCGTTACGGAGCTTGCTTAACACAGGCTTTCCGAAGCGTTTTAAAGCGCTGAAAACATTAATGTTTTGAGCGGACCGGTCAAAAGCCGGCAAAAGCAGGCGCTCAATCGGTGGCCACGCAAATATCCGGCGCGGGGGCCATCACCACACCGCGCCGGACATGTATCAAAACAGCAAAGGCAGCGCCGGACTTAGGCGTCGGCCGGCTTCATACGCGCCGTGAAGATGATCTCTTCGCCGGTCGAAACCACATCGATCGTCATGCCCGCTTCCTCGCCGAGCAGCACCGTGTAGTAGGGCTGGATCGAATGCGCATCGACCGCCTCTTCCGGCGTGCCGGACAGAAGTTCGACCAGACGCGGCGGCACGCGCATCATCCGGCCCTTGCAGGCCAGCGTGAACACCGCGTCGAGTTCGGGATTTTCGAGCGTGATGTCGATGACGCCACCGCGCGGGATCGCCCCATAGGCAATGAGGAAGAGGTTGAGGAGCAGCTTGACCCGGTTCTTGGCGATGATGGCGCGCGGCCCGTGCCAGTTGACCTCGGTCTTCTTCTCGGCGGCGGCAAAGTCCTTGGCCGCCTTTTCCGCTTCGCCTGTGTCGATCGACGCGCCGACCGAGCCGGAGGCGCCGAAGGCGAGACGGGCGAACTTCAGGCGGACGGACGCATTGAGAGCGCTGGTGCGGATGAGGTCCATGGCGTCGGCATCGGCGCCGCCCTCGTCCAGAAGTTCCAGGCCATTGTTGATGGCGCCGACCGGCGAGATGATGTCGTGGCAAACCCGGCTGCACAGAAGCGCGGCCAGATCGGGTCCCGTCAATGTCAGGTTCGGATTCGTTGCCATCGTCTTTCCTTGTTCGGTTCCATCGGCATGCGGACATGAGGCACGCGCTCGGGCAGAGCCGGTAAAGCCTCAGGCGCTAAGACGCAAGCCATGGGCTGCCCGGCGCAGCCGTTCATCAGTGGATCATAATGACACCACATTTGGTAAACCGATTGTTAAGACCATCGGTTCAAATTGCAGGGAAATGGTCCAGACCCCCGCTGGCCGCGCCGTCACAGGCGATGCCGGCCATAGCAAACCCGCAAGCGAGTGATTTTCGCGCCTGACGGAGGAAACGATGCAGCAGATCATGAAGGCAGCCACGATGGCCAGCCGCGCTATCCTGGCGACGATGTTCCTGATGGCCGGCGCCATATCCGCCGCCCATGCCCAGCAGGCGAATAGTCAATATTCGATGCAGGAGATCGTCGATGCCGGTCACGGCTTCTTCGGCGAAACCTCGGGCGGCCTCGCCAAGGTGGTGGAGCGCGCCTTCGAACGTTACGGCCTGCCGAACGGTTATATCCTCGGACAGGAAGGTTCCGGCGCCTTCATCGCTGGCCTGACCTACGGGGAAGGCGAACTCAACACCAAGAATGCCGGCCAGCACAACGTCTTCTGGCAGGGCCCGTCACTCGGCATCGACTGGGGCGGACAGGGCAGCCGCACGATGATGCTGGTCTACAACCTTCCGAGCGTGCCATCCCTCTACAAGCGGTTTGGCGGCGTCTCCGGTTCGGCCTATGTCGTGGCCGGCGTCGGCATGACGGTGCTCACCGACGAACACATCGTCGTCGTCCCGATCCGCACCGGCATCGGCGCCCGGCTCGGGGTCAATGTCGGCTATCTCAAGATGACGCAGAACCCGACCTGGAACCCCTTCTGACCTAACTGCATGTTTTCTTGAATCCTATTCGATTTAAGGAAAAAACATGCAGCAATTTAAAGTGCTACAGCGACCTTTGCGCGTCTAACAAGACGCGCGGCGCTGTAGATGGCGGGTGCGCTTTGGCGAAATCCCGCGTCAAATACTTGCAGCGCACGAAACGTCATGTTTAGTGCAGGAAAGTAACATCAAGCGCCTTGCTCTGACTATGATGGTCGGGCGGGGCGTTTGCTTCCGGTCCAGCTTTGAAACGGCCAGCTCGTGATTGAATTCTCGCTCCTCTTTGCCCTGGGCTTCCTGACGGCGATCATCATCGGCCTTCTCGTCGCGCCGGCCATTCACCGCCGCATCGTGCGCTTTGCCGAGGATCGCCTGAAAGCGACCATGCCGCTCAGCCCCCAGGAAGTGCGCGCCCAGAAAGATGCCGCCCGCGCCACCTTTGCCGCCGAGAACGCCCGCACGCAGCAAGCCCTGAAGCGCGAGCGCGACAAGGGCGTGTCGCTGATGCTCAACAACGAGAAGACACTGCAGGAGGCGCGCCGCCTGAACGGCGAGAATGCCGATCTGCATTCCCAGCTTGCCGACATGAACGTCGAAGCCGCCGACATGCGCTCGGCGATCCGACAGTTCGAGCAGCGACTGGAGCGCATGAAGGTTTCGCTCGAAACCGTCGAGCGCGACAACGCCGGCAAGGCGGAAACGATCAAGACTCTGACCAATCAGTTGGCGCAACAGGCCGCCGCCATCGACAATCTGCGCCTCGACCTTGCCGCCGGCGAGACAGAGGCCGAAAACCTCAAGAGCCGCGTCGCGACGCTCCGCGACGAGCGCGATGCGCTGCGTGCAGATCTGAAGACGGAAAGCGCGCATGCCAAGGAAATGGAGCTGCGTCTTGCCCGTGACGAGAGCCGCCTGCAGCGACTGGAAGACAAGCTTTCGCGGGAACTGGCTGCAGGCGCCGATCGCGAAAGCGCGCTCGAGCGACGCGCCGATGAAATCGAACGACTGAAGACCAAGGTGAAAGACGTGAACCAGGACATGCGGGATGCCGCCAAGGTGTTGCGCGCGGCAGGTATCGCCTTCCCAGCGCGCAAGGACCGTCGCGCAAGCGGCAGCGAGCCGTCGGAGGGCGTTGCCGCGCACCCTGCGCAGCCCATCGAGCAACCGGGCGTGCCGCCGCTGGAAACTGCGGCGCTTTCGCATGAACTCAAGAACCGTGCGGCCGCCGTGTCGGAACGATTGACCAATTCCAAGACGACCGCCCATGACGATGCCTTGCGCGAGGAAGTGGCGGAAATTGCCGCCGGCATGGTGGCTCTGACGGCAACGCGCGAGGGCGCCGCCTCGCCGATCCTCAGCCTGCTCGCGGGTGACGAAAACAACGATGCTGCCGGCCGCAAGAGCCTGGCAAAGCGGGCAAAGGAAATCCTGCCGAAGGAATAGGCACTTTCTGTGCGCGTCAGATCCGGTCGTTGATCAAGGCGACCTGATGCAGCGCGATGCCGGCTGCCATCGAGACATTGAGGCTGTCGAGCCCGGGCCGCTGGCGAATGCGGGCGGTGCGTACGGATTTCAGGATGGCCGGCGGCAGCCCCTCACCTTCCGTTCCGACGAGCAAGGCAGTGCGCCTGGCCGGCGGTATTCCGCCGATGTCGGTTTCGCCGGCCGGCGACAGCCCCCAGATCGCAAAGCCCTCGGCCTGCAGCCGTTCGATCAGCGACGCCGCCGACCCTTCGCGCGCAAACGGCACCGTCAGCACCGAACCGACGGAAACACGGATCGCCTTCCGGTACATCGGATCGCAGCTCGTCTCATCCATCAGCACCGCATCGACGCCGAAGGCCGCGGCATTGCGAAACAGCGAACCCATATTGTCATGGTTGGAGATGCCACAGGCTGCGAGGACCAGGCTTGAAGCGGGAAGCGAGGCAAGCAGCGTGTCCCGGCCGACAATGCCGTCACGGCGCCCAAGTGCCAGCACACCACGGTGCATGTTGAAACCGGCGATCGCGTCGAACACCGGTGCCGCCGCCACATAGACGGGCACGTCAGCGGGAAATTCCGCCAGAATGGCCTCCACGCCGGCCACACGGCTTTCGAGAAGCAGGATGGCCTCGGCGCCAAGCCCGCTGTTGGAGCGATGCGCCGCCGCCAGCATGCGCAGCACCACCGTGCCTTCAGCGATGAAACGCCCCTGTCGGCCCGTCAGGTCGCGCTCCTTGATCGACACGAAGCCGGCGATGCGCGGATCTGCCGGATCATCGATGCGGATCGGAGGCGAGGCGCTTGAGCTCATACCGTCAGTTGGTCCTGACGGTGATGTCGGCCACGATGCGGCCGGCGGCGATATCGAAAACGATGGCGCGCGGCTCGGCGCCGGGCAGATTGCCGTAGAAAAGCACCTGCGAGCCCGACAGCGCGACGTTGGTCACCGTGAAGCCGGCCGGGAGGGCGGCAACCGCATTGACCGGCGCCTCGCTCGGAACGGCGATGGCTGCGGATTGCGCCTGCGCCTTTTCGTCCGTGCGGGTCAGCTTGTAGACAATCGTTCCGAGGACAGCCATAAGCATGACCAACATCACGCCTGCCGAGACGAGTTGCAGCCGCACCATCTTGCGGCGAACATTCTCCATCGCCGGGTCTAGCGGCTTGTCTTCCTGGTCATCGGGCGCGGTCGCGGTCATGATTGGCCTTTTATCGGAATTAAAACGGAATGAACGACCCCTTTAAACAAGCAGCAGCCAATAGGAAAGTCCTGACGGCGGGCGAGGACGCCGCAGGGCGGCTCGATTCCTTCCTGACCGAGGCACTTTCGGGCGAGTTTTCCCGCAACCGGATCAAGAGCCTGATCGAGCAGGGTGCTGTTTCGATCAACGGCAAGCTGGTGACCGAACCGAAGAAGAAGGTCCAGCCGGGCGACCATTTCGAGATCGACCTGCCCGAGCCGGAAGATCCGGAGCCGAAGGGCGAGGATATCCCGCTCGACGTGCTCTATGAGGACGACCACCTTATCGTCCTGTGCAAGCCGGCAGGGCTTGTCGTTCATCCCGGCGCCGGCAATTGGACGGGCACGCTGGTCAATGCTCTCATCCACCATTGCGGCAACAGCCTCTCGGGCATCGGCGGCGTCAAGCGGCCCGGTATCGTCCACCGCCTCGACAAGGAAACGAGCGGGGTCATGGTCGTCGCCAAGAACGACGCCGCCCATCGCCATCTGTCAGACCAGTTTGCCGATCACGGCCGCACCGGCCCGCTCGAGCGTGCCTACCGGGCCGTCGTCTGGGGCCGTCCGCGCCAGTTGAAGGGCACCATCGACGCCCCTCTTGGCCGTGCGGGAGACCGCACCAAGCGCGCCGTAAAACGCGAGGACAGCGACGACGCCCGCGAAGCGATTACCCATTACGAGGTCGTCGAGCGTTATCTGGAAAAGCCCGACGGCACCAGCCTGGCATCGACGGTGGAATGCCACCTCGAAACCGGTCGCACCCACCAGATCCGCGTGCACATGGCTCATATCGGCCATCCGCTGATCGGCGACCCGGAATATGGCGCGGCCTTCCGCACCAAGGCCAACCTCCTGCCGGAGGCGGCAAAGTCCGTGGTCAGCCAATTCCACCGCCAGGCCCTGCATGCCTTCATGCTGCAGTTCGAACATCCGTCGACCGGCGAGACCATGCACTTCGAGGCCCCGGTGCCTGACGACATGGCGGCCCTGGTCGAGGCCCTGCGTGGCGGAACGTAACGCCACCTCTTGAATTTCGGCCGCAGGATTCCAATTTTAACTGCGCCTCTATTCGTGATCTGTCTTGCCTCCGGCGTCACATGTTAGTGAAACCGGACTCCTTGAATCATGCTTTCGCCGTACTTATTTTGTAGCCTCGTGGGGTCTTGACGAAGACCCACATGCCCGGCCTGCCGCCCGGAGGCCGGAGACTATAAAGGGGGGTGCTTCATGGCCCGAAACAATTTGCCGTCCATTGCCGCTGGTGAAGGCGGCCTCAATCGTTATCTCGACGAAATCCGCAAATTTCCCATGCTCGAGCCGCAGGAAGAGTACATGCTCGCCAAGCGGTATCAGGAGCATGACGACCGCAACGCCGCTCACAAGCTCGTCACCAGCCACCTGCGCCTCGTCGCCAAGATCGCGATGGGTTATCGCGGCTACGGCCTGCCGATCGGCGAAGTCGTGTCTGAAGGCAACGTCGGCCTGATGCAGGCCGTCAAGAAGTTCGAGCCCGATCGCGGCTTCCGCCTGGCGACCTATGCCATGTGGTGGATCAAGGCCGCCATCCAGGAATACATTCTGCGCTCCTGGTCGCTGGTCAAGATGGGTACGACCGCCAACCAGAAGCGGCTGTTCTTCAACCTGCGTCGACTCAAGGGCAAGATCCAGGCGCTCGATGAAGGCGACCTGAAGCCCGAGCACGTCAAGGAAATCGCCACGACCCTGAAGGTCAGCGAGGACGAGGTCATCTCGATGAACCGTCGCCTGTCCGGCGATGCTTCGCTGAACGCGCCGATCAAGGCGAGCGAAGGCGAATCCGGACAATGGCAGGATTGGCTCGTCGACGACCACGACAATCAGGAACAGATCCTGATCGAGCAGGACGAGTTGGACAGCCGCAAGGCCTTGCTCGCCAACGCGATGAAGGTGCTCAACGATCGTGAACGCCGCATCTTCGAGGCGCGCCGCCTTACCGAAGATCCGTTGACGCTCGAAGACCTGTCGACCGAGTTCGATATCAGCCGCGAGCGCGTGCGCCAGATCGAAGTCAGGGCCTTTGAAAAGGTCCAGGACGCCGTCCGCAAGGCGGCGTTGGAGAATGCCCAAGCCTTGCGCGTCGTCGAAGGCGCATAGGTCCGAGGCTTGGCATAACAGGAAACGAAAAAACCCGGCGAAGTTCTCGCCGGGTTTTTTGTTGTTCCTGCTTCAACTCGTCCGGCCCTATTGGCCTGTCGCTGCCGTATTGCCTGACGATCCCCAAGCGCGCATCGCCTGGCTGAAGGCTTCGTTGCCACTCTGGCCCTTTTCAAGCGTCAGCAAGGCGCGGCGACCGTTGCGGTATGTCAGCGGGATATCGATCCAGCCGCGGCTGCGCAGCAGTTCGGTATTGCTGCCAACCGCTTCGGCGAAGTCGTTGAGCGCGATCATGTGGAAGTCGTCGGTGATCTTGGCGGGTACCGCGATCAGCGCATCGCCACGATCCTGCTCCGTCCGCTTCATCGAAACGCGCTGCACACCGTCGATGGCGCCGCCTTCGAAGTTCTGCGGCAGCGAGAACACGAACTCGATCACGTGGCTTGCCGGCAGGGACGGATCCGCATTGCGCTTGATCGTCATCAGCGCCGTCAACCCGCGGTCCGGCACGGTGATCTGAGCCTGGATTGCCGGTTCCGGCTTGGCGTCGCCACCCGGAGACTCCTCCTTGACCGACCAGGCGACAGTTCCCGGAATGGCGGTCGGAGAGGATTGGCCAAGCCGCTCTTCGTAGAGGAACATCTTTTCGCCGTTGGCAACCGCAACATCCGGCTGTGCCGGCTGAGCGCCGGGTTGCAGACCTGTACCAGGCGTTCCGGCGTCGGTACCAGGCGTACCGGCCGCTTCTTCCTGCGGTTTTCCGGCTTCGGTCTGCGGTGCGACCGACTTGCCTTCCTGCGCGGCACTTTCACCGTTCAAGACAGCCGGGCCGGCATCGGTTTCCGAGCCATCGGCAAGCAGGCGCTGGGTAAATTTCGTCGACGTGTTGTCCGGAACAGCCGTGTCGTCATGCGCGCCGGGCTGTTGCGTCACGGTCTCGCCGGTCGGCGCCGGGGGCGTGCTCTGCTGTTCCGCCGGCGTCTCACCCTTGCCGGAAACGGCCGACGTTATCGAAGCGACCATGCCGGAAATCCAGGCATTGCCCGCCTCCCGGTTCTGCCAATAGGCAAATCCGCCGCCACCGAGCACGAGCAAAAAGCCGGCGGCGATCACCAGGCGCTTGACGCTGAAGCGCGAAGGCTTTGGCGTCGTGCTATACGAAGTCGGCCGCGCCGGCATCTCGATGCCGCGATCGATATCCTTGGCCGTTGCCGCTCCCGCACCTGCCGCCGTCGCACCGCCTTCAAGACCCAGAAGATCGTCAATGTGATCCCAGGCCGTACCCGCGCGCTCCTGCTGGCTTGCGGATTCCGCCGAGTTTGCGGCCGGCGTTAGCGATGTCTTTTCGACCGGCCACGACCAATCGGAAATTTCGGCGTCGCTGGCCTTTTGAGCGGGGCGCTCGGTGATCGAGGCAAACGGATCGTCGTCGTCGAACGACCAGGAACGGCTGGCATCTGCTTTCGGCGCCACCGGCTCTATTTCGACAGGCTTTTCCTCGACGGGATGCATGCCGAGCAACTCAGGTGCACCGGCATCGTCGACCCCGTCGTCCGGCTTCGCGTCCAGCGAGGCAGGTGCAGGCTTCGTGTCGTCCCAGTCCGGCAGTTCCCATTCCGAACGCGCTGACGTTTCCGAAGCAGGCTCGACAGCGGGCGCATCCCAGATCGCTTCCTGCACCGATTCGGGCTCAGGCTCGATGGCCGGGGCAACCGGCGCGTGGTCAAAGACCTCTTCAGCGGCAGGCTCGGCGGATGCGACGATTTTCTCATCATGCGCGTGTGCGTCGGCCGGCTGCTCGTCCTCGACCGGCGGCTGCCAAGTCGGCTCGGCCTGCTCTTCGACGGCTTCGGCGTATTCGGCTGCTACCTCGACATATTCGGCCGGTGCTTCCGCGGGCACGGTCTCGGCATAGCTTTCCGTCTGCTCATCATGCTCGGCAACTGCGTCGGCGTAAGCAGGCTCGGCATCGCCGACAACGTCGTCTTGTGCCGGTTCTTCGGCTGCCGCCGTCACCGGCTCGCTTTCGGCCTGTTCGACCGGCGTCTCGACGACATCGCCCGGTTCCGGTTCCGCCTCAGCGGGCACGACCGCTTCCGCGACTTCAGCCTCGGGCTCGAACGCGTCGACCGCCGGCAGGGCCTCAGCATACTCGCTGTCGACCTCGCCGATCGCGTTTTCGAGTTTTGCCAACTGACGATTGATCATATCGTCCGACGGACGCGGATTCATATTTTCGAGTTGGCGACGCACGGCGGCGCGCGCCTTCTCGTAGACCTTATCCCGCATTTCCGGTGTGTTTTCCGACAGGCCGTCAACGGTCCTGCGAATAACTGCAACAAAATCCGCCATCAGAACTTTCTCATACGCTCAGGCATGTGTTTGCGATCACGACGCAATGTCAGTCCGCCGACACTAGTCCTCAAAGGGGTCCGTCACAAGTATTGTGTCGTCCCGCTCCGGGCTGGTCGAAAGAAGAGCCACCGGTGCACCGATGAGTTCCTCGACCTGGCGAACATACTTGATCGCCTGTGCCGGAAGATCTGCCCAGCTGCGTGCGCCGACAGTCGATTCCTTCCAGCCTTCAAGTGTAATATAGACTGGCTTTGCCGAAGCTTGCTGCGCCTGGCTTGCCGGAAGATGATCGATCTGCTGTCCGTCGAGAGTATATCCGACGCAAATCTTCAGTTCATCAAGGCCA
Source organism: Ensifer sp. Root142 (assembly GCF_001426785.1). Taxonomy (NCBI): domain Bacteria; kingdom Pseudomonadati; phylum Pseudomonadota; class Alphaproteobacteria; order Hyphomicrobiales; family Rhizobiaceae; genus Ensifer; species Ensifer sp. Root142. The sequence goes on from NZ_LMFK01000048.1 coordinate 90,728, forward strand.
TCGAGCACGTCGAGCTTGGTCAGCGCGATGCCGGTGATGCCGTTGGCAGCGACCGACTGGCGCACGAGCGCAGCATCGAACCAGCCGCAGCGGCGCTTGCGTCCGGTAACGGTGCCGAATTCGTGGCCGCGCTCGCCGAGGAACTGGCCGATCTCGTCGTGCAGTTCGGTCGGGAACGGGCCCTCGCCGACGCGGGTCGTATAGGCCTTGGTGATACCGAGAATGTAGCCGAGCGAGCCCGGGCCCATGCCCGAACCGGCGGCGGCCTGACCTGCAACGGTGTTGGACGAGGTTACGAACGGATAGGTGCCATGATCGATGTCGAGAAGCGTGCCCTGCGCGCCTTCGAACAGGATGCGGGCGCCCTTGCGCCGCGCCTTGTCGAGCAGCACCCAGACGGTTTCCATGAACGGCAGTACCTTGTCGGCAACCGAAGACAGCTCGAGCATGATCGCGTCATGGCTGATTTCCGGTTCGCCGAGGCCACGCCGCAGCGCGTTGTGGTGCGTCAGCAGGCGATCGACCTTGGCCGGCAGGGTTTCGAGGTCGGCAAGGTCCATCACGCGGATCGCACGACGGCCGACCTTGTCTTCATAGGCCGGGCCGATGCCGCGGCGGGTGGTGCCGATCTTGGTGCCGCTGTTGGAGGCAGCGTCTTCGCGGAAGCCGTCGAGTTCGCGGTGCAGCGAAAGAATGAGCGTGGCGTTGTCGGCAACACGCAGGTTCTCCGGGGTGATCGTCACGCCCTGCTTGCCGAGCTTGTCGATTTCAGCGATCAGCGCATGCGGGTCGATGACCACGCCGTTGCCGATGACGGCGAGCTTGCCGGGACGCACGACGCCGGACGGAAGCAGCGACAGCTTGTAGCTGACGCCGTCGATCACCAGGGTATGGCCGGCGTTGTGACCGCCCTGAAAGCGCACGACGATATCCGCGCGTTCCGAGAGCCAATCTACAATCTTGCCTTTGCCTTCATCACCCCACTGGGATCCGACCACCACGACATTCGTCATAATTCTCTTCCTGTTGACGCGCGCAAGTAGGGTTGCGCTGTTCTCAAAACCCGCGCATCTATACTGTGTTGTCACCGGGAAAGCGACCCCGTTATGACGGGCGTTCCGCCCTTTTTGCATGACAAGCGCTGGATTTAGCGCCTATATCTTGCGTCTCTCCCGCCCTTGCGGCAATCAATCCCCGTCATCCCAGCAGGTTGCAGCATCGTGAATTCCAGGGCTTATTTCTATCTCTGCGTCACCGCACTCTTCTGGGGCGGCAATTCGGTCGCCGGAAAAATGGCCGTCGGACATGTCAGTCCGATGATGCTCACCACCCTTCGCTGGGTGTTTGCGCTTCTCATCATCCTGGTGCTAATGACGCCGCAGATCCGCCGCGATTGGCAGAAGATCAAGCAGCATTGGCTGCAGCTGCTGGCCTATGGCGTCATCGGTTTCACCACCTTCAACGCCCTGCTCTATTCTGCGCTGAAATATACCAGCGCGATCAACGCGGTCATCCTGCAGGCCGGCATCCCCATGCTGATCTTCCTGTTCAATTTCATGCTGTTTCGAACCCGCGCCTCGATCGCACAGGTGATCGGCTTCACCGTGACGCTGATCGGCGTGCTGATCACCGCCGCGCACGGCGACATCGCCAGCCTGCTGCAACTGGAGTTCAACTTCGGCGACGCCCTGATGATCGCCGCCTGCATCGTTTACGCCGCCTATACCGTGGCACTGCGCTGGAAGCCCACGATGCATTGGCAGAGTTTCATCGCCGCACCCGCCTTCGGCGCCCTGCTCAGCGCCATTCCACTGCTCTTCTGGGAGATCGGCAACGGCACGGCGATCTTTCCTGACACGACCGGCTGGATCATCGTGCTCTACGCCGCCATCTTCCCGTCATTGATGTCGCAGGTGCTCTATGTCCGCGGCGTCGAGATGATCGGCGCCAACCGTGCCGGGCTCTTCATCAATGCCATCCCGGTCTTCGGCACGCTGCTGTCGGTCATGCTGGTCGGCGAGACCTTCCACACCTTCCATTTCATCGCCCTGCTGCTTGTTCTCGGCGGCATCGCCATTGCCGAGAAGGGCCGCCCGAAACACTAATACCAACCCGCACGGATATTGACCTCTTCCGGCCGAGCCGGCGCCCCTCTTTCAGGCGAGCAACCGCTCCATGTAGAGCGCATCCTCGCCGTAGCTTGCAAGCTTGCTTGCCAGCCGCTCGTCCATGCGGACGGAAAACCCCTGCCGCTCCCAGAAGCCGCGCGAACCGTTGACCGACACCAGCGACATCGAGTGGTAGCCGTCCGACCGGGCGATATCGGCGAGCAGCGGCACGACGTTGCCCCCTGCCCCGGATCCACGGGTCTCAGGCAAAAGCGCCAGGTCGTGAATGTACCAGGTGTCGGCGGTTTCAGGGATCTCGCCGAGCACCGCGTTCAGCGCGGGCGGCGCACGGCGGATCCAGGGGTGGCTCAAGACATAGCCTTGAGTGACGCCGCCGACCTCCAGCATGAAGCAGCCCTCCGGGCTCAGTTCCAACCGATCGGCAAGCACGTGATCGTCCTCGGGGAATGCCTCGTGAACCACCAGCTGGATTTCGGAGACCGAAACGAGATCGGGAAGGCTGGCCTCGCGCCAGCGGAATGCCTGTCGTGTCATTGCCGTCATCAATGTTTCAAACCGAAAGAACGCACCGGTTTGCTCCGATGCGTTCCTGGTCATTCTCGAATTCAATCATCTGCCCGCCTTGGCGAGCGGGCCATTCGCCGGCGCATAGGTCACAAAATCATGGCCGATTTGCGCCCTTCAGCCTTGCGCACCAGGCGGTGCGCAAGGCTGCTGCATCGATGATCAATCGATGTTGAACACCAGCGGCTTTGCCTGGCGGATCGCGCCGTTGGCGCGCAGCTTGTCGAGCACGTCATCGGAAACCGGGCCGTCGACATAGAGCAACGCGATGGCGTCGCCGGCTTCCTTCTCGCGACCGAGCTGGAAGTTGGCGATGTTGACGCCGGCATCGCCGAGGGTCATGCCGATGAAGCCGATCATGCCGGGTACGTCGGTGTTGGTGATGTAGACCATGTGGCTGCCGACATCCGCATCAAGGTTGATGCCCTTGATCTGGATAAAGCGCGGCTTGCCGTCGGAGAACACCGTACCGGCGACCGAGCGGGTCTGGTTGGCGGTCTTGACCGTCAGCTTGATGTAGCCGTCGAAGACGCCGGTCTTGTCACGCTTGACCTCGGAAAGAATGACGCCCTTTTCCTTGATCATGATCGGAGCCGAAACCATGTTGACGTCGGCCACCTGCGGCCGGATGAGACCGGCGAGCACGGCACTGGTCAACGCCTTGGTGTTCATCGCTGCGGTCGCGCCATCGTAGAGGATCTCGATTTCCTTGATCGCGCTTTCCGTCACCTGCCCGACGAAGGCGCCAAGCACGTCGGCAAGCCGGATGAAGGGCTTGAGGATCGGGGCTTCTTCGGCGGTGATCGAGGGCATGTTGATGGCGTTGGAAACGGCACCCTTGACGAGATAGTCCGACATCTGTTCGGCGACCTGCAGGGCGACGTTTTCCTGTGCTTCCGTGGTCGACGCACCGAGATGCGGCGTGCAGACGACGTTCGCCAGGCCGAAGAGCGGGCTTTCCGTCGCAGGCTCGACCTCGAACACGTCAAAGCCGGCGCCGGCAACGTGGCCGGACTTGATCGCGTCGGCCAGCGCCTTCTCGTCGACGAGGCCGCCGCGGGCGCAGTTGATGATGCGCACGCCCGGCTTGGTCTTGGCCAGAGCTTCGGCATTGAGGATGCTGCGGGTCTTGTCCGTCAGCGGCACGTGCAGGGTGATGAAGTCGGCCTGGGCCAGCAGCTCGTCGAGCTCGACCTTGGTGACGCCCATTTCCTCGGCGCGCTCCTTCGACAGGAACGGGTCATAGGCAAGCACATGCATCTTGAGGCCGATGGCGCGCGAGCAGACGATCGAGCCGATGTTGCCGGCGCCGATGACGCCGAGCGTCTTGCCGGTGATTTCGACACCCATGAAGCGGGACTTCTCCCACTTGCCGGCCTGCGTCGAGGTGTCGGCGGCCGGAAGCTGGCGGGCAACGGCAAAAAGCAGCGCGATGGCGTGTTCGGCCGTGGTGATCGAATTGCCGAAGGGCGTGTTCATGACAATGATACCGCGGCGCGAAGCGGCCGGAATATCGACATTGTCGACGCCGATGCCGGCACGGCCAATGACCTTGAGATTGGTCGCAGCGGCGATCAGCTTCTCGGTCGCCTTGGTGGCCGAGCGAATGGCAAGACCGTCATAGTTGCCGATGATTTCGGCGAGCTTGTCCTTGTCCTTGCCGAGCTTCGGCTGGAAATCGACTTCAACGCCGCGGTCGCGGAAGATCTGGACGGCGGTTTCCGACAGTTCGTCGGATACGAGAACGCGAGGTGCCATGATGGCCTCCTTGAGAAGATCAGGTCTGAACGGGAATGCGGTACAAGGGCTTCGCTCCCCATCGAGAGCGAAGCAAACGCTTGGGTTAGGCCGCTGCCAGCGACAGCGTCGCCTTCTGGGTCTCAAAAGCCCAGGTCAGCCACGGCATCAGAGCTGCCATGTCGGATGCCTCAATCGTGGCACCGGCCCAAATTCTGAGACCGGACGGTGCATCGCGATAATGGCCGATGTCGAACGCGACACCTTCTTTTTCGAGCAGGGCGACAACGCCCTTGGCAAAGGCTGCCTGTCCATCCGCATCCAGTGCGGCGACGTCCGTGTCGACGATCTTCAGGCAGACCGACGTATTGGAGCGGGTTTCGTCCTTGACCGCCAGATTGGCGATCCAGCCGTTGGCTGCAACGAAGTCGAAGATCACCTTGGCATTGGCGTCGGCACGCGCCATCAGGCCCTTGAGCCCACCGACCTTCTCAGCCCAGACGAGCGCATCGATGTAGTCTTCGACGCAGAGCATCGACGGCGTGTTGATGGTCTCGCCGATGAAGATGCCTTCGATCAGCTTGCCGCCCGAGGTCATGCGGAAGATCTTCGGCAGCGGCCAGGCCGGCACGTAGGTCAAGAGGCGTTCGACGGCACGCGGCGAAAGAATGATGACGCCGTGCGCGCCCTCACCGCCCAGTACCTTCTGCCAGGAGAAGGTGACGACATCGAGCTTGGCGAAATCGAGGTTCTGCGCAAAGGCGGCCGACGTCGCGTCGCAGATGGTCAGACCCTTGCGGTCGGCGGGAATGAAGTCGGCGTTCGGAACGCGCACACCGGAGGTCGTGCCGTTCCAGGTGAAGACGACGTCACGGTCGAAATCGACCTTGGAGAGATCGGGAAGTTCGCCATAACCGGCTTCGAACTTGCGCACATCGGCGAGCTTCAGCTGCTTGACCACATCGGTCACCCAGCCGGCGCCGAAGCTTTCCCAGGCGACCATGTCGACGCCACGCTGGCCGAGCATCGACCAGAGTGCCATTTCGACGGCGCCGGTATCGGAAGCGGGCACGATGCCGATGCGGTAATCGGCCGGCACTTCAAGAATGTCACGGGTAAGATCGATGGCCTGCTTGAGCTTCGTCTTGCCGACCTTGGCGCGGTGCGAACGACCGAGCGGAGCGCCGGAGAGAGCATCGAGCGACCAACCGGGGCGCTTCGAGCATGGGCCAGAAGAAAAATGGGTGTTGTTCGGACGGATGTCCGGCTTGGCAGGCTTCGTCATGTGCTATCCTTCCAGATAGATAGCCCTTCGTTGGGGAAGGGTGTCCCGCCGTCGGAAATATTGCGGGTCCGGAAGGAAGTCAAGCGACTTGTGTCGCAATCGAGAATATTTATGGCGTCGCAGGCAATATCAGCAAAGATGGGGCTGCGCCTGCCGACCGATTGTTACCAGAACGAGAAACGCAGGCCCGCTCTGATCTCGTGACGGGAAAGTCCATTGTCGAAACCCTTTGCCCCGCTCGCACCCGCTAGCGCCTCGGCGCCGAAGCCGAACATCTCGCCGTCGCCGATATGCGAATAGCGGTAGCCGACATCGAGCTTCAGGCGATCGCTGAGGTCGTAGGAGACGCCGGCCATCAGCGCATAGGTGAAGCGCCAGCTGTCGCGACCATCAAATGAGGTTGTGGCCGGAGCGCCGGCACAGGCGCCGCCGCCGGCAACGCAGCTCTCGCTGGCAAAGGCGGTATTCCAACGCAGATTGGTCGCCCCGATACCGGCGCCGAGATAGGGCGTGAAGCCGGCGAGCGTTCCGAAGTCGACATAGGCGTTCGCCATCAGGCCCAGCGCGGAAAAATCCGCCGTCGCGGCAAAGGCGCAGGACGTGCCGGCACCCTGCCCCGCGCAGGGGCTTGCAGTAAGCGACGAGCCGTCGAAACGACCCTCGAAATAATCGGCCGTGAGGTCAGCGCGGAAAGTGTCGGTGATCTGGTAGCCGAGGCCGATGGTGCCCGAAAGCGGTTTATCGAAGCGTGCACCGTCGAACGGAATATTGCTGTAACCGGTCCCCAGATCGAAGGTGCGGTAGCTAGGATCGCCTTCGTCGCGCCAGCCGGCGTACCCGATGTCGCCGCGCAGGTAGAGGCCGCTGCTGCCGGTTGCTTCCTGGGCAATCGTGATTTCGGGGGCGTCGATCAGGGTCTCGTCTGCGGCAACTGCCGGACCGGAAAGCAACAGGCCGACACCGAACGCGGCTCCGCAGATCCCGTTTCGCCATTCCATGCCCATGCCCTTTCGCTGCCATTGCCATCGCCGAATAGGATCCACCCACCAGCTGCTTCGTTCAGCGTTAACTATTGCAGACAGAGGTTAACTCGCGGTTAACCATGCCCGTTAGGATTTGCGCAAAGCTTTGGGCGAAACGACAAAGGCCGCCCCGGGGGCGGCCTTCATGATTTCAGCGTCATATGTCTTACTTGTAGACGATCGGCTCCGGCTCGTAGGGAACCTCGCAGACATTGCCGAAGGAGTAGCGCAGACCAGCGCGTGCCTCGTGGATGTAGAAACCCTCGTCGAAGCCCGGGCCGCCGCCGTTGTTGTAGCCGAACATGTCGCCATCATCGACCTGGCGGAAGCGGTAGCCAACGTCTGCCTTGAGATTGCAGGTCAGGTCGATCGCAGTACCGGCCATGAGCGCGTAGGTGAAGCGCCAATCGCTCTCGCCACCGTGATCCGTCGTCGGGTCGCAATCTGCCGGATTGCTGACACTGCAGCTGGTGTTGCGCAGTCCGTCCCATTTCACGTGCGTGGCACCGATACCGGCACCGACATAGGGGGTGAAGGCGCCGTAGGTGCCGATGTCGACATAGGCGTTGGCCATCAAGCTCCAGGCGGAAACCGAGCTTGTGTCACTTGACACGCAGGGACCCGCGACGATCCCGCAGCCGCCTAAGGTCGAGCCGTTGAAGTCGCCACCGCCCCAGTAGTCGAGCGTGACGTCGGTGCGCAGATAGTTGTTGAACTGGTAACCGACACCGCCGCCAATGACCCAGGAGTCATCGATATCGGCCGAGGCGAACTCAGCGATAGAGCCGCCCGGGCCTCCCTGGTAGTAATTCGCGCCGCGCAGGTCGTTCCAGGCGTAGCCGACGTCGCCGCGCAGATACCAGCCGCTGGTCTGGATCACTGGCTCGACGATAGGCGCTTCGACAGGCGGTTGGTAAATGTCGGCAGCAAAAGCTGCGGTGCCGCTGAGCAAGACTGCAACAACGCCACTCAAAATTCTCTTCATGGCCCACTCCAATACATTCGGTTGCTTGGTGCACCATGAAAGTGGTGTCCAAATCCTGACGTTGGTTATGGATAATGAGGGGGAAAGGTTAAACTCCGATTAACTACAAACGTTTACCGTGTGCATTAAGGAACGTTAATACTCCGGGCTGCGGCAACTTGTTCTTTGGCGAGCAAAGAAAAGGCCGGTGATTGTCACCGGCCCTGGAGGAAACTTCTGAAGGTACGCTTTTAAGCAGCGTTACGCGCGCTGCCGATGACATTGATCAGCCCGTCGACGATCCGCTCGACCTGGCCGCGGTCATCGCCCTCGGCCATGACCCGGATCAAAGGCTCTGTACCCGACGGACGGATCAGCAGGCGGCCGGACTTGGCAAGCTCGGCTTCCGCATCGGCAATCGCCTGGCGCACGGCTGCATCCTCGAGCGGCTTGCCGGCGGACACGCGCACATTCTTCAAGACCTGTGGCACCGGCTCGAAACGGTGGCAGACCTCGCTCACCGGCTTGCCCAGGCGCTTGACGACCGCAAGGATCTGCAGGGCGGCCACGAGACCGTCACCGGTCGTGCCGAAGTCCGACAGCACGATGTGGCCGGACTGCTCGCCACCGACATTCAGGCCGTCCTGGCGCATCTGCTCGACAACGTAGCGGTCGCCGACCTTGGTGCGGCGCAGCTCGATACCACGGCCCTTGAGGTAACGCTCCAGCCCCAAGTTGGACATGACGGTTGCGGCGATCGCGCCGCCACGCAGCGTGCCATCCTCGGCCCAGCTGTCGGCGATAACAGCCATCAGTTGGTCGCCATCGATCACGGTGCCGTTCTCATCGACGATCAGAACCCGGTCGGCGTCGCCATCAAGCGCGATACCGATATCGGCGCGCACCTCATGCACCTTCCTGGAAAGGGCCGCCGGATGGGTCGAGCCGCAATCGAGGTTGATATTGACACCATTCGGCTCGGTCCCGATCGACACCACCTCGGCGCCGAGTTCCCAAAGCGCCTGGGGTGCAACCTTGTAGGCGGCGCCGTTGGCGCAATCGATGGCGATCCGCAGGCCCTGAAGGGTGACGTCGCGCGGCAAGGTGCGCTTGGCATGTTCGAGATAACGATAGATGTCGCCGTCGACGCGCTTGGCGCGGCCGATGTCTTCCGCCTTGGCGAGCTGGCCGGACAGATCCTGATCGAGCAGGGCTTCGATCTTGGCTTCGATATCGTCGGAGAGCTTGTAGCCATCAGGGCCGAACAGCTTGATGCCGTTGTCCTGGAACGGATTGTGCGACGCGGAAATCATCACGCCGATATCAGCGCGCAGCGAGCGCGTCAGCATGGCAACGCCGGGGGTCGGGATCGGTCCGAGCAGGAACACATCGAGACCCGCAGCCGTAAAGCCGGCGACCATGGCGTTTTCAAGCATGTAGCCGGAGAGGCGCGTGTCCTTGCCGATCACCACCCGGTGGCGATGGGCGCCATTGCGGAAGATCGTACCGACTGCAATGCCGACCCGCATGGCGAGGTCCGGCGTCATCGGAAAGATGTTGGACTGACCGCGGATACCGTCCGTGCCGAAATACTTGCGCTTCATAAGAACTCCATCGTTCTGCTGGGTCAATGCAGGCTTTGCCTGCTTCACCTGTCTGCGTGCTCCGCGACTGGGTTTCATTGACCAGACCTCATATCATTCCGGCTGTTACCGTGGCCCCCGCGACCTTGATGCCGAAGCAAAGGCCGAGAGTATTTCGTTTCTTCTTTGACACAAAACCAATGCAAACGGCAGCGACGATAGCATCAGAAATCATTACATCGCGTTACCAAGTGCAATCCTGCACATACAGCGCCGCGCGTCTTATTAGACGCGCAAAGGTCGCGGTAGCACTTCGAATTGCTGCATGTTTTTATCCTTAAATCGAATGCGATTTAAGGAAAACGTTGCAGTAGCAACAAAAAGCCGCCGCACCCTCCGGCGCGGCGGCTTCTGAGATAAGCGTCTGAAACCAAAACCGCTATTGCGGCTGCGGCTCGAACCCACCTTCGGATTCTTCGCCCTTGTTACCCGACGAACCCTCTTTCTTCACGCCAGCGGAAGGCACGGCGGAGCCGCGATGCGGCGGGGTGTCGTCGCCGAGGTCGCGCGCCGGCTTTTCGCCGCGGATCAGCGCTTTGATCTCTTCGCCAGTCAGGGTTTCGTATTCGAGCAGCCCTTCCGCCAAAGCCACGAACTCGTGGTTCTTGTCGGTGAGGATCTTGCGGGCGGTCTCGTAGGCCTCATCGATCAGACGACGGATTTCGTTGTCGATCTTCTGAGCGGTCGCTTCCGAAACGTTCTTCTGCTGCGCAACGGAGTGACCAAGGAAGACTTCCTGCTGGTTCTCGCCGTAGGAAACCTGGCCAAGCTGGTCGGAGAAGCCCCATTGCGTCACCATCGCACGAGCAAGCTTGGTCGCCTGCTCGATGTCGGACGAAGCGCCGGAGGTGATGTTCTCCTTGCCAAAAGTCAGTTCTTCGGCAACACGTCCGCCCATCATGATGGCGAGCCGCGAGACCATCCACTTGTAGCTCATGGAATAACGGTCGCCTTCCGGCAGCTGCATCACCATGCCAAGCGCCCGTCCACGCGGAATGATCGTCGCCTTGTGCAGCGGATCGGCCGAGGGAACGTTGAGCGCCAGGATTGCGTGTCCGGCTTCGTGGTAGGCGGTCAGCTTCTTTTCGGCTTCGGTCATGGCAGAGGAGCGGCGCTCCGCACCCATCATGATCTTGTCCTTGGCGTCTTCGAACTCGAGCATGGTGACGACGCGCTTGTTGCGGCGCGCAGCCATCAGGGCCGCTTCGTTGACGAGGTTCATCAGGTCGGCACCGGAAAAGCCGGGCGTGCCGCGGGCCAGAACCTTGAGGTCGACATTCGGCGCCAGCGGCACGTTGCGAACGTGCACCTTGAGGATGCGCTCGCGGCCGTTGATATCGGGGTTCGGCACCACGACCTGGCGGTCGAAACGGCCCGGACGCAGAAGGGCCGGATCGAGAACGTCGGGACGGTTGGTCGCCGCGATCAGGATGATGCCTTCATTGGCCTCAAAGCCGTCCATTTCGACCAGCAACTGGTTCAGCGTCTGCTCGCGTTCGTCGTTGCCGCCGCCGAGACCGGCGCCGCGATGGCGACCGACGGCGTCGATTTCGTCGATGAAGATGATGCAGGGCGCATTCTTCTTGGCCTGTTCGAACATGTCGCGCACACGGCTTGCGCCGACGCCGACGAACATTTCGACGAAGTCCGAACCGGAGATGGTGAAGAAGGGAACGTTGGCTTCGCCTGCGACCGAGCGGGCAAGCAGCGTCTTACCGGTACCGGGAGGGCCGACGAGCAGCACGCCGCGCGGAATACGTCCGCCGAGCCGCTGGAACTTCTGCGGGTCGCGCAGGAATTCGACGATTTCTTCCAGATCCTGCTTGGCTTCATCGACACCGGCAACGTCGTCAAAGGTGACGCGGCCATGCGCTTCCGTCAGAAGCTTGGCCTTGGATTTGCCAAAGCCCATGGCGCCTCGCGAACCGCCCTGCATCTGACGCATGAAGAACAGCCAGACGCCGAGGATCAAAAGCATTGGCAGCAGCGTGCCGATATAGCTCAGGAACCCGGAGGAGCCGTCGGTTTCCGGACGAACGGTCACCGTCACGTCCTTGGCTTCCAGACGCTCGGTGAGCGCGGTGTCAACCGAAGGTGCATAGGTCTGGAACGTCGCGCCGCTTTCAGAATAGCTGCCGATGACCTTGGAGCCAGTGATCACGACTTCCTTGACGCGGCTCGCATCGACGTCCTTGAGGAACTGCGAGAACGGAATCTCGCGCGAGCCGGTGCGCTCGGTCGGTTGCTGAAACATGCTAAACAGCGCGATCAGCAAAAGCGCTATGATTGCCCATAGGGCAAAATTACGAAAATTAGGGTTCATCGAACTCCCCGGAACCTGTCACGACCCGCACATTTCGCCGGGCCGCTTTCTTGCCCCTAACATAGGGTTCTGGCGACGCCTTGCCAAGGCAAACCGCCAACTACCGTTCCATTTCTGTCAACAGATCGTGAACCGGCGACCGAACATAGGGCTGACGCCCGAACAATCCGGCAATCATCTCCGCCATGATCAGGTCGAAACCCGGCAAAAAGGTGTCGTAGGGGCCTATGCGCGGCTCAACGTCGGTCTTCGCGACGCAATTGTCGTCTGTGGATACAACACAAGGCGCGGAAACCGACGCCCGCTTGGCAACGCCCGGTGGCAGTCCTGCGGCAATAAGTCTCTCCTGTTGCAGGCCGCCATCGTTGGTGGCGCCGATCTGCACCATGCCATTTCCGACATTTCGAACCGTAAAGCGGCCGTCCCAGATGCCGGCTTCGCCGGGCCTCAGCGCCAGAAGCCGCAGATCACGCGCCTCGCGATAGAGGTAAAGGCCGGTCGCACGCCTGTCGAACACGACGCGTCCCGCCGTCAGCCGTCCGGGTTCGTCCCGCTCGAGAAACGCCATCAGTCGCGTGACCGTTTCCGCGGCCAGTGGATGCGTCCTGCCACCGACGACGGCAGCCATCGCCAGAAGCGCGCGGCGGCAGTCGGCGTCGACGCATCCGGCGACAGCAGCGCCCGCAAAGCTCACCACGAGGTTTTCGTGAACGCGCGCATGAAGCTTCAGCCAGGCGGCGGCCCTTGCCGAGGAGCGCGCCCGCGACGCAGCATCCCATGCGGCAGCCACTTCGCCACCCGTTTCGGCGAGGCGCTCGCGGGTGCGCACACGCTCAAAGCGCATATTCATGTTGCTCGGATCGTCGAACCAGCCAACGCCCTCCGCGCTCAGAAAAGCGCGTATGTCGGCGCGGCGAAGGCCGAGAAACGGGCGCAACACCCAGAAGCGCCTGTCGTAGAGCGTTGCGCGGGCCATTCCGGCGCCACCGGGCCCCTGCCCACGCTCGGACCGCATCAGGATCGTCTCGCGCTGGTCATCGAGGGTGTGCCCGGTGACGATGCAGGTGGCCCCGAATTCATCGGCAGCGCTCGCCAGCAGTTGATAGCGCTCGTTGCGTGCCGCGGCCTGAATTCCCGCCGTCGGCTTGTGGCCGTCCCAGCGTTTGACCATATGTGCAATGCCGAGGCTGGCGCAGAAGGCGGCGATCGCCTCCGCTTCATCGGCGGAGCCGGGCCTCAGGGCATGGTCGACCGTGCAGGCGGCAAGGGAAAGGTCGGCTTTGCCGGTTGCCTCGATCGCCCGGTGCAGGGCAAGAAGCAGTCCCTTGGAATCGCTACCGCCTGAGACAGCTACGAGCAGTCGGGCGGGCCGATGGAAGAATGAAAGAAATCGTTTCGCCGTTTCGAGAACGGCCAGGTGCGCCGGCGTCTCAGCAGCCAAAGCGGCTTTGCTCGCTCGTCACCTTTGCGCGCACGGCCGGCGAGGCCTTCGGGTAGCGCTTGTTCACCTCGCGCAACGTGGCGCAGGCGGTTTCCTTGTTGTCGAGCGCGCCAAGCGACATGCCGAGTTTCAGCAGCATTTCCGGAGCCTTCGGCGATTTGGCGTGCGCCTGATGCGCATTCAGGAACGTCTTGGCGGCTTCGCTGTACTTGCCCTGCGAATACTGCGCTTCGCCCATCCAGAAGCTGGCATCGGCTGCCTTTTCGCCCTGCGGGAACACATCGAGATAGTCGCGGAACTCCTGTTCGGCGGTGCTGTAGTCGCCGGAAAGCACGTGCCCATAGGCCGACTGGTAGAGGTCGCCGGGGTTGTCCAGCGCTGCCGTCTGCCGCTGGCTATCCGGATTGGCGTTGAGCCCGCCATCGGTGCCCGGAAGTGCTACGCCGGGATCGACACCGGGAGGCGTGGCGTTGGCGCCAGGCTGTGCGTCTGTCGTCGTCGAAATCGGATTGCCGCTCTCGTCGAAGACGATCTGGCCGAGCGTCGTCGGCGGTGCCGCACCGGTCGTGCCCTGATTGGCACCCGATGCGGCCATGCCGGTGCCAGGATCGACAGGCGCCATCGTCTGGCTATCCGTCACCTGAGGGGTGACGGACGCCTGATCGCTGGACTTCGGCGTCTGCAATGCGCCGCTCTTCTTCGGGGAGGCCTTGCCGCTTTCCAGATCCTGGAAGCGGAACTCGTTGTCCTCCTGGAACTTCCGGATCTGCTCCTGCATCTGCAGGAGTTGGAAGCTCATTTCCTCGATACGCCCGTTGAGCGAGCGGATCTGTTCTTCAAGTTGGCCGACCCGTGTGGTTTCGGACGCCTGTACCTTCACGACGGGAAGACTGTGCGCCCCTGCCGTGTCGGCGTGTGTCGTTCGGGCCATGAGCCCGGAAAGCGGCATGGCGTTTACTGTCTGGCCCAGGCCCGAAAGGGCCGCGAGACCAAGCAGTCCAGCCACGACAAATTTCTTCATTTCATTTGTCCTGTTCGAATACCGGTTTTCCCACCCTGGAATCGGGGCCCGCAATACATCTCGCCGATTCATCTGGATGATTGCCGCACAGTTTTCCAATTACCCTGAAAAAGCAACGGAGTTCGGCCAAAGTGTGGTAAAAAAGCAAAGGGCGGCACAAGGCCGCCCTTATAATTTAGCGATGCGTGATCGGAAGATCACATGCCGGCGCCACCGAGAACGGTCACGGCGCGGCGGTTCTGCGACCAGCACGAGATGTCGTCGCAAACGGCAACCGGCTTTTCCTTGCCGTAGGAGATCGTCTTCAGGCGGTTGGCCGGAACGCCGCGCGAAATCAGATAGTCCTTGGTGGAAGCAGCGCGGCGAGCGCCGAGTGCCAGGTTGTATTCGCGGGTGCCGCGTTCGTCGGCATGGCCTTCGACGGTGACGGCGTAGTTCGGGTACTTGGCCAGCCACTGAGCCTGACGGTCGAGCGTCTGCTGGGCGTCGGCGCGGATCGAGGTCGAGTCCGTGTCGAAGAAGATACGGTCGCCGACATTGACGGTGAAGTCCTGCTGCGAACCCGGCGTTGCAGCGCCGGCGCCGAGACCAAGCTCGTTGGCATTGTTCGGCATGTTCTTCTTCGAGGCGCAGCCAGCGATGGCAAGGGTCATGACAAGTGCGATCATGACCGGGTTGCGAGCGATGGTCTGCATGCGGCCTGCGGCCGGGGTGTCAATTCGGCTCATGCGCCGGTCTCCTTGAGAAGTGTCTGAATTCACGGTTGCCAGACTGTAACCGGAAGCGGTTAATCGCTATTCAACAGTTATGGTTAACAAATCGATAATTTAAGCTCGGCGCCTGCTAGACCAGCACTTTGCGGCGAGAAAGCGGCATCGTCGCCACAATCCCCGCCGCAAAGGCGAGCCTGCTATTCAAGCCGCGGCGACCAGGCCGGGTCCGAGGCAAAGCCCTGTGTCGGGACGGCCTGCTCGTTGTAACCGGTCAGATCGATCGAGTAGAGCTGCGGTCCGCCGGCACCGGCGTTCTGGCGGAAGAACATCAAAACGCGGCCGTTCGGCGCCCAGGTCGGGCCTTCATTGTGGAAGCCTGTGGTCAGGATGCGCTCACCCGAACCGTCCGGCTTCATCACGCCGATCGAGAACTTGCCGCCCGACTGCTTGGTGAAGGCGATGAGGTCGCCACGCGGAGACCAGACCGGCGTCGAATAGGAACCGTCGCCGAAGGAGATACGACGCTGACCGGAGCCATCGGCACCCATGACGTAGATCTGCTGACGTCCGCCGCGGTCGCTTTCAAAGGCGATCTGGCCACCATCCGGCGAATAGGACGGTGCCGTATCGATCGCCGGCGTGCTGGTGAGCCGTGTCGTCGTGCGCGAGCGCAGGTCCATCGTGTAGATGTTGGCGTTGCCGTCCTGCTGCAGGCTCATGATGACGCGCTGGCCATCGGGCGAGAAGCGCGGCGAGAAGGTCATGCCCGGAAAGTTGCCGACAACCTCCCGCTGTCCGGTCTCCAGCTGCAGCAGGTAGACCCGCGGCTGCTGGTTTTCGAACGACATGTAGGTGACTTCCTGACGGTTCGGCGAGAAGCGCGGCGTCAGAACGATGTCGTTGGAGTTGGTGAGCGGTCGTGGATTTGCGCCATCCTGGTCCATGATCGCAAGCTGGCGCTTGCGGGCGGTCTTCGGGCCGCTTTCGGCAACGTAGACGACACGCGTATCGAAGTAGCCCTTTTCGCCGGTGATGCGCTCATAGATCGCATCGGCGATGATATGGGCAACACGACGCCAGTTTTCAGGCTGGGTGAAGAACTGCTGCCCGGTCATCTGCGTGCCGGCAAACGTGTCCCAAAGCCGGAACTCGGCCTTCAGGCGACCGTCGGCCTCCTGCGTCACGCGACCGGTGACGAGCGCCTGGGCGTTGATGACCTTCCAGTCCTCGAACCGCGGCGCGGCGTCGGGGTTGCTGATCTTTTCGATGAAGGCACCGCGGTCGATCGGCTTAAACAGGCCCGACCGCTTGAGGTCGGCTGCGACCACGTCCGAAATCTTCTTGCCGAGTTCACCCTGCAGGAAGTCGGTGATCGCGATCGGCAACGGTTCGACATTGCCCTTGTTGATGTTGATTTCAACGACCGCATTCGCCGGCGTCGCCGCCACGAAGGCGGCCAGCAGACCCGCTGCCACCATCAGGGCGCGGAAAAAAGAGCTCTTGATCATAGAGACAAGCCTTTCAGCTTAGTACGAAGGGTTTGCAGGGTTGGTTTGCTATCCGGCATGATTCCAATCCCGGCAGCTCTAGAGTGCGAAATCCGAGGGGTCGAAGTTCAGCACGAGGGTATTCCATCCTTTTTCGCCGTCATATTTTTCAGGCGGCAGGTTCTGTAGCGGTGCCGAGCGGCGGAGCGCGCGCAGCGTGCTGCTCTCGACGGCGCGGCGCGTTCCTTCCGGCCCCCCCGTGGCGGTCACCTCCGGCTCACCGACGATGTTGCCCGAGGGATCCAGTTGCACCCGGATCGAGACGCGCACTTCCTCGACGCCTGTGAGACCGGCCATCAGCGACCATTTGTCCTGGATCTGACCCTTCACACCGTCGATCTCGTTGGCGCTCAAGCCCACGCCGATGGTCTTCTTGCCACCGAGAGCCGCCTCCTGCGTCGAGCGCTTGGCGCCACCGGCAGAGGGATCTTGCCGGTTGAGAAGGGCGGCAATTTCGTCAGCGTTGAACTTGCTTTCCTCAGTGGAGGCCGCCTTCTTCTGTTCCTTCGGCGTCTGCTCGTTCTTGCGGTCAGGTGTCTTTGCCGACTGTGCCGGTTTTTCGACCTTGGGCTTGGCAGCCGGCGTCGGCACCTTTTCGGGCAACGCTTCGGCTTCCGGATTTTCGGCCGGCTTTTCTTCGGCCGGCGCCGGTTCCGGCTTGGTTTCGGGCTTTACTTCCTGCTTGGCTTCCGGCAGTGCCGCGACTTCGGTCGCCGGTTCGGAAGCAGGCTTCGTCTCCTCGACCTTCTTGATTTCCTGCTCGACCGGATCGGGCGTCGGTTCGGGCTTCTCGTTCTTTTCCGGCGAGGCCGTGGCCTCGCTCTTCGACGGCTTGGCGTTCGGCGTCGGCGGCGTTTTCAGGTCCGTGTCGTTGTCGCCGATGTTCTCGGCCGGCTGGCTCGTTTCCGGACGTTTGGTCGGAACCGGCGACGATGTTTCCTTCTTCGGTGCCTTCTTGTCGCCCTGCTGGACCTGGGTCATTTCCGAATAGGGTACGATATCGACAGGCAAGGCTTCGACGTCGGCGACCTGGAAGTCAGCCGGGCTGCCGAGCGAAACCAGCGCCCAGGTCAGAACCAGAGCGTGAAGCAGACCAGATGTGGCGAGACTGCCCTTCATGGCCAAGGATCACTTTTCCTGTTCTTGCAGCGTCACGAGGCCGAGGTTCTTGAACCCGGCAGCCGAGATGCGCGCCATGACCTTCATCACCGTGCCATAGTCGGCGTTGGTGTCGCCGCGGACATAGATGCGTTCGTTGTAGCCGGTGGTGGCAATCGCCTCGAGCTTGGGCACAACCTCTTCGATTGCGATCGGCGTTTCCTGCAGGAAAATCTCGCCGGCCGGGTTGACCGAAACGGTGATCGGCTGCGTATCGGAGTTGAGCGCCTTGGCCTGCGTTTCCGGCAGGTCGATCGGCACGCCGACCGTCATCATCGGTGCGGCGACCATGAAGATGATCAGCAGCACCAGCATCACGTCCACAAAGGGCGTGACGTTGATTTCGCTCATGATCGCTTTCTTGCCGCCGCGGCGGCGGCGACCGCCGCCCGACCCCTTGGCTCCGCCAACCGACATACCCATCAGCGTGGTCTCCGTGCTCTCTGGCGATTACTGCGCGGCCTGGCGCGGGTTCTGCAGTTTCTCGTCGATCTGCCGCGACAGGATCGCGGAAAACTCGTCGGCGAAGGCTTCCATACGCGCCGACAGTTTGCCGGCGTCGGCAGAAAACTTGTTGTAGGCGATAACGGCGGGAATAGCCGCAAGCAGGCCGATGGCAGTTGCCAGCAGCGCTTCGGCGATACCGGGGGCCACAACTGCAAGGTTGGTCGACTTCGAACCGGCGATCGCCTGGAACGAGGTCATGATACCGACGACGGTACCGAAGAGGCCGATGAAGGGTGCCGCCGAACCGATGGTCGCGAGCGAACCGAGGCGCGCTTCCAGCGATTCCGATTCACGCGCAAGCGTCACGTCCATGGCACGGTCGATACGCATCTGCAGGCCGATCGGCGAGCGAGCGCCGCGCTCGAAGCTCTTCTTCCATTCGCGCATCGCCGAGACGAAGATCGCCCCCATGCCCGCCGTCTGGCGGTCGGAGAGCGTGCGGTACAGCTCTTCGAGCGATTGGCCCGACCAGAACACCTGCTCGAAGCCGTCGAGCTGGCGACGGACACGGCCGTAGTTCAGCGTCTTGTCGACGACGATCGCCCATGTCCACACCGAAGCTGCAATCAGCCCCAGCATGACCAACTTCACGACAAAGCCCGCTTGCATGAACAGCGACCAGAGGGTCACATCGTGCGTCGCAGCGGCCAATCCAACCTGTTCCATCGTTTTCAGTCCCCGAATCCAAACACCCGGCAAGAGCGGCTCATGCTCGTGACCGGGTAGCCCAAACGTCCTGTTGCAAGAATGCCCCGGCGCCGCCGCTGGTCGCACCATCGCGACCTTTATTAGCTTATGGTTGCCTTCTTGCCGTCAATTTTGGTCAAAGGATGACGTGCACTGCACAAATCCTGATGGGCTGATTAAGACACCATTATGGTTAAGGGAGTGTTACCGTGCTGTGTCTTTCCGGCCGCACCTTGAGGCCAAGCGCCCATCACGGAACTTCCCTCGTCGGCGGGCGTTTTCTCGCCATGACCACGCAAACGACACGACATCGCGACCGGCGGTCCACCCCGCAGCACTTCGATCAGCGCGATCGCTTGATCCTGGCACTCTACGCGCAGTTGAAGGCCGAGCGGGAAACCCGCGCCGCGCTGGAAGAGGCACTCGCCAACGGCGTCCTATCCAGCGAGGTGCTTCAGGCAATCATCTCCGATCCGATCCCTGCCATCACCAGCGAAGATATCGCGGGCATCGAGCAGGCCCTCGCCCAAGACGCAGTCCGCGCGTCAGGCACCAAACCGCTGAACGGAGAACGCTGACCTGCGCAAGAACCCGCTCATCAAGCGACGGCACGAGCTGCAAGCATTGCTCGACGGCATGGGGCCCGCCGGCACACGCCGGATCTGGTGGCCTAGTTCGACTTAGCCGAGTTCTCTGACGATGGACACATTCGCCACGGCGCTTCGAAGGGCTGCGCCGCGACAAGGAGGCCAAGGCCGTGACACAGGAAAGACCGAAGATGACGAAGGAGCCCGAACCCGATGCGAAACGTGCGCCGAACCAAGCAGTGCGTGCGCAGGGCAACGCGAAGCGTGCCTCGCGCGAAACGCCGAGCGCGGCGAATTCGGTTACGGACGACACCGTTCTCGGCGTTCGCATCACCCATCCGGAGCGCGAGCTGTTCGAGGGAGGGCGCATCACCAAGCTCGATCTCGCCCGCCACTACGCCGTCGTGGCGGACAAGATGCTGCCCTTTGCCAGCGGTCACCTGCTGTCGCTGATGCGGTGCCCGCAGGGCGGACGCGGCCAATGCTTTTACCAGAAGCATGCCAGCGAGGGTTTTCCGGCCGAGATCCGCGAGACACCGGTGAAGGAATCCTCCGGCGACACCGAGAACTACATGTATGTGCGTGATGCCAAGGGTCTTGTTGCGGCGGTCCAGATGGGAACGCTGGAATTTCACATCTGGGGATCGCCGGTCGACAAGATCGAGACGCCGGACCGATTGGTGTTCGACCTCGACCCCGACCCAAGCGTCGATTTTTCAACCGTCAAGGACGCCGCACTCAGCCTTCGAGACGCGCTCGACGACATCGGCCTGCAATCGGTTCCGATGGTTACCGGCGGCAAGGGCGTGCATGTCATCGTTCCGCTGGCGCCACGCGCACCATGGGAGGACGCGAAACGCTTCGCCAAGTCGTTCGCGCAGGGCTTTGCCGACCGCGATCCGGATAATTTCATTGCCACCATGTCGAAGGCAAAGCGCCAGGGCAGGATCTTCATCGACTGGCTGAGGAACGAACGCGGCGCGACAGCGATCGCTCCCTATTCCACCCGAGCCCGCGCAGGTGGACCGGTGGCAACGCCCGTCAGCTGGAGCGAGCTTTCCAACCTCGACGCAGCCAACGGTTTCCATATCGCCGATATCCTCCAGCGCATCGAAAATGGAATGGAACCCTGGTCTGAGCTTGGCGATACAAGGCAGTCCCTGACCAAGAAGATACTGGATACGCTGGCCGAATAAGCGGGGCGGCTAGGCCGCCACCTGCCGCAGGCCCTCGATCCATACGTACGTCCGCATGATCGTCAACTGCACAAACGGTACGGGTTGCAACTAACCTCCTGGCAACGAAAAAAGCGCCCTTCAGAAAGGACGCTTCGATGCATGCAACAGCACGTGCCGGCTTAACCCACGCTTTGCCTTGCCTGTGTGAATTTCGTCGCCAGCGCTTCGGGCAGGCGGCGGGGACGGCCCTGGCCGTTGATCACCGCGATAATCACCTTGGCGGCGATCAGCAATTGCCCATCACGGCGGATCTCCTGCAGCAGCACCATCTTGGCACCGCCCGCTTTCTCCGTCACCGTGCCGATCGTCAGGATGTCGTCCATGCGCGCCGGCGCCTTGAAGTCGATCTCCATCCGATGCACGACAAAGACGAGACCCTCGCTGTCCCCCTCGATCGCCAGCGTCGCCTGCTCGACGCCGAGCAGCCGCAGGAAATCCGTGCGGGCGCGCTCCATGAAATGCAAGTAGCGGGCGTGATAAACGACGCCGGAAAAATCGGTGTCTTCGTAATAAACGCGCTGGACCAGTCGATGGCCGCCTTCGGTCAGTTCGCCTGCAATCGAGATCAGGGACATGCTTCTCTCCGACAAGAATTTCCCAAATCCTGTGCAGGAACAAAAAGGCATTTGCAAGCATTGCAGCTTTGTCACAAACCTATCCTACACGTGACACAGCTTTCCTTCCTGATCAGGAGAACCGTGCATGAAGATTGCGATCCTCGGCGGTGATGGTTTCATCGGCTGGCCAACGGCCCTTCACCTGTCCGACGCCGGTCATGACATCCATATTCTCGACAATCTCTCACGCCGCTGGATTGATACCGAGCTCGGCGTGCAGTCTCTGACCCCGATGGATTCGATCCAGGAGCGTACCCGCATCTGGCATGCCGAAACCGGCCGTCGCATTCATTTCAACCTGATCGATCTTGCCCGCGACTACGAGCTTTTGAAGAACTGGCTTACGCAACACCGCCCCGACGCGATCGTGCATTTCGCCGAACAGCGCGCAGCGCCCTATTCGATGAAGAGCGACCGGCACAAGAATTACACCGTCAACAACAACGTCAATGCCACGCATAATCTGCTGAACGCCCTCGTCGAACTCGAACTCGATGCACATCTGGTGCATCTCGGCACCATGGGCGTCTATGGCTATTCCACCGTCGGCGCGGCGATCCCCGAGGGTTATTTGCCTGTTGGCATCGAGACGATGGCGGGCAAAACCGTGAGCCAGGACATCCTCTATCCCTCGAATCCCGGCTCGATCTACCACATGACCAAGTGCCTGGATCAGCTGCTTTTCCAGTTCTACGCCAAGAACGATGGCCTCAGGATCACCGACCTGCACCAGGGCATCGTCTGGGGCACCCACACGGAGCAGACCCGCAGGCACGCTCAGCTGATCAACCGTTTCGACTATGACGGCGACTATGGCACGGTGCTGAACCGTTTCCTCATCCAGGCGGCGATCGGCTATCCGCTGACCGTGCATGGTACCGGCGGCCAGACACGCGCCTTCATCCACATCCAGGATTCCGTGCGCTGCATCGAACTGGCGCTGAAGAACCCGCCGGCCCGTGGCAGCCGCGTCGAAATCTTCAACCAGATGACGGAAACCCACCGGGTGCGGGACCTCGCCGAAATGATCGCCACGATCTCCGGTTCGCAGATTGCCTGGCTGCCCAACCCGCGCAAGGAAGCGGCGGAAAACGAACTCGTCGTGCACAACAAAAAGTTCCTGGGGCTTGGCCTTGATCCGATCCGTCTCAGAGATGGTCTGCTTTCCGAAATCGTCGATGTCGCCAGGAAATTTGCCTATCGCGTCGATCGCTCGCGCGTTCCGGCCGTCTCCGCCTGGACCAAGGATATCGCGATGCGCATCAACCACGACCCTGAGGGCAAGCGGCTGAAATCCGTTTCATGACATCACTTGACGATCACCCGGAGGGGCTCCGCCCCTCCTCCCCTGCCTCGTCCGATCATGCATTCGTGACGCTCGTCACCAATGCCGACTATGCGCTCGGCGCCCGCGCGCTCGTCCGCTCGATCCGCCTGACGAACACCCCGGCCGATATCGTCGTTCTCCACACTGGCGGCGTTGCCGCCGACGTCCTTGCGCCACTCTCAACAATCGGCTGCCGCCTTATCGAAACGAAGCTGCTGCCGCTCTCGGAAGCCTTCAACGAGCGCCACGGCAAGCGCAACGTCCACGACAAAGCGCCCTTCACCAAGGGGCGCAAGCCGGCTTTTCATTCGCCGCTCGACAATTTCTGCAAGCTGCGGCTCTGGCAGCTGACAGAATATCGCCGCTGCGTGTTCATCGACGCCGATGCGATCGTTCTCAGAAACATCGACCGGCTGTTTGGCTATCCGGAGTTTTCCGCCGCGCCGAATGTCTATGAAGGTCTTGCCGATTTTCACCGTTTGAATTCCGGCGTCTTCGTTGCCGAGCCATCCATCGCGACGTTCCGCGCCATGCTCGAAAGGCTCGACGCGCCTGAAGCCTTCTGGCCCCGCACCGACCAGACCTTCCTGCAGAGCTTTTTTCCCGAATGGCATGGCCTGCCGGTGACCATGAACATGCTGCAATATGTCTGGTTCAATTTGCCAGAACTCTGGGACTGGTCGTCGATCGGCGTGTTGCACTACCAGTACGAAAAGCCGTGGGAGAAGGACCATCCCCGCACCAAGCAGCTTCGTCCGTTGATCGACCTCTGGTCCGCCTACCTCACCGGCGAGAATATTCCAGACATAGCAACCCTTGCGAATCCGGCTCAGTCATGACGCGCGTGCTCGTCTCCGGTGGCACCGGTTTCGTCGGCCGCTTCATCGTCGAGCATCTGATGGCCGCCGGGTATGACGTTGTTGCCGGCGGCCGCACTCCGCCCGCTCCCGCCTTCTTCTCGAAGCCTGTCGCTTTCGTTCCGCTCGCTCTCGACCCGGATATCGATCAGAGCGTCGCCTTCCGTGACGTCGACCACTTCGTCCATGCCGCCTTCCAGCATGTCGCCGGGCGTTATCGGGGCGGCGAAGGCGATGACCCGGAAGGGTTCCGCCGCAGCAATCTCGACGGCTCCGTCCGCCTGTTTCGAACCGCCCGCGACCACGGCGTGAAGCGCTGCGTCTTCCTGTCGAGCCGCGCCGTCTATGGCGACCAACTGCCGGGCGTAGAACTGTTTGAAGATACGGCCTGCCATCCCGAAAGCCTCTATGGCAGCCTCAAGCTGGAAGCCGAAAATGCACTGGCCGCACTAGGCACGAACGCATTCAAGGCGGTGAGCCTGCGTGTGACCGGCGTCTACGGACCGTCCGGCACAGGTGCCGCTCACAAATGGCAGCCGCTTTTCGATGACTATCTCGCGGGCCGAGAGATTGCGCCACGCGCCGGCACGGAAGTTCATGGCGATGATGTGGCCGCCGCCGTTCGCCTCACCCTCGAAGCACCGCTCGACGGCCTGACGAGCGGCGTGTTCAACGTCTCCGATGTGCTCGTCGACAACTGTACCATTCTGGCAATGGTTCAGGATATTACCGGCTCCAAGCACGCCCTTCCGCGCCCGGCCACGCTGACCACCTTCAACGCCATGAATAGCGAGAAGATCCGAGCAGTTGACTGGCGGCCGGGCGGGCTGGAGCGATTGCGGGCAACGGTCAGAACGCTGCTTGCCTGACGCCGCAAGCGCATAGGACCAGCGTCCTGCTTGTCTAATTTTAGGACTCGTTTAAAGAGCTTTAATGTACAAATAATTACCTCAGGTTGTCTTCGAATATCTGCGTTAAGGTGGCTGCGCGGGCCGGTTCCGGTCTCGCTCCACAGCTCAACCTCCCGTCGATCGACGGCGCTTCGAAGGAAACAAAACGATGCCTATCGAGACGTTGAATCCTGAAGTCTGGAAGCTTGTCGGCACTTTGAACGGTGAATGGAGAACGAACGGCGGTAAGGATTTTGGATGGGGTACGGTCAAAACCTCATCGCAAACCCTGACCGCGAACGCCTTGCTATCGGTCTACAAGCTGATACACGGCGATCAGAATCTGACGCGCGACTATTATCTCGTTGCCGGCGATGTCTACCACGGCATTCAGGGCTCGCCGTCCAAGCCGTCGTCCAATTGGGTCTCGGTCGGCTTTTATGCCAACCACATGAATCTGCGCATTGAAACGACCTCGGCACAGGCACGTCTCTTGACGTTCGGGCCGAACAGCACGGTCGAGCAGGCAACCATCAGCTTCTCGATCGGCGGCGAACTGAGCGCCGAGTATAGTTCGGAAGGCCCGAAGGCGGGCGCTTCGCTCAGCGCCAACGTCGGCGTCAGCTTCACCGCTTCCGAGGTCTCGTTCGCGGCCCGCCCGGAATCGCGATCAATCGAATGGCACACCAGCTTGCCGCATGTCGGCTGGGTGTCGTCGGGAATGCCGGCAAATCCCGGCCGCCCATCCTATGCCGGCTATATCTGGAACCCAGCCGTGATCATCGAGGTGCCGCAGGGCGCAGTGCCCAATCTCAAAGGTCGCTTCGAAGTGGATTTCGAATACAATTGGACACGCGGCATCCGCAAGCGGTCGTTCACCCCCGGCATCGACCTCGTTTATCAGTCCCACATCAAGACCGGCGCCGACGACGCGCAACAGGAACAACAGCTTCCGACGATACTGGAGACGCTACGCTCTCTCGCGGCGACAACCGGCCGGGACGGCAAGACCGATACCTTCCTGATGGCGCTTGAACGCTCACGCGTCATCGATGCCTTCGGGGACAGCAATCTCGACCAGATCGTCATCGCACCGACCAATATCGCTATTCAGGACTATTTCGACAAACACCCACAAACCGCGCTGGAGGCTGTCTCACCCGCGAACCAAAGCTGGCTTGACGCCTGGATTGCAGAGCGGGTCATCAGCACCCCGCCCAACTCGATCGAGGTTGCCAAGCTCAGCACATCAATCAAAGGGATCGCGGGGATGGCAGGAGATTGGTTCGAGTGCGCGGATGGTTTGCTTTTGGTAACCGACACCTATGAAGTCGTACCCGGCTTGCGTAGCGCTCTACAAAATCTCTTCGGCAAGGCCGCCTGACGCGGTTTGCTCAACACCCATAAACAGAAAGGCCCGGCGTCGCGCTCGACGCCGGGCCTTTCCTTCTGATCACGGGTCAAACCAGACCCCTGATCCCCCAACTCAAGCCACCGACAGCAGGCCCATCATGGGCTCGATCCGCGCTTTCATCGAATTTGCCGGTTTTATCCGCCGTAAGCACGAAGAGAAGGCTGTGCGAGACAACGATCGCGGCGGCAAGCAGCAGGCCATAGGCCATCAGGATCACCGTCATCGGAACGACGAAATTGAGCTGTGGCAATGCGCCGAGCATCAACGGCACGCGCCAGGAGGTTGCCGATATTACACCGGAGACGAGGAAGGTGCTGCGCTGCTTGGTCGACATGCCTTCCGTCAGCGAGCGGCCGATCTGCATCTTCACCTTCGGCAAGATCACCGAGCCCGTTGCTTGAATCGACGCTGTCATTAGCCGATATCGATGGCAACGATTTCCGGAGGCGATCCGATCCGGATCGGCAAATTCGAAAGACCCAATCCACCGGAGACGATCATGTGACGACCGTCCTCGACGACGTGGCCGTAGGCATAGCGGTTGCCGTATCGCGACGGGACAAGCGGCGCATAGCCGAGAATCCTGACCTGCCCGCCATGGGTATGGCCGGCGAGTGTCAACGATACACGCCGGGGCACATCGACAAAGATGTCCGGCTCGTGGGCCATCAGGATGATCGGATCGTCACCATCCATGCCGGCCATCGTGCCGGGCAGGTCATCGAGCCCGGGGATCATGCCTGAGCCGTCGGGAGCCAGGTAGGTTGGCTCGAGTTGATCGGCCAGACCGGCGAGCCAGAAGGATCGTCCGTCCTTTTCGAGCCGCAGCGCACGATTGTCGTAGACCGGGATGCCAACGCCGGCAAGCGCCCTGTGGGCTATTGTCGGACCATGCCCGGCCAGACGGGCGACCGGATCGTTGAGCCAGTCGTGATTGCCTATGATCGCGTGGACCCCGAGAGGCGCTTTCAGCCGCGCCAATGCCTCGGCCCAACGGGCGGGTTCGACGAAACCGGTCAGGCGCAGGCTGCTCATATAGTCGCCGAGAAGGAGGATGATGTCGCCACCAAGCGCACTGGCCTGATCGCAGATGCCGGCAATCCGGTGCACAGGCATCCAGGGTTCGCAGGCGTGGATATCGGCCAGGACGACGACCCTGAGCTTGAGGCCTGGCGGCCAGTTGGCAGGCCGCAAAGCGTAGGACGTCACCAGCGGCCGCTGCAACGGCTCGACCCCCACCGCATAGGCGCTGGTGCCAAACCCAGCCATCACCAGCCCGCCGAGAAGCTTGAAGAACCCGCGCCGCGCCAGCATTCACTCTTCCCTTCAATGGATGGACGCCAAGCCGCCTGCCACCTTCATCGAGGCGATGCAGGTAATGGAAAGCGCTCGTCCAACGTCGACGGCCGGCTCTTTCCCTACTGCATGTTTCCTTAAATCGTATCCGGTTCAAGGAAACATGCAGCAATTCAAAGTGCTACAGCGACCTCTGCGCGTCTCATGAGACGCGTGGCGCTGTCGCGGATCATAGCGAGCCCGCCGCCACGCCGAAATACGCCATTTGGCCGCGCGCCTAAGCCATGCGGCCGGAATCCCCTCAGCCGAGGTCGATGACGACGATCTCCGGCGGCACGCCGAAGCGGACCGGCGCAATCGAGCAGCCGAGCCCGCCGGAAACGATCAGGCTGCGATCCCCCTCGACCATATGACCATAGGCATAACGATCGCCGAAGCGCGAGGGTACGACCGGAGCGTGGCCGAGAAACCGGACCTGCCCGCCATGGGTATGGCCGGAGAGCGTCAAGGCGACACGCGAAGGCACTTTCGGAAAGATGTCCGGCTCATGGGCAAGCAGGATCACCGGCGCGTCGTCTTCTACTTGTGCCAGCGTGCCATCGAGATCGTCGAGGCCCTGCATATGCTTGCGCATCCATTTCTTGCCCGGCACCAACGCGAGTTGGTCTTCGAGGCCGGCGAGCCAGAAGCCGAGGCCATCCTTTTCCAGGCGGATGGCGCGATTGCTGTAGACGTTGATGCCGACGTCGGCGAGCGCCTTGTGACCGAAGGTGAGGCCGCCGCTGTTCTTCTGCGCGGTCCCGTCCTCCCACCAGTCGTGATTGCCCATGATCGCATGCACGCCGAGCGGCGCCTCAAGCGTCGCGAGCGCCTTCGACCATTCGCTGGAATGCACATAACGCGTGACAAGGTTCATGCCGGCGGCATAGTCGCCGAGAAGGACGGTGATATCGCCACCAAGCGCATTGGCCTGCCGGCAGATCGAGGCGATGCGGCTGGCGGACATCCATGGCTCACAGGCGTGGATGTCGGCAAGTGCCACCACCCGCAGCTTCAAGCCCGGCGACCAGCCCGGCGGCGTCAGCGCATAACGCGTCACGCTCAGCCGGGCGAGCGGCTCGATGGCAAAGGCATAGCTGCCAAGCGCCGCCATGCTGGCAATCCCGCCGCCGAGAAACTTCAGAAGCCCACGGCGCGTGATCATTTACTCGTCCTCGAGCGTCAATCGAAACTGGGTCGCCTCGACCTCTTTTGGCGGATTGAGGCCGATATGTTTCCAGGCATTGGCGGTCAATATGCGGCCGCGCGGCGTGCGCTGGATGAAACCCTGCTGGATCAGATAGGGTTCGATGATGTCTTCGATCGCATCGCGCGGTTCGGAAAGCCCCGCGGCAATGGTCTCGATGCCGACAGGCCCGCCAGCGAAATTCTGGGCGATCATGAAGAGATAGCGCCGGTCGAGCTGGTCGAGCCCCATATTGTCGACGAGAAGCCGCGTCAGTGCCTCGTCGGCGATCGTCTTGGTCACCGCCTCGGCCCGCGCCACTTCAGCGAAGTCGCGCACGCGCCTAAGCAGCCGACCGGCAATGCGCGGCGTGCCGCGCGCGCGGCGGGCGATCTCGCGCGCGCCGTCGTCGGTCATGCCGAGCCCCATCAGCCGGGAGCCACGGCGCACGATCGATTCCAGTTCCTCGACCGTGTAGAAATTGAGCCGCACCGGAATGCCGAAGCGGTCGCGCAGCGGCGTCGTCAGCAGGCCGAGACGGGTGGTTGCAGCGACCAGCGTGAACTTCGACAGATCGATCTTCACCGATCGCGCCGCCGGCCCCTCGCCGATGATCAGATCGAGCTGGAAATCTTCCATCGCCGGATAAAGGATTTCCTCGACGGCCGGGTTGAGCCGGTGGATTTCGTCGATGAACAGAACGTCGCGCTCTTCGAGATTGGTCAGAAGCGCTGCCAGATCGCCCGCCTTGGCGATAACAGGCCCGGAGGTCGAGCGGAAGTTGACGCCCAGTTCCTTGGCCATGATCTGCGCCAGCGTCGTCTTGCCCAGACCGGGCGGCCCGACGAACAGCACGTGATCGAGCGCTTCGCCGCGGTTCTTCGCCGCCTCGATGAAGATCTTCAGGTTGGCGCGGGCTTCCGCCTGGCCGGTGAATTCGTCCAGCGACTGCGGACGCATGGTCGCATCGAGATCTTCGCCGCGCTTTTCCGGCGTTATCAGACGTGCGGCTTCAGTCATCCATCCGTTCCAATCGATCGGGCATGCTTGCGCGTGGTGTCAAAGAGAATGCCCGTTTTGCATCGGCCGGCACGACAACGCAAGGATTCATCGCGCCAGTTCCTTGAGACCCAGCCGGATCAGCTTGGCACTGTCGGCATCCTCGCCGCCGTTCTTCAGCGCCGCGGCAACCGCATTTGCAGCCTGGTCGCGGGAATAGCCGAGGTTGGTCAACGCCGACACCGCGTCTGAAACCGGCGCCGAGGCAACACCCTCGCCAAGCTCCTGCTTGAGGCCGATCGTGCCGGACATTTCGC
This sequence comes from Ensifer sp. Root142, assembly GCF_001426785.1. Lineage (NCBI taxonomy): Bacteria > Pseudomonadati > Pseudomonadota > Alphaproteobacteria > Hyphomicrobiales > Rhizobiaceae > Ensifer > Ensifer sp. Root142. The sequence continues at coordinate 120,236 of NZ_LMFK01000048.1, forward strand.
CGGCAAACGCCGGCGCCTTGTTCTTCAATTCGGTGACGATGCGCACCGCCACCTTCGGGCCGACGCCCGGCGCCCGCGATACCGAGGTCTTGTCCTGCAGCGCAATCGCGTTTGCAAGCTCGCCCGGCGTCAGCGTCGACAAGAGGGCGAGCGCAACCTTGGAGCCCACCCCCTGGACGCTCTGCAACAGCCGGAACCACTCACGCTCCAGCGCCGTCAGGAAGCCGAACAGCTTCAACTGGTCCTCGCGCACATAGGTCTCGATAAACAGCACCGCCGCCTCCCCCGCCGAACCCAGCTTCGACAATGTGCGCGCCGAACAATGGGCGACATAGCCGACGCCATGCACGTCGAGAACGACATGATCCTCGCCGATTTCGTCGATAGTACCCTTCAATTTGCCGATCATGTGGCGTCGTCTCTCATGGATGGATTGCGGGATGATCGGACCGACCATCGGAAATTAACGGCAGCAGCGCAACTACCCCATCAGGGCCGCAAGCCGGCTGGTCACCGACAGGCGGTTGTGCGCGTGGCAAATGGCGATCGCGAGCGCGTCGGCAGCATCGTTGCCCTTGAACTCGGCCTTCGGCATCAGAACCTTCAGCATCATGTGGATCTGCTGCTTTTCACCGTGACCGACACCGATGACGGCCTTCTTGACCGCGTTCGGCGCGTATTCGGCAACCCTCAAGCCCGCGCGCGCCGGCACCAGCATGGCGATGCCGCGCGCCTGCCCGAGCTTCAGCGTCGCCGTTGCATCCTTGTTGACGAAGGTCTGCTCCACCGCAGCCTCGTCCGGCTGATAGCTGTGCACGACTTCCGCCAGGCCATCATGCAGCTGGCAGAGCCGCGAAGCGAGATCCATGTCGCCATCCGAGGTCACGGTGCCGGAGGCAACGAACCGCAGCGAATTGCCAAGCGTTTCGATGATACCCCAGCCGGTACGGCGGAGGCCCGGATCGATGCCGATGATGCGAATCGTGGTCTGCATGAATTTCACCCTATGCTGCGTGTCCGGACGCTGCCAGCAAAAAGTGAACAAAACAAAAACATCCACATAAGGCAAACGCGGCTGCCGGAAATCTCGAGCACTACCCTTGGATTGAGGAATTTTGACCTTACATAGCCATTCAATCAATTTCGCTCAATAAAGGGCCTTGCTCATGGCGTCTTTCTCCGTCCTCGATCTCTCCCCGATCACCGAAGGCGGCAGCGTCGCCCAATCGCTCGAAAACTCGCGGCTCTTGGCGCAGGCGGCCGAAGAAAACGGCTACAAGCGGTTCTGGCTGGCCGAACACCACGGCATGAAGGGCATTGCCAGCGCTGCGACCTCGATTGTCATCTCCCATGTCGCAGCGGGAACGAAGACGATCCGCGTCGGCTCCGGCGGTATCATGTTGCCGAACCATTCGCCGCTGGTGATTGCCGAGCAGTTCGGCACACTTGCCGCCCTTTATCCCGGCCGGATCGATCTCGGGCTTGGGCGGGCGCCGGGCACCGACATGCGCACCGCCCAGGCGCTCCGCCGCAATATGGAGGCGAGCGCCAACAACTTCCCCAATGACGTCGTCGAACTGCAGGCACTGCTCGGCCCCATCGCCGAGGATCAGAAGATCATCGCGGTTCCGGGTTCCGACACCAATGTGCCGATCTGGCTGCTCGGATCGAGCCACTACAGCGCCCATCTCGCCGGCATGCTCGGTTTGCCCTTTGCCTTTGCCTCGCATTTCGCGCCCGACATGCTGCTGTCGGCGCTCGAGATCTATCGCGAGCGCTTCACGCCCTCGGAGACGCTGGACAAGCCGCACGTGATGGTCGGCGTCATGGGCGTGGCAGCTGCCACCGACGAGGAGGCGAACTACCTCTTCACGTCGATGCAGCAATCCTTTGTCGCCCTGCGGCGCAACGCCCGCGGCCGGTTCCCGGCACCGGTCGCATCCATGGACGGGCTATGGAGTTCGGACGAGAAGATCTTTGTCGATCATGCGATGTCCTATGCCATCGTCGGCGGGCCGGAGACGATCCGCAGAAAGATCGAAACGTTCCTCGACCAGACCAAGGCCGACGAACTGATCATCTCCATGCCGATCTTCGACATGGATGCCCGGCTCAAGTCGCTTCGGCTTTTCGCCGAAGCGCAGCAGGAGCTTGCCAAGGCGGCCTGACTGATCAGCCGTTCGCGCCCCGAAAGGCCGGCAGGATCTCGTCGATGCGATCGAAGAAACGATCCGGCCCGAGCGATTTCAGAAACGCGGGATCGGCGTAACCCCAGCCGACGGCGCCCGCCGCAATGCGTACTTTGCGGGCTGCCTCGATGTCGCGAGCCTCGTCGCCGATCGCAAGCATCCGCGAAGGATCGATACCAGCAAACTTGACGACCCTCTTGAAATGCTGCGCCTTGCCGAACAGCGTGGCGCCGCATTCGAACAGGTCGATAGCGCCAGCGGTCTCGCCTAGCGCCTTGCGAACGGCCGCTTCGCCATTCGAACTGACGACCGCGATGCCGATGCCAGCCGACTTCAGCGCCGTCAGCATGCCCGAAACGCCGGGGAAAAGCTGGATGGCCCGAGCCTGGGCGGCCATTTCCTGCCGCATGAAAGTGGCGATCTGCGGCAGTTTCCACATCGGTACGCCGAGATGCGCGATGATCTCGCGACTGCCCATGGCGCGCAGCCCCTTGAACTCCTCGACCGTGAGCTGGCGAAACCCGAAGCGCGCGGCAGCAAGGTTGCTCGCCGCCATGAACAGCTCCGCCGTATCGGCGAGTGTACCGTCGAAGTCGAAGATCGCGAACTCATACGCCATCGGTCACATCCCATCGGTGACGCCCAAAGAAAAACCCGTGCCCTTTAGGACACGGGTAGATCAAGACGTCTACAGCGCGGTGCGTCCGATTGGACGCGCAAGGGTCGCTGTAGCACTTTGAATTGCTGCATGTTTTTGTCCCTAAATCGGATGGGACTTAAGGAGACATGCAGTAGGCCTGAAAAAATCGGATCAGGCCGAAAGCTTCGCCATGACCTCATCGGACACTTCGAAGTTCGAATAGACGTTCTGCACGTCGTCGTCGTCTTCAAGAATGTCGATGAGCTTCATCAGCGACTGCGCCTTCTCCTCGTCAACAGGCACGGTGTTCTGGGCTTTCCAGATCGCATTGACGGTCTCGGCTTCGCCGAGCGTGTCTTCCAGAGCCTTGGAGACTTCGCCGATCGCTTCGAAACCGCAGATGATCGTGTGGCCGTCCTCGTCGGTGGTCACGTCGTCGGCACCGGCTTCGATCGCCGCTTCCATCACCTTGTCGGCGTCGCCGACCGAAAGCTTGTAGGTGATCTCGCCGACACGGTCGAAGGAGAAGGAAACCGAACCGGTTTCACCAAGCGCGCCACCCGCCTTGGTGAAGGTCGAGCGGACGTTGGAGGCGGTTCGGTTGCGGTTGTCGGTCAACGCCTCGACGATAACAGCGACGCCGCCCGGGCCATAACCTTCGTAACGGACTTCTTCGTAGTTCTCCGCGTCGCCGCCGGAGGCCTTCTTGATCGCCCGTTCGATGTTGTCCTTTGGCATCGATTGCGCCTTGGCGTTCTGGATCGCCAGACGCAGGCGCGCGTTCATCGACGGATCGGGCATGCCGGTCTTCGCCGCAACCGTGATTTCGCGCGCGAGCTTGGAAAACATTTTCGAGCGCACCGCATCCTGACGGCCCTTGCGGTGCATGATGTTCTTGAACTGTGAATGGCCAGCCATGGCACCCTCTGCATGCATGAATTTGAATGGAATGGGGCGCCTTATAGTTTTATTGCCGCTTTCCGTCCAGCAGGGGGCGTTTCTTTTCAGTTGGCGGAGATGCGCCCGCGACTGAGAACGAAGGCATGGCCGTCGTCGCGGCGGCAGGAAAGGCCCGTTCGTTCCGAGATGCAGGAAAAGGGCCCGCCCTGCCATGTCACCCCATATTCGAGGATCGGCCCGGCCGAACAGCAGCTCGGATCTCCGACCTCGCGATTGATCGTTGCCGCGCCGGCCCGTCCGAGCGTTGCCCTGACGTAACGCGGCGCGATGATATCGCAGGAAAGTTCCGGCCCGCCGTCGGCAGGCTGATAGGTCGGCGTGCCGCCCGCGGGCGTGTAGATGCAGCCGATATTGCCCGATGGCATCACGAACTCTTCCTGCTCGGCAACGGGCGCGACAGTCGCCTGGGGAACAGCTTGCGGGTGCTGGGTGTCGGGAGGCGGCATGCGCGGTGCAGGCGCGCCTCCGGCCAGAGCTGCCGTTGCCAAAACCATTGTTGAAAAGGACAGAAACGCAACGACGCCGGCTGCAAACATTCTCATTGGGCAATCCCGATCAGACTCCCTGGAGGATATAAATCAGCGGTTTGCTTGGCAAGGAACGCAGCGAGACTTTGACGCTCGCTCCAGTCGCGAAGCTCTTGTCGAAATCGTCGCCGAACATGTCGAGGAAGGCGTCGATCGGGGGACCGCGTCGATGCATCGGCAAGATCAGCGCCGCGCGCAGCCGCGAAACGACGCGACTCATGCTTTCGGCCCCCATCGTCAGCCCGCCATCGACCGGTACCATCAGCACGTCGAGCCTGCCGATCTGCCGGTAGTGGCTGTCATCGAGCTCGTGGTGCAGATGGCCGAGATGGCCAATGCACAGACCCGCCACCTCGAAGATGAAGATGGAATTGCCATCATGCTCCATCGTCATGGCGCCGGAGCGGATGTCCGTGGTGACATTGCGGATATAGGCATCGCCGACGACGAGGTCGTGTCGCGCCGGCTCGCCGTCTTCACCCCAACCATGCAGCACCGTGCGGATCGCCGGATCCGGCGTCAAAGTGTAGTGGCTGGAATGCGCCTTGTTCATCGTCACCACGGTCGGCGGCGCCGACGGACGGAACCAGCCATTATAGTCCGTGGCGATCGAAACACCGCCCGGTGTCTCGATCAAAAAGGTCGAGTGGCCGAGATAGGTGATCGTCACTTCGCCAGCGACCATCTGCCCCTTCGTTGCGGCGGCCGGTGTGAAACTGGCGAAAGTGGCCTGCGGCAACGCCTCGGCGATCGCCTGGCATTGGCTCACTTGTGCGGGCGCTGCCTGTGCATGCGCGGCCGACGGCCAGAAGGCATGCAGAAGCCAGATCGCGGCAAAAGTGTAGGCAAGGTAGCGGAGCATCATCCATCACCTTTCACACCGCGCGCGCATGACCTGTGCTCAAGCACGTCAGACTTGGGTACAGGTCATGCGGCCGTTGACAGTATCGGCAGTGAACGCGTCAGTTCGAGAAACGCTGCCGTCACGGGCGAAAGGAGGATTGTTCAAGCGCGCCGTAACGTCCAGCGACAAAGCTGCATCAAGCACTCACGTTTGCGTCATTGTGCTGGCATTGCGAACAGCGGCGCGCGTCCTGTTCACAGCAAAACGCCCCGGCGCTGCCACCGGGGCGTTGGATCACAAGCAACAGCGCTCGTGTTACTCGGCCGGCGTCGCCATCGGCTCGCTCGCCGCAACCGGCTTGCGCCGGCGGAACGAGCGCAGCGTAACGTAGAAGACCGGCGTCAGGAACAGGCCAAGGAAGGTCACGCCGAGCATGCCGGAGAACACCGCCGTTCCGAGCGACTGGCGCATTTCGGCACCGGGTCCCGTGGCGATCATCAGCGGCACGACGCCGAGGATGAAGGCGAAGGCAGTCATCAGGATCGGCCGCAGACGCAACTGGCTGGCCTCGACCGCCGCTTCGATCGGTGTTTTCCCCTCATCCTCGCCCTGGCGGGCGAACTCGACAATCAGGATCGCGTTCTTCGCAGCAAGCCCGATCAGCACGATCAACCCGATCTGGGTCAGCACGTTGTTGTCGAGCCCCCGTAGGAAAACGCCGATGAGTGCCGAGAGCACACCGAGCGGCACGATCAGGATGATCGCCAGCGGCAGGACCCAGCTTTCATACTGCGCTGCCAGCGCCAGGAACACAAAGACGACCGACAGCGCGAAGATGAAGACCGCGGTGTTGCCCGTCTGGCGCTCCTGGAAGGCGAGTTCCGTCCACTCGAACGATGTGCCTTGTGGCAGCATCTGGGCCGCAAGCGCCTCCATCTTGTCGAGGCTCGTGCCGGTCGAGACACCCGGCGCCGGGTTGCCCTGCAACGGTACCGAGACATACATATTGTATCGCTGCACCAAGGCGGGACCCGCAGTGTCGCGAATCTCGACCAGTGTGCCCATGGGCACCAGTGCGCCGGTGGCAGAGCGGACCTTCAGCGCCAGGATGTCGTCGCGCTCCAGACGGTACTGCTGGTCGGCCTGTGCCCGCACCTGATAGACGCGGCCAAAGGCATTGAAGTCGTTGACATAGGATGTGCCGAGATTGATCGACAGTGCCTCGAAGATGTTCGGGATTGGCACGTTCAAGGTCCTCGCCTTGTCGCGATCGATCGCCAGGAAGTATTGCGGGCTCGACGCCGAGAACGTCGTGAAGACGCCGGTCAGCCCCTCGGTCTGGTTGGCAGCACCCATCATCTGGTAGGCCAGCCCCAGCACGCGGCGCATGTCGGCACTCTGCCGGTCGACAATCTGCATTTTGAAGCCGCCGGAGTTGCCGATGCCACGCACCGACGGCGGGGGAACGGCGATGATGAAGGCCTCCTGGATACTTTGCAGGCTGCCATAGAGTTGGCCGATGATCTGGTTGGCGCTCTCGCCGTGCTTGAGCCGCTCCTCGAAGCTCTCGAAGGACGCGAAGATGACACCGGCATTGGACGCATTGGTGAAGGTCGCGCCGTTGAAACCGGCGAAGGCGACGGCGTTTTTCACGCCGGGCACTTCCTGGATGATCTTCGAAGCGCGCTTGACCACCGCATCGGTCCGATCGAGCGACGCGCCGTCGGGAAGCTGGATGACGACGATGGCATAACCCTGGTCCATGGTCGGTACGAAGCCGCTCGGCACGATCTGCGCCATGTACCAGGTGGCGCCAAGCAGGCCGACGAAGACGATGAGCGCCGCAGCGAGCGCCGTTTTTGTCGAAATCAGCTTGCGCACGATCCAGGCGTAGCCTTCAGCCATGCGGTCGAAACCGTTGTTGAAGCCGTTTGCCAGCGACCGACCAAACCGGGTGAGCGGGTTGCCGCTTTCGTGGTGATTGTTCTCGTGCGGTTTCAACAGGATTGCCGCGAGCGCCGGCGACAGCGTCAGCGAATTGAAGGCGGAAATCACCGTCGCCACTGATATCGTGACGGCGAACTGCAGATAGAACTGGCCGGCAATACCGGGGATGAAGGCCGTCGGAATGAAGACGGCGGTCAGCACCAGCGAGATCGCGATGACCGCTGCCCCCACTTCGTCCATGGTCACGTGCGACGCCTCGCGCGGGGTCATGCCGCGCGCCAGGTTTCGTTCGACGTTCTCGACCACGACGATGGCATCGTCGACGACGATGCCGATCGCCAGCACCAGGCCGAACAATGTCAGCATATTGAGCGAGAAGCCGAAGGCGTAGAGGAAAGCGAAGGTGCCGACCAGCGACACCGGGATCGCCACGATCGGGATGATCGCTGTGCGCCAGGATTGCAGGAAGATGAGAACCACGAGCGCCACCAGAATGGCGGCTTCGCCGATCGTCTTGTAGACCTCGTTGATCGATTCGGAGATGAACTCGGTCGGGTTGTAGACGATCCGGTATTCGAGGCCCTCCGGAAAGTCCTTCGAAACGTCCGTCATCACCTTCTGGATCGCGTCGGCCGCGTCGAGCGCGTTGGTACCCGGCCGCGAGAAGATGCCGAGCGCCACGGCCGGGCTGCCGTCCAGATAGCTGTTGTTGACGTATTCGCGGGCGCCGAGTTCGATGCGCGCCACGTCCTGCAGCTGCACCAGCCGTCCGCTCTCCGTCGCCTTGACGATGACGTAGCGGAACTGGCGGGCATCGCTGAAGCGGCCGTCGGTGGTAACAGTATATTGGAACGCGCTGTCGCCCGGTGTCGGCGGCGCGCCGATCGAACCGCCCGAGACCTGCACGTTCTGCTCGCGCAACGCCTGCACGACGTCGCCTGCCGTCATTCCGTAGGCCGAGAGCTTTTCCGGATCGAGCCAGACGCGCAGCGCATATTCACGCTCGCCGAACAGGATGACGTCACCGACGCCGTCGAGACGGACCAGCAGGTCGCGGATGCGGGTGCGGGCATAGTTCGAGACGTAGAGCTGGTCGTAACGTTCGTTCGGCGACAGCAGATGCACGACCATCATCAGGTCGGGTGAACTTTTCGCCGTAGTGATGCCGATGCGCCGGACATCTTCGGGCAGGCGCGGTTCGGCGATGGACACGCGGTTCTGCACCAGAACCTGGGCCTGATCGAGGTCCGTTCCAAGCTTGAAGGTGATGGTCAGCGCCATCGAACCGTCGGCGGTCGAATAGGAGGACATGTAGAGCATGTTCTCGACGCCGTTGATTTCCTGTTCCAGCGGCGTCGCCACCGTGTTGGCGATGGTTTCGGCATCGGCGCCCGGATAGGCCGCGCGAACGACGATGGTCGGCGGTGCGATTTCCGGATACTGCGCCACAGGCAGCTGGAAGTAGGCGATGCTGCCGACGATCAGCAACACGATCGAAAGCACCGATGCGAAGATCGGCCGGTCTACGAAGAAATGGGCAAACCTCATTGAGCGCTCCCCGTCGCTTGAGCTTCAGGAGGCAGTTCAACGATCTCGGGCTTCACCTTCGTGCCCGGACGTGCCCGCATCAGGCCGTTGACCACGATGGTTTCGTCGCCGGTCATACCGCTGCGGATGACACGATAGCCATGAAGCTTCGGACCGAGCCGCACCGGCTTGGTCGCAACGGTGCCGTCTTCGCGCACCTCATAAACGATGCGTTCGTTCTGGTCGGCGCCGATCGCTTCATCGGGAATGAGCACAGCCTTGTAGGTGTTCGAGCCCTCGAGTTCGGCGCGACCGAAGAGACCCGGCTGTAGCACGTAGTTGGGATTGTCGAAGCGCGCACGCACCCGCATCGTGCCGCTTGCCTGGTCCAGCCGGTTCTCGGCGAAATCGAGCTTGCCCTTGAACGGCGCCTCGTTGGAATCAGCGATGGTGACCATGACATCGAGCGCGCCGCCGCCCTCCTGAAGTGCGCTGCCGCGTTCGCGAGCAACACGCGCATAGGAAAGCAGGCGACGCTCATCGACGTCGAAATAGAAGTCGATCGGATCGAGCGAAACGATCGTCGTCAGCACGGTCTGGTCCGCTTGAACGAGGTTGCCGGTCGAGATCAGGCGGCGATCGACGCGGCCGGTCAGCGGTGCGATGATCGTCGTATAGTCGAGATCGAGCTTGGCGCGCTCGGCCGCGGCTTCCGCTCCGCGCACGGCGGCTTGCGCCGAAAGCAATTCCCGGCGGTGGTCATCGAGCGTCGAGACGGAGAGCGTGCCGGTTCCAGTCAGGGATTCCGTGCGCTTGAACTGTGTCTCGGCAAAGGCGAGAGACGAACGCGTCGACTCGAGCGTCGCCTCCGCCTGCGACAGCGCGGTGCGATAGGGGCGTTGGTCAATGACGAAGAGCTTGTCGCCCTTCTTCACCAGGGCACCGTCGGTGAAGTTGACCTCGTCGAGATAGCCCCCGACGCGGGCGCGGACGGAAACTTCATCGACTGCCTCGAAGCGACCGATGAACTCGTCGCTGTCGATCACATCGCGAACGACCGGCTTGGCGGCAGTGACGGTGGGAAGCTGCGCATCCTGCGCGACGACGTTGGCTGCAGAGAAAAGGGAAATCGAAACGCCGAAAATCATCGGCAAATGCCATCTTGAATACATGCACGCTCTCCGAATGCACCGACAGCGCCGCGCGTCATAGATGAAGCGCAAAAGGACGCTGTCACGCTTGAAACTCGCCGCATAATTTGCTCCTCAAATCGACGCCGATCCAAGGAATTATGCAGTAAAATCGAGAACGCCCGGCACGGGACATTGGTCGTCCGAGTACCTGCGGCGACATTTCGAACCCGCAATCCTGTGCTGCGGATGGTACTCAGTATGGAAGACTTGCGAGCGTCAACCGTGTCCGAACGGCGCTGACGTGGCGTTACCCTGCCATCATTTCGCCGGCTTGTCACCTTGAAAAAAATCAATTCCGGGAAGGTGATACGTGTGCAAACCCGCGCCTTGGTCAGGCGCGGGCGAGACGATCAGGCGACCGAAAATCATCAATCTGAGGATGGCTCAGGCCCAGAAATCCGGGATCGTTTCGGTCAATCTCGGACCGAGGCGCAGCGGCGCGATCTTTTCGGCAAGGCCGGTGCGGTCGGAAATCTCAACGCCGAGGCCGCAGATGGTCGCCGGCCCCGATGCCGCCTCGAAACGCCCCTTCGGCATCTTCGAAATAAACCGGTTCAGCGGTTCTTCCTTGTCCATGCCGAGCGAGGAATCATAGTCGCCGCACATGCCGGCGTCACTCATATAGGCGGTGCCGCCGTTGAGGATCTGATGATCGGCCGTCGGTACATGGGTGTGGGTGCCGACGACGAGGCTTGCCCGTCCGTCGACGAAGTGGCCGAAACACTGCTTCTCGCTCGTCGCCTCGGCATGAAAGTCGAAGACGATGGCGTCCGCCTGCTCGCCGAGCGGGCAGGCATCGAGGATCGCTTCGGCCGATTTGAAGGGGTCGTCGAGTTCGGGGTGCATGAAGACGCGACCCATGACATTGGCAACCAGCACGCGTGCGCCGTTGCGGGCAAAGAACAGGTTCGATCCGCGCCCGGGCGTGCCCGCCGGATAGTTGGCCGGCCGTAAAAACTGGTCATGCCGCTCGCAGAAGACGACCGCCTCCTTCTGGTCCCAGACATGGTTGCCTGTGGTGACGACATCGGCACCGGCATTGATCGTCTCGAGAAAGATATCTTCGGTGATGCCGAAGCCGCCGGCGGCGTTCTCGCCGTTGACGATGACGAAGTCCAGCATGAGGTCACCGACCAGCCCCGGAAGACGCTCCCAGACCGCCGTGCGGCCCGTCTTGCCAACCATATCTCCCAGAAACAAAAGCCTCATGCCCGTTCAATCCCACCAGAGCAGTTCCAGGAGGTTTTGCGTCCGGAACTGCGTAAAACAACAAAGAGATAGAGCGTTTCCAGGAATCCGTAGATTGCCTGAAACCCTCTAGAAATGTCGAAATCCGCTCTCCGTGAGGACGGCGTCCAGCGCGACGTCGTGCGGTTCAGCGGGCACTGATGCCACTTCCTGGCAGTCAAATGCAATCCCGATCAGCTTCGGCAGATGCCCTTTGTTGCGCAGTTTGTCGATGGCGCGGTCGTAATATCCGGCGCCGTAGCCGATGCGATGACCGGTCGCATCGAAGGCCGACAGTGGCACGAGCATGATATCGGGGTCGAGTTCCGGCGCATCCGGGCCAGGCCCCGTCGTGCCGAAACCGGTCTCGATGACGGAAGCGCCATTGAGCAATTCGCGGAACACGATCGTCTTCTTGTCGATGATGACGGGCAGGCAGAGCCGCGCGCCGCGATCCCGAAGGCGCGCCATCAGCGGCCGGATGTCCATCTCGGAACGGATCGGCCAAAAGCCGGCAACGATATGGCCGCGATCGAGCGCAATGACGTCGCCAGCGTGATCGGCCATGGTCAGGCTTGCCTCGATGCGGCTCTCCGGCGCCATCGCGTCGCGAAGCGCCAGCTTCTCCTTGCGCAGAGCGGCCTTCAGATCCTTTGGTGACATCATTCCCCTCCGACAGACTGCGCGCAAATATTCGACCGCCCGCACATTCTTTTCCCAAAATGAAACAGAACGTCGTGGACCGATCGATTTCCCGCCTCCGCGCTTGCGATCTAACGCATTGCAGCCTTTAGCTCGAACCACGTCACCGCCGGTTTTGCAACAGTTTGCGACAGTCGAACAGCGCATTCCCGCAACGGCACAGAGTTAGCGTTCCGTTCATCATGGACAACGGTTCCGCTTTCGCATGAGTGGGGCCGCGTGCAAATACAGTCGTGATTTCAAATAATTAGCAGGAACTAATGCCCGCGTTCGATGTATGGACGCGCTCCTGCAGGCAGCAGTGGAAAAGCCGACGTCCATGAAGGACCAGATGAACGAACTCGATCCGTTGGAATTGCGTTGCCTGACGCTGGCCGCCCGCGGCCGCACCCGTCAGGACATGATGCGCGAGACCGACATTCCCCTCGACCGCATCGACAGGGCCTTGCAGGACGCCATGCGCAAGCTGCAGGCGGGCAATCTTGCAGAAGCGATTTTCCGCGCCGCCCGTCTCGATATTATTTCATAACATCCAGAGCGACCGATAGACCGCATCCCTGCCCAAACCCTCCCGCCAGCGGTCGTCGAACCGCAGCTCACGGCGCCCTGCATCGTGCAGCAGATGCGGCTTGTCGCGTGGGATCGCAGGCGGCGGCTCCACGGAAGCGGCTATTAGCATCCAGCGACTTGATGACACGAGCCGGGCACGGATGGTGGTGTGAAGATCGGAGAAGAAGACAAGAGCAAGAACGCTCATCGGGACAGCCTTGATGTCTATAGGACCGGCTAATTGTCCTCGCCTCGTTGACATCTGACAAACGAATTGCAAGCATGACTACCATCAGAAACTCTGATGGTAGAGACAATGTCCGTCCCCCTCGACAGCGATCTGCTCAGAACCTTTCTCGCCGTTGCCGACGCCGGCAATCTGACACGCGCCGCCGACAGCATCGGCCGCACACAGTCCGCCGTCAGCATGCAACTCAAGAAACTCGAGGACATGCTCGGCGACCCGCTGTTCGAGCGTCATTCGCGCGGCGTGGTGCCGACGGCGCAGGGCTTGCGTCTCGTCGACAACGCCCGGCGGATCGTGGCTCTGCTCGACGATACCGCGGCATCGATGCGCCTGCCGGCGCTCGATGGAACGGTCAGGATCGGCATCTCCGAGGAATACATCAACTCCACGCTTCCGAAAGCTTTGGGCGCCTTTGCTGCCGTTCATCCCGGCGTGGAAGTGACGGTGCAGCAGGGTGTGTCGATGTCGAACGTCAACGCCCTTGCTGCCGGCGAAATCGACATCGCCGTGGTTTTCGAGCCTGGCGGACCGACGAAAAACGAAGTCCTCATGATCGACCCCACAGTCTGGGTGACCTCGGACCAGCACGCGGCCCATGAACGCCGGCCCCTGCCGATCGCCACCTATACCTATCTGGCAGGAGGGTGGTGCGATGACCTTGCGATGAAGAGCCTGAGGAAGCGTGGGCTCGAAAGCCGCGTCGCCTATGCGAGCCGGACCAGCAACGGCCTGATCGCCGCCGTGATCTCGGGGCTTGCCATTGCGCCCTTGTCGCGCAGCGCCATACCGGTCGGTTGCCGCGAACTGACCGAAGAAGACGGCTTCAGCGTCATCGATTTTTCCAACGTCGTGCTGCGCACCCGACCCGGCAAGCGCTCGCAGACCGTCGACGCGATGGCCGACGCCATCCGCAGCGCTTTTGCCGCCGGTTAAGACTGATGGAGAAGAGGGAAGAGGTGCGATCCACCCAACCGATGGATATTTTACGATCCCGGGTGCCTACAAAGTAGGTGGGCGCCATATGTCCGAGCCCACAAGCCCGGCCAGGGACAGCTCCCTTGAGATCGAGTAAGGCCCCGGGGATTGTGGATCCTGTCGGGAAGCGCAGACCGCATCCGACATATAGAGCCTATCCCTGCTTCGCGCCAGTGGCAGCCCGACGAAAGAGCTCAGTTTGTCGAAGACGTTGCCCGGCCATTGAGCTTGGCGGCAATGGTGTGGATTTGCGAGGTGACTTCGCTCAGCGCCGAGGCCAGGAGCTCCTCGCTTCTTGCCTGGTCGGTGAGGGTACTGTCGCGCCCCCGCTTGAGGGTGTCGACTTCCGCTTCGAGCGCCTTCAGCCGGCGGTTCACTTCGCTGAGTTCGTCCATGACCATGATGCCGGCCATGACCGTCAGCCTGAGGTCGCCGATCTCGCCGAACTGCGTCTTCAAATGACCGACATACTGATCGAAGTTGGTGGCCAGTTCGATCAGATGATCTTCCTGTCCCTCTTCGCAGGCCATGCGATAGGCCTTGCCGTCGATCGATACTGTCACCTGCGCCATGTCGCTTAAACCTCAGCGGTCGAGCACCGCTCGAATGGTTTCCATCGCCGTCACGAGGCGTCGGGAAACCTCGCGGTTGACCTCTTCAAGTCGGTTTGCCCGGAATTGGGATTGGTCGAGTTCCTGTGCCAGTCGCGACCGGTCCGAATTGACCCGCCGGACCTCGCCCTCGAACTCGCCGAGATCGCGTTCCCTGTCAAAACGGCTGTCGATCGCGTTTTCCAGGGACTGAACCGCGTTCTTCAGTTCGTCGATCGCCGCTTTGACCGTCTTTGCCGGCATGTTTTTCGATACCTCGCATGTGAGGCCGAATCGCCAGCATCCCGTCCGCCGCTTCGGCTCACTCCTTTTTAAACCTATTACGCAAATCTCAACAATGCCAACTGTAGCAAAGCATTACGGAAGCTGTGGATGGTTTGTATAGCCGGCTCATCCGGCCGCAGCGCAAAAACTCTGCTGCGACGCGATATCACCCCTTGAAAACCATGCTGCCAATGGCCGCAAAAGGCCTGTATTTGTTGACTCGCGCGGCGCAGATGCTATTTGTCTGCCGCTTCTTGCACGGTCTTTGGAGGATAGAGACCGTCCCCTGACCACCGAACTCAAAACGGAACAGTCATGATCTCTCGCGAAAAACACGACCGGATGGCGAATGCGATCCGTTTCCTCTCCATGGACGCCGTCGAGAAGGCAAATTCAGGTCACCCCGGCCTGCCCATGGGTGCGGCTGACATAGCGACAGTCCTCTTCACGCGCTTCCTCAGCTTCGATCCCAAAAACCCCTCCTGGCCGAACCGCGACCGCTTCGTGCTGTCGGCCGGTCACGGCTCGATGCTGCTTTATTCGCTGCTCTATTTGACGGGCTACGAAGACATCTCCATCGAAGAGATCAAGAATTTCCGCCAACTCGGCGCCCGCACCGCCGGTCACCCGGAATATGGCCACGCCGCCGGCATCGAGACGACCACCGGTCCGCTCGGCCAGGGCATTGCCAATGCCGTCGGCATGGCGATCGCCGAGCGCAAGCTGCGCGACGAGTTCGGCGCCGACCTGATGGAGCACTACACCTATGCGCTCGCGGGCGACGGCTGCCTCATGGAAGGCATCAGCCAGGAAGCGATTTCGCTTGCCGGCCACCTCAAGCTCAACAAGCTGATCGTCTTCTGGGACGACAACAACATTTCGATCGACGGCCCGATCTCGATCGCCGACTCGACCGACCAGCACGCCCGCTTCCGCGCCTCGAACTGGAACACCATCGCCGTCGACGGCCATGATCCGGAAGCCATTGCCGCTGCGATCGAACAGGCGCAGAAGTCCGACAAGCCGACCATGATCGCGTGCAAGACGACGATCGGTTTCGGCGCGCCGAACAAGGCCGGCACCCACAAGGTTCACGGCTCGCCGCTCGGCGCCGAGGAGATCGCCGCCACCCGCAAGGCGCTGAACTGGGAATCCGAAGCCTTCGTCGTTCCGTCCGACGTGCTCGACGCCTGGCGCCTGGCCGGCCTGCGTTCGACCAAGACCCGCAAGGACTGGGAAGAGCGCCTCGACAAGAGCGACGCCGAGAAGAAGGCACAGTTCGTTCGCCGCTTCTCCGGCGAACTCGAAGGCCGCCTGTCGTCGGCCATCGACGACTACAAGCGCAAGCTGGCCGAGACCAAGCCGTCGCCGGCAACCCGCAAGGCTTCCGAAGACGCGCTCGAAGTCATCAACGGCGTCCTGGCCGAAACGATCGGCGGCTCGGCCGACCTGACCGGCTCCAACAACACCAAGACCAGCCAGACCAAGTCGATCACCCCGGACGATTTCTCCGGCCGCTACATCCACTACGGCGTGCGCGAGCATGGCATGGCGGCTGCGATGAACGGCATGGCGCTGCATGGCGGCGTCATCCCCTACTCCGGCGGCTTCCTGATCTTCTCGGACTACTGCCGTCCGTCGATCCGCCTCGCCGCTCTGATGGGCATCCGCGTCATCCACGTGCTGACGCATGATTCCATCGGCCTTGGCGAAGACGGCCCGACGCATCAGCCGGTCGAGCACATGGCGGCGCTGCGCGCCATCCCGAACCTCCTGATGTTCCGCCCGGCCGACGCCACGGAGACGGCCGAGTGCTGGCAGCTGGCGCTTGAAAGCCACAACCGCCCGTCCGGCATCGCGCTGACCCGCCAGAACCTGATGGCCGTGCGCACCGAGTATGAGGAAGAAAACCTCTGCGCTCGCGGCGCCTACGACCTGATCTCGGCAAGCGACGCCAAGGTGACGATCTTCGCCACCGGCTCGGAAGTCGAAATCGCCGTCAAGGCCTGCCAGGCGCTGACCGCCAAGGGCATCTCGACCCGCGTCGTCTCGGTCCCCTGCTTCGAACTCTTTGCCGAGCAGAGCGAAGACTACCAGCAGGCGATCATCGGCAACTCGCCGGTCAAGATCGCCGTCGAAGCCGGCATCCGCCAGGGTTGGGATCATTTCATCGGCAGCGACGGTGCCTTCATCGGCATGTCGTCCTTCGGTGCTTCCGGTCCCTACAAGGAACTCTACAAGCACTTCGGCATCACGCCTGAGGCGGTCGTCGCCGCTGCGGAAGCCAAGCTTTCCTGATCAAGCCGCGGGGCGCGCGTGAAAGCGCGCCCCGCTTTTTTCCGACCATGCCATTCAGACAGGGAGAGACCCGATATGACAGTGAAAGTCGCCATTAACGGTTTTGGCCGCATCGGCCGCAACGTGCTGCGCGCCATCGTTGAATCCGGCCGCAAGGATATTGAAGTCGTTGCCATCAACGACCTCGGCCCGGTCGAGACCAACGCACACCTGCTGCGTTTCGATTCCATCCACGGCCGTTTCCCGGCTGATGTGAAGGTCGAAGGCGATGCGATCATCATCAACGGCGGCAAGCCGATCAAGGTCACCGCGATCCGCAACCCGGCCGAACTGCCGCACAAGGAACTCGGCGTCGACGTCGCGATGGAATGCACCGGCATCTTCACCGCCCGCGACAAGGCAGCCGCACACCTGGAAGCCGGCGCCAAGCGCGTCATCGTTTCGGCTCCGGCCGAGGGCGCCGATCTCACCGTCGTTTACGGCGTCAACCACGACAAGCTGACGAAGGATCACCTCGTCATCTCCAACGCATCGTGCACGACCAACTGCCTTGCACCGGTCGCCAAGGTCCTGAACGACGTCATCGGCATCGACCACGGCATGATGACGACGATCCACTCCTACACCAACGACCAGCCGTCGCTCGACCAGATGCACAAGGATCTGTACCGCGCTCGCGCTGCAGCCCTGTCGATGATCCCGACCTCGACCGGTGCTGCCAAGGCCGTTGGCCTCGTTCTGCCGGAACTGAAGGGCAAGCTCGACGGCTTCGCCATGCGCGTTCCGACCCCGAACGTCTCGGTCGTCGACCTCAAGTTCGTCGCCAAGCGCGAAACCACCAAGGAAGAGATCAACGCTGCGATCAAGGCAGCTGCTGACGGCCCGCTCAAGGGCATCCTCGGCTACACGCTCGCTCCGAACGTCTCGATCGACTTTAACCACGACCCGCATTCCTCGGTCTTCCACATGGACCAGACCAAGGTGATGGAAGGCAGGTTCGTGTCGATCCTGACCTGGTACGACAACGAGTGGGGCTTCTCCAACCGCATGTCCGACACTGCGGTTGCGCTCAGCAAGCTCATCTAACTCCGATGTTTCGCGCCCTTTCCCAAACGACGGTCCGCTGGCGTCCGCTGGAGGGGGAAGGGCTCGAACATCTGACGCTGACGCAAACCGACACAACCAACGGCGCGGTCATCCGCGCCGTTGGCGTTCTGATCGGCAACCGCGGCGGCACGCCCTACGGTGTGCGCTACGGGATCGATTGCGATGCCGGATGGCTGGTTCGAAAGCTCATGGTCGATACGACCGATGGCCGGAGCCTTCATCCGCGCTCGGATGCTCCGGGCCAATGGGCGACGTCGGGAGGCACGGCGCTGCCCGAATTCGACGGCTGCGTCGACATCGACCTCGCCGGAACGCCCTTTACCAACACGCTGCCGATCCGCCGCCTCGGCCTTGATTGCAAGGCCGGCAAGGCGCGGCTGAAAATGCTGTACGTGCCGTTCGACACCTTTGAACCGGTGGTCGACCGCCAGCACTATACCTGCCTCGATGATGGCAGGCTCTATCGCTACGAGGCCGAGGACCGCAGCTTTGCCGCAGACCTGCCCGTGGACGAGGACGGCCTCGTCATCGACTACCCCACCCTTTTCCAGAGACTATCACCGGAGACGATCTGATGACTTTCAAGACCCTCGACGACCTGACCGACATTGCCGGCAAGCGCGTGCTTGTGCGTGTCGACCTCAACGTGCCGGTCAAGGACGGCGTGGTCACCGACGCAACCCGCATCGAACGCGTCGCGCCGACTATCCGCGAACTGTCGGAAAAGGGCGCCAAGGTCATTCTGCTGGCGCATTTCGGCCGCCCGAAGGGTGAGCCGGTCGCCGAAATGTCGCTGAAGACCATTGCGCCGGCAGTGGAAGACATCCTCGACCAGCGCGTTCACTTTGCCGCCGACTGCATCGGCGACAAGGCTGCAAATGCCATCGCCGAGATGAATGACGGCGACGTGCTGCTGGTCGAAAACACCCGCTTCCACAAGGGTGAAGAGAAGAACGAGCCGGACTTCGTCAAGGCACTTGCCGCCAACGGCGACATCTATGTCAACGATGCCTTTTCGGCCGCGCACCGCGCCCACGCCTCGACCGAGGGCCTTGCCCACCACCTGCCGGCCTATGCCGGCCGCACCATGCAGGCCGAGCTCGAGGCACTTGAAAAGGGTCTCGGCCAGCCGAAGCGCCCGGTCGTTGCCATCGTCGGCGGCGCCAAGGTCTCGACCAAGATCGATCTGCTGCAGAACCTCGTGAAGAAGGTCGACGCCCTCGTCATCGGTGGCGGCATGGCCAATACCTTCATCGCCGCAAAGGGCGCCAATGTCGGCAAGTCGCTCTGCGAGCACGATCTCGCCGATACCGCCAAGGCGATCATCACTGCAGCGGCTGAAGCCGGTTGCGCCATCGTCCTGCCGGAAGACGGCGTCGTCGCCCGCGAATTCAAGGCCGGCGCCGACAATGAAGTGGTGGAGATCAACGCCATTCCGGCGGATGCGATGATGCTGGACGTCGGTCCGAAGTCGATCGCTGCGGTCAACGACTGGATCTCCAAGGCCGAGACGCTGGTCTGGAACGGTCCGCTCGGCGCCTTCGAAATCGCCCCCTTCGACAAGGCGACGGTCGCCGTTGCCAAGCATGCGGCTGCTCGCACCCGCCAGGGATCGCTCGTGTCGGTCGCCGGCGGCGGCGATACGGTTGCAGCCCTCAACCACGCCGAAGTCACGGACGATTTCAGCTATGTCTCGACCGCCGGCGGCGCCTTCCTCGAGTGGATGGAAGGCAAGCCGCTGCCGGGCGTCGACATCCTCAAGCAGCAGAAATAAGTCAGGCGCTCAGGCGCGCGGCTTACCCGCGCGCCTGAGACGCAGAAAAAACCAAGATAATTCAAACGATTAAAATTATTTAAATCGTTTCAGTCGCTTTTCCTGCCTTTTTCCCGGACAATTTCCCCTGTTACTCACGCCCTGTTTGGGGGCGTGGCGGTCACGTGCGCACCGACGGCCCCGAAACGGTTTCAGTGGTTGCCTGATCCTTGCTGATCGGCGCTGAGCGGGATGAGGAAAACGCCTGCTTTTTCCGTCCGTATCCCGCTCTACTTATTGGGAACGATCACGGTTATGATTTGGCCCGGCCCGGCCCAAATCATCGTGACCTAGGGAGAAAAACATGAGCGAAAGACTGGAAGACATCGCAGTTGCCATGGTCGCAAACGGCCGGGGTCTGCTTGCCGCCGACGAGTCCACGGCGACGATCAAGAAGCGCTTCGACGGCATCGGTCTGGAATCGACCGAGACATCGCGGCGCGACTATCGCGAAATGCTCGTTCGCGCCGACGAGGCGATGCGCAAGTACATTTCCGGCGTCATTCTCTACGAAGAGACCCTGTTCCAGAAGGCGGCCGACGGCACGCCGCTGGTGGACGTCATCCGCGCCGCCGGCTCGATCCCGGGCATCAAGGTCGATGCCGGGGCCAAACCGATGACCAATTTTCCGGCGGAGACCATCACCGAAGGTCTCGACGGGCTCGCACAACGCCTGACGAAATATTACGAGGCCGGTGCCCGCTTTGCCAAATGGCGTGGCGTGATTGCCATTTCGGACAACCTGCCGAGCCCAGGTGCCGTCAGGGCGAACGCACATGCGCTCGCGCGCTACGCCGCCCTTTGCCAGGAAGCCGGCATCGTTCCGATCGTCGAGCCGGAGGTGCTGATGGATGGCGCGCCGGGCGATCACTCGATCGACCGGTCGCAGGAGGTCACCGAATGGACGCTGCGCGTCACTTTCGAGGCGCTCGCCGAGATGCGTGTAAAGCTCGAAAGCATGATCCTGAAGCCGAGCATGGTCATCGATGGCAAGAAGGCGCGCAAGGCGTCCGTCGCCGAAGTCGCCGAACGCACGATCAAGGTGCTGCGACGCACGGTGCCATCAGCCGTTCCCGGCATCGCCTTCCTTTCCGGTGGCCAGACGACCGAGGAGGCGACGGCCCATCTCTCGGCCATGAATGCGACCCACAATCTGCCCTGGAAGCTCACCTTCTCCTACGGCCGCGCCCTGCAGCAGGAAGCGCTGTCCGCCTGGAACGGCAAGGCGGAGAATGTCGCCGCCGGCCAGCGGGCCTTCTCGCACCGCGCCGAAATGTGCAGCCTGGCCGCCAAAGGCAGCTGGAAGAAGGACCTGGAGAAGGCCGCCTGAGCGGCGCTGTCAGCCAAGTCGAAGACAACGCAAGGGGCCATTTATTGGCACCTTTTCGTGCGGCGCCCGTATGGTTTGCCGCTCGCCGTAGAGCGTAAATGCCGATCTTGTCACCAAGACAAGTTGGTGTCTTTGCCGGTTTCGCCGCCTGCCTTAGGCCTTTCAATCCAGGCCACCAGGCGGCGCTGATCGCCGCCGCATCCAGCGGAAGCGAGCGTTCATGACTTCTTTTGCCCCCGTGCACTCCGTCGATTACATCACCGTCGACGTCTTCACTGAAGATCGTTTCGCCGGTAACCAGCTTGCCGTCATCCCGGACGCACGGGGTTTAAGCGATGCGCAGATGCAGGCGATCGCAACCGAGTTCGGCTATTCCGAAGTCACCTTCGTGCTGCCGCCGGAGGATCCTGCCAACAGCGCGCGGGTGCGCATTTTCACGCCGACGATGGAGATCCCCTTCGCCGGACATCCGAATGTCGGCACCGCCTTCGTGCTTGGCCAGCAGGCGGAGATTTTCGGCCGGGCGCCCGGCGATCACCTGCGGTTTGAAGAGCTCGCCGGGCTGGTCGAGGTCGCCCTGTCGCGCGCCGATGGCGCGGTGAAGGAAGCGCGTATCGTCGTGCCGCGCGCCTTGAGCATTGGACCCAGCATCGATGTCGAGACGATCGCCGCCTGCGCCATGGTCGCACCCGATGCCGTCAGCACCGCCAACCATGCGCCGGTGCGCGTTTCCGTCGGCCTGCCCTTCGCGGTCGCGGAACTGAAAGACGTAGCCGCGCTGTCGGCGGCGCGTCCCAACGTCACCGCCTTCGAGGCCGCCAATCGGCGCTACAAGCCGGATGAGGACAGCTTCAGCCTGTTCCTCTATGCCCGCTCGGCCGAAAAGCCATGGCAGCTGCGCGCCCGCATGTTTGCACCGCTCGACAACGTCATTGAGGACCCGGCGACCGGCAGCGCCTCGGCTGCGCTTGGCGCCTATCTCGTTTCGCTTCTGCCTGAAGAGACCATCGACGTCGATCTGACGATCGAGCAAGGCGTCGAGATGGGGCGCCGAAGCATCATCGAGGTCAGCGTCAGCAAGCAAGGCGGCACCGTAGGCAAAACCAGCATTGCCGGCGCCTGCGTGACTGCGATGCGCGGTTCCATCGCGCTCTAAACACCCGCAAGACGCTGACCGGCGGCGCGAGCGAACCCGCATGCGTGCCTTCGGCGAACCCATTGACTCTTAATTAGGCGCCATACTATATGGCGCCTGATGGATATGCTTGAGCAAAAGCACCTCGCCCTGATCACCGAAGCCGAACAGCGCGGACACTTACCAACCGCCAACCTGCGTCTGTGCTTCGAAGTCATGGCACTTGCCGCCGCCATCGATCGCGACTGCGCTACGCGGCTCGCGCCACACAATCTCTCAGAGGGAAAGTTCGTTCTGCTTTTCCTGCTGCACCAGCTGCCGCAGGGATTGTCGCCATATGAGCTTGCCGATCGGGCCGGCGTCACACGCGCAACCGTTACCGGACTTCTGGACGGGCTGGAGCGGGACGGCTTTCTCGCGAGGCAGCAGAGCAAGGACGATCGCCGAAAGGTGCTGGTGCAGTTGTCGCCGAAGGGCGAGAATGCAGCGCGCGAGCTGTTCGACACGCACACGCGCTGGATTGCATCGCTGTTTGCCGGTTTCGACGAGCGCGACCGACAGACGCTAAGTACGCTCATCCAGCGCGCGTGGCGCAACACCGACGCCGGCCGAAAGGCCGTATTGACGACGGCTGGAAACGAGATCGAGCCATGAGCCCTGCCCCACGACGCGTGCAGGATATCGACCCGCAACGGCTCGCGCTGTTGAATGCGGGAGCGGCGCAAACCTCGACGCTGACCGAATGCCTCGCGGTCGATTTCGCGGCGCTGATGCGGTCGGCCGTACCGGAAGTCGGCGACGATGCACTCGCCAGCATCGGCGCCATAGCCGGCACCGGCATTTCCAAACGCATGGCGCTCGCAGCAGGATTGATCCGCGGCCGGCTTGGCGATGGCGCAGTGACAAGGCTGCAGCAACACCAGTCCGACACGGTCAGGGGCTGGGCGTGCTTCGTGATCGGCGCAAATCCAGCGCTCACGCTTGAACAACGCCTCGAAGCGATCCGGCCGCTTGCCGACGACCCGCACTTCGGCGTGCGTGAATGGGCCTGGATGGCCGTGCGGCCGCATCTCGCCGCCGATCTCAAAGCGGCGATAACGCTTCTTGGCCGCTGGACCGCCTCCCCCTCCGACCGTCTGCGCCGGTTTGCAAGCGAAGCGACGCGCCCCCGTGGGGTCTGGTGCAGCCATATCCCGACGCTCAAAGACAATCCGGAAATGGCACTAATCATCCTCGAACCGTTGAACGCCGACCCCTCGCGCTACGTTCAGGACTCCGTCGGCAACTGGCTGAACGACGCGGCCAAGGACCGGCCCGACTGGGTTCGCGATCTCTGCGCCTCCTGGCAACGCAAGCAAGACAGCGCCGCCACCGCCCGGATCTGCAAGCGCGCACTTCGATCCATCGATTGATCCTGAAAAGAGAATGCATGCCCCACTATCTGAGCGAACTCTATACCTCGAAGCGAACATGGCTGTCGCTTGACGCCGTCGCGCGGCAGCAGTTTTTCGAGACCGTCGGCCATGGCATGGCCAAGTTATCGGATCTCGGGGTCGAGCCTATCGCCTTTGGCGAGGTGGATGCCGGCAAGCTTCATGCCGCATCGCAGTCCTATTTCGCCATCTGGCGCGTCCCCGATGAAGCAGCGCTTGATGCCCTGGTCTCGGGCATCGCGGCGGCCGGCTGGCACGACTATTTCGAAACGATCAACGCCGCCGGTCGCGGGACCGACCTGCCCGGCCACCTTGCCCAACTGGCGGCAGCCCGTAGCTGACGCCACGCGAGGGGGAGAGGGCCGTTCAACTCCGGCCGGCGCGCTCGACCACCTGCTCGATAAACTGCGTCTTGGCCGCGGTATAGCCGTCGCCATCGAAGGCAAATGTCGCGGCAAGGCTTCGCTTCAGCGCTGCGTAGGCGTCGACCGTCTCGCGGCTTTGACGAAGCTGATCACGAAAGATCAGGCGACGGCGATGGGTGTCGTTGTGTGGCGAACAGAGATAGACGCGCCGCCCCGGCGATCCCTGCTTGGCGAATGCCCAGACGCCATCGTCATATCTGTTCCCCCGTGACATAAAGCCGTCGGCGACGAGCGCCGCGCCGCCGGCGGCAATTGCTTCCGGCCTGCACAGCGTCACATCGATATCGATGATCGGCTTGGCGATGAGCCCGGGAACTGCAGTGCTGCCGATATGGTCGATTGCGACCGTGGCGGAGCCAAGCAGGCTCGCCAGATGCTTCGACATCTCCGCAAATGCTTGCGGCCACGCATCGTCGTAGGCGATGACTTCGACCCGCGCTGCTGCTGATCGTTGTCGATATGACCGTGCTTTACACGGCGCTGCCCCGGCTGACCCACGATCTTGGCGCGTCCGCGTCGGAAAAGCTCTGGATCGTCAATGCCTATGCGCTGGTCGTTGCCGGCCTACTGCCGGGGCTCGGCACGCTCGGCGACCGGCTCGGCCACAAGCGGCCGTTCATTGCCGGTCTTGCCGTCTTCGGCCTCGCTTCGCTGCTGGCGGCCTATGCCTCGAACCCGTCGATCCTGATTACCGGCCGCGTGCTTCTTGCCGTCGGCGCCGCGCTGATGATGCCGGCAACGCTTTCGATCATCCGGCTGACCTTCACCGACGAGCGTGAGCGGGCGCTGGCGATCGGCGTCTGGGCTGCCATCGCCTCGGGTGGCGCGGCGATCGGCCCGGTGCTCGGCGGGTTCCTGCTCGAATACTTCTGGTGGGGCTCGGTCTTCCTCATCAATGTGCCGATCGTCGCCGTGGCCTTGCTGCTCGGCGTTGTCGTGCTTCCCGACAGCAAGGGCAACAAGGATCACCCGTGGGATCCGCTCGGCTCCGTCCAGATCATGGTCGGCCTGGTCGGGCTTGCCTATGCCATCAAGGAGATGAGCAAGCGCGAACCCTCGGCTGAAGCCGGGCTCATCGCCGCCGCCATCGGCGTCGTAGCGCTTCTCCTCTTCGTGCGCAGGCAGAGGCGCAGCCCGCACCCGATGATCGACTTCGGCCTGTTCCGCAACGCCGCCTTCTCCTCGGGCGTCGCCGCAGCCCTTGTCGCATCCGCGGCCATCGTCGGCGTCGAGCTCGTGCTCAGCCAGCGGCTGCAGCTTGTCGCCGGGTATTCGCCGCTTGAGGCCGGCATTTTCATCCTGCCGATCCCGCTTGCGGCCTTCGTCGCCGGTCCGCTTACCGGCATGATGCTGCCGCGCCTCGGCGCCGAGATGGTGCTGCGCACCGGCCTTATCACCGCAGCTGCCGGCCTCGGTGCGTTTCTTGCCGTGCACGAAGCCGGCGTGCTCGCTCAGATCGTCAGCCTGGTCGTGCTCGGCCTTGGCATTGGCGCTTCGATGACGGCAGCCTCCAGCGCCATCATGTCCAACGCCGCGCCGGAACGCGCCGGCATGGCCGCCTCCATCGAGGAGGTTTCCTTCGAACTTGGCGGCGCCATCGGCATCGCCGTGCTCGGCAGCGTGATGTCGGCTGTCTACACCGCCTTCGTCATGCTGCCGGAAGGGGCGGGCATATCGGCGATCGCACGCGACAGCCTGGACGAGGCGTTGATATTGGCGGAAAAACTGTCGTCGAATGATGCCGAAAATCTAGTGGCACTCGCCAAAGCGGCCTTCGAGAAGGCGTTCGTCGCCGTCGTCCTTTTGGCAACAGGCCTCCTGTTTGCCACCGGCGCCGGCATCTGGTGGTTTACGCGCGGCAATCGCCTACAACGCCGCGCGTCTTATTAGACGCGCAAAAGTCGCCGTAGCACTTTGAATTGCTGCATGTCTTTATCCTTAAATCGAATGCGATTTCAGGAAACGTGCAGTCGCGCCGGTCGGGTCCTACCGGGCGCACTGATTTCAGGTGGTCAGTGCTTTGCTGCCTCGCACTGGGCGATCGCTGCCACCAACGCCTCGAAACGCACATGGTGGCGAACGGCGTCCAGGTCGGAGTCCTGCTTGAACCAAAGCAGCTGGTAACAGGAACTTTGCGGCAACAGGCTCTCGAGCATGTCGAGCGCCGTGTCGACATCGCCGAGGATCGAATGGACGCAGGCCGTGTTGTAGCGTGCAACAACATCATCCGGATCGATGGCGATCGCGCACGCCGCCCATTCACGCGCGCGCTCTGCTTCGCCCATATGGGCCAGCGCCAGGGCGCCGCGATGGGCCGGACCGGAATTCTCCGGATGCAGCTCCAGCGCCCGCTCGGCCCGGGAAATACCAATCTTCGCCCAGTGTCCCCGCTCGGTTTCCTGGCCCAGCGACTTGTAGGCGCTCATCAGGTGGATCGGCGAGAGATAGTCATCCGGGCTGATTTCCGCGGCCCGCTTGAAGAACTGGATCGCCGTCTCGAACTCGCCGCGCATGAAGAGAAAGCGGCCATAGTGAAAGTTTGCCTCGTAGAGCTGCGGATCAAGCGTCAAGGCGCGCTCAAACTCGGCAACGGCCTCTTCGCTTTGCCCGTCCTGGTGCAGGACCAATCCCCGGGAAGCGTGCGCTTCCGCCAGGTTCGGATCGAGCGCCAGCGCCCGCTCGCTCGTGCTCAGAATGCTCTCGAGCGGGAATTCGTGCTCGTGCCAGTCGCGAAGAGCGGATTCGCAATCGGCGATGCCGGCATAGGCGCGGGCAAAATTCGGGTCGAGCTCGACGGCCTTCAGGAACATCCGCCGGGCGAGCAGCAGATAGTAACGGGTCCAGGCGTGCGAGAATCGCCGCCCGCGTAGATAGTAAGTGTAGGCCTCGACGCTCGTCGTCGGATCGCTCTCGATCGCCTTCTTCTCCTCAGGCAACAGCTTGATGCGCAATTGGTCGACGATGGCGTGAGTGATCTCGTCCTGGATGGCGAAGATATCGGTGAGATCGCGGTCGTAGCGGTCGGCCCAAAGATGCGTGCCTGTCAGCGCATCGATCAGCTGCCCGGTGATGCGCACCCGCGCGCCGGCCTTGCGCACACTGCCTTCGAGGATGAACCGAACGCCCAGTTCCTGCGCCACGGTTTTGACCCGGACAGACCGTCCCTTGTAGGTAAAGACCGTGTTGCGGGCGACCACGTGCAACTGCGAGATCTTCGACAGGTCGGTGATGATGTCTTCGGTGATGCCGTCGGAGAAATATTCCTGCTCCGGGTCATGGCTCATATTGGTGAAGGGCAGCACGGCGACGGAAAGCCCGTAACCATCGTCCACCGTTACCGTATGGGACCCATTCAACACCTTGGCGATCTTGGTCGGCGCCCCCAGCGCCACCGAATAGACATGCACACCCGCTGCGATGTTCTTCAGCGCGTGCTGTCCCTTGTCGACGAAGCCGACATCCAGCCTCGAGCCGACATGGTCGCGAACGGAGGCGGAGACGGCAATGCCGGAGGGCTCGGCCAGGCCTTCGAGCCGGGCTGCGACATTGACGCCGTCGCCGAAGATATCGCCGTCCTCGACGATCACGTCGCCCAGATGCACGCCGATGCGCAGTTCGATACGCTTCAACTGCGGCACGTCTTCGTTGCGGATAAGCATGCCGCGCTGAATGTCGACGGCACAAGCAACCGCGTTCACGACACTCGCGAACTCGACCAGAATGCCGTCGCCGGTCAGTTTGACAATCCGACCCTTGTGTCGGCTGACCTTGGGATCGACCAGCTCGTTCTTGTGCCGCTTCATGGCGGCCAGCGTGCCGGTCTCATCAGCGCCTATGAGGCGGCTGTAGCCCACGACATCGGCAGCAAGGATGGCAGCAAGGCGGCGTTCCAAGTAACCCCCGATTTCATCTCCTGGGTGAAGTATACAATCTAGCGCGTTCTTCATCATCTGTCCTGCGCACTTTTCTGGGTACGACGAATGACCGAAGAACCGGATAACACACTAGGCCAGATGGCGAAGTTTCCAAGGAAACCACCATCCTAACACTATGGGATTACTTCGTTCGCCGTATCACGGTCGAATGAGAACCGTGATCATCATCATGACGATCGCAAACACTGCGATCTTCCAGAAATCGCGACGCTGCCTCAGACCGGGCAGGCCGATCGGCCAGATCAGCTGGATGGCCATCGCCAGAAGCAGAATGAGCGCCAGCGCCTTCGACATATCCAGCCTATCCCCGGGTAAATTCCCGCAACTCGGCGGAACTGTCACGCCGCCGTCACCTTGTCGTCGTAGCAGCGCAGGCCGTCAGCACGCGCAACTGCTTATGATCCCGAAATTCGATATCGATTCTTGGGATGATGCATTAGAGGGCTATTGTTTCCGCCGCCGATTTGCAATGACCGGCCGGACAGAATCCGGCTGGCAATTCCGGGCACACCGCCCTAACTTGCTGACGGCAGAACGATTTTCGGATGGATGATGAGAAAAAACCTGCTCCCCGTCGCCTCGCTCCTGCTGGGCACGCTGTTTCTCTTCCTGGGCAACGGCCTGCAGGGCCTGCTTTTGCCGGTCAGAGGCACGGCCGAGGGCTATCCCACCACCATCCTTGGCCTGATCGGCACGTCCTGGGCGGCCGGCTTCGTGCTTGGCTGCTTCTTTGCACCTAATGTCGTCAAGCGCATCGGCCATGTGCGCGCCTTCAGCGTCTTTACCTCGATGATTGCCATCGTCGCGTTGATGACCGGCATCCTGATCGACCCGACCTGGTGGCTGATCCTGCGTGCGCTGACCGGTTTTTCCACTGCCGGCACCTCGATGATCATCGAAAGCTGGCTCAACGAGCGCGCCACCAATGAGAGCCGCGGCGTCATCTTTTCCCTCTATATCGCCATCACGCTCTTCGGCGTCGTCGGCGGCCAGATGATGATCCCGTTCGGCGATACCTCCACCAGCACCCTCTTCATGATCTGCGGTATTCTCTATTGCGTCGCTATGCTGCCGACCCTGCTCTCGAAGGCCGCCTCGCCGCAGCCGCTGAAGCAGGTCCAGCTCGACCTGCGCGGGCTCTATCGCAATTCCCCGGTCTCGTTCCTCGGCATCCTGCTCGTCGGCATCGCCAACGGCGCTTTCGGCACGCTCGGCGCCGTCTTCGGCCGCCAGGCGGGCCTCTCCGACAGCACTGTCGCGGCGATGATGAGCGTGGCGATCTTTGCCGGCGCGGTGATGCAGCTGCCGGCCGGGCGCCTGTCCGATCGCATCGATCGACGCTACGTGCTTGCCGCCCTTGCCGGTGTCGGTGCGCTGGCGGGGCTCCTGATCTTCCTAGTCGAACCAAGCCAGGTCTGGATCGTGCTCACCCTGATTGCGATCTATGGCGCAGCCGCCAACGCGCTCTACCCGATCGCCGTTTCGCATGCCAACGACTTTGCGACAGCCGAGGATTTCGTTAAGGTTTCCGGCGGATTGCTGCTGCTCTACGGCATCGGCACCATTATCGGCCCGACCATCGGCGGCCCGGTGATGACTGCGACCGGCCCCTACGGGCTGTTCATGATCACCGCCTGCGCCCACATCCTCATCACCGCCTACGCCATCATCCGCAGCCGCATGCGCGCGCCGGTTCCCGTCGCCGAGCGCGATGCCTTCTCGCCGATCAATGCCGGAACGGCAATGACGCCCGAGAGCCTGCAGCTCTCGCCGCGCGCAGCACCGTTCGATGAAACACATGATGACGACGACGGCGATATCGACCCCGAACAGGAGGAGAAGTCGAATGGGCCTGTTTGACGAAGACCAACCCAAGAAGAAGCTGGCGCATGAGATCGGCAGCGACCTGTCGCTGCTGTCCGTCGACGAGCTCACACAGCGCATCGCGCTGCTGAAGGAGGAAATCGCCCGGCTCGAGGCGGAGCGCGAGCGCAAATCCGCAAGCCGATCTGCGGCCGAGGGCCTGTTCCGCTGACGATCGCACAAGGACAAACGGCCCGAAACGGCGCTTTCTTAACGGTATATTAAGCATTCTCTGCGATTGTCTGTTTATCCGGAGCTTTCCGGACTCAGACAATTTCTCCGACTGGCGAATGGGTCTGATTTTTCTCCCTGTTTTACCTTGAGAGCCGCTTTCCGCGGCTCTTTTTTTGTTTTGATATATGTCGCTGCAAAGAATTGTGGAGATTAACCCTTTCTTAAGAATGCTCTTGCGCGAAATGCGCTATGGCATCATTCTTCAGGCATAGAGGCGGCAAGGAAACTTTTCCCAAAACCGCCCGTTACCCGACTGTCGTGATGCGTTTGAACCAGGGAAAACAGGTCATGTCCGAAAGAGGATTGAATACCGTCAGTTTCGCGGGACACGCGGCGGCGTCGGCGCAGTTCAAGGCGCTCTATTCGGAAGGCATGGGTCTGGTCGAAGAAACCGCGAGCTATCTCGACGGCCCCGGTCGCCTTGCCTCCAAGGTCCTCCCGCGCATGGCATCGGTCCTCTATGCAGCAGAATCCATGCGTCTGACCACGCGTCTCATGCAGATGGCATCCTGGCTCCTGCTTCAACGCGCTGTCAACAACGGTGAGATGAGCCGCGACCAGGTGCTGTCGGAAAAGAGCAAGGTTCGCCTCGACAGCTTCAACGTCGACCGCAGCGCGCCCGGCTGGAGTGAGCTGCCGGAAGCATTCCGCGACCTCATCGAGCGCTCGCTGCGCCTGCAGAACCGCGTCGCCTTGCTCGATCGCGAGATCTACCGTCCGCAGGAAGCCTCGACCTTCGTTCCTGATAACCAGAACGGCGTCAAGGCGCAGATCAAGCTCTTGCAGACGGCCTTCGGCACCAACTGATTTCAAAATATTCGGCAGTTCGCTGCCAACGAAACGAACCCGGCCTTGAGCCGGGTTTTTTCATGCGCGGCTTGAGCCGGCTCGCACGATCTCAATCATCAAAGATCGGCCTTAAGTCGGGACGGAAATCCGCACAACAAAAAGCCCGGCAGAGCCGGGCTTCGAAAACGCGCCAAGAGAGCGTGCGATTAGAGGCCGAGGCCTTCGAAACGCTTCTTGAACTTGGAGACGCGGCCGCCGCGGTCCATGAGCTGCTGGTTGCCGCCCGTCCAAGCCGGGTGCGACTTCGGGTCGATTTCCAGGTTCATGGTGGCGCCTGCCGAACCCCAGGTCGAGCGGGTTTCGTATTCGGTGCCGTCAGTCATGACCACCTTGATCAGGTGATAGTCGGGATGGATGTCTGCCTTCATAACGATCTTCCTAGAGTTCCAGGGTCCAATTGTCGCAAGGCATTGCGACTTCGAGACCGAACACGTAAATGAAGCCGCGGACCGGCTGATGGGCCACGGCTTCCCAATTCGATGCCGTGCCTATACATCAAGGTCCGCGGGATAACAAGTGCCGCGCGGAAGACTCATGGGCAAACCCGCCCCCTCCGTGATTGGCGAACGGGGGTCATGTGTCCGAACGAGCAAACCAGTCACCAGCGCGTAAATCCATTCGCCCTCTCGCCACGCTGCTGCCCTACCTCAAGCGCTACCGCCATCTGGTCATCGGCGCCGGGATTTCGCTCGTTATCGCTGCGGTGACGACGCTGACGCTGCCGCTCGCCGTCAGGCGCATGGTCGACAACGGCTTCTCCAATTCCGACAGCGGCTTCATCAATACCTATTTCTCGATGCTGATGATGCTCGCCATCATCCTGGCTTTGGCCAGTGCGGCCCGCTACTATTTCGTCATCACCCTTGGCGAGCGCATTGTCGCCGATCTCCGGCGCAACGTCTTCCAGCACGTCACCCGCCTTTCCGCGTCGTTCTTCGACGTGAACCAGTCGGGCGAGATCGTCTCGCGGCTGACCGCCGATACCACGCAGCTGAAGTCCGCCGTCGGCGCGACGGCATCGGTAGCACTTCGCAACCTGATCCTGTGTCTCGGCGCCATCGGCATGATGGTTTATACCAGCCCGAAGCTGTCGAGCCTGGTGCTGGCGGCAATCCCGGTGATCGTCTTCCCGCTGGTCGGCTTCGGCCGCTCCGTCCGCCGCCGCTCGCGCGAGGCACAGGACACCCTGGCGATGGCATCGGCCTATGCCGGCGAGGCGATCGCCGCCTCCCGCACCGTTCAGGCCTTCAACAGCGAGGACATCGCCAACAACCGCTTCGGCAACGCCGTCGAGGATGCCTTCGGCGCGGCACGCGCGGCCATCAAGGCCCGCTCGGTGCTGACGGCCTTCGCCATCACCATGGTGTTCGGTAGCGTTGTCGCCGTCCTGTGGTTCGGCGCGCGCGACGTGCTGGCGGGCAATCTCTCGGCCGGAACCCTCAGCCAGTTCCTGCTTTATTCGGTCTTCGCCGCCGGCAGCCTCGGCTCGCTATCGGAGGTCTGGGGCGAGCTCTCGCAGGCAGCCGGTGCCGCGGAGCGGTTGAACGAGCTCTTGACCGAAGTCCCGGAAATCGAGGCGCCCGCAAACCCCGTCGCCATGCCGGCGCCGGCGCTCGGCGCCATCAGCTTCGACGAAGTCTATTTCGCCTACCCCGCGCGCCCTGATTACAAGAGCCTGAACGGCCTGAGCTTTGCGATCAAACCGGGTGAAACCGTCGCCATTGTCGGCCCATCCGGCGCGGGCAAGAGCACCGTCTTTTCGATGCTGCTGCGGTTCTACGATCCGGCAAAGGGTGCCATCACGGTCGATGGCGTCGATATCCGCACCGTGGACCCGAAGGATCTGCGCGACCGCCTGGCGATCGTGCCGCAGGACGTCACCATCTTCGCCTCCTCCGTCCACGACAACATTGCCTTCGGCCTGCCGGGTGCAAGCCGTGAAGCCGTGCGCGCCGCTGCCGTCGCCGCTCAGGCCGACGAATTCATCGGCCGGATGGAGAAGGGCTACGACACGCTTGTCGGCGAGCGTGGCATCACGCTCTCGGGCGGCCAGCGCCAGCGCATCGCCATTGCCCGCGCCATCCTGCGCAACGCGCCGATCCTTTTGCTCGACGAGGCGACCTCGGCGCTCGACGCCGAAAGCGAGACACTGGTGCAGAAGGCGCTCGAGGGCTTGCTGCATGAACGCACGACTGTTGTCATCGCCCACCGGCTCGCAACCGTCTTGAAGGCCGACCGCATCCTCGTGATGGAACACGGCCGGATCGTCGAAGAGGGAACCCATGCCTCGCTGATCCGGCAGGACGGGCTCTATGCCAAGCTGGCCCGTTTGCAGTTCAACCACGGAGCCCAGGAGCTGTTCCTGAACGCTGGGAAGTAAGACGACCACTACCATAGTCGCATGCCGGCATGTCCGGCATGCCATTGCAGCTGGAAAGCCGGACCCTATTCTATAGGTGCCGGCTTTTTTCGGCCGCCACGACCGATGTGGATTGTTCAGGGAGGAACCTAATGACATTTTCGAAGTTGACCCGCCGGGCGGCGCTTGCCCTCGGCTTCACCGCACTCACCGTTCTCGGCTCCGGCATCCAGGCGAATGCCCAGGACTTTCCGGATCGCGCAATCACCCTTGTCGTTCCCTTTGCCGCCGGCGGCTCGACCGACGTGGTCGCGCGGATCGTGGCGCAGAAGATGTCGGAGGATCTCGGCCAGCAGGTCATCGTCCAGAATGTCGCCGGCGCCGGTGGCAACCTCGGTGCCGACAATGTCGCGCGCGCCGACCCGGACGGCTATACGATCCTCATGGGCACGGTGGCGACGCACGCCCTCAACCCGCTGATCCTCAAGACCAAGCCCTATGACCCGGAAAAGGACTTCGCTCCGATCTCGCTTCTGGTCGTCGTTCCGAACGTGCTGGTGGTCAATCCGGAGCTGCCGGCCAAGACCGTCGAGGAGCTTCTGGCACTGCTCAAGGCCAAGCCCGATGAATATGCCTACGCTTCTTCCGGCAATGGCACGCCGCTGCACCTCTCCGGCGAGCTCTTCAAGAAGATGGCCGGCGTCAACATGCAGCATATCCCCTACAAGGGCGCCGGACCGGCGCTCAACGACGTCATCGGCAACCAGGTGCCGATCATGTTCGACAACCTGCCGTCCTCCTCCAGCCACATCAAGGCCGGCACCTTGCGGGCGCTTGCGGTAACGACCGCCGAACGCGCGCCATCCTTCCCCGACGTTCCGACGGTCGCGGAGGCAGGCATTCCGGGCTACGAAACCTATACCTGGAACGCGCTGTTTGCACCGGCCAACACGCCCGAGCCAGTTGTCGCCCGCCTGAACGAAGCCGCCAACAAAGCGCTTGCGGATCCGGCCGTGGTCGAGCGGATGAAGGAATTCAGCGCAACCATCGTCGGCTCGACGCCGCAGGAGCTTGCCGCGCATGTGAAGGCCGAGCTCGCAAAATGGACCCCTGTCGTTCGCGACGCCAACATCCAGATGGATTGATCGGAGTTACTTGACCCCATCTGCCGGATCGGCCCCTCATCCGGCTGCCGCCACCTTCTCCCCGCCTGCGGGGAGAAGGGATATGTGGCACGCTGGCGCAGGACTTGACCTCAACAAGCACCGGACCGGAAACGCTATGCGTCCCCTCTCCCCGCTTGCGGGGAGAGGGCTAGGGTGAGGGGCCCGACACGCGGACAACGATAGCCGATTCAGCCCGCTTAGACCGCACCCGCATGCCTCCCGGCGACACGGCCGGAATAGATGCAGCCGCCGAGAAACGTGCCTTCCAGCGCGTTGTAGCCATGCATGCCGCCGCCGCCGAAGCCTGCGACTTCACCTGCAGCGTAAAGGCCCGGCACCGGTTCGCCCGACTGCTCCAGCACCTGGCCGGCCAGGTTGGTCTGCAGGCCGCCGAGCGTCTTGCGCGTCAGGATATGCAGCCTGACGGCAATCAGCGGCCCGGCCTTGGGGTCGAGCAGGCGGTGCGGTTTGGCGGTACGCAGCAGCCGGTCACCGCGGTAGGACCGTGCCCCGCGGATCGCCGTCACCTGCGCATCCTTCGAGAAGGGATTGGTGATCTCGCGGTCACGCGCCTCGATCTGCTCGAGCAGGTGATCGACCGACAGGCGGTTCTCAGCCGTCAGCGCATTCATCGCCGGCACGAGATCGTCGAGCCGGTCGCGAACGATGAAATCTTCTCCCCTATCCATGAAGGCCTGCACCGGTCCGGGCGGGTTCTTGCCCAGCCGCTTGAGCAGGAGCGAGATGCTCTTGCCGGTCAGATCAGGGTTCTGTTCGGAACCGGAAAGGGCAAATTCCTTCTTGATAATCGCCCGCGTCAGGATGAACCAGCTGTAGTCGTGGCCGCTGTGGCGGATGGCCTGCAAGGTGCCGAGCGTATCGAAGCCGGGCATGGCGGGTGCTGAAAAGCGATTGCCGTCAGCATCGCACCAGAAGGACGACGGACCGGGCAGGATGCGGATGCCGTGATCCGGCCAGATCGGATCGAAATTCTTCAGGCCTTCGGTGTAATGCCACATGCGATCGGAATTGATGACCGAGCCGCGGGCGCGGCAGACAATCTCCAGCATGCGGCCATCGACATGATGCGGCACGCCGCAGACCATCGTCGCCGGCGGCTGGCCCAGCCGCTTGCGTGGCCAGTTGCGCCGTACCAGCTCATGGTTGCCGCCGATGCCGCCCGATGTCACGATCACCGCGCCCGCCGAAATCTCGAAATCACCGGCGACATCACGCGAGCTGCGCTGGCCGCGGCCGACCGGATCGGCCTTGAGCACCGAACCGCGCGCGCCGGTGACCGCCCCATCCGTCGTCACCAGTTCGTCGACGCGGTGGCGGAAGCGAAAACGCACGAGGCCGCGGCTTTCCGCCTCGCGCGTCAGCCGCACGAACGGCTCGATAACAGCCGGGCCGGTGCCCCAGGTGACGTGGAAGCGCGGAACAGAATTGCCATGCCCATGCGCAAGGCCGCCACCGCGCTCGGCCCAGCCGACGACGGGGAACCAGCGCATGCCGAGCGAATGCAGCCAGCTGCGCTTCTCGCCGGCAGCGAAATCGAGATAGGCATCGGCCCACAATCGCGGCCAGTGGTCCTCGGGACGATCGAATTGCGACGAGCCCATCCAGTCCTGGCGGGCGAGCTGGCGACTGTCCTTGATACCCATGCGCCGCTGCTCGGGACTCTCGACGAAAAAGAGACCGCCTAGCGACCAGAAGGCCTGACCGCCGAGGTTCTGCTCCCCCTCCTGATCGAGAACGATCACCTTGCGGCCAAGCGCTGCTGCCTCAGACGCGGCCACAAGACCGGCAAGCCCAGCACCGACGACCAGTACATCGCAATCCATTAACGGCGCCCTCCCCTGCATCCGCCAAGATGCAAGCTTCCCCCTGCATGTTGTGGATGCAAGTGTTACGCGCACGTCAAGGTCAATTCAAGGGCGTCGGACCGAGGGCTATCCTTGAGCCTATTTCTCGGTCAGCTTCAGCTCGATACGACGGTTCTGCGACCGCGCTTCGACGCTCTCGCCCTCGGCGATCGGCTGATACTCGCCGAAACCGGCGGCGACCAGCCTGTCGGCCGGCACGCCCTTGGAGATCAGGAACTTGACGACGGATGTGGCACGGGCGGACGAAAGCTCCCAGTTGTCGGCAAAACGGCCGGTGCCTGAAAGCTGTACATTGTCCGTGTGCCCGTCGACGCGCAGCACCCAGTTGATCTCCGCCGGAATTTCCTTGGCAAGGTCGAGCAGCGCCGAGGCGAGCTTGGCCATTTCAGTCTGGCCCTCAGGATTGAGTTCGTTGCCGCCGGAGGGGAAAAGCACTTCCGACTGGAAGACGAAGCGGTCGCCGACGATGCGGATGTTTTCG
Source organism: Ensifer sp. Root142 (assembly GCF_001426785.1). Classification (NCBI taxonomy): domain Bacteria; kingdom Pseudomonadati; phylum Pseudomonadota; class Alphaproteobacteria; order Hyphomicrobiales; family Rhizobiaceae; genus Ensifer; species Ensifer sp. Root142. Next base: position 156,952 of record NZ_LMFK01000048.1, read on the forward strand.
CGATCGGACAGGATTTCGCGCAGCCGTCCGAAGAAATCGGAACGATAGCGGTTTAGTTCCTGCACCCGCTGCGCCAGCGCGACATTCAGTCGGCGACCGAGATCGGCGATCTTCGTCTGCGAAGACTGGTCCTTGGCTTCCGACGCCTGCAAGGCCTCTTCGATCGCCGCGATCTGGCTGCGCAGCGCCGCGATCTGCTGGTTGAGAAGCTCGATCTGGCTCATGGCACGGGCGCTGGTCTGGCGTTCGGCGTCAAGCTCGGCACCGACACGCCCCAGCTTCTCGTTGGCGGCATCCGTGCTGCCGGCGCCCTGGTCAAGCAAGGCTTTCAGGCGAGAGCGCTCGCCTTCCGACTGGGAGAGGGAGGCCTGGAGATTGGCGAGCGAATCCTCCAGATCCTGCTTGCCACTTTTCTCCAGCGCCAGCAGCTGCGTCAGCTCGTTGATCTGGCTGTTCAGCCGGGTCAGAACCTCGTCCTTGCCGCTGATTTCGCGGCTGAGCAGGAACTGCGCCAGCACGAAGACGCTGAGCAGGAACATGATCGACAGGAGCAGGGTCGACAATGCGTCGACGAAACCGGGCCAGTAGTCGATCGTGCGCTGTGAACGGCCTTTTCGGGCAAGCGCCATGGGTCATTCCCCTCCGGTATCGTCCGCATGGCTGAGCTTGGCCTGCGATCCGGACTTCTCGCTGTTCACTGAAATGCGCTCGGAGTGGCCGATGCGCGTCGTCAGCTTGTCCAGCGTCTTGCGCATCGCCTTCGCCTCTTCCTGCTGCGCCTCTATCCAGTCGCGCAGCATCTGCTGCTCGCCGCGCATGTTCTTGACCAGACCCTGAATACCTTCAGCCAGGCTCGCCATCGCCGCCGTCGTGCGCTGGTTGGAACCGCCTTCATGGTTGAGGCGGACGAGCTGGTCCGTCAGGCGCTTCAGCTCCTCAACAGGCGCGCCGGTCGACAGGTCGCCGGCAATCGAGAGTTCCGATCCGACATCGGTGACGGAGGAGAGCCAGTTTTCAAGCTCGGTATAGAACCGGTTCTGCGCCCGACCCGCCTGCAGATCGAGAAAGCCGAGGATCAGCGAACCGGAAAGGCCGAAGAGCGACGTCGAGAACGCCGTTCCCATGCCGGTCAGCGGCGCCGACAGGCCGTTCTTGAGAGCGCCCAGCACGTCCTCGGTGCTGCCGGAACCGGCATCCAGTGACTGGATGACGGTGTTGATGGAGCCGATCGTGCCGAGCAGACCCCAGAAGGTGCCGAGCAGGCCGAGGAAGACGAGCAGACCGGTCAGATACCGCGTCGTGTCGCGCGATTCATCCAGCCGTGTTGCAATCGAATCCAGGATCGACCGCAGCGCCGTCGTCGAGATCGCCGTCTGGCGGCCACCGATCAGCGCGCGCATCGGCGACAGCAGGACCGGATCCCGCCCGACCTTGTCGGCGCTGCCGGCGGCGCGGAAAGAATTGAACCAGCGCACCTCTGGACGAAGCCCGAGCACATGGTTGAACGCCAGCAGGATGCCGATCAGCAGCACCCCGAGGATCAGGCCGTTCAGGCCGGGATTGGCGAGGAAGGCATTGTGTGCCTGCCGAAAGAGGATCGCGCCGACGAAACCGACGATGATCAGGAAAATCACCATGGTCCAGAAAAAATGCATGGGGCTCGAAAGCTTATGCGGATTGTAGTCTGCTTCCACCCCTTCCCGACCGTCCCACCCGGACAGATGCAGTTTCGTCATGGGTATACCATTCTCCCGGTTGCATTTGGCGGAACGGTGCCGCGACGCGTCGGAGCCTACTGCATAATTCCTCAAATCGGAATCGATTTAAGAGAAAGTTATGCAGCAAGTTAACGCGCTGCAGCATCCATCGCGCGTCCTGTTTAACGTGTGGCGCTGTAGTGGAGCTTTGCGCCGAATTGAAGGAAAAAACAAAAAGCCTCCGACACATGGAGCGCCGGAGGCTTGGCAAGCAGGAAACGGACGGGCCGTCGATTATTTCGACGGGATCGGACGGTGAACGACGTCGCGCAGCGCCTTGGTGATGTATTCGTTGCCGCAAACGATCGAACCCTCGTTGACCGGCTTGGCGCCGCCATCGATATCCGTCGACCAGCCACCGGCTTCGCGGATCAGAAGCACGCCGGCCGCAATGTCCCAGGCGGCCAGGTCGCGCTCCCAGTAGCCGTCGAAACGGCCGGCTGCAACATAGGCGAGATCGAGTGCCGCCGAGCCCATGCGGCGGATGCCGGCGACTTCGCCCATCACGTGGCGCAGTTCGATCAGGTATTTGCCGTGATTGCCACGACCGAGATGCGGCGTGCCGGTGGCGATCACCGCATCCGACAAGGCCTTGCGCGCAGCGACGCGCAGGCGACGGTCATTGAGGAAAGCGCCGCCGCCACGCTCGGCGGTATACAGTTCGTCGGTTGCCGGGTTGAACACGACAGCGCCGACGATCTCGCCCTGGCGCTCAAGCGCGATCGAGACAGCAAAATGTGGAATGCCGTGCAGAAAATTGGTGGTGCCGTCGAGCGGATCGACGATCCAGCGATGGGCGCCATCGGTGCCGATGATCTCCTCGCCTTCCTCGCCGAGGAAGCCATAGGTCGGACGCGCCTTCAGCAGTTCTTCGCGGATGAGCTTTTCGGCCTTGCGGTCGGCCTGGGACACGTAGTCGCCCGGTCCCTTGAGCGAGACCTGCAGGTTCTGGACTTCACCGAAATCGCGCGCCAGCGACTTGCCGGCCTTGAAGGCGGCCTGAACCATGACATTGAGGAGAGCTGAACGGGCCATCTGGCGATCCTTGTGAAGCGAAGGCCGATCGAGCCTTCTCGATCGGACATTGAACCTGTGTGACGGAACACGGGGATAGCACCTGCCGATCGGGCAAGGCCTGTCATCGAGTTCCATCGTCAAAAAACCGAGTGAAGATCACTCCGCCCGGGACGTGCCGGAAAACCATGGCGCCAGGGGCAAAAACCGGGGCTTCAAGACCACAAAAACCCCGGAAGTTCAAGAGAAATAGCGCCTGGCTCGGCCGAACAGCCGAGATTCAGGCGCCTACAGCGCCGCGCGTCTTATTAGACGCGCAAAGGTCGCTGTAGCACTTTGATTTTTGCTGCATGTTTTTATCCTTAAATCGAATAGGATTTAAGGAAACATGCAGTGGAATCCCGGTCAGCTCGAGCGGAACTTGTTGGCTGCGCTGAGTGCCGCCTTCTGCTGCTGCTCGTTGAGACCGAGGTAGAAGTCTTCCAGCGCATCGTCCTTGAGGCCGGCGCGGCGCGACAGCACATACCACTTCGCCGCCTCGACCGGATTGGGCCGGGTGCCGATGGCGTTGACATAGAGATGGGACAGCCGGTTCTGCGCCACGACATTGCCGCCTTCCGCCGCCCGCTTCATCCAGCCGAAACCGTCCTCCAGGTTGCGATCGCCGGCAATGCCTTCGATCATCCAGATGGCGATGTCGAGCTGCGCCGTGTCGTAACCAGCATGGGCCGCCCGAAGCAGCCATTCCCTGGCCCGCGCCCGCTTGCCTTCGTCAATGCCATCGACGTTGAGATAGATCTGCGACAGCGCATATTGCGCGTCGGCGATCCCCTGCTCGGCCGATTTTTCGTAGTAGGGCATAGCGGCCTTCAGACCCTTCGGTCCGGGGCTGTCGGCCACGAGCGTCTGGCCATAGTTGAACTGGGCCGACCCATTGCCGAGATCGGCCGCCTTCTTCATCAGTTCTTCGGACTTCTTGCGGTCGCGCTTGACGTAGCGCCCTTCCATCAGGATCAGCGCGTATTTGAACATGGCGGCCGGGTCGCCGTTTTCAGCCGCCTGTCCGTACCAGAACGCCGCCTGCTTGGCATTGCGCACCACGCCGAGGCCCTGCTGCAGGATTTCGGCAACAAGCGTTTGCGCGGCAGGATCGCCGAGCTGCGCGCGCGGAAGTGCGAGATCCATCGCCGTCAGATAATAGCCGCGCTGGAAAGCGCCGTAGGCGTCGTCGACCTTGCCGGCGAATGGCTTTTCCGCAGGTAGTGCCGGCAGTTCGGCGCCCATGCGGTCAAAGACATTGACGCCCTGCGAAGGCACCGTGCCATCACCAGCCTTCTTCTTGTCCGCCGGGTCAGCCGGCTTGGCCACAGGCTTGCCCGTGCCTTCTTCAGGCATCGCTGCGCCATTGAAGGGGGTGATGCGGCCGCGCTTTGCAGCGCCACTATCATCGGCGTTGACGCCCAGCTCCTGCACTGGAGCCGGCTTTTCCTGCGCACGCACCGGCGTCGCCACGGCGGCGGTGGCGGCAAGGAGGGCAACGCCCCAACTGAGCTTTGAAGACAGGCGGTTCAACATCGACACGTCTTAAGCTTCAAACCGTGGCGCTTTTTCGTCAAGAAGCGCGTTGACGGCGGCGACCACCGACGGCGCCTGCTCGGGCTCGCCGAAGACGGCCAGGCGAAGCGCCACGAATTCGGCGCCGGTCTCGGCCGCCGCCAATGCGGACTGCGGATCCGTGCCGCCCATGACGATGCAGGGAATCTCGATCATCGAGGCCCACCATTCGGCGAGCGCCAGGTTCTTCGGATGCGCATCCGGCTTGATGTCGCCGTCCGTCTTGCCGAAGAACACGTAGTCCGGACGCACTTCGCCGATTTGAAGCGCGTGATGGCGGTCGGCCGCGTTGCCGCCGCCGACGATAAGCTTCGGCGTGTGCTTCTCGACCGCCTCGCCAAGTGCTTCGGCATTGCCGGAAATATGCAGGCCGTCGGCCCTGGCGCGTCCGGCGACCCGGGAATCGCCCTCGATCAGCGCAGCGGCTCCAGCCTCCTGGATGATCGGCACGAGGCGCTCGGCGTGTTTCTGGAACTCGGCGTCATCGAGGCCATATTGCGGCACGATCACCGAAGCGACGTCGCCGCCCTTCAAGGCGTCGGCAAGCACCTTGGCGCGATCCGCCGGATCAGCGATATCCGGCGCAATCAGCACCAGGCGGCAGCGTTCTATTGTCTTGCTCATGACATCCATTTCTAGCTGTGCCCGCATGTCGACGGAAACCAGCGCTCGATTTCGTTTGGGAAAACCGATAGACGGAGACGTCAAAAGGATCAACCGCCACCGATGCTTCCCGACCTGGACTTCTATCTCGTCGCCATCCCGGCGGTTCTTCTCGTTGGCCTCAGCAAGGGCGGTATGGGCGAGGCCCTTTCGTTGATGGGCGTGCCGATCCTGTCGATGGCCGTCTCGCCGGTTCAGGCGGCCGCGCTGCTCTTACCGATCCTGATCGCGATGGACCTCGTCTCGCTCTGGATGTGGCGCAAGCACGGCGATCGCAAAACCCTGTTCATGCTCCTGCCCGGCGCCATCGCCGGCATTCTCATCGGCTGGGCGACGTCGGCCTATGTCTCGCGCGACTATCTGCGCCTGATCATCGGCCTCATCACCGTGCTGTTCGTCCTGCGCTATGTCTACAATGTCTGGCGCATGCGCAACGGAATAACGATCACGCCCAAGCAGCAACGGGCTGGCCCCGCAACGCTCTGGGGCTCGTTTGCCGGCTATGGCAGCTTTGTCGCCCACGCCGGCGGCCCGCCTTTTCAGATCTACGCCCTGCCGCTTCAGCTCGATCCGCGCGAATACACCGGCACGATCGTGCGCTTCTTCGCCATCCTCAATGCCGTCAAGCTCATCCCCTATTTCGCGCTCGGCCAGCTCGACATGAGCAATCTCAAGATCTCTGCGACACTGTTTCCGCTGGCGATCGTTGCCACCGTCTGCGGCGCCTTCATCGTTCGCCGCATGAAGCCGCAGATCTTCTATCCCTTCATGTATAGCATGGCTTTCATCGCCGGGCTGAAGCTGCTGTGGGACAGCCTCAACAGCCTGCTGGCCGGCGCCTGACTGCATCCAAGCGATCGATCATATTGCAAAGCAAAACGAAAATGCCGCAGCGCACAAATTTCTTGCCGCCCGCGGTGATTTCGCTTAACGTCCGGTCATGACCATTGCGGACCCTTTCGATGCCATCGCGGATCCCAACCGGCGTTACCTGCTGGAGGAACTGCGGCGCGCGCCGAAAACGGTCAACGAACTGGCCGAAGGATTGCCGATCAGCCGGCCCGCGGTATCACAGCACCTGAAGGCCCTGCTCGACTGCAATCTGGTTTCGGTTTCGGCCAACGGTACGCGGCGGATATATGCGATCAACCGCCCTGGCTTCGACAGGCTCAACCTGTGGTTGGATCAATTCTGGGCCTGATGACCGGACGGGAGCGTAACCGCGGCCTGACACAAATCGACCGGGTCTCAAACCCGGTCGAGCGATCCGTATCTTCCGTTGAGGGGATTGGTTGTGAACCTTGTTGCGTCGTCTCCGCGGAGAGGACACCTCCCGTTGTTACTGGGAAATACCGTTTATAATCAGTGAGTCGAGGAGCGAAGCCTTTCGATTTCGTCCCTGATGCGCAGCTTCCTTCGCTTGATGTCGCTGATCATTTCGTCCTCGATGGACGGCTGGTTCATTGCTGCATGGAGCTCCTGCTCCAGTGCGCCATGTTTTTTCTCAAGCGTTGCAAGATGAGCCTCAATGGTCATTGGCAGTCCCTTCCTTTTGCTTGCATCCGGCTGGTAAATGCCGGATGTTCCATGGTTGTAACCTTACTACTGTGCCATGCCATTTTTCATTTGTCGAAGGCGAAATGATGACGACGGATAACTTCCCGTTACCGCCCAAGATGTGATAGAGCGGCGCATGAAATTCCGGTTCGAGGAGGACTTCGCAACCGGGCTGATGGGGATCGCTTTGCATGCCGGACCAGGACCAGGCCGAACTCAGATTGACCGCCGCGCGGCTGAGGCAGGAACATGAAGATTATGATGCTGCCATCAACGCCATGATTCAGACCGGCTGCGATGCGCTGAGAATTCAGCGCATGAAGAAGAAGAAGTTGGTCATCAAGGACAAGATCACCAAGCTCGAAGACCAGATCATCCCCGACATCATCGCCTGAAGCGGAACTTTAAAGACGTGCTCGACACCACTACCCCACCCGTCGCCATCATCATGGGAAGCCAGTCCGACTGGGAGACGATGAAGAACGCCGCCGATACGCTCGACGCGCTCGACATTGCCTATGAGGCTCGCATCGTTTCTGCACACCGCACACCTGATCGGCTGGTAAGCTTCGCCAAGGGCGCGCGCGACGAAGGCTTCAAGGTCATCATCGCCGGTGCCGGCGGTGCCGCCCATCTGCCGGGCATGTGCGCCTCGATGACGCCGTTGCCGGTCTTCGGCGTGCCGGTGCAATCGAAGGCACTGTCCGGGCAGGACAGCCTGCTGTCGATCGTCCAGATGCCGGCCGGCATTCCCGTCGGAACGCTGGCGATCGGACGCGCCGGCGCGGTCAACGCGGCACTACTCGCCGCAGCCGTACTGGCGCTCAGCGACAACGACCTTGCCGACCGTCTCGACGACTGGCGCGAGCAGCAGACCGTCGCCGTCGCCGAGTATCCGGTGGACGACGCATGACAACCATTGGCATCATTGGCGGCGGCCAGCTCGGCCGCATGCTGGCCATGTCTGCTGCACGGCTGAACTTCCGCGCCATCATCCTCGAGCCGCAGCCCGACTGTCCGGCAGCGCAGGTGGCAAACGAACAGATCGTTGCCGCCTATGACGATGAACGCGCGCTCGATGCGCTGGCGGCCGCCTGCGACATCGTCACCTACGAATTCGAGAATGTGCCGGTTGCGGCCGCCGAGAGGCTCGCCCGTGCCCGGCCTGTCTTCCCGCCGCCGAAGGCACTGGAAGCCGCCCAGGACCGCCTGGTCGAAAAACGCTTCCTCAACGACAGCGGCATCGTCACCGCCCGCTTCCATGCGGTCGACAGCCAGGCCGATCTTGAGGCGGCACTTGCCGATTTCGGCGGTTCCGGCGTCCTGAAGACCCGCCGCCTCGGCTATGATGGCAAGGGACAACGCGTGTTCCGCTCCGGGCAGGACAGCCCGCAAGGCGCCTTCGCGGCGCTCGGCTCCGTGCCGCTGATCCTCGAAAGCTTCGTGCCGTTCGAGCGCGAAATCTCCATCATCGCTGCCCGCTCGGTAGATGGCGCCGTCGCCTGTTACGATCCGGCGGAGAACGTTCACCGCAACGGCATCCTGCATACATCCACCGTACCCGCGGCCATTGGCCCTGCCACCGCCGAGACCGCGCGCACTGCGGCCAAGGCGATCCTCGATGCGCTCGGCTATGTCGGCGTCATCGGTGTGGAGTTCTTCGTGCTTGCCGACGGTAGCCTCGTCGCCAATGAAATGGCGCCGCGCGTGCATAATTCCGGCCACTGGACGGAGGCGGCCTGCATCGTCTCGCAATTCGAGCAGCACATTCGCGCCGTGGCCGGCCTGCCGCTCGGCAATCCCGTTCGCCACTCCGACTGCGTGATGCAGAACCTGATCGGCGACGACATCGACGATGTGCCGGCCTGGCTTGCCAAGGACAACGTTTTCGTCCATCTCTACGGCAAGACGCAAGCCCGACCGGGCCGCAAGATGGGTCACATCACCCGCTTGACGTGAGCCTCAAAGCCACAGAAATGCGGGGCAAGGCGCCAAAATCCGGTGTCTTGCGGTTGACACAACAGGGGTGACACGGTATTTGCCATCCCACCTTATGGAGCGCGCTGAATGGCGCGCTTTTGATTGTTAGAAATACCGGGCGAATTTTGTTTCCCCGAAACCTGCGGATCAGGAAAATGAAGATCAAGAATTCGCTCAAGTCGCTGAAGACCCGCCATCGCGAAAACCGTCTGGTTCGTCGCAAGGGCCGTATCTACATCATCAATAAGCAGAACCCGCGCTTCAAGGCACGTCAGGGCTGAGGCCCAGACTGGTTTCTGTTTGGCGTCTCGCTTCGGCGATGTCCCAAAATTGATTTTGATCTTATTCCGTGGCGAGCTAACATGCTCGCCATGCGAGTTTTTGTACCCTTGATTCTGGCGTGTTCCGCCCTTCTCGCCGCCTCAGTTGGAGCCGGCACCCTGACTTTCGCCGCAGAGACGGCACCGGAAACCGAGGCCGCCAGCCTCACCACCCCAAAGCAACGCCTCGACGCCCTGTTCTCCGACCTCAAGAAGGAACGGGACGCCGACAAGGCGCGCGAACTCGCCAACCAGATCCGCCTGGAATGGCAGGATTCCGGCAGCGCGACGGTCAACCTGCTGATGCAGTGGGCCGACAAGTCCATCACCGACAATAAGCCGGCGGCAGCCCTCGATATCCTCGACCAGGTGATCACGCTGGCCCCGAGCTACGTCGAAGGCTGGAACCGCCGCGCGACCCTGCACTACACGATGGGTAACTATCGCAAGTCGATGTCGGACATCAATCATGTCCTGTCGCTCGAGCCTCGGCATTTCGGCGCGCTCGCCGGCATGGCCGCAATCCTCGGCTCCGCCGGCAAGGACGAGCTGGCGCTCAGGGCCTGGGAGCAGTTCCTGGCAATCTATCCAGCCGATCGCAAGGCACAGGAGCAACTGGGCGAGCTGACCGAAAAGCTCGCGGGCAGCAAGACGTAAACCGGACGGATGCCGAAGCAAGCGCAGGCCCCGCGATGACGCCTCCCACGGAACTGGCCGCTATCCGCAACCTTGCCACGGCAGCGCACCTGTTCGTGGAGCCGATCTGGCTGGAATGGAATAGCGCCTGGAACGGCGATGCGCCGGTCACGCCCTCTCAATGGACATGCGGGCGCACAAGTCTGTTTCTGTCGCGTGCCCTGGCGGCTGAAGGTTTCGAGGCTTCATGGGCAAGCGGCACGCCCCGCCTGTCATCTTCCGGGCCGGAATTGGGCGATTTCGGCTTCCTCAGTGACGCCGGCTGGCAAAGCCACGCCTGGGTCGAGTGCGGCAACGTTATCGTCGATATTACGGCCGACCAGTTCGGCGCTCCTCCCGTGCACATCGTCGATCGCTACGATCGCCGCTATAGCAAGGGCGACCGCGACACGGCATTGCCGGAGTTCATTCGGGCCCGTCAGCGCGCGGTGGACGAAATCTGGCCACGATGGCGCTGCAATAGCAGAAAACCATCGACCCTTATCCCTGAGATGTTTGCGTACACTGCAGAGTAAGAGGAGCCGCCGAGACAATGGTTCTAGCCGCCCTGTTCATCGTTGCCCTCACCCTCGCAGGCATCGCCTACAGCCAGCGTAGCGCACGAAACATCAGCGCGCGGTTCCCGAATACGGGCGAGCTGATCGACATCGGCGGCTTCCGCATGAACAGCGTCCACCTGCCGGCGACTTCGGAGGCTGACCTGGTCCCGCTCGTCTTCATTCACGGTGCGAGCGGCAACCTGCTCGATCAGATGCATGCCTTTGCTCCGGCCTTCGAGGGCCGCGCGGAGATGCTTTTCGTCGACCGGCCGGGCCACGGCTACTCCGAGCGCGGCGGGCGGGCGAATGATCGCCCCGATGGCCAGGCGGATGCGATCGCAAAGCTGATGGACATGCGAGGCATGCCTCGGGCGATCATCGTCGGCCACTCCTTCGGCGGGGCGATCGCCGCGAGCTTTGCCCTTCGCCATCCGGAAAGGACGACAGGCCTTATCCTGCTGGCGCCCGCGACCCATCCCTGGCCGGGCGGCATCGACTGGTACTACCGGCTGACGGCACTGCCCTATGTCGGCTGGCTGTTTGCCCATACGCTGGCTGCGCCGATCGGCCTCCGGCGGATCGATAGTGGCACGCGGTCGGTCTTTTCGCCCAATCCGCGACCCGCCGACTACATCGACAAGACGGCGCCGCACCTCGTGCTGCGCCCCCTCGCCTTCCGCAACAACGCCGTCGATGTCGCCAATCTGCACGCCTACGTCACCGAGGTCGCCCCACGATATCAGGAGATCGCCGCACCCACGATCATCGTCAGCGGCGACAGCGACGACATCGTGCTGGCCGATATTCACTCGCGCAGCCTGGCGCGCGACATTGCCGGATCGGAACTGCTGTGGATCGGCAACCTCGGCCACAAGCCCGATTATGTCGTCACCGACGTGGTTGTCGCCGCAGTGGAGAAACTGGTGGGCAAACCCGGCGATCTCCGCGCAGCGGTGAAGCTCGCCGAAGAGAGGCTCACCGACGGCAAGGCGCATTGATAGGAGCGGAAGTTTTATCTCAACCGATCCGAGGCCTGAGCCGTCGACCTTCCCAGCGTCTCGACGAGATAATCGATGAACACGCGAACCTCGGGCGAAAGGTGACGTCGGCTGAGGTAGACGGCATAGAGGTTGAGCGCGCTCATATGCCAGCTTTCCAGCAAGGGGACCAACCGACCGGAGGCGATATCGTCTCCGACGATGAAGTCCGGCTGTACGATGACCCCGCCGCCGGCGAGTGCCAGCGCGCGCAGCAGATCGCCATTGGTGGCATGCACGACCGGATCAATCCGAACCTGCGTCTCGCGCCCCTCGACATCGGAAAACATCCAGCTATCCCCGAGCGAGAGATAGGAATAGCTAAACGTTTCATGGCCGCCGAGATCGGACGGTTGCTGCGGCGTGCCGCTGCGAGCGAGGTAATCTGGCGAAGCACAAACGATCATCCGCACCGGTGCGATTTCACGCGCGATAAGGCTGGCGCTGGGCGCGCGGGCAATGCGCAAGGCGACATCGACACCGGAATAGGCGAGATCGACGAGCATGTCGGTCAAATCGATGTCGAGACGCAAGCCGGACCAGCGCCTCGGCCTCTTGATATCGGCGAGTATCTGCCGGGCACGTTCGTAGAAGAGCTGTCCCGGCTCTGTGAACAGGTCACTGGACCAAGGAAGGCGTGATGGATGAGGAATACCTCTTTTGGGACAATCAGGGCTTCATGAAGCAGATCGGCCTGGCCCAATAGAAAGACAGAGGCCATGGGAGCAGGTTCACTGCTCCCATGGCCTCATGGCATTCTGAAACGAGCGGCGAGCCTCAGATACCGCTCAGGCCGTCCGAGCCGATATAGGCGATGCGCAGCATGTTGGTGGCGCCGGGCGTGCCGAGCGGCACACCGGCCGAGATGATGACGCGTTCGCCGGGCTTGCCGAAACCCTCATGAGCAACGATGCGGCAGGCACGGTTGACCATGTCGTCGAGATCGGTCGCATCCTCGGTGACGACGCAATGCAGGCCCCAGACGACCGAAAGCCGGCGAGCCGTCTGGACGATCGGCGACAGCGCGATGATCGGAACCTGCGGGCGCTCGCGCGCGGCGCGAAGGCCCGTTGTGCCGGACGAGGTGTAGCAGACGATTGCAGACAACCGCAGCGTCTCGGCGATCTGGTGGGCGGCCAGCGAAATCGCGTCGGCACCGGTCGCCTCGGGCGGCGTGCGCTGCGCGTAGATGATGCTGGAATAGTGCGGGTCGCGCTCGACGCTGCTGGCGATCGACGCCATGGTCGAGACGGCTTCCACCGGATACTCGCCGGAGGCGGATTCAGCCGACAGCATGATGGCGTCGGCGCCTTCGAAGACGGCAGTCGCAACGTCGGAGACTTCAGCGCGCGTCGGCACCGGCGCGGAGATCATCGATTCCAGCATCTGCGTGGCCACGACCACCGGTTTGCCGGCGCGGCGACAGGCGCGCGTCAGCTGCTTCTGCAGGCCAGGCACAGATTCGAGCGGCATTTCGACGCCAAGGTCGCCGCGTGCAACCATCAGCGCGTCGGAGAGCTCGATGATCTCGTCGATGCGCTCGAGCGCCTGCGGCTTCTCGATCTTGGACATCAGACCGACGCGGCCGCGGGCGATCTTGCGAACCTCGGCCAGGTCCTCGGGACGCTGGACGAAGGACAGCGCCACCCAGTCGAACTCTCCGGTTGCCAGAATCGCATCGAGGTCCGAGCGGTCCTTGTCGGTCAGGACGCCGACGGCCAGCAGCGTGTCGGGCAGGCTGACGCCCTTGCGGTCGGAAATCTTCGTGCCGGCAACAACCGTTGTGACGATGCTCTTGCCGTCGGTCTTTTCGGCGCGCAGGTGCAATTTGCCGTCATCGATCAGCAGGCGATGGCCAGGCTTGACCGCTTCGAGGATTTCCGGATGGGGCAGAAACACGCGGGTGCTGTCGCCAGGCTCGTCCTTGTTGTCGAGGGTAAAGGTCTGACCGACCTTGAGGTCGACCTTGCCTTCGGCAAACTTGCCGACGCGCAGCTTCGGACCCTGCAGGTCGCCGAGAATGCCGATCGGGCGGCCACAGCGCGCTTCGACCGCGCGGATGCGCTGCACCAGCGTGCGCATCACGTCGTGGCTTGCGTGGCTCATGTTGATACGGAACAGATCAGCCCCCGCCTCGTGCAGCTTCTGGATCATCTGCTCGTCGGCCGACGCCGGTCCGAGCGTGGCGAGGATTTTGACTTTTCTGTTCCGCTTCATCAATTCTGGCTTTCCTGCGTGCCGGGCGTATCGGAGAGCTGAACCATCCAGCTTCCCTGCCGCCCCGTGTCATATTCCTTGAATCCCATCCGCTGGAAGCCGCGGGCAAAGCAGTCCTGCACGCCCGAAACCTTGAATTCGTTTTCGGCGACGCACATGTTGACGTCGCCGGTCCAACGGCCACCCCGGGCCGCGTCTTCAGCGTAGAGATAATAGTATCGCGATTCGAGCTCGCCCTCGATCAGGGTCGCACATGTGGTCGCGGGAACCTGCCACCACCCCTCGGTTACCCAGCCTTCCTTGGCGCGGTAACCGATCGCCACGCCGACCAGATTTTGCGTGCCATTGCAGACGCGAAAATCGGCGCGAGCCTCACCGGCAAATAGAAATGAGCCTGAAATAGCCAGGGAAAACAGGAGGATCCCCCCCAATGTCGACAGCCCCGGCTTCGCTTTGGAAAATGGATATCTGGACACGGTTTCCGATGGAACTCCGTTTTGATTTGCGTGGCCTTTCTTGCGACGACCAGCCCGGAAAGTCAACGTAACTCTAATCGATTACATCGGGCTAATTAGGTGTCGATTGCGCAAAACAGTTGCGTTTTTCTTGTGAATGTCTCCGACGCGTGCAATCAAAAGCATACCCCCCCGAAAGCAGACTGGAACTGCATGCAGCACTATTCGCCCTATGAGATTATCGAAGCCAACCCCACAACCGGCCTCGTACTACTCGCCGACCACGCCATGAACCGCCTACCGGAAGAATATGGCAGCCTCGGCCTGCCGGCAGCCGCGTTTCAACGTCACATCGCCTATGACATCGGCGTCGAACATCTCGTCCGCCGGCTCTCGGCCGCACTCGACGCACCGGCAGTTCTAGGGTGCTTCTCGCGACTTTTGATCGACCCCAATCGCGGCGAGGACGATCCGACCCTGATCATGAAGATTTCCGACGGCGCGATCATTCCGGGAAACCACCCGATCAGCGAGGAGGAATGGGACAACCGGCTGAACCGTTTCCATCGGCCCTATCACCGCGCAGTCGCCGAGACACTGGAGCGCAGTGCCTTGGCCACGGGCAGCGCCCCGCTGGTCATCTCAATCCATTCCTTTACGCCCGCCTGGAAGGGTGCCGTCCGTCCGTGGCACGCGGCCGTGCTCTGGGACAACGACGCGCGCGCGGTGCTGCCGCTGATCGAAAAGCTCGAAGCATCGGGCGATATCGTCGTCGGCAACAACGAGCCCTATGACGGAGCGCTGCGCGGGGATACGATGTTCCGGCACTGCATGGCACCGGGCATTCCCCATGCCCTGATCGAGATCAGGCAGGATCTGATCGCAGACGAGGCGGGCATTGCCGCATGGGCCGATCGGCTCGCCCCGATCCTTGCCGATCTCAATACCCGGCCCGACCTGCATCGCTACGAACGGCACCCGTCGCGCACCGGCGCCTACGACATTTGAGACCAGGAAAGACAACATCATGACCGAGCTCACCCCGGACCAGCAGACCGCCTTCGAAGCCGCCGCCTTCCGGCGTCTGGTCGCGCACTTGCGCGAGCGCAGCGACGTGCAGAACATCGACCTGATGAACCTTGCCGGCTTCTGCCGCAACTGCCTGTCCAACTGGTATCGGGACGCAGCCAACGAGGCCGGCGTGACACTCGACAAGGAGCAATCCCGCGAGATCGTCTACGGCATGCCCTATGAGGAATGGCGGGCGCTGCATCAGAGGGAAGCCTCGAGCGAGCAGAAAGCCGCCTTCGAAACCAACCGCCCCAAGGAATAAACCTCTGCGCCGGGCCACCGCCACGGAAATGCCAGCGTTGTTGCGCAATGGCCCTTGACCTTGGCCGCCGTTCGCGGCACGTCACGGCACCCAAGAATTTCATTCCCCGCAAAAGGAGAAGACCATGTCAGATGCACACGGCGTCGCACGCGACCAACTCCGCGCTTTCATCGAACGGATCGAGCGCCTGGAAGAAGAAAAGAAGACCATCGCCGACGACATCAAGGACGTCTACGGCGAAGCCAAGTCCACCGGCTTCGATGCCAAGATCCTGCGGAAGGTCATCTCCATTCGCAAGCAGGACGCCGATGAGCGCATGGAACAGGAAGCGATCCTCGACACCTACCTGCAGGCGCTCGGCATGATCCCGGCCGCGGCTGAAGAAGAATAATTTCTCCTGCCATAGACAGCAAAAAGCCCGCCGGTATCACCGGCGGGCTTTTTTTGTGTTGAGTCTTATTTGCTCGAAACTCAGTTGGTGCTGAACTTCTTCACTTCCATGAAGTTGACGGCGTTGCCGCTGAAGCGGGCCGTATCGACCGTTGTTCCGGCCGTGCTGTTGAAGCCCGCAGCATAAACAGTCGTCGGGGCCGTGCGCAGCGTCTTGCTGACGAAGCGCGGTGCCGTCACGGGCTTGGAAAGCGTCGCGACGCGGCCGGCAGAAAGGGCCCATTCGGAGATGATCTTCTGCGTCAGCTTCGGCTCGGTGCGAACCGACGAACGGGTCGCGGCGTCGGCATCATGCTTCTTCGGACGACCACCTTTTGCCGGGGCTTCGGCCTGGGTGTCGAAGGCGCCATCAAAGGCATTGGCGCGGCCATTCGTCGAGGCCTGCGGCGCATAGGCGGCCATTTCGACCGGCTGGGCGACTGGCTCGCGCTCTGCCTGTGTCGGCGCGGCAAGCGCGACGCGTGTCGATGCCTGGGCCGTGGTATCACGCGGCGGCTCGGCCGAAGCCAGAACCGGGCGCTCTGCAAAGGCAGGCACGGCAACCTTGGCATCCGCGACAGCGGCAAGAGCCGCATCACCCGCCGGGCGCATGGCCGGCACCGGCACGAAGCCAAGTGCCTGCATGTCCGTTGCCAGCGGATCGACCGATGCCACAAGCGTCTCGCCGGCAGCAGCGTTCACGCCACCCCGATCGAGCATCTGCGGGACCGGCACCTTGACCGAGGTCAGATCGGCAAATTCGCTCGGCATTTCCGGCGTCTGCGGCAGGGCGGCAGCAAGCGCGTCCTGGGCCGCGTTCTTCTGCGGCGCGACCAGGGCCACGGCTACGCCGCCATTTTCAGGCGCATCCTTGAAGGCCGGACGAACGGCCGGAACCGGTGCATTGATGTTCTGATCGGCTGTGGTGGTCTCGGCTGTGGTGGTCTCGGCTGTGGTGGTCTCGGCTGCGACCGAACCGGCAACACCCGGAAGTGCTTCCTGGGCGGCAGGTGCCGACGCCGTCTGGACCTTTGCCGGAGTGGCTTCTTCATCGCCGGGGCCGGCCGCGATTGCCGAGGGTTCTTCATCCTCGTCGCCGCCACCGCCAAAGAGCATGGCGAACAGGTTACCGCGGCGCTTGCCGCCCTCGGCATCGCCCGCACCCTTGGCGCCACCACCGGCAACTTCGATCGCCGAGGCGCCGACGCGACGCTTGTAGTCGGCAACAGCCTGGTTATAGCCCGGCAGCGGCTTGCCGTCGGACGGAACGTGCATGGTCTTGCCGTCGGGGAAGAGACGGGCCAGTTCGTTGCGGGTCATGCGCGGCCAGGCGCGAACGCCGCCGACATCCATGTGAACGAACGGAGAGCCTGAGGTCGGGTAGTAGCCGACGCCACCGACCTGGAATTTCATGCCGATTTCGCGCACCGTCTTCAGCTTCACGTCGGGAATGTAGAAGTCCATCGCCTTGCCGAGCATGTGCTGGCTCTTCTTGGCAACGCCCTTGGAGCGCGAACGCAGCATGCCGTTGGTGGCCGGCGAACGATAGGCCGAAACGACGTGGATATAATCGCGCGAGCCACTCTTGGTGTAGACTTCCCACACGAGGTCGAGCAGGCGCGGATCCATCTTGGTCGGCTCGTTGCGACGCCAGTCGCGCAGGAACCGGTTGATCTGCTGCAGGCCCTTCGGGTCATAGCGGCCGTTGCGCTTGAAGGTGATCTGCGCCTTTTCCTGCGTGTGGATGAAATAGAGCTTCAGCGTACGCGTCTGGCCGGCGGCCTCGACGGGAGGTGCCATGCCAGGCGTAACCAGAGACACCGCAAGGGCGATGGATGTCAGAACCTGCGGCACCTTACGGGTCATCGCCGAGCAGAGTCTGCTAGCTAAGGAGCCGAGAGGCTTCTTAAAACTGAACAAATTTGGCATTCAATCCCCGTCCGACGGACAACCGTGCTTCGCTGTCTCAGATGACTGTCAAATAAGGTGACAGGATGGCATATATGCCACAGTCGTCACCGCCCCTTATAATATAGTGAACACTTCACTAACAAGGTCTAAACGGCGGTGACGGAATCGCACGGCTAGTGAGGCGTGAATGCGTCGATTTTATGCCGCCTCACGCAAGGGATTGTCGGGATCGATGCCGTAATCCTTGAGTTTGCGGTAGAGCGTCGACCGGCCGATACCGAGTTTGCGCGCCACCTGGCTCATCTGGCCCCGATAGAATTTCAGCGCAAAACGAATCAGTTCCTCCTCGACTTCGGCGAGTTTGCGCACGTCTCCGCCCTCATCGACGCTGGCAATTGCATTCTCCATACGGCCATCATGCGTGGCATCGGCCTCCATCGATTTCGCCGTGCTGGCAAAATCGGGATAGACGCTTACGGCCGGATCGGCAGCGGCGGTGCGCTCGGGGCCGGCATCGCCCCAGGAGAAACCGCTGCGGTCGGAAACGACGTAGCCGGGGATCTGCGTGGCGATCTGCGGGAAGTCCTTGACCGTCAGCTCGTTGCCGTCGGCCAGAACGACCGCACGGAAGATCGCGTTCTCCAGCTGGCGGATGTTGCCCGGCCAGTCATAGGCGGTGAGCAGCGCCATCGCACCGCTCGAAACGGTGAGCGGCGTGCTGAGCCTCTGCTCGGACGCAAACCGGTCGACGAACGAGCGCACCAGGACCGGGACGTCCTCCTTGCGCCGGCGCAGCGCCGGAATGGTGATCGGGAAGACGTTGAGACGATAGTAGAGATCCTCGCGGAACCGGCCTTCGCGCACCTCGTTGATGAGGTCCTTGTTGGTGGCCGAGATCAGTCGCACGTTGACCCGGTGCGGATGGCGCGCGCCGATCGTCTCGATCTCGCCCTGCTGGACCGCACGCAGCAGCTTCACCTGCACTTCGAGCGGCAGGTCGCCGATCTCGTCGAGGAACAGGGTGCCGCCGTCGGCGTCGACGAACTTGCCGCTGTGCTTTTCGGTGGCACCGGTAAAGGCGCCCTTCTCGTGGCCGAAGAGAATGCTCTCGACCAGATTGTGCGGGATGGCGCCACAGTTGACGGTGATGAACGGCTTGCCCGAACGGTCGCTGGCCGACTGGATCGCCCGCGCCACCATTTCCTTGCCGACGCCGGATTCACCCTCGAGCACGATCGGAATGTTAGACTGCGCAGCCCGGCGAGCGAGATCGATCACCCGGATCATCGCCGGGCTGGCCGAAACGACGTCATCGAAACCGACGGCACCGCCGCGCGGGCGGCGCGAGGTTTTGACCTTGCCGTCGCGGCTCGCCATCTTCAGCGCGTTGCCGAGCGCCACCGACAGCCGCTCCGGAGAAACCGGCTTGACCAGGAAGTCGAAGGCACCGGCCTGCATCGCTTGCACGACGGTTTCGATACCGCCCTGCCCCGTCTGCACGATGACGGGCGTATCGACGCCCCGTTCCGCCAGCGCATCGAGAAAGCCGTGGCCGTTCATTTCGGGCATCAGCAGATCGAGAAGGATGACGTTGATGATGCCGCCCTTGCGCTCGAGCAGCTCCAGGCCACTGCGGCCATTGTCGGCGAGATGCGCGACATGACCGAGACGCTCGATCATGTTCGTCAGCAACCGGCGCTGCACCGGATCGTCATCGATGACAAGAATGTGTGATGTCACGGAAGCCTCCTGCTTTGGACACGCGGTACTTTTTGGCCAACGTCATGTGCCAAATCACGTCAGGCATCTGTGCCATAAAGGGCTGAACATCATCTTTTGAGAAATGCTTGCATTTTATCCATTGGCGGCGATAGCAATGGAACCCATATCGCTTGCCTCTTCCTGCCACGAACGAGAGAAATCCGACGATGACCTTCCGCACCTTCGCCCTCGAGAAAACCATCGTCCGTGCCGCCACCGGCCCCGCCCAAGGAGCTGTGGCCGAGCTCGGCGATCTGCCCTCCTGGCGGCTGGAGGATCTCTATCCGTCCGCAACCTCTGATGCATTCCGTTCCGACATGAAGAAGGCCGAGGCGGACTCGATTGCGTTTGAGGCCAAGTGGAAAGGCAAGCTTGCCACCGCTGCGACGAAAGCCGGCGACGAAGGCATCGGTGCTGCCGTGAAAGAATTCGAAGCGCTGGAAGACATCATGGGGCGCATCGCGTCCTTTGCCGGCCTGACCTATTTCTCCGACACCTCCAAGCCGGAAAACGGCAAGCTCTACGGCGACGTGCAGTCGAAGCTGACCGATATGTCGGCGCATCTCCTGTTCTTCTCGCTCGAACTCAACCGCATCGACGATGCGGTGATCGACGCAGCGCTTACCAACGACAGCCTGGCGGCGCACTACAAGCCCTGGCTACTCGACCTGCGCAAGGACAAGCCCTACCAGCTTGATGACAAGCTCGAGCAGCTGTTCCTCGAGAAATCGATGACCGGGCCAGCCGCCTTCAACCGCCTGTTCGACGAGACCATGACGTCGCTGACCTTCACCGTCGACGGCGAGACGATGCCGCTCGAAATGGCCCTGAACCTGCTGCAGGATCCCTCGACCGAGGTGCGCAAGAAGGCGGCGATGGCGCTTGCCGAAACCTTCAGGGCCAATATCCGCACCTTCACGCTGATCACCAATACGCTCGCCAAGGACAAGGAAATCTCGGATCGCTGGCGCGGTTTCGAGGATATCGCCGACAGCCGGCACCTCGCCAACCGCGTCGAGCGCGAGGTCGTCGATGCGCTCGCGGAAGCGGTGAAGTCAGCTTATCCGCGCCTTTCGCACCGCTACTATGCCATGAAGGCGAAGTGGCTCGGCATGGAACAGATGGAGTTCTGGGATCGCAACGCGCCGCTGCCGGAAACGCCGAATGCGCTGATCTCGTGGAACCAGGCGAAGGATACGGTGCTTTCGGCCTACCATGCCTTCGCCCCAGAGATGGCCGCAATTGCCCGCCGCTTCTTCGATGACCGCTGGATCGATGCGCCGGTGCGCCCCGGCAAGGCCCCCGGCGCCTTCGCCCACCCGACCGTTCCCTCCGCGCACCCCTACGTGCTCGTCAATTATATGGGCAAGCCGCGCGACGTAATGACGCTTGCCCACGAACTCGGTCACGGCGTGCACCAGGTGCTCGCCGGCGAGCAGGGCGCGCTGATGGCCTCGACGCCGCTGACCCTCGCCGAGACGGCATCGGTGTTCGGCGAAATGCTGACCTTCCGTGCGCTTCTCGACCAGACCAAGGACAAGCGCGAGCGCAAGGCCATGCTCGCCCAGAAGGTCGAGGACATGATCAATACGGTCGTGCGCCAGATCGCCTTCTACGAATTCGAGCGCAAGCTGCACACGGCCCGCAAGGAAGGCGAACTGACCGCCGAGGATATCGGCAATCTGTGGCTTTCGGTGCAGGCGGAAAGCCTCGGGCCGGCGATCCGGATTTCCGAGGGCTACGAGACCTACTGGGCCTATATCCCGCACTTCATCCACTCGCCGTTCTATGTCTATGCCTATGCTTTCGGCGATTGCCTGGTGAACTCGCTCTATGCCGTCTACCAGAACGCCGAAAAGGGCTTCCAGGCAAAGTATTTCGAGCTGCTGAAAGCCGGCGGCACCAAGCACCATTCGGAATTGCTCGCTCCCTTCGGCCTCGATGCCACCGATCCGTCGTTCTGGGCACAGGGTCTGTCGATGATCGAGGGGCTGATCGACGAACTCGAGGCGCTTGATAAGGCGTGATCCGGCGCGGGCCGAGCCCGCGCTCCAGAGACTTTCAAGGAAAAGTGCGAAGCGGCATCGATGAACGAAAACGCACCTTTTGTGCTTTTCCGGGACGACAGCGAAAATCGGACCACGGTTTTCACTGATCCGGAGCGCGTCGTCACGGCGCGGACCAAAGCCGAATTCCGCCGCGGCCTCGCCGAGCTTGAGCGTGCACATGCGGCCGGCAAATGGATTGCCGGCTTCATGGCATATGAGGCGGGCCATATCTTCGAAGAGAAGCTGAGCCCCTTTGCCGAGGAGGGGGGGCGCGAAACGCCGCTGATGTCCTTCGGCATCTTCGACGCACCGAGCGACGACCATCCGCTTGGCGAGCCGCAACGTCGGATGGAGAACGAGCCTTTCCTTGCCGAGCCGCGTGCCGCCTGGGATTTTCCCACCTATCGCGAGCGGTTCGACCGCCTGCATCAGCATCTGCGCCAGGGCGATTGTTATCAGGCGAACCTGACGATGCCGATCCGCGCCCGCTGGACGGGCGATCCGCGCGCCGCCTTCTGGTCACTGATCGAACGGCAACCGGTAAAATACGGCGCGCTCGTCGTGCTGGATGGTCCGATCCTCGTCTCGCGCTCGCCCGAGCTCTTCTTCCGGGTCGACGCTGACCGATGGATTGAGACGCATCCGATGAAGGGCACCGCAAAGCGCGGCGCGTCGGCTGAGGAGGACGCCGAGATCATTGCTGCCATGCGCACTGACGAGAAGACCCAGGCCGAAAACCGCATGATCGTCGACCTCTTGCGCAACGACATCTCGCGCATCACCGAGGTCGGAACGCTCGACGTCCCGAAACTGTTCGACATCGAGACCTATCCGACCGTTCACCAGATGGTCAGCCATGTCAGGGCCAAGCTGCGGCCGGATGTCGGCATCACCGATATTTTCGCCGCACTCTTTCCCTGCGGCTCGATCACCGGCGCGCCGAAGATGCGGGCGATGGAAATCCTGCACGATCTCGAAGACGGTCCGCGCGACGCCTATTGCGGCGCAATCGGCTTTATCGCGCCGAACGGCATCATGCGCTTCAGCGTGGCGATCCGCACCATCTCGCTGTTTGCCAATGGCGAGGCCGTCTTCAATGTCGGCGGCGGCATCGTCTTTGATTCCGGCGCCCAGTCCGAATATGACGAATGCCTGCTCAAGGCGCGGTTTGCCATCGGCGATGCCGAGATCGCCCGATGACGGATTTTTCCCTGATCGAGACCCTGCGCTACGAACCCGATGTTGAATTCGTTCGCTTGAGGTTACATCTCGCCCGGTTGAAACGATCGGCACGAAGATTGGGATTTGCCGGCGCCGAGCGGGCGCAGGCGGAGCTGCAAGCCGCCGTCCAGGGTGCAACAGGCCCGCTACGGGTCCGCCTGACGCTTGACCGCAACGGCACCGTCGCCGTGACCACGGCAACTTTCACGCCCCTTGCAGAAGACACTGTCTGGCGCGTGCGTTTTGCTCAAACGCGGCTCTCTTCCGAAGACAAGCTGGTGCGGGTGAAGACCACCCGGCGCGACATCTACGAGACGGCACGCACTGAATACCCGGCAACCGAGGTCGACGAAGTTCTTCTCCTCAACGAAAAGGGCGAGGTCTGCGAGGGAACGATCACCTCAATCTTCCTCGACGATGGCAGCGGCACGCTGAAAACGCCGCCGATCGCCTGCGGGCTTCTGGCCGGCGTGCTCCGGACGGAACTCATCTGCCAGCGACGGGCGCGCGTCGCCCGCCTGTCGCTCGACGATCTGGCAAAAGCCGAGCTCTATGTCGGGAATTCGCTACGGGGCCTGATCCGGGCGAAGCTCTGGGTCTGAACCCGGCAAGGTGTACCGCTTTACCCGGTCGCGCCCGTCGCGCTTGGCGAGATAGAGCGCCTCGTCGGCGCGGGCATAAATGTCCTTGACGCCGTCGCCTTCCCGATACTCGGCCAGCCCCACCGAACAGGTGTAGTAGAACTCCGGGATACTCGCGAGCGGCCTGGCGCTGCGCACCTTGTCGAGCAAGCGGTCGAGGATCATGTTGCCTTCGCTGATCGTGGTGTCGGGCAGGATCAGCATGAACTCCTCGCCGCCGATGCGGCCGAAGCAATCGGAGCGGCGCACGAACTCCTGCATCTGGCGGGCGAAGTCGAGCAGAACCTCATCGCCCTGATGGTGGCCGTAGCGATCGTTGATCGCCTTGAAATAGTCGATGTCTATGATGGCGACGCAGCCCCACATATGCGGGTTCTGGGCGCAATTGGCGATGAATTCACCGAGCCGCCCCATGGTATAGCGCCGGTTGGGCACATTGGTGAGTTCATCGACCTGCGAGGCGCGCAGCGCGAAATCGCGATCCTGCCTTAGCGCGCGCTCCTCGACGCGAATGGTAGTGATGTCGACGGCGACGCACAGCATCCACCCCCTGGCATCGACCGTTTCCGTCATCCACAGCCAGCGGCCGTCATGCAGGTCGGTCTCCATCGCCCGAAACGGGATCTTGCCGCGCCGATTGATCGTTGAGGCTATCCAGGCATTGATGTCGCTGGTCGAGAGCACGGTTCCGCGACCGGCGGCATGGTTGCGCCGCATGATTTCCGCCCAGGTCGGCGCCTCGTCGGCCTCGATGAAATAGGCAGCGCGAAAGGCATCATTGGCAAATTGCAGCCGGTCGTGCTGATCGTAGAGCGCCATCAGCACGGGTGTTTGGGCCTGCAGGCCCATCAAGGTCTTTATATGGTCGCCGGTCACGTTCAGTCTGCGACGCCTCCAGGTCGGGGAAGGAAACAACAATCATGGCGCGTAGCGGATGATTGTATCAAAGCTATAGCACGAAGTCCTTGTGACAAGCTTCGGCCCATGCGAAACGAAAGGGAATATGGTTAAATCGCGAGAATGATCCGGTCATCCCGCATGAAACACACGCCCTACGACGGCTCCTCCAAGCCCTTTACGATCGGCCTCACGCAGCTCGATCCCGATCGCTGGATCGAGCCGGACGTCCAGCTGCAGCACTATCTCGACCAGAAAGCCCAGTTGCTCGCACAGTCCCGCGACGTGGTTTTTGCCGCCGACGACCGGACGCAGGACGCGCAGAGCGAACTGCTGCAGATCCTGTCCGACTATCTGCCGACACGGTATCCCGACATCTACTGTCGGCAGGACGAAACAATGATGGTCGGCGGGCGACGGGTGCCCTTGTGCGGCGACGACGCGCTTGTGCTAGCGGGCTCGCTCGTTCAGGACGACCTGGCGATCATGCAGCGCGACGACCGCGGCTGGCGCCTTGGCGCCGCCTACATCGCCTTCCCCTCGTCCTGGTCGCTCGCCGAAAAGTTCGGGCGCACCATGGACGAGATCCACGCCCCGGTCCCCGGCTTCGGAGACGGCACGCGCAACGCCGAACTCATCAGCCGCATGTTCGATAACCTGCCGCCTGGCCGCTTCGTCGAACGCTTCAACTGGGCCGTCAATGTCGACGGCTCCCTGCATCTGCCGAAGCCCAAATCGGAAGGGGTGTCGGCCGGCGCGATCGAGCTGACCGAAGAGCGCACCTTCATCCGCGTCGAGCGCCAGACGTTGCGCAAGTTGCCGCGAAGCGGCGCGATCGTCTTCACAATCCGGATCTATTCCGATCCCCTGGCGCTGTTGCGACAGCGGGCGGATGCGGGAACTTTGGCCCTTTCCTTCATCGAGCAATTGCGCTCTCTCGACCTGCCGCAGGCGGCCTACAAGGGCCTCGTCAGCAAGCGGGACGCTCTCATTTCGGCCCTCATTTCCATCGCCGGTTAAACAATATCGCAGATCAGCGTTGACCCGGCGGCCCTTTATTGTGACAGCAAACTATGCTCTAGGCCTATCACACGGCGCGAGCCTCATTTTCAGACACTTTCAACACCGTCACTGGGAAAGTTTCCTCAGGAGTAAGACCAAAATGGCAGACACCACCTATCCGGTTTACGGCGAGATCACCGGCCCGATCGTCATGATCGGCTTCGGTTCGATCGGCCGCGGCACCTTGCCGTTGATCGAGCGCCACTTCAAATACGACAAGAACCGGTTGATCGTGGTCGAGCCGCGCGAGGATGCTGCCGACAACGAGATCTTCGAGCGTCATGGCGTCCGCCACGTTCGCGCCCATGTGACGAAGGACAACTATAAGGAGCTGCTGAAGCCGCTCCTGACCGAAGGCGAAGGCCAAGGCTTCTGCGTCAACCTGTCGGTCGATACCGGCTCGCTCGACCTGATCAAGATGTGCCGCAAGCTCGACGTTCTCTACATCGACACCGTCGTCGAACCGTGGCTCGGCTTCTACTTCGATGCCGAAATGGACAACGCCTCGCGCACCAACTATGCCCTGCGCGAAACCATGCGCAAGGAAAAGGAAAAGAACCCGGGCGGCACCACGGCCGTTTCGACCTGCGGCGCCAACCCGGGCATGGTCTCCTGGTTCGTCAAGCAGGGGCTCCTCAACCTCGCCAACGACCTTGGCGTGAAATACGACGAACCGCATCAGGACGACCGCGAAGGCTGGGCGAAGCTGATGAAGAAGGTCGGCGTCAAGGGCGTGCACATCGCCGAGCGCGACACCCAGCTGACCAAGAAGCCGAAGCCGCTCAACGTCTTCTGGAACACCTGGTCGGTCGAAGGCTTCATCTCCGAAGGTCTGCAGCCGGCTGAACTCGGCTGGGGCACCCACGAAAACTGGATGCCGAAGAACGCCAAGAAGCACAAGAAGGGCTGCAAGGCGGCCATCTATCTGGAGCAGCCGGGTGCCAACACCCGCGTGCGCACCTGGTGCCCGACGCCTGGCCCGCAATACGGCTTCCTCGTCACCCACAACGAGTCGATCTCGATCGCCGACTTCTTCACCGTCCGCGACAAGGACGGCGAAGTTACCTATCGCCCGACCTGCCACTACGCCTACCATCCGGCCAATGACGCCGTCCTTTCGCTGCACGAAATGTTCGGCAACGGCGGCAATTCGCAGCCAGTCCATCATGTTCTTGACGAGAAGGAACTCGTTGAAGGCGTCGACGAACTGGGCGTCCTGCTCTACGGCCATGACAAGAATGCCTACTGGTTCGGTTCGCGCCTGTCGCTGGAAGAGACCCGCCGCATCGCCCCCTACCAGAACGCCACCGGCATGCAGGTCACCTCTGCGGTGCTCGCGGGCATGGTCTGGGCGCTCGAAAACCCGAAGGCCGGCATCGTCGAAGCCGACGAGATGGACTACAAGCGCTGCCTCGAAGTGCAGCTGCCCTATCTCGGCCCGGTCGAAGGACACTACACCGACTGGACCCCGCTCGACGGTCGCCCGGGCCTGTTCCCGGAAGACATCGACACCAAGGATCCCTGGCAGTTCAAGAACATCCTCGTTCGCTAAACCGCTGACATTGCGAAGCATCCGGCCCGGGGCATTTCTGCCCCGGGCTTTTTTTGTTCATATGGGAAAAGCCCGGCGCGCCGGCCCGACCACTCTTGCTTTCAACTCTTGATCGCGGCATGGTTCGGCGAAATGAAACGGACGCTCGGCACAAAGCGAGGGAAATCGCCAATGAAGCCATTCGCAATTCTGACCCTTCTCGCGACCGCCGCGACCCTGGCCTCCTGCCAGTCGTCGCCCCGGGAAGCCGGAGGGGCACCGCCCGCTCGCCAGGCAACGGGTGTCGAAGGCTCATGGACGGATCCGAACGGCATCGTTTCGACCTTTGCAGGCGGAACCTTCTCGACCCGCACCACCGACAGCAACCAGCTGCTGGCTTCCGGCAACTACGTGAAGCTCAGCCCGACACTCGTCGAGATCAACATGACCTCGCTGGTGCGCAACACCCAGTCCAAGGTCAATTGCGCGCTGGTCACACAGAGCCAGCTCAATTGCACCACCGATGCCGGCGCCCAGTTCTCGCTGGCGCGACGCGGCTGAGACAAGCTTCGAGCACGGATCAAAGCTCCCGCTAGGGGGCTTTTTTTGTGCATTCGTATGACTTAACCCTACTGCATGTTTCCCTAAATCGAAGCCGATTTAGGGGGAAAAACATGCAGCAATTCAAAGCGCTACAGCGACCTTTGCGCGCCTGAAAAGGCGCGCGGCGCTGTAGTTGCAGATCCGGCAACCGGAGGATGGTTTTAGTGCTTGAAGTCGCCCTGAAGTGATGAAAACATTCGCACCGGCAAAGCCACCCCGGCCGCGGGGACCGGACCCGCTTCGGCGGGTCTGAAAGCGGCCGGCAGACAACAGGCAAAACAGGAGAACATCATGATCAGACACATACGGACCGGCCTGATGACCGCGTCCATTCTTGCCCTCTCCTCGGGCGCAGCCTTCGCCGATTATGAACTGAACATCCTGCACATCAACGATCTCCACTCCCGTATCGAATCGATCAACAAGTTCGATTCGACCTGCTCGGCCGAAGAGGAAGGCAAGAACGAGTGCTTCGGTGGCGTCGCCCGCCTGAAGTCTCTGATCGACCAGAAACGCCAGGATCTGTCCGGCAAGAACGTCTTGCTGTTGAATGCCGGCGACAACTTCCAGGGTTCGCTGTTCTTCACCACCTACAAGGGTCTGGCCGAAGCCGAATTCCTCAACCTGATGAAGTTCGACGCGATGACGGTCGGCAACCATGAATTCGACGAGAGCGAAGATGGCCTTGTCGGCTTCCTCGATAAGATCGAGTTCCCCGTCGTCACCGCCAACGTATTGCCCAGTCACAAGTCGAAGATCGGTGACCGCATCAAGCCGTCGATCGTTCTCGAAGCCGGCGGCCAGAAGATCGGCATCGTCGGCGCCGTCGCCAACGATACGCCCGAACTCTCCTCCCCCGGCCCGGACATCCTGATCGGTGACGACGTCGCCACCACGACTGCCGCGGTTGAAGAGCTGAAGAAGCAGGGCGTCGACAAGATCATCGCGCTCACCCATGTCGGCTACCCGCGTGACCTCGCCGCGATCGCAAAGATTCCCGATGTCGACGTCGTCGTCGGCGGCCACTCCCACAGCCTGCTGTCGAACACCGACGCAAAGGCCGAAGGCCCCTACCCGACGATGGTCGACAACCCCGGTGGCTACAAGGTTCCGGTCGTCCAGGCCGCCTCCTATAGCAAGTACCTCGGCGATCTCGTCGTCACCTTCGACGACAACGGCGTGGTGAAGGCTGCCAAGGGCGATCCGATCCTGGTCGATTCTTCCGTCAAGCCGGATCAGTCCGTTTTGACCCGCGTGGCCGAACTCGCCAAGCCGATCGAGGAGCTGCGCTCCAAGATCATCGGCAAGACCGAGGCCCCGATCGACGGTTCGCGTGACAATTGCCGGGCCAGGGAATGCGAAATGGGCAGCCTCGTTGCCGACGCCATGCTCGACCGCGTCAAGGGCCAGGGCGTGACGATCGCCATCACCAATGGCGGTGGCCTGCGCGCCTCCATCGATGCCGGCGACGTTTCGATGGGCGAAGCCATCACCGTGCTGCCGTTCCAGAACACGGTTGCGACCTTCCAGCTCAAGGGTGACGGCATCCGTGCCGCGCTTGAGAACGGCCTCAGCAAGCTTGAAGAACCCGGCGGCCGTTTCCCGCAGGTGGCCGGCATGAAATATTCCTTCGACAAGTCGAAGGAAGTGGGCAGCCGCGTCGTCTCGGTCGAGGTAAAGGAAGGCGAAGGCTTCGTGCCGCTCGATCCGGCAAAGACCTATTCGATCGTCACCAACAACTACATGCGCAATGGCGGCGACGGCTACGCAATCTTCAAGGACAAGGGTGAGAACGCCTACGACTACGGTCCGGGCCTCGAAACCGTTCTGGCCGACTATCTCGCCGCGCACCAGCCGTTCAAGCCCTACACGGATGGCCGCATCACCGAAGTCGCTGCAGCCGCCGGCGCCACGACTGCCGAACCGGCAACGGCAACGCAGCCTGCAGCCGACGCCGCCGCGAGCGCGACGGCCTCCGGTCCGCAGAAGCATGTCATCGCCAAGGGCGACACGCTTTGGGATCTCGCCAAGGCGTTCTACGGCGATGGTGCGCTCTGGGCAAAGATCTCCGCGGCCAACGGCAAGCCCGCTCCGCGCCACCTGCATGTCGGAACCGAACTGGAGATTCCGGCAAAGTAAGACAATTTGCCTCTCCTTCGAGAGCCGGCGCGGGCTTCCCCGCACCGGCTTTTCTTCTTAGAAGGACGTGACGAAAAGTGCATGCACCTGCTTATACGTGACCACGAGGACCGAGATGACCAACGCGCCCGCCGCGACCGCCCAAAGCGATCACCCGACCGTTAAATCCGGAAAGGTCGGCGTTCTGCTGGTCAATCTCGGCACGCCCGATGGCACCGACTACACCTCGATGCGCCGCTATCTCAAGGAGTTCCTCAGCGATCGCCGCGTCATCGAATGGTCGCGGTTGTTCTGGTATCCGATCCTCTACGGCATCGTGCTCAACACCCGCCCCGGCAAGGTCGGCAAGGCCTATGAAATGATCTGGAACAAGGATCTGAACGAAAGCTACCTGCGCACCTATACCCGCAACCAGGCGACCTTGATGGCGGAAGCCTTCGCCAATCAGCCGCACATCGTCGTCGATTGGGGCATGCGCTACGGCCAGCCGTCGATCGCCTCGCGCATGGAAGCCCTGCAGAAGGCCGGATGCGAACGCATCCTCTTGTTCCCGCTCTATCCGCAATACGCCGCGGCAACGACAGCCACCGTCAACGACAAGGCATTCGAAGCCCTGCTCAAGATGCGCTGGCAGCCGGCGCTGCGCACCGTTCCGCCCTATCATGACGATCCCGTCTATATCGACGCGCTGGCAACTTCGATCACGCGGCATCTGGCGACACTCGACTGGGAGCCGGAAGTGGTGCTCACCTCCTTCCACGGCATCCCGAAGAGTTACTTCGAAAAGGGCGATCCCTACTATTGCCAGTGCCAGAAGACCGCGCGTCTGCTGCGCGAAAAGCTCGGGTGGTCCAAGGACAAGCTGCAGGTAACCTTCCAGTCCCGCTTCGGGCCGGAAGAATGGCTGCAGCCCTATACCGACAAGACGGTCGAGAAGCTGGCGCAGGACGGCGTCAAGCGCATCGCCGTGATCAACCCAGGCTTCGTTTCCGACTGTCTGGAAACGCTCGAGGAGATCGCCGAGCAGGCGGCCGAGAGCTTCCATCACAATGGCGGCGAAAAGTTTGCACATATCCCCTGTCTCAACGACAGTGCCGAGGGCATGATGGTTCTCGAGCATGTCGTGCGCCGGGAGCTAAGCGGCTGGCTTTGAAGCCGAAATCTGCGACGACCGCTTGAAATAGACTGACCGATGCCCACGTCTGGGTTAGAGTGTCACTTCAAACTGGGGTTGTGATCATGGGGGACGTGTCTTTGGGCGGATTTGATATTGCGGTCATCGCATTGGTGGTCTTGGTGATCTTTGTGATCATCACCATGGTCAAGACGGTGCCGCAGGGCTATCGCTATACGGTGGAGCGCTTCGGCCGCTACACCAAGACGATGGAACCGGGTCTCAACATCATCATTCCGTTCATCGACCGGATCGGCGCCAGGATGAACGTGATGGAGCAGGTCCTCGACGTTCCGACCCAGGAAGTCATCACCAAGGACAACGCCAGCGTGTCGGCCGATGCCGTCGCGTTCTACCAGGTGCTCAACGCCGCCCAGGCTGCCTACCAGGTGTCCGATCTTCAAAACGCCATTCTCAACCTGACCATGACCAACATCCGCTCGGTCATGGGGTCGATGGACCTCGACGAACTTTTGTCGAACCGCGACACCATCAACGACAAGCTGTTGCGCGTGGTCGATGACGCCGCCAACCCCTGGGGCATCAAGATCACCCGCGTCGAACTCAAGGACATCGCACCGCCGAAGGATCTCGTCGACGCCATGGCTCGGCAGATGAAGGCCGAGCGCGAGAAGCGCGCCCAGGTGCTGGAAGCGGAAGGGTCGAGAAACGCGCAGATCCTGCGTGCCGAAGGTGCCAAGCAGTCGGCCATCCTGCAGGCCGAAGGCCAGCGCGAGGCCGCCTTCCGCGACGCCGAGGCGCGCGAACGTCTGGCCGAGGCCGAGGCCAAAGCGACACAGATGGTGTCGGCGGCGATCGCTGCCGGTGACGTCCAGGCGATCAACTACTTCGTCGCCCAGAAATACACCGAAGCGCTTGCTGCGATCGGCACTGCCAACAACCAGAAGATCATACTGATGCCTATAGAAGCGTCCGCGCTGATCGGCTCGCTCGGCGGCATTGGCGCAATTGCCAGGGAAGTGTTCGGCGACAACCAGGCGCCAGCCCCCCGGCAGCGCCAATCGACGACACCGCGCACCGGCCCGGCGTCCGATCCGTTTGAACCTCAGGGACAATAGGCGATGGTCCAGCGCATCATCCTTGAACTCGGCCCCTGGAGCTGGTGGGTTCTCGGTCTTGCACTGCTGGCGGCCGAAGTCGTCGCACCCGGCGTTTTCCTCGTCTGGATCGCCATTGCCGCGCTCATCACCGGCGTTCTGTCGCTTTTGCTGTGGGACACTGTCGTCTGGGGCTGGCAGGTTCAGTTCGTCGTCTTCGCGCTTCTGTCCATCGTCGCCGTTCTCCTTGGGCGGCACTTCATCTCCTCGTCTTCCAGGGAGACGGACGAACCGCTGCTCAACCAACGGGCCCAAAGCCTCGTCGGCCGAACCGCCGTGCTTGAAAAGCCGATTGCCGAGGGCCACGGCCGCGTGCGTCTGGACGATACGATCTGGATCGTCGAGGGGCCCGATCTGCCCGCCGGTACGCGCGTTCGCATCGTTGCCAGCCACGGGCGCAACCTGACGGTCGAGAGCGCCTAAAGCGCCGCGACCGTTCAGATGCGCGTGCTGCGCTTTAAGCTCTTGTTTTTGCGCATGTCGTTAACGCGTTTTTGCCGTTTGGAAACGATTGGTTAACCACGCGGCTTTACGATTGCGAAAGGATTGCAATCAGGCTCGCGGACAAACGGCAGATGGTGCCAGACAACACTCGCTCGATCGGAAGAGACGCGCGGCGTTTGACGCTGGTGGCGTTGCTGCTGGCCGGCACCGCGATGGCCGCTCCGCTTTCGGCGCATGCCCAAACGGTGACGAACGCCGCCGTGCCGACGACCCCTGGCATCGTTGCCCCCGGCACAGCAACCGCAGCACCGGCGATCGCCGATCCGCAAACGACGGGCGCCGTCAGCACCGACGATCTGTCTCCGGCCTCGGACGAAGACCTCATCCGTCTCAACCGCCGCGAACCAACGATCGATGGATTGCGGACGCGAATAGAGCCGGAAGACGACCGCGCACCCGGCGTTCGCATCGGCACATTCACGCTGCGGCCGGAAATCGGCGAGACGATCAACCATGAATGGCGCAACAACGGCAACAACAACAAGCAGAACCGCGGTTATCTGGAAACCGGCATCCGCGGCACCCTGACGTCGGATTGGTCCCGCCACGAACTGACGGTTATCGGCGCTGGCGTGTTGCAGAACAACATCTCCGGCGAGGGCGAGGAAGAGCCTCGCGCTGACATCGACGCGGAACTGCGCCTCGATCTCTCAGATGAAACCGTTGCGCGTCTTCGGGCAGGCTACAGCTTCGACCGTGAGGACGCCGACGATCCGAACGCGATCTCGAATGCCAAGACACAATCGGGCGTCAACACCTATCGGCTCGGCGCTGCCATCGAGCGCGACTTCGGCCTCATCCGCGGATCGGTCGGGCTCGAATTCGAACGGCAGACCTATGGCGACGTCGAGCTGGAAAACGGCACGACGATGTCGGTCGAAGACCGAAACCGCAACAACGGAACCCTGACGGCGCGCGTCGGCTATGAAATGTCACCGGCACTGATCCCGTTCATCGAGGCCGCGGTCGGCGGGTCGATCTACGATCTTCGCCAGGACACGCTCGGCTTCGAGCGCTCCTACCAGAGCTACGCGACACGTGGCGGTCTGGAGGTCGACCTTGGCGAGAAGCTCTACGGCGAGATCGCCCTTGGCTACGAGACCTATCGTTTCGAAGATGACCGGCTCAGCGACGTCAGCGGCCTGTCCGTCGACGGCCGCCTCAACTGGTCGCCGCAACGCGGTACGGATGTGCTCTTCGGGCTATCGACCGGTCTCGACCCGTCGACGACAGCGGGCGTTTCCGGATCGATGGACTATGCCTTGACCAACATCATCACCCACGAGATGCGCTCCGATCTGGTTGCACGACTGTCCAACACCCTGATCATCCGCAAATATCCGTCAGACTCCAGTTCCCTCGACGAGACAACCTGGCGCACCGGCGCAGGCCTCACCTGGGATATGAACCGTTACCTCGCACTAATCGGCGATGTCAGCTATGAGCGCACCACGCCCGACGTCGGCGATACGACCGACATCACCCGCGTCGGCGTCGGTCTTGTGCTGCGGCGTTGAGTAAAAGCAGAGAGGCCGCCATGCATAAAGGCCGGGCGGCAATGCGCATTTCCACACAAAGAAAAAGGCCGCGCCCGTGGGGGACGCGGCCTTTTCGTTTCGGTTGAACCGGGATTACTTCAAGCTGCTCAAAAGCGCCTTCAGCGGGCCCTCCACGATCGGGCGGATATCGGCGCGCTCCAGCGCGAAGGCGACGTTGGCGAGGATGAAGCCATCCTTGGCGCCACAGTCGTAGGTCTCGCCGCGGAAATGATAGGCGGCGAACTGCTGGACCTCCGAAAGCTTCAGCATCCCGTCGGTCAACTGGATCTCGTTGCCGGCGCCACGCTCCTGTTTCTCCAGGATCGGGAAGATTTCCGGCTGCAGGATGTAGCGGCCGTTGATGAAGAAGTTCGACGGCGCCGTTCCCGGTGCGGGCTTCTCGACCATCTTGGTGATCTTGAAGCCGTCGCCGACCTTGTCGCCGACACCGACGATCCCGTATTTGTGGGCCTGGTCCGGTGCGCATTCCTCGACTGCTATGACGTTGCCGCCGCTCTGTTCGTAGAGCTCGACCATGCCCTTCAGGCAGCCCTTCTCGCCCTTCATGATCATGTCGGGCAGCAACAGCGCGAAAGGCTCGTTGCCGACCAGCTCGCGGGCGCACCACACGGCATGGCCAAGGCCGAGCGGCGCCTGCTGGCGGGTGAAGCTCGTCGTGCCGGCCTTCGGCAGAATGGTGTCGAGAAGCTCGATCTCGATCTTCTTGTTGCGCTCGCGCAGGGTCTGGTCGAGTTCGACCTGGATATCGAAATAGTCCTCGATCACGGCCTTGCTGCGGCCGGTGACAAAGATCAGGTGCTCGATACCAGCTTCCATCGCCTCGTCGACCACATATTGAATGACCGGCTTGTCCACCACCGTCAGCATTTCCTTCGGCACGGCCTTGGTGGCCGGCAGGAAACGCGTGCCCAGACCAGCGACCGGGAACACGGCTTTGCGGACTTTACGCTTGTCGGTCATCGGTACCTCCTTCATTCGGATTTCAATCCTGAGTGTTGCTGTTAAAATCCTTAAATCAAAATCAATTTAAGGAATCGTGCAGCGCTTTGCAGTGCGGCGGCAATCTCTACGCAACGATGTGAACGCACGCTGAACCGGGACGAAAAAAATGCAGATACGGACGGTACTCGCATTTTCTTCCACGGAAGACGCAATGGCCTTTTCATGGTAAAGGGTTTGTTGACCACGTTTCTGTAGATTCGCCTTAATCCGGCGCTGCATCGACTGCGGCCGGATCCGAGAACAGGAACCGCCGGCGGTCGCCGAACCGCAAGGCTGGCTCCAGACTGCCACCATGCGGAAATGTCCCGGCTATGACGGCTGAGGCTCCGCAGAGAAACGGAACCGACAGCTGATGATCAGAAACCGCAGGACGTTTTTCCGTCATATCGCAGCCGCCTTCGTCCTATCCGCCGTCGCGCTTGGCACCTCCCCCGCGCGCGCCGATGCCGGATTCCAGAATTGGATCAACAACTTCTATGCCACGGCTGCAAAGAGCGGCATCACCCAGGCGACCTATCGCAAGGCCTTTGCCGGCGTGAAGACACCCGACGCCACCGTGATCGAAAAGGCCAATTACCAGCCTGAGTTCAAGCACAAGATCTGGGAATACATCGATTCCCGCGTCAACCCCTACACCAAGCGCGTCGGCCAGGAGATGGCCGCCAAGCACGCCCGCACGCTGAATTCGATCGAAAAGCACTTCGGCGTCGACAAGACGATCCTGCTGGCGATCTGGTCGATGGAATCGAACTACGGCGCCGTTCTCGAAAAGGACGACCGCCTGCACTACGTGCCGCGGGCGCTCGCAACCCTTGCCTATGCCGATCCCAAGCGCGCGAAATTCGCCAAGACCCAGCTGATTGCCGCACTCAAGATCCTGCAGAGCGGCGACATCACCCCGCGCGAACTGACCGGCTCCTGGGCCGGCGCCATGGGACACACGCAATTCATCCCGACCAGCTATCTGCTCTACGCGGTCGACGCTGATGGTAACGGCCATCGTGACATCTGGAATTCGGTGCCCGACGCGCTTGCGACCGCCGCCAACCTTTTGAAGAAGAACGGCTGGCAAGCGGGCGAGACCTGGGGCTACGAAGTCGCACCACCGGCCAACGCCGCGAAATATTCCGGACAGACGAAGACGCTTGCCCAGTGGGCAGCACTCGGTTTCCTCCGCCCGAACGGCAAGGGCTTCCGCAACGGCAATTCGCGGGCCGAACTGAAGCTGCCGAGCGGCGGTAACGGTCCAGGCTTCCTGATGACCAAGAACTTCTTCGTCATCAAGCGCTACAACGCGTCGGACAGTTACGCGCTCGGCGTCGGTCTTCTTGCCGACCAGATCGCCGGTTATGCCGGAATGCAGCAGCGCTGGCCGCGACCGGACGGTTCGCTCGATATCAGCGAGAAGTTCGAATTGCAGAACCGCCTGAAGGAACTGGGTTATTACAGCGGCGAAGTCGACGGCAATTTCGGATCCGGCTCCAAGGCTGCGATCCAGGAGTTCCAATCGAAGAACGGCCTGGCGCCGGACGGCGAGCCGACACAACATCTGCTGCGCGCCCTGCGCAACTGACGCGCACGCCCGAAACGCGACGGCGGCCTTGCGGCCGCCGTCCGTTCGATGGATGATCAGATATGCATGCGAAAACCAAGGCCCGGATGACAGGGGGCGCAATGCCCTGGAGGACGGCGACGATGATCATCGCCGCAGCCGCGATGCTGTTCGTCGGCTTTGCCGCAAGTTATGCGGAAGCCCAGCAGAGGGTGCAGCGACGCAATCTCTTCCAGATGCTGTTCGGCGGCCTCACGCGCGAACGCCGCGTAATCGACGAGCGGTACGAGTTTCCGCAACAGCCGCGCCCGAGGCGCGCCCGCCAAAGCCAAACCCCGCAACGACAGAAGGCTCCGGGCCAGCAAAAGGCAAAGCCCGCCATTGCCGATGCGGCGCCGGTGCCGCAGCCGGTTGAAAAGGCGCCGGACTCCAAGAAGGTTCTGGTCGTCGGCGACTTCATGGCCGGCAGCCTCGGCGATGGCCTGAAGACCGCATTCGAGATGACGCCCGGCATCACCATCGAGACGCGCGCAAGCGGCTCGTCCGGGCTGGTGCGCGAGGACTATTTCAACTGGCCGGTGACGCTGCCGAGCTATGTGGGCGAGATCAAGCCTTCCGTCATCATCATCAGCCTCGGCGCCAACGATCGTCAGCAGATGCAGATCGGCAGCACCAAGGAAAAGTACCGCACCGATCTTTGGACCGAGGAATACCGCAAACGTGTCCATGCGCTAGCAGAGTTGGCACACAAGGAAAAACTGCCGGTCCTGTGGGTCGGCATGCCGCCGTTCCAGTCCGCCGCGATGACCGCCGACATGGTGACGTTCAACGGCATCTACCGCGAGGAAGTCGAAAAGGTCGGTGGCCAGTTCGTCGACATTTGGGACGGTTTCGTCGACGAAGGCGGCAAGTTCGTGCTGACCGGCTCCGACATCAACGGCCAGCAGGTTCGATTGCGCGGCGCCGACGGGATCAACCTGACCAAAGCCGGTAAACGCAAGCTCGCCTTCTACGTGGAAAAGGACATTCGCCGCCTGCTCGGGGATGCCGCGGCGACCGACAAGGACGTGCCGGGCGCCGATGGGCTGAAGGACCTTGTGGTTACCGCGCCGCTTGCCAACGAGGACATCGTCAAGACGCAGCCGATCGGCCTCACCGATCCGGATCTCGACGGCGCTGCAGCACTGCTCGGCGATGCCGCACCCAACAAGGGCACAGGCAAGAGCCCGCGCGACCGACTGGTCGACAAGGGGGATGTTGCCGCGGCACCTGCCGGCCGTGTCGACGATTTCCGCCTCGCCAAGCCTAGTACGGTCATCAGCAATCCGGTGATCCGGAACTAACACTTTTTCGAGCGGCTGCGTGCGACAACCATCGTCACGGCGATCGCTTCGCCTAGAGCGTTTCCGATTTGGACGGAAGCGCACAGATGCTCTATCTCTTTGTTTTTACGCATTTCCTGACGGAAAGCCGCTTCGCACTTTTCCTGGAAATTCCCTAAAGCAAAAGGGGCCCCACGATGAACCGGCGGAGCCCTTTTTGCACTTGGGAGCAATGATGTCAGCGCGGCAGGATCGACGATCCCATCAGCGCCTCGTCGATCGCGCGGGCCGCCTGGCGGCCTTCGCGGATCGCCCAGACGACGAGCGACTGGCCGCGGCGAACGTCGCCGGCCGTCCAGAACTTGTCGACCGAAGTCTTGTAGTCGCGGTCGTTGGCAACGACGTTGGTCGAGCCACGACGATCGGTGTTGAGCGTCAGCTTGTCGCCGAGATCCTTCAGTACGCTATCGGTGAACGGGCCGCTGAAGCCGATGGCGATGAAGGCAAGATCGGCCTTGATGATGAACTCCGTGCCGGCAATCGGCTTGCGGCGATCGTCCACCTGGCAGCACTTGACGCCGATGAGGTTGCCGTCCTCGTCGCCGACAAACTCCAACGTCGCGACCTGGAACTCGCGGATCGCGCCTTCGGCCTGGCTGGACGAGGTGCGCATCTTGGTCGCCCAGAACGGCCAGACGGCAAGCTTGTCTTCCTTTTCCGGCGGCTGCGGGCGGATGTCGAGCTGGGTGACCTTGACGGCACCCTGGCGGAAGGCCGTGCCGACGCAGTCGGAGGCGGTGTCGCCACCGCCGACGACGACGATGTGCTTGCCGCCGGCAAGGATAGGCGCTGACGGCCAGCCGGTGCTGTCGATGTTCTCACGCCCGACCCGGCGGTTCTGCTGCACGAGATAGGGCATGGCGTCATGCACGCCGGCGAATTCGACACCGGGGATGCCGGCATTGCGCGGCGTTTCGGAGCCGCCGCAATAGAGCACGGCATCGTGGCGATCGATCAGTTGCTCGGCCGGCAGGTCGACGCCGACATTGACGCCGCAATGGAAGGTGACGCCTTCGCCCTTCATCTGCTCGACGCGGCGATCAATGAAGTTCTTCTCCATCTTGAAGTCGGGGATGCCGTAGCGCAGCAGGCCGCCGGGCTTGCTCTCGCGCTCGTAGACGTGAACCTCGTGACCGGCGCGCGCCATCTGCTGGGCGGCGGCCATGCCGGCCGGACCCGAACCAATGACGGCGACCTTCTTGCCGGTCTTGGTAACAGCCGGCTGCGGCACGATGTAACCCATTTCATAGGCCTTGTCGGCGATCGCCTGCTCGACGGTCTTGATCGCGACCGGCGCATCCTCGAGGTTCAGCGTGCACGCTTCCTCGCACGGCGCGGGGCAGACGCGGCCGGTGAATTCCGGGAAGTTGTTGGTCGAATGCAGGTTGCGGATCGCCTCTTCCCAGTTGCCGTTGTAGACCAGATCGTTCCAGTCGGGGATCTGGTTGTGCACCGGACACCCGGTCGGCCCATGGCAGTAGGGGATGCCGCAATCCATGCAGCGTGCCGCCTGCTTCTGCACCTCCGGTTCCGACATCGGAATGGTGAATTCACGGAAATGGCGGATGCGGTCGGACGCCGGCTGGTACTTTGCCACTTGCCGGTCGATCTCGAGAAAACCAGTTACCTTACCCATCGTATCATCCTGATAGCTATGCGTCTGAACAGGCACTTGAGACAAGCGCGCGTGATGAACCCCCGAACCCTTTTCGGAACCGGGAGCCCTTTTCACCGGGGCCTCTATTCGGCCGCCTCTGCCATTTTCATGCGTTCCATGTCTTCGAGCGCACGACGATATTCGACCGGCATGACCTTGCGGAATTTCGGCCGGTAGTCTGCCCAATGGTCGAGGATCGCCTTTGCCCGGGGCGAGCCCGTGTGGTGCAGGTGGCTGGAGATCAGCTGATAGAGCCGCTCCTCGTCGTGGCGCGTCATATCGCCGGACACGTCGACCATGCCCTTGTGCATGATGTCGCCGCCGTGATGATGCAGCTTCTCGAGCATGTCGTCTTCTTCGGGCACCGGCTGCAGTTCGACCATCGCCATGTTGCAGCGGCGGGCGAAATCGCCTTCCTCGTCCAGCACATAGGCAACACCGCCGGACATGCCGGCCGCGAAGTTGCGGCCCGTCGCGCCGAGAACGACGACGACACCGCCGGTCATGTATTCGCAGCCGTGGTCGCCCACGCCTTCGACGACCGCAATGGCACCGGAATTGCGCACGGCGAAGCGTTCGCCGGCAACACCGTTGAAGTAGCATTCGCCGGAGATCGCGCCGTAAAGCACGGTGTTGCCGACGATGATCGAGTTTTCGGGCACGATTTTGGTGTTTTCAGGCGGCCGGACGATGATACGGCCACCGGAAAGCCCCTTGCCGACATAGTCGTTGCCGTCGCCCACCAGGTCGAAGGTGATGCCGCGCGCCAGGAAGGCGGCGAAGGATTGGCCCGCCGTACCCTTGAGGGTGACGTGGATCGTATCGTCCTTCAGGCCCTTGTGGCCCCAGCGCTTGGCAAGCACACCCGAAAGCATGGCGCCGGCCGACCGGTCGACGTTCTTGATCTTGGCTTCGAAGGCGACGGGCGCCTTGGTTTCCAAGGCGATCTTGGCCTTCTCGATCAGCGTTCGGTCGAGCACGTCGTCGATCGGGTGCTTCTGGCGGCTGGTCCAGTAGGTCTCCGCCTTCGGAGCGTCGACCTTGTGGAAGATCTTCGAGAAATCGAGACCGTTGGCCTTCCAGTGGGCGAGCGCGCCGTCCTTCTCCAAGAGTTCGGAAGCACCGATGATTTCATCGAGCCTGCGCACGCCGAGCGAGGCGAGGATCTCGCGCACTTCCTCTGCAACGAAGAAGAAGTAGTTGATGACGTGCTCGGCCGTGCCCTTGAAGCGCTTGCGCAGCACCGGATCCTGGGTCGCGACACCGACAGGACAGGTGTTGAGGTGGCACTTGCGCATCATGATGCAGCCGGCCGCAATCAGCGGCGCGGTGGCAAAACCGAACTCGTCGGCGCCGAGAAGCGCGCCGATGATCACGTCGCGGCCGGTCTTCAGGCCACCATCGACCTGAAGGGCAACGCGCGACCGAAGGCCGTTCAGCACCAGCGTCTGCTGAGTTTCGGCAAGGCCGATTTCCCAGGGGCTGCCGGCGTGTTTCAACGACGTCAGCGGCGATGCGCCGGTGCCGCCGTCGAAACCGGAAACGGTGATGTGGTCGGCGCGCGCCTTGGCGACACCGGCAGCAACCGTGCCGACGCCCACTTCCGAGACCAGCTTGACCGAAACATCGGCTTCAGGGTTGACGTTCTTCAGGTCGTAGATCAGCTGCGCCAGATCTTCGATCGAGTAGATGTCGTGGTGCGGCGGCGGCGAAATCAGGCCGACGCCCGGCGTCGAATGCCGGGTCTTGGCGACGGTCGCATCCACCTTATGGCCGGGCAGCTGCCCGCCCTCGCCGGGCTTGGCGCCCTGGGCCACCTTGATCTGCAGCATGTCGGCATTAACAAGATACTCGGTGGTCACGCCGAAGCGGCCGGAGGCGATCTGCTTGATCGCCGACCGTTCCGGGTTGGTCGAGCCATCGGGCAGCGGCAGGTAGCGGTCGCTTTCCTCGCCGCCTTCGCCGGTGTTCGACTTGCCGCCGATCCGGTTCATGGCGATTGCCAGCGTCGTATGCGCCTCGCGGCTGATCGAGCCGAAGGACATGGCGCCCGTCGAGAAGCGCTTGACGATGTCGGTGGCCGGCTCGACCTCGTCGACGGAGATCGGCTTGCGGCCGGCAGCCTCCGCACTCTTGACGGTGAACAGGCCACGGATCGTGTTCATCCTGAGCGCCGAGTTGTTCACCATCTCGGCAAATTCGCGATAGCGATCCTCTGCATTGCCGCGCACGGCATGCTGCAGCGAGGCGATCGCATCCGGCGTCCAGGCGTGGCTTTCGCCGCGCATGCGGTAGGCATATTCGCCACCGATATCGAGCGTGTTGGCAAGCACCGGATCGGCACCGAAGGCTGCCTTGTGGCGGGCGACGGTTTCGGCCGCGATCTCTTCAAGGCCGATGCCTTCGATCGTCGTCGCAGTCCCGAAGAAGAACTGGTCGACCAGCTTCGACGACAGGCCGACAGCATCGAAGATCTGCGCGCCGCAATAGGACTGGTAGGTCGAGATGCCCATCTTGGACATCACCTTGAGGATGCCCTTACCCACCGCCTTGATATAGCGGTAGACCACTTCGCTGCCGTCGACTTCCTTGGGGAAATCGCCGCGCTTGTGCATGTCGGTCAGCGTATCGAAGGCAAGATACGGGTTGATCGCTTCGGCGCCGTAGCCGGCGAGCAGGCAGAAGTGATGCACTTCACGCGGTTCGCCGGATTCCAGCACGATGCCGACCGAGGTGCGCAGGCCCTTGCGGATCAGGTGGTGGTGCACGGCGGCCGTTGCCAGCAGCGCCGGGATCGCGACGCGGTCCGGACCGACCTGGCGGTCGGAAAGCACGATGATGTTGTAGCCACCCTTGACCGCCGCTTCCGCACGTTCGCAGAGGCGATCGAGCATTTCCGGCATGCCTTCGGCATCGCGCGAAATGTCGTAGGTGAAGTCGAGCGTCTTGGTGTCGAACCGGTCCTCGGTATGGCCGATCGAGCGGATCTTTTCCAGATCGCCGTTGGTCAGGATCGGCTGGCGCACTTCCAGCCGCTTGGCATGCGCCATGCCGGCATGATCGAGCAGGTTCGGGCGCGGGCCGATGAACGAGACGAGGCTCATCACCAGCTCTTCGCGGATCGGGTCGATCGGCGGGTTGGTGACCTGCGCGAAGTTCTGCTTGAAGTAGGTATAGAGCAGCTTGCGCTTGTCGGACATTGCCGAGATCGGCGTGTCGGTGCCCATCGAGCCGATGGCTTCCTGGCCGGTGGTGGCCATTGGCGACATCAGGATCTTGGTGTCTTCGAGCGTGTAGCCGAAGGCCTGCTGGCGGTCGATCAGGGAAACGTCGCGGCGCAGCGCACGCGGCTCGACCGGCTTCAACTCTTCGAGGATGAGCTGGGTATCGTCGAGCCACTTGCGGTAAGGATGCTTGTCGGCGAGCGAAGACTTCACCTCCTCGTCGGAGATGATGCGACCCTGCTCCATGTCGATGAGCAGCATCTTGCCCGGCTGCAGGCGCCACTTCTTGACGATCTTTTCTTCGTCGACCGGAAGCACGCCGGCTTCAGACGCGAGGATGACGCGATCATCAGATGTGACGATATAGCGGGCCGGACGCAGACCGTTGCGGTCGAGCGTCGCGCCGATCTGGCGGCCGTCGGTGAAGGCCACGGCTGCCGGTCCGTCCCACGGCTCCATCAGCGCTGCGTGGTATTCGTAGAACGCCTTGCGCTCGGGCGACATCAGCTGGTTGCCGGCCCAGGCTTCGGGGATCAGCATCATCACCGCATGCGAAAGCGAGTAACCGCCCTGCACCAGGAATTCGAGCGCGTTGTCGAAACAGGCGGTGTCCGACTGACCCTCGTAGGAGATCGGCCAGAGCTTGGAGATGTCGTCGCCGAAGAGCGGCGAGGACACGGAAGCCTGGCGCGCCGCCATCCAGTTGACGTTGCCGCGCAGCGTGTTGATTTCGCCGTTGTGGGCGACCATGCGATAGGGGTGCGCGAGCTTCCAGGACGGAAACGTGTTGGTCGAGAAGCGCTGGTGAACCAGGGCGACGGCCGACTGGAAGCGCTCGTCCTCCAGGTCCTTGTAGTAGGCGCCGACCTGATAGGCCAGGAACATGCCCTTGTAGACGATCGTCTGCGTCGACAGCGACACGACGTAGAAGCCGAGATCGCCGCCTTCCGCTTCCGCATAGATGCGGTTGGAGATCACCTTGCGCAGCGTGAACAGGCGACGCTCGAATTCGGCGTTGGTCGCGGCATCGCGGCCGGCACCGATGAACACCTGCACATGGTGCGGTTCGGTCGCAGCGATATCAGGAGCC
The DNA here is from genome assembly GCF_001426785.1 of Ensifer sp. Root142. Taxonomy (NCBI): domain Bacteria; kingdom Pseudomonadati; phylum Pseudomonadota; class Alphaproteobacteria; order Hyphomicrobiales; family Rhizobiaceae; genus Ensifer; species Ensifer sp. Root142. The sequence continues at coordinate 200,639 of NZ_LMFK01000048.1, forward strand.
TTGGAAAGCGACGAATTGTCGACCGGCACGTCGCGGAAGCCAAGCACGTGCTGGCCTTCCTCGGCGACCACTTCGCTGATCACGTCCTTGAAATGGGCAATCAGCTTTTCGTCGCGCGGCATGAAGAGGTAGCCGACGCCATATTCGCCGGCCTTCGGCAGGGTAACGCCCTGCTTGGCCATTTCCTCGCGGAAGAAGCGGTCGGGGATCTGCACGAGGATGCCAGCGCCGTCACCCATCAGCGGGTCGGCGCCGACGGCACCGCGGTGCGTCAGGTTTTCGAGCATGAAGAGGCCGTCGCGCACGATCTGGTGCGACTTCTCACCCTTCAGATGCGCGACGAAGCCGACGCCGCAGGCATCGTGTTCGTTGCGCGGATCATAGAGACCCTGTTTTCGCGGCAGGCCGGACGGGAATGTGGGCGTTTTTTCAGCCGTCGCAACAGTGTGTGCGAGGTTGAGCCCAGATTGCTGTGATGGCGTGTGATCCGTCATCGTCTTCCCTCCTGTTGAACCCGGCATGTCCGGGCATACCTGCGCCCGCGCATGGCTTCTCGTCGCACGCATTCACGTGCCGCAAAGCCGGGGCATTCATCGTCTCATGATCCTGATCAGGTCGCAAATAATGCACGGCATCATCAGGCATTGATGTCAGTGACCATCCTGATGGCAGGCGTTAACAACCGGATGAAATCCGGCGGATCCCCCTGCGCCACACGCCGATTGCCGATTTTTTGGGCACTTGCGGCGATTGTTCCGGTCCCTAGACCGAAATAGGACAGCAAGACTGTCCTATTTCATGCGCTCTATGCCAGAAACCGCCCCCCTCCGCAAGGGGCATATGAGCAAATAATAGAAGGGATTTTGCCGAACATTGCCGAAAATTTCCCGGTTTTATAATTTAATTACGACAAACGGACGTTTTCTTCATTTTGGTTTCAAACTGGTATCCTGTTGGCCTCCATAGCAGCGACCGTGATTGATCCGGCCGGCAGGTGGGTTATGGTCGCCCGAACGACGTCGATATGACCGTGAAACAGGACGATATGTGATGATTTTTTCCTCTGACAACTGGGCTGGCGCCCACCCTGCCATCGCCCAGAGCCTCGTGACCCATGCCGACGGCTACGCCTCCGCCTACGGCACCAGTGAGCTCGACCGGAAGGTGGAGAGGAAACTGTCGGAGGTTTTCGAGCGCGATGTCGCAGTCTTCTTCGTCGGCACGGGAACGGCCGCCAATTCGCTGGCGCTCGCCAGCACCAGCCGCGCCGGCGGCGTCGCGTTCTGCCACCGCGAAGCGCACGTGACGGCCGACGAGTGCGGCGCTCCGGAATTCTTCACCCATGGATCGAGGTTGAAGCCCGTCGACGGCAAACATGGCAAGATGGACGCATCGCGCCTTGAGGCGGAAATTCGCCGCTACCCGCTCGACAATGTCCATGGCGGTCAGCCGATGGCGGTCACGCTGACGCAAGCGACCGAAAGCGGCACCGTCTACGCACTCGATGAGATCGAGGCGATTGCCGCGGTCGCCAATGCACACAAGCTGCCGCTGCACATGGACGGCGCCCGCTTTGCCAATGCGCTGGTCAGCCTCGATGCCACACCGGCCGAGATGACCTGGAAGCGTGGCGTCGATCTCGTTTCCTTCGGCGGCACGAAGAACGGCTGCTGGTGCGCCGAGGCCCTTGTCCTCTTTGATCTTTCGAAGGCGCACGAGATGCATTTCCTGCGCAAGCGCTCGGCTCAGTTGTTCTCGAAATCGCGCTTCGTCTCGGCCCAGTTCGACGCCTACCTCGAAGGCGGTCTCTGGCTCGACCTCGCCCGGCATTCCAACGCCATGGCCCGGCGTCTTGCCAACGGCATCGCCGCTTCGCGCAACAGCCGGCTCGGTTGGCCGGTCGAAGCCAACGAGGTCTTCGTCATCCTGAAAAAGGACGTGGCGACGAAACTGCAGGAGCAAGGCGCCGTTTTCTACGACTGGCCGGTTCCGCACGAACTCGCCGGAAGCCTCGCGGCCGACGAGGGCCTCTATCGCCTGGTGACGAGCTTTGCGACCAAGATGGACGACGTCGATCGCTTCGTCGCAGCCTGCTGAGGCGACTGCATAATTCCTTGGATCAGGATAGATCCGAGGAGAAAATTATGCAGCAAATTCAAAGAGCCACAATACCGCGTGCCACGCGCGGTGTTGTGGCTCACGCCTGGCCCTGTAACGTCCTCACCTTCGACAAAATCTCGGTCGAGAGCGCCGCGATCAGCTTCTGGTCGGCGCCCTTGCTGGGAACCAGTACGAACTCGACATCCTCCAGCGGCGGCAAGGTGCCGGTGGGTATTTCCCGCAGGCCCTGCGGCGCCATACTGCGCGGCTGGACGAGCACGCCCATGCCCGCTTGGGCGGCGGCCGTCAGCCCGCTGAGGCTGCCGCAGGTGCAGACGATCCGCCATGGCAGCCGATGCCGGTCGAGCACCTCGAGCGCCACGCTGCGCGTGATGCTCGGCGGCGGAAAGGCGATCAACGGCAGCACCCTGTCACGCTTCACACGCTCGGGATCACGCGCCAACCAGACCAGCGGCTCGCGATAGACCAGTTCGCCGCGCGGATCGCCCAGCCGCCGCTTTGCCAGCACCAGATCGATCTCGCCACCATCCTGCATATGGTAGAGCACGCCGCTGAGTGCTACCGTCAATTCGAGCTCCACCGACGGATGGGCGCGAACGAAATCTTCGAGCACGCCCGGCAACCGGCTGGTGACGAAATCCTCCGACATGCCCAGCCGTAATCGTCCGCGCAGACTGCTTTCGGCAAGCAGCGCCTTGACCTCGTCGTCGATCGCCAGCATCGAACGCGCATGGGCAAGCAGGGCCTGACCATCCGTCGTCAACGAGACCCGGTGCGTGTCGCGGGCAACGAGCTTGCGCCCGAGCGACGCCTCAAGCCTTTGAATATGTTGACTGACCGTCGACTGGCCAAGCGCCAGTCTCTCGGCCGCGAGGGTGAAGCTGCCCATCTGTTCGAGCGCAACGAAGCTGCGCAGTTGCACGAGGTCGAGCATGCATTATCCAATTTCGCGATAACTGTTATTCCTTGCATCCTGCTTCATAATGACATTTCTCGGCAAGACGTTTCTCAATCGAGCCAGTGACAGACATGGGCCGCTATCTTCCCGACACCTTCACCCTGCTCCTGCTTCTCACCGTGCTTCTGGCATCGATGCTGCCGATCCATGGCGAGGCGACGGCCTGGTTCGCCATGGCAACGAAGGTGGCGGTCGGCCTGGTCTTCTTCCTGCATGGCGCAAGATTGTCGCGCGATGTCGTCGTCGCCGGCTTCCTGCATTGGCGGCTGCATCTGGCGATCCTGGCATCGACCTTCGTGCTGTTCCCGCTGATCGGCCTCGTCGTCGGCTTCGTACCGTCATCGGTCCTGCCGCCGGCGCTCTATACCGGCATCCTCTTCCTCTGCGTCCTGCCCTCGACCGTGCAATCGTCGATCGCCTTCACGTCGGTTGCCGGCGGCAATGTCCCGGCAGCAATCTGCTCAGCGTCCGCCTCCAACATCTTCGGCATGTTCCTGACGCCGCTTCTCGTCGGTCTCCTATTTTCCGCCGGCGGCCATGGCGGTGTGTCGCTGGATGCCCTTGAGCAGATCCTGCTGCAGCTGCTGGCACCGTTCATCGCCGGTCAATTGTTGCAGCCGTGGATCGGCGGCTGGATCCGGGCGCGCAAGGGCCTGCTTGCGCCCGTCGACCGCGGTTCGATCCTCATGGTCGTCTATCTGGCCTTCAGCCAGGCCGTCACATCGGGGCTATGGCAGACCTTTTCGCTTGCCGATCTCGGGGTGCTGGTCGCGATCGAGATCGTCATGCTGGCGCTGGTAGTCGCCGTCACCATGTTCGGCAGCCGCCTCTTCGGTTTCAACCGCGCCGACGAGATCGCCATTACCTTCTGCGGCTCGAAGAAGAGCCTTGCGAGCGGCATCCCGATGGCAAGCGCCATCTTCGCCGGCCAGAACATCGGTGCGATCGTGCTGCCGGTCATGCTCTTCCACCAGATCCAGCTGATGGCCTGCGCGGTGATTGCCCAGCGTTACGCCGCCCGCAAAGAGCTGGACGCCATCGCCGAACCCGTCCGCCCCTAAAGCAATTCCAGGAAAAGTGTGAAACGGTTTTCCGTCCGGCATTGCGTTATTTCAATGATCTAGAACCTGTCCGGGAAGACGCGAAAACAACGATCCCAAAAAAAGGCGGCGTCCTTTCGGGCGCCGCCTCTTCAAGCTTGGGAGGGAGGGATTAGAGGTTCTGGGCCTCGATCTGCTTCGGCTGCGATGCGACCGACGTAATGTCGATCCGGCGCGGCTTGGCTGCTTCCGGGATCTCGCGGGTGAGGTCGATGTGCAGCAGGCCATTCTTCAGCGAAGCGGACTTGATCTCCACATGGTCGGCAAGCTGGAAGCGACGCTCGAAGGCGCGCTTGGCAATACCGCGATGCAGGAACTGGTTTTCTTCGGCCTTGTCCTCGCTCTTTTCGCCCTTGATTGTCAGCGTATGTTCGCGCGCTTCGATCGACAGTTCGGTTTCGTCGAAGCCGGCAACCGCCATGGTGATGCGGTAGGCGTTTTCGCCGGTGCGCTCGATGTTATAGGGCGGATAGGTCTGAGCCTGGTCAGGCTGGCCGAGGCTGTCGAGCATCGTGAAGAGGCGGTCGAAGCCGACGGTGGAGCGATAGAGGGGGGAAAAATCAACGTGACGCATGGTGTCCTCCTGGGAGCAACTGTTTGCGATGTCTGGTCTGCCACCCCATCCAGGCAGCGGCGCGACCGGTGAACGGACCCGTTATCGGCGTCCGTGAGCAAGAGATGGGAATGCGATTTCGTCAGTTCAAGGCATGCCGCCTCAAGATTCCCAAGAGGTGAATGGCGGATGAATGACAGGTTCGGCCGTGGTTCAGATCAGGGGCGTTACAAAGGCCACACTGGGAGGAAATCTCCTGGGGCTGAAGTGACATGTCCCTTCCCCTTCAGCGGCCGGAAACGGTGATCGTCCGGATTTCACCCACCGTTTCCGGCTTTTTTCTTTGACGGCGCCAAGCCCGCCGCCTATCCCTGATGATACCGATCAACGCGTCTTCAGCCTGGTTTCGTCCGTCATGACCACGATCCTCCGCTCCACACCGGATAATCCGATACCGGACAATCACGTGGCGGGCTTCTTCGATGGAGCCGGTGGCCGCAAGATCCGCTACGCCATCTTCAAGACCAGGACGCCGGTTGCGCGCGGCACCGTGGTGCTGCTGCAGGGCCGCAACGAATCGATCGAGAAATACTTCGAGACCATCGCCGAACTCAACGCCGCCGGCCTCTGGGTCGCAACCTTCGACTGGCGCGGCCAGGCGGGCTCGGAGCGGCTCTTGCCCGAGGCCGGGCGCGGCCATGTCGAGCGCTTCTCCTATTACGAGCGCGATCTGACCACCTTCCTCGAACAGATCGTGCTGCCGGATACCCGGCTGCCGTTTTCGATTGTCGCCCACTCCATGGGCGCGCTGGTCGCGCTGTCGCTCGCGCCCACGCTTTCGAGCCGCATTGATCGCCTGGTGGTGCTTGCCCCCTTTGTCGGCCTCGGTGGCCAGATAATTGGCGAACGCAGCATCGCCAGCATGGCAACGGTGATGCGCTGGGTCGGTCTCGGGCGGCTGCCATTGCATGCCGACAAAGGCAATCGCCCCTTTGAAAACAACGTGCTGACCGCCGACCGCCGGCGCTTTGCGCGCAACCTGGCCTTGACCGAAGCCTATCCGGAATTGCGACTTGGGCCGCCGTCGGCGCGCTGGTTGACCGAAGCGTTTCGTGCAATGCGCCGCGTCGCCCGACGGGAACATCTGACCCGCATCACCCTGCCGACGATCATCCTGGCGCCGACAGCCGACCGGCTGGTGCCGCATGTCGCCGTCGAGTGGCTGGCGCGCAATTTCCGCGCCGCCCACATGATCCCGATCGACGGTGCGCGCCACGAACTGCTGCACGAGGCCGATCGTTATCGCGCCCAGGCCATGGCGGCCATTCTTGCTTTCGTCATTCCCGATAAGGACGACAAGGACGAAGGCGAAGCGGCCTGAGACAATTCAGTCTTTTGAGAAAATTCAGCCTTTGAGAATTTCCAGCGTCTGCGCATGCAGTTCGGCGCTGCCGGCAGCGATGACTTCGCCACCCATTTCCGCCGGGCCGCCCTGCCAGTTGGTGACGATGCCGCCAGCCTGCTCGATCAACGGGATAAGGCCGCCGACGTCATAGGGCTTGAGCCCGCACTCGATGACCAGGTCGACATGACCGGCCGCAAGCAGCGCGAAGGCATAGCAATCACAACCGTAGCGGAACAGCCGCACCTTGTCCTGCAGCGCCTCGAAGCGGGTCTTGTTGTCGCCGGTGTAGAGATGCGGCGAGGTCGTAAACAGCACGGCATCTGAAAGCGCGTCGCAAGTGCGGGTCGACAGCACCTTGTCGCCGTCGGGTCCACGGTAGAGCGCCTGCTTGCCGTCGGCAAAGAAGCGTTCGCCGGTAAATGGCTGATCCATCAGGCCCATCACCGCATCGCCGTTGCGATAAAGACCGATCAGCGTGCCCCAGACCGGCAGGCCGGAGATGAAGGCGCGCGTGCCATCGATCGGATCGATCACCCAGACATATTCGCGATCGAGCCCGACATTGCCATGCTCCTCGCCGAGGATACCGTGACCGGGGAAATTCTCCTCGATCAGAGCGCGGATCGCGGCCTCAGCCGACTGATCGGCCTCGGTCACCGGATCGAAACCGCCCTCGAGCTTGTTGACGACGCTCGTGCCGATGCGAAAGCGCGGCAAGGTTTCCGCCTTGGCGGCATCGGCGAGACGATCGAAAAAGGAGCGGTCGGGCAGCATGTCACTCTCTTTAGGGAAAGAAGCAGGAAGGTCCAATCTGCATAGACGAAATCTGCAGAAAGGCAAACGGCCAAGCGACCGGCTGTCAGCGATCCAAGACGGTGGGCCGTTCCGATCGTTTCAGCGCCGTCGATCCGGTGAAATTCCTTTGCCGCACTGCAAAAGTTTTCACTCTCTCAACTTGACAATTGTGCAGTGCAATATTAGGGTTTTTGTGCAGTCACTTGTGACTGTAAATACCCTCCTTGGGTGTTTCCTCCCTAGACTTAACCGCGCCACCGGCGCGGTTCTTTTTGAGGTCTACTACAGCGCCGCGCGGCTTATTGGACGCGCAAAGGTCGCTGTAGCGCTTTGAATTGCTGCATGTTTTTATCCTTAAATCGAATAGGATTTAAGGAACATGCCATAGGGAACCGACGCTACTCCGCAGCAAGCGGCAGATAGGCGCCATAATCCTCGACATGACGCGCGAGCGACGCGATGAAGCTGGTGAGATCGGCGACCAGCGCGCCGAAACCGGGCTTGCGGACCAGCGTCGTCTCATCGACATAGAGCCCGCGATTGATCTCGATCTGCAGCGCATGCAGGCCGCGGCTCGGTCGGCCGTAATGTTCGGTGATGAAACCGCCGGCATAGGGCTTGTTGCGCGCGACGGTATAGCCGAGCTCAGCCAACAGATCGACGGCCATCCTCGACAGTTCCGCCGCGGCACTGGTGCCGTAACGATCGCCGATGATGAAGTCCGGCCGCTGGGCGCTGCCCGGCAGATGCACATTGCCGGGCATCGAGTGGCAATCGATCAAGACCGACAGGCCGAACTGGACATGCGTGCGGGCGATGAGCTTGCGCAAGGTGGCGTGGTAGGGCTTGTAGATCGTCTCGATGCGCGCCAGCGCGTCTTCGACGGGGAAGCGGCCGCGATAGATTTCCATGTTCTCGGCGACAAGCCGCGGCACGGTTCCAAGGCCGCCTGCCACCCGCATCGAACTGATATTGGCATGCGGCGGCACCGGCCCGTCGAACATGCGCGGGTCGAGTTCGTAAGGCTCGCGGTTGACGTCGAGGAAGGCCCGCGGGAAATGCGCCAGCAGCATCGGCGCGCCGAGGAACGTCGCGTTCTGGAACAGCTCGTCGACATAGTGATCTTCGGAACGACGGATCGCCAGCGCATCGAGGCGGGACTGATCGAGAAAGGCCTGTGGATAAGAGCGGCCGCTATGCGGCGAGTTGAATACGAAGGGAATCCGCTGACTTGCAGGTTCCAGAACCTCAAACAGCTCCCTCTCCGTCATCTCCCCCATCGGAACCCTTTTTACCATGTGCGGTTCTTGCTGTTGCCATCATGTTGCCAGTTGGTCGGCTCTGTGTCCATAGTGCGCCCACTCCGGTTTCTGGGGAGTTGACGCGTCGCGTTCACGAGATATTTACCCCGTTGCGGTTTGGATAGAACGCCGCAATCCATACGCAATGAATAAAGAGAAGCAACGGCCGAGTTCATGACTGTGAAAATCCTTCTTGCCGAAGACGACAACGATATGCGCCGCTTCCTTGTGAAGGCGCTCGAAAAGGCTGGCTACAAGGTCATGTCCTATGACAACGGCGCCAGCGCCTACGACCGCCTTCGCGAAGAGCCCTTCTCGCTTCTCCTGACCGATATCGTCATGCCCGAGATGGACGGCATCGAGCTTGCCCGTCGGGCGACCGAACTCGATCCGGATCTCAAGGTGATGTTTATCACCGGCTTTGCCGCGGTCGCGCTGAACCCGGATTCGAAAGCTCCGAAGGACGCCAAGGTCCTGTCGAAGCCCTTCCACCTTCGCGACCTGGTCGACGAGGTCAACAAGATGCTGGCCGCCTGAGGCCAGACATTTTTTCCACAGCTGCCGCCGCCGTCCGTGACACTTGGACCGGATCGGCGCAGACTTCAGATCGACCGCCGCGATCCACAGGGATCTCCGGCGGTCTTTTTATTTCAGTGACTTACGCGCAAAGCCCGGAAATCCGGACTTCCGGCAAGCCGCCACAGGCGGCAGACGATGACGGAAAACCGCCAGCAAAATTTCAGTCAAAAAACCTTCGAAAACCCTATTGACGCGAGAGCGGGTTCTATGGTCTATGCGCCTCATCGGATGGGCGTGTAGCTCAGCGGGAGAGCACTACGTTGACATCGTAGGGGTCACAGGTTCAATCCCTGTCACGCCCACCATCCAAGTTTCTGATAAAAAGGGCTTTCGGGAAACCGGAAGCCCTTTTTACGTTTTGCTTCCAAGGTTCATCGAACCTGCGGCCGATGACGCCTAAGCGCGATATTGGAGAGGATCAGAACAGCATGGGACGATCCGTGCCGGATCATCGGCACACTGCGGATTGCGCTAAATGGAAAGCGGCATGAATCGCTACTCGTTTACCTTGACGCAAAATCGCAAAGATTGCAGTATTCAATAGGATACAACTTAATTTCAAGCAGCGTTACGTTGTTGCACACACACTACAGCGGCAGGATATACACCAACATTTTCAAATCCTTCCGACGCAGCCACGCGCAAAATCGGCCTCGCCCTTCGTGATCAGGACTATGGGCAGTCTGATCGAAAACAGTGCTCGACAAGACCTTCGGGTCTTGCCTTGCGCCTGTTTCCTTCCATCCGATCCCATGGTCCTGAACAGAGTGGATGAATTTAACAGGCCCTGACCCTTGCCATCGAATTTGTGAAACCAACGGCACGCACAGTTCTCACGGGTTGTCCAACGCCACACGAGGAGACGGTACAATGAACAGATTTTTCGTTTTCGGTCTTGGTCTTTTCTCAATGTCGACTGCACCATCTCTGGTCCAGGCGCAGGAGGAGCCGAGCTTTGATTGTTCAAAGGCCAAGAGCCAGGTCGAAAAAGTTCTTTGCTCCGGCGGAGATTCCGGAATGGGGTGGATCGATCAGACCATGGCCGACCTGTACAAGGCCGTCCGCGCTGCGCCAGGCGCGGATGCCGCCACACTGGAATCGAGCCAGCGCGCCTGGCTTGCAAAGCGAGACCATTGCCTGATCGACAGCTATCGTGGCCGCTATGCCGAACTCAGCTCCGCCTATGACCAAAAACATCTCACAGGCACGTACGGGAACGCGCGCGGCGTGCTCGACAGCGTGTTGTTTCCCGATGGCAACCTCTTGGTCAACATCTCGACCGATGTCGGCGCTCCCTCCTACGACTCCTGCTCGGTAACCTTCCGTGCCCCGCTTGAAGGGGAGGCGGTGCAGCACGTTTTCACGCCTGAGGAAATCGGCGCCGACGGTCAGTGCACGGTCGACTTGAAGATCACAGGTTCCCAGATCGATGTCACTCCCAAGGATTGCCGCGTTTTCTGCGGCAACTCTGCCTCGTTCGACGGCGCCTACAAGAAACAGTAAGGCACGATCGAGAACTTGATCGATAGATGAGAGGAACGGCGATCGTGCTTCGATGAAGCCGATCGTCTGCCTACCTGTGATCTGATCAACCGGCCCACCGTGACGGCATTGCCGTGCAAGCCACCGAGTGACGGCATCGACCGCAGCGGCCGCCACTGCGCGGAATATTCGGGGTAGCTCATGGATCGGCCAGCCTCGCCGCCCTACTTTGCTCTCGCGACCTGAACGCATCCGCCCGGCAGGAGGCACGCGCCATGTCGACGGCAAAGTGCCGAGGATTCGAGAGCCCTACCGCATGTTTCGTTAGACTGTATTCGATCTAAGGATAAAACATACAGCAATTCAAAGTGTTACAGCGACCTTTGCGCGTCTAATAAGACGCGCGGCGCTGAAGTGGGAAGGAAAGGAACGGACAATGCCAGCCATCAAGAACATCGTCCTGGTCCATGGCGCCTGGGGTGACGCCTCGCATTGGCGCCACGTGATACCGCCGCTGCACGCCAAGGGCTACAATGTCGCAGCGGTCCAGAACCCGCTGACGTCACTTGCCGACGACATCGACCGGACATCGAAACTTGTGGCCGCACAGGACGGGCCGACATTGCTGGTCGGCCATTCCTATGGCGGTGCCGTGATCACCGGCGCCGGCCACGCGCCGAACGTTGCCGGCTTGGTCTATATCGCCGCTTTCGCGCCCGACGAAGGTGACAGTCTCGGCAGCATCTTCGCCCGCCGCGACGCCCCTTCCGGTGCCGGCAGTATCCGGCCTGATAAGGATGGTTTCCTCTGGCTCGACCAGGCGACGTTCCGCCAGAGCTTCGGCCAGGATCTCGGCGAGACCGAAGCGCTGGTCATGGCCGTCGTGCAGAAGCCGATTGCAGGACGCTGCTTTGAAGACAAGTCCGGCCCGCCGGCCTGGAAGGTGAAGCCCAGTTGGTATCAGGTGTCGAGCCGCGACAACATGATTCCGCCGGAAACCGAACAGTGGATGGCGGAGCGCATCAAGGCGAAGAAGACGATCACGCTTGACGCGAGCCACGCGTCGCTGGCCTCGCGTGCCCCGGAGGTCGTCGCGCTGATCGAAGAAGCGGTCGCCTCGCTCGCCTGACGTCGGGCGTCGCGCCACCGGCTGCCCCGAACGACATTTTCATTTCGGGGCAGCATCGTCTTCGCGGGACGAACACCGGCGCCGGCCAAACGTGCCGCCGTCTATCGTCCACGGGCGGCGGTCAATGGGCGACGTTCGACGCGGCCGACATCAGCTCCTCTCGGCGAGGCACGCCGAACATGTTGTGTCCGTCAGCCGTGGCCTCGGTAAAGCTCCATCGCACGATGCCATCCCGATCGAGCAGGAACTCGCCGACGAGTTGCCCTTCGCCCGTCGCGATCATGCGTTCGTCGTCATGTGTGATTTCATAGCCGTCCGCCTTGTCGAGAAACGACGAGGCCGCCCAAGGATCCATAGCGGCCGGCAGCTCGCCCGGCATGTCAACCAGCATTGCCATGACGGTTTTCTTGGCAAGTTTGTGAGGCCAATCGTCCTCATCCTCGGTGAACTGAAGATTGGGTAAGCCGAACGCGCGGTGAGAAACCCGTTCCGGATCGGACGCCGCCAGCAGATGTGGCAGCGGATGGTAGCGGAAATAAAGGCGCGCCCGGTCGATCGGCGTGTTGACGACCGTCAGGCTCTCGACACCTTTTTCGCGCAGTGCCTCGTCGAGCTGCGCCATCGCCGCGATCTGGCGTCGGCAGAAGGGGCAGTGCAGACCGCGGAACAGGCCGACCAGCACCGGCTTGCGACCGCGAAAATCGTCGATGGAAATCTGACCGTCCTGGGTGATGGCGTCGAGAACCACGTTCGGTGCCCGGTCACCGGGTTGCAACGGTCCATTGTGCTGTTCAACCATAATCTTTTCTCCTTATGCCGATCGTGGGTCACGGAGATGTGGGGAGCGCGTCTCGCGCGGTGCGCTAAACGCGACCATCGCGTCGAACGCAGAGCCGGTTTGGCGACACAAGCCTACATTTCGGGCGCCCTTTCGCGGCCAATCCTACAGCGCCGCGCGTCTTGTTAGACGCGCAAAGGTCGCTGTAGCACTTTGAATGGCTGCATGTTTTTATCCTTAAATCGAATAGGATCTAAGGAAACATGCAGTAGAACCCGAATCGTCGTGTTTACCTTCGACGGACCTGCCCTGCAGCGCCCCTAGTCGAGGAATGGCAGTATCATCAACGCTTCGGGATCAAGACCGTGCCGTGTGCATATGTCGCGAGCCGAAGCGAAGTGCCTTTCCGCACCATCGAGGTCACCAGCATCAAGGCAGAGCGTCGCCAAGCCATCATAGCACGGAAACAACAGCTGTGCCTCTCGCGTTTCGAAAGCGAGTTCGAGAGCCTCCTCATACAGACGGCGCGCGACATCCGGGCGACCGTGGCACTGATCGATCTGTCCCAGCACCAGCAACGACACCGGCAGATGATCGCGCTGATCGAGCTCGCGGTCGATCGCGATCGCCCGTTCGGCAGCCGGAATGCCGTCGGCAGCACAGCGGTCGGTGAAGGTGCAGTAGGCCACCGCCAGATTGGAAAGCAGCCGCGCCTGGAAGCTGAGGTCGCCGATACGGTGGGCCATGCCGAAGCCGAACTTGCAGACCTCGATGGCCCGCCGTGGCTCGATGATCGTGTAGAGGACGGCAAGATTGGTGTACCCCCGGCAGGCCGCATTGAGCAGGTCGGCAGCCTCCGCGACCGAGACGCTGCGCTCGATCGTTGCGATCGCCTCAGTGCCGCGGTTGAGGCGCGCCAGCGCCACCCCTTTGGTATTGAGGGCTTCCGCCGTCACCCGATCCATTTCGCGCCGAGCGTCCGGTGCTTGCGGCACCAGCGCCCCGACACGCTTCAGGGCATCGTCGGCCCAGACGATAGCGTCGGCATAGTTGCCCATGCGAAAGGCAAGGTGGCCCCGTTCCTGGGAGAGATGGGCGCTTTCGATCGGCGCATCCGCGTCTTCCAGAAGCTGGGCCGCGTTCGCGAATGCCACCAGCGCCTCGTCGCGCCGGGCCGCCTCCCACAGGAGATGTCCGTACTTGCGCTGGATGCGGGCCGCTGAGACCCGGTCGTCAGTGGCATGATAGACGTCGAGCAGGGAAGCGTAGTGCCCAGCAGCCGCGTCGCGCCGCCCGGAAGGGCCGAGCAGATCGGCAACGCGCTCGCGGGCAGCAAGCCATTCGGTCCCCTCCTCGCCAGCGGCCGCCCAGGCGGCCATGGCCTGCTTGTAGAACCGTATGGCATCATCATTCGCATAGATCGCCTGCGCGCGTTCTCCTGCCGCCATGAGATAGCGCGCGCCCTTCGACCTATCCTCCGACTGGCTGAAATGGTGGCCAAGCAACGCCATCTCCTCCAGCCTTGTCGTCTGTGCTCCATAGCGGCGCTCAAGCTGGTCGGCGACAACGGCATGTATCTCCGCACGCCGACGCAGGAGCAGGTTGTTGTAGACCACCTCCTGCAGCAGCGTCTGGGTGAAGCGGTAGGTCTGCGCGCCCTGTAAGCGTCCCTCCCGCGTCTCCTCGATAATTTCGGCATCACACAGATTGTCCAGCGCCGCATCGATCGTGGCTTCATCGCCGGCAACGACACGCAGCAAGTCGACATCAAACCGCGGGCCGATGACTGCCGCATGGTGAAGCAGTCTGCGCGACCGCGGTTGCAGTCGGTCGATCCTGCCCAAAAGCATGGCTTCGATGGTTACGGGAATATCGACGGTGGCCTCGCGCTCGACCACGCGCCAGGCGGCCCCGAAATGCTTCAGCGCATCGACTTCGATCAGGCCACGTACGATTTCCTCGATGAACAGCGGATTTCCGCTGGCGCGCGCCAGTATTCGGCCCGCCAGCCCCCGATGCAGGCCATCGGTACCGAAGAAGGCCGAAAGCAGCCTGCGCCCTTCGGTCTCGGTGAGCGGCGCGAGCCGCAACGCCGTGAGGCTCGTTCGGCCAGGCTTCAGCCGATCGACCGCCGCGTCCGGGCGCTGCGTCGTCAGCATCATCAATGGACTGCCCTCCATCCGGTCGAGGATAAAGGCGATGGCATCGAGGGACGCGGCATCGGCCCAATGCAGATCCTCGATCACCAGCAGCAGCGGCGTTCGCGACAGGCGCCGCTCGAAGATGGCTCGCACGGCCGCAAAGAGCTGGCGACGCATCTGTTCCGGCTCGACATGGCGCAAGGTTTCGTCGTGCGTTCCCATCCCCAGGATGCGAAGGAAAAGCGGCACGAGCTGTTCAAGCTTTTCGGGCGCAAAGCCGATCTCGGCAAGCCCCGCTGTGAGCAACTCTGTCGTCCGCTCCAATGTATCGAAGGTCGAGATGCCATAGGCGCCGCGCAAAACAGATGCCAGAACACCGTAGGAAGGTTCTCCGAGCGGAGAAGAGCTAGCGCGACGAACGACAACGTGCCCGAAGCGCGGATCGACGGCGACCAGCGCAAGAAATGTATCGACGAGGCGCGATTTTCCCATCCCCGCCTCCCCGGACAGACGCACCAGTTGCGCCGCCCCGTTACAGGCGAGTTCCAGGCAATCGAGCAGTCGCTTCATTTCCGCATCGCGCCCGACCAATGGTGAAGTCAGACCCAACGCCTCCAGACCTCGTGCGGCACTAGGGGCGTCAAGAACCTTGATCAGACGGTAAACCTCGATGATGCCGGCCTTGCCGCGCAATGCGGTTGCACCCAGCGCCTCGTAGGCGAAGGCATGCCGGGTCACGCGGTGTGTCACCGGTCCAACGAGAATTTCGCCGGGTCCTGCCATGGACTGCAGGCGCTGCGCGGTGTTCACGGCATCGCCAGTGACCGAATAGGATCTGCTGTCTCCAGCGCCCAGGGCGCCGGCAACCACGGTTCCGGTATTCAAGCCGATATGCAGGCTGACCGGCGCACCGATGCGATCCTGCCAGCGCTCACCGACAAGGCTGCCGCGCGCGATCATGTCGATCGCTGCACGCAGGGCCCGCTCGGCATCATCCTCATGCGCCACCGGGGCGCCAAACAGCGCGAGCAGCGCATCGCCGATGAATTTGTCGACGAAGCCGCCATAGGTTTCGACCGCCGCGGTGAGCTCTGCAAAAAGTTCGTTCTGAAACGTTTGCAGGATCTCCGGATCCATATGTTCGCCAAGGCTGGTAAACCCGCACAGATCGGCAAAAAGAATGGTTGCCGTACGGCGGTCGGCATTTTCGTTGTCGCTCGATACCGTCAGGGATGAGTCCCGCACCGCTCTAGGCTGGGGCATCACGGCAGCCTGCCCGGACGCCAGGACCTTTGCCGCCGTCGGCTTTTCCACCGGCGTCCCACAATTCGGGCAGAAGGCGAAACCTGGCAGACAGTCCGCGCCACAGCCCGGACACAGGCTCTGCTGTTTGGCTCCGCAGCTCGGGCAAAACGAAAAACGCCCCTCGATCTCGCAACCGCACTCACGACAATTCATCAATGGCGAACCTTCGAAGAGGCTCCGTGCTCCGCATGCTATCCAGAGCCGTTTGGACAAAATATGCACAAAACAATGAACCCGCCGGCAAGGCTTTGCAAGCAATCGCTAATTAAGATTTCAAAGACTGACAGGCTACGAACAGGACGCGCCATGGCGCCCTTGGGAGGCATTCTGCATTCCTCTCCGTCGACCAAGCGAGCCCTTGGCCGACGGAAACAAAGACCTCGAAATCAGGGGTGGGCGCGGCGGCGGGACGGCCTGCGCACGCTCGACCTGCCTGCAAAGGTACCGAGATCGATGGCGGCGCCGTCCGGCGCCCGGCAAACCTCTTCGGGGTGGCGATCACTTGCTTCGATGGCGAAGTGGATCGCCGCCGCCTCATTGGTGAAGAGCCCTCCGACCAGTCCCTTGCGGTCGGAGACAACCCACCATCCATGACTATCGCGCCCGACGACGAAACGCGCGCGCGCCAGGAAGCCACGCCGTACCTGCTGCATACTGCCCATGATCGAATGGTCCTCGTTGATGAAGAGTGCGGCTACTCAGCCGACAAACCAGGGGATGACCATCTGGATGGCATAGGCGAGCCCAAGCACGATACCGAGGCGGATGCCGATGCCGAGAAAGGCGTCGCGAACCACACTGTTGGAGGTGGCATAGTTATCGCTGCCCTCCGACCGGCGTCTTTGTTCCGCCTGCGCGGCAAGATGGGGAAAGCGTGACATGGTCTGTCTCCTTTGATGTCGACGCGGCCTCAGCTCGCAAGCGCCAGTGGCAAGCTCGGGCTGGCATGGGAGGCGCTGCGAACCTCGGCCAGCGGTTCGAGCGCTGAACGGATCTCGGCTGCCGTCTCCGGCGACACCGTCGTCAGCGGCAGCCGCACGTCGGGGCTTAAGCCTCGTGCCAGATGCAAGGCGTATTTGATCGGCCCCGGGTTGGTTTCGCGCTCGAGCGCGATAAACAGAGGTTGGAGCCGCTGATGGATGGCGACAGCCGCTTGGGCGTTGCCCGTTGTGATCGCATGATGCAGCGACACCATCAGCCTCGGCACGACATTTGCGGCGACCGAAATCGTGCCATGCCCGCCACAAAGGTTGAACGGCAGCGCCGTCTGGTCGTTGCCCGAGAAGTGGCAGAGCTGCGCCTTGATCGATGGCGACGATGCGAGAAAGCGGCCGACGTCTCCCGTCGCGTCCTTGATGCCGACGACCCCAGGCAGCTGCGCCAATCTCTCGAGCGTGCGCGGCGCAATATCGACGCCGCTGCGTGAGGGCACATTGTAAACGATGACAGGCAGATCGACCGCCCGGACCACTGCCTCGTAGTGGCGATAGATCCCCTCCTGGGAGGGCTTGTTGTAATAGGGTGCAACGATGAGCGCGGCATCGGAGCCGAGCGTCTTGGCCTCCGTGGTCAGTTCGACCGTCGTTTCGGTGCAGTTCGTGCCCGTGCCGGCGATGACAGGGACGTTCTTCTCGGCGACCTCGACGCACCGTTCGATGACCATCCTACGCTCGGCGCGGGAAAGCGTCGCGGATTCGCCCGTCGTTCCGCAGGCGACGATGGCGGAAATGCCGTGGCGGATCTGGCATTCGACGAGCGACATCAGGCCGACGGTATCGACCTTGCCGTCCTTGAATGGCGTGACCAACGCCGTGATCGCCCCTTCGAGGCGAAGCCAATGATCGCTCATGGAAATGTCCTTCAGGTTGGAAGATGGCCGCGGCGAATTCTGTCGCCTTCGATGGAAAGCCGGTGGACGCGGCAGCATTGCAGGAAGGCCGTCAGCAGGGCCGTCGCCAGATCGGCGTGGCGCGCCTTGAATGTCACGCGGCCGGCACCCGCCGGAGCGTAACGAAGCGTACAGGTCCACACGCTGCATTCGTGGCTGAGCGTGCGCAGGCAGAGCTTGGCTTTGGTCGAAGTCGTCAGCTGGATCACGGCATCGACCAGCGCGTCGGCGGCCATGAGCTCGCGGAAGCGGCGCGACGGCCAGTCTTCGGCAACCAGATCAGGCATGTCTTGGACCAGTCGTACGGCCTCCCAGACGTGATGTTCACGTAGGCGGCGCACCGCCTCGATGCGCAGGAGCAGGAGCTTCAAGGCATCCGGCCCGCCGTCGGCGCGATCCGCTCCCTCAAAGGGGCTGATGCCGGGCTGGCGATCCGGCGTATCGGAACGATGGCGAAGGCTGAAATCGTAAAGGGTCATGATGCTCACCCGTTGTCGATGAGTGGAGGCTACCCCTGCCCCGCGTCCGGTTTCGATTGCGACTTGCATCGGCCGGCATAAGATTTTCATAAGGGGATCACGTGGCGGGTGTCCAAGCCGCGGACACGACGCTAGATTGGCGCAAGGGGTCGATATCCGGCCGAAATGCGGGCAGTGTCGCGTCGAAATAATCTGACGCAAAAGATGACGTGCACGCAATTTTGCGCTAGGTAGCCCCTGCACTGGCGGTCGGTGATCGCCACATCAGCCAATGACATTTCGTCCTTGAAGGAAAACGTCCATGCCTGCCTATCGCTCCCGCACCACCACCCACGGCCGCAACATGGCCGGCGCCCGCGGCCTTTGGCGCGCGACGGGCATGAAGGATGGCGACTTCGGCAAGCCGATTATCGCGGTGGTCAACTCCTTCACGCAGTTCGTGCCGGGCCACGTCCACCTCAAGGACCTCGGCCAGCTCGTCGCCCGCGAAATCGAAGCGGCCGGCGGCGTCGCCAAGGAATTCAACACCATCGCCGTCGATGACGGCATCGCCATGGGCCATGACGGCATGCTCTATTCGCTGCCGTCGCGCGAGATCATCGCCGACAGCGTCGAATACATGGTCAACGCCCACTGTGCCGACGCCATGGTCTGCATCTCCAACTGCGACAAGATCACGCCCGGCATGCTGATGGCGGCACTGCGCCTCAACATCCCGGCCGTCTTCGTGTCCGGCGGCCCGATGGAGGCCGGCAAGGTCGTCCTGCACGGCAAGACGCATGCGCTCGACCTGGTCGACGCCATGGTCGCTGCCGCCGACGACAACATCTCCGACGAGGACGTCAAGGTCATCGAGCGCTCGGCCTGCCCGACCTGCGGTTCCTGTTCCGGCATGTTCACCGCCAATTCGATGAACTGTCTGACGGAAGCGCTCGGCCTGTCGTTGCCGGGCAACGGCTCGACGCTCGCAACGCATGCCGACCGCAAGCGCCTGTTCGTCGAGGCTGGCCACCTGATCGTCGACATCGCCCGCCGCCATTACGAGCAGGATGACGACAGTGTGCTGCCGCGCAACGTCGCCTCGAAGCAGGCCTTTGAAAACGCCATGGCGCTCGATATCGCCATGGGTGGCTCGACCAACACCGTTCTGCACATTCTCGCCGCCGCCCATGAAGGCGAGGTCGATTTCACCATGGCCGACATCGACCGGCTGTCGCGCAAGGTTCCCTGCCTGTCCAAGGTGGCTCCGGCCAAGAGCGACGTGCACATGGAAGACGTGCACCGTGCCGGCGGCATCATGTCGATCCTCGGCGAACTAGAAAAAGGCGGGCTGATCAACCGCGATTGCCCGACGGTGCACAGCGAGACCCTCGGCCACGCCATCGACCGCTGGGACATCACGCGCACGACGAGCGAAACCGTGCGCAACTTCTTCCGCGCGGCCCCCGGTGGCATTCCGACCCAGGTCGCCTTCAGCCAGGAAGCCCGCTGGGATGAGCTCGACACCGACCGCGAAAAGGGCGTCATCCGCTCGGTCGAACATCCCTTCTCCAAGGACGGCGGCCTTGCCGTGCTCAAGGGCAACATTGCGCTCGACGGCTGCATCGTGAAGACCGCCGGCGTCGATGAGAGCATCCTGAAGTTCTCCGGTCCGGCACGGGTGTTCGAAAGCCAGGACGCATCGGTCAAGGCCATTCTCGCCAACGAGATCAAGGCCGGCGACGTCGTCGTCATCCGCTACGAAGGTCCGAAGGGCGGCCCGGGCATGCAGGAAATGCTCTATCCGACGAGCTATCTGAAGTCGAAGGGCCTTGGCAAAGCCTGCGCGCTGATCACCGACGGCCGCTTCTCCGGCGGCACCTCGGGCCTTTCGATCGGCCACGTCTCGCCGGAAGCGGCGAACGGCGGCATGATCGGCCTGGTGCGCGAAGGCGACATGATCGACATCGACATCCCCAACCGCACGATCAGCCTGCGCGTCGACGAGGCGGAACTCGCCAGCCGCCGCGCCGAACAGGACGCCAAGGGCTGGAAGCCGACCGAGGTGCGCAAGCGCAAGGTGACGACGGCCCTCAAGGCCTACGCCGCCTTTGCCACCTCCGCAGACCGCGGTGCTGTTCGCGACCTCGGCGATCTCTGAGCCGACGACGGTTAACGAGACGGAAGGCTCCCGCTCGCGGGGGCCTTTTTCATGCGCGTCGCGACCTTGCGACCACACGCGCCGCTACCAGGCTCAGCCGGCCTGTTACGCACACAATTCACCTGCTATTTTAGATTGATCTAATTTTTGTAGGGGTGGACGATGACAAACGCGGCGAACCTGCTCGGCACCTGGAAAATGCTCTCCTGGACCCGCAAGGCGGTGGTATCGGGCGAAATCAGCGATGCCATGGGTCCGGACCCCATCGGCTATCTCTCCTACCAGCCGGATGGCCGCATGACCGCGGTCGTGGTCAAGCGCAATCGACCCGTGCCGAACGGCGCAACCCCCACCGACGAGGAAAAGGTCGCACTGTTCGATTCGATGCTTGCCTATGCCGGCTCCTATACGCTCGAGGACGGCAAGGTCATCCATCATGTCGAGGCGAGCTGGAACCCGGCCTGGGGCGTTTCGGACCTGATCCGGCCGTTCATGCTGGACGGCGACCGGCTAGTGATCCACAGCGCGCCGGGCGTCGACCCAACAACCGGCGAAGAGGTCACCTATCACCTTGAGTTCCGCAAGGTTTGAAGACCGTTCCACCAGGGCCCATCGATGCAGGAGCATTGCATGACGCCCGATGCAGCAGCCTAGAGGTGGCGTGTCTCGGCCGGCGGGTGGAACCAGTTGTTGTTGCGGCCGTCCATGTACTTCACCGGCGCTTCGGCAAGCACGGCGGGATCGAGATCATCGAGCGTTGCAACATTGACGGAATAGTAGGCGCCGCCGATTTCCTCGATATAGCCATGCCCGTAGGCAGCAATGCCGCAGGTCTTGCAGAAGCGGTGATGCACGCTGTCGCTGCCGAACTGGTAGTCGGCGATATCGACTTCTTCGGCCTGCAGCCGGAACGCATCCGGCTTCACGATCGCGCCCCAGTAACGCTTCTTCCAGCAGATCGAGCAGTTGCACTTGCCCGTACCGGCGTCGAGATCGATGTCGGCCTCATAGCGGATCTTTCCGCAATGGCAGCTTCCCCGATAGGTCATTTTCATTGACTATACTCCCAGACCAAAACAGCGCCTTCTCAAGGCGCCAACATGACAACTTACTGTCATTTACCCCTCCCACAATGACAACATATTGTCAATTGCGCTCTACGATGGAATGCTGAAAGTAGGGAAAGCAGACGGACCGAGCACGATACTCAAACGATGCACCGAATTTAGAGACGCCGGATCCCCGAAGGGGCACTGGCCCAGTTGTCGTTGCGTCCGTCCGTATAGACGACGGGAGCCCCCGCCGGCGCCGAAGGGTCGAGGTCGTCAGGGCAGGCAAGATTCCCTTCGTACTATCAAAACGCTTGCGACGAGGACGCCTCCATGACAACATGCTGTCATTATTCACCATCGCGCAATGGTAGTCTCTTCCAACATGAATGACCCTGTTCGCACCCCTGCCGGCGACGCCTTCGCCCAGTTCGCCATCTCGGTGCTTCGCCTGGCCGGTCCGTTGACGGCGGCGGGCGACACGCTCGCCAAACCCTCGGGCCAGACCAGTGCGCGTTGGCAGGTGTTGGCGGCTGCAAGCCACGCACCGATGTCAGTTGCCGATGCCGCCCGCGCGCTTGGCCTTGCGCGACAGGGCGTACAGCGCATCGCCGACCTGCTCGAAGAAGAGGGCTTGATCGCCTATGGCGACAATCCGGCACACCAGCGGGCAAAGCTGATGGTACCGACGCCGCGCGGCGAGGAGGTGTTGGATGAAATCAAGGCCAGGCAGGCCGTCTGGGCGAATGCCGTTGGCGCGGAACTCGGAGAGGAGCAGTTGCAGCGAGCAACCGCATTGATCGGTGAAGCCATCGGCCTGCTGCGGGATCGCCAGGCGACGGGCTAGAAGCAGGATCGATCAGGCAAACTGCAGGAGATCGGAGCGCAGACGCTCCGGCCCGCCCTCACCGAGCCTCACGCCCACGATCGCGTGGGTCGCCTTCCAGATCGGGACAGCCCGTGCCAGCAGGCGCTCGCCCTCCGGCGTCAACCGCAGCCGACGCGACCGTCGGTCCTCTTCGTCAGCGAAAATCTCGACGAGCCTGCGCCGCTCCAGCGGCTTCAGCGCTGCCGTCAGCGTCGTGCGATCCATGGCAAGCAGCGACGCTACCGCGCCCATGTTCGGCGGCGCCGGACGATTGAGCGACATCAGCAGGGAAAACTGGCCGTTGGTAATGTCGAGCGGCCGCAAGGCATCGTCGAACTGGCGGGCGATCGCACGGGCCGCGCGCTGGACATGCAGGCACAGGCAGGTGTCCTTCACGAACAATGTGGTCTCGAACGGAATGACGGGTACTTTTGACATGACTGATTAATGTTGATATCAACGTAATTAGTCAAGTGCAACGTTGGAAGGAGGAGCGGGCATGAGACAGGATCATGCAGTCGTATCGTCGCAGGAATGGCTGAAAGCGCGAAAAGCGCTTCTGGATCTGGAAAAAGAACACACCCACCTCAGAGACAAGGTCAACGCGGCACGCCTCGCCTTGCCCTGGGTGAAGATGGAAAAATCCTACGTCTTCGACACGCCTGATGGCCAGAAGTCCCTGGCTGAACTCTTCGACGGGCGCAGCCAGCTCGTCGTCTATCACTTCATGTTCGGCCCGACCTGGGAGGCCGGCTGCCCCGGCTGCTCGTTCCTCGTCGACCATTTCGACGGCATGCTGCCGCACCTCAATCACCACGACGTGACGTTGACCGCCGTCTCCAACGCGCCCCTCTCGAAGCTCGAAGCCTACAAGAAACGCATGGGCTGGCGTTTCCCCTGGGCTTCGGCCGAGGGCAACGGCTTCAACAGCGACTTTCACGTCGCCTTCACGCCGGCCGAACTCGCTCAGGGCAAGGTCGTCTACAACTTCACCGAGACGGAAAGTGCCAACGCACACGAGGAACTGCCCGGCCTCAGCGCCTTTCAGAAGACCGACGACGGCACCGTCTACCACACCTATTCCACCTATGCCCGCGGGCTTGAGGAAATGGTCGGCACGCTGATGCTTCTCGACCGCGCGCCGAAGGGACGAAACGAGGAGGGCACACAGGGTTTCGTGCGCCGCCATGACGAATATGGCGATATGCCCAGACGCAAAGCCGGCTAAGCCTCCCGGCAACTGCGCCCGGAACGGAACCTTTCGGCACCGGGCGCGTTTCTTTTCGCTTGTATCTCTGATCCACTCGTATCTCTGATCGATTTTCACGCGTCCCGGGGAGAGGAAGCTTCGGTGAAGGCAGAACCGGAAGAAGCGCATCGCTGGCTCGAGCAACTGCTCGGCGATTGGCAGGTGCGCACATCCGGCGCGCCGGAAACAGGCACCCCATGGACAGAGCATGTTCGCAGCCTTCAGGGGCTCTGGGCGGTCTGCGAAGGCCAGGGCACGATGCCAGACGGCAGCTTCGGCCAGACCTTGATGACACTTGGCTACAGCCCCGAAACCGGACGCTTCGTTGGAACCTGGGTCGGCTCGATGATGACCCACATGTGGATCTATGACGGCGAACTCGAACCTGACGGGCTGACGCTGTCGCTCTATTGCGATGGCCCGGACTTCGACGCTCCAGGAAGGAAGGCCAGGTATCGCGACGCCATAACCATGGCCAATCCCGGCGCCTGTTGACGGCCCATGTCAGGACGGTTGAGGGGGCCTGGAAGGAACTGATGACGGCGGAGTACAGCCGCCTCTGACGGGGATTTAAAACACATCGCTTGGCCTCGCCGGCCTCGTTCGGCGCCGGCTTCCAACATCGCAACCGGAGGACATAAGATGGCAGGCCATCACGGCAAATTCGTCTGGTACGAACTGATGACGACGGACACCAAGGCGGCAGAAACCTTCTACAAGGACGTCGTGGGGTGGGACGCCCGCGACGCCGGCATGCCCGGCGTCAGCTATACCCTGTTTACGAAAGGTGAGCGGCAAGTCGCGGGCCTGATGACCATGCCCGAAGGCGCGCTCGAGATGAACGTGCCCCCCGCATGGCTCGGCTATATCGGTGTCGAAGATGTCGATGCGGCGGCGGCAACGGTTGCTGCCAAGGGCGGCAAGATCCACCGTGCGCCCGACGACATCCCCGGCATCGGCCGCTTCGCCATCGCCACCGACCCGCATGGCGCGGTTTTCGCCCTGTTTACCGGCATCGGCGACCCGCCGCCCGCCGTTGACCCAATGATGCCGGGCCAGATCGGCTGGCATGAACTGATGTCCGGCGACCTCGACACGGCCTTCCCCTTCTATGCCGAGGTCTTCGGCTGGACCAAGGATCACGCCATGGATATGGGGGAAATGGGCACCTATCAGATCTTTGCAATCGACGGCGTGCAGGCCGGGGGCATGATGACCAAGCCGAAGGACATCCCGTCCCCCTATTGGCTCTATTACATCAACGTCGCAGCGCTCGACACGGCCATAGAGCGTATCAAATCCGGTGGTGGCAAGATCGTCCTTGAGCCCTTGGAAGTACCGGGCGGAGCCTGGATCATCCAGGCGCTCGACCCGCAAGGCGCACTCTTCGCTCTTGCCGGCCAGAGAGGCTGAACGCAATCGCGATCGAAACGGACCTGCCTGACGTCCATCGATGGGCTCCAGGCAGGCCGATGATCACCGCTCATCTGGCAGGCGCCCTGCAATCGGCGCCCGGCGTGCGCCGCACGCATCCCTCAGTTGCGGTTTAACCCATGGTATTTTAGGGTATTTCAGGGATATTTAACACCTTATGCGATAGTACATGCGGCATGTATCACTGATCGCGGAAAGCATTCCTTCTCCGCGACAAGAAATTGTCGCGACTCCGGCACGATAGCCGGTAGCATTGGTGGACCAACTTCGCGCAAATGACCAATCACACCAACAATGAGCTCCAGCGCGGCGAGAACGGTCGCAACCTTCGCTCAGCGAAGATGCTGCGCCGCAAACTGCAGTGGCTGATCGCCATCGTGGTCGCCTGTACGGGTGTGCTTGCCACCGAAATCATCGCCGCGTCCTATTCCGACTTCGTTGTTGCTCGACGCAACCTTGCGGAAGTCATCGCGTTCTGTCGTGTTCTGAACACGGCAACCTATCTCTCGGCCGAGCGTGGGCCGTCGAATGGGGTGATGGGCATCGGCGTCGGCCCGGGTTCTCCGGTTCAGGCGCGCCTTGTCGAGTTTCGGGCGCGCAGCGACGCAGCCCTTGCCGAGATCGTCGCCGGCGCGACCGATGGCAGCCGGTCGGAGCCGGCGACGGCACTTTCTCCCATTCTTGCCGAAGTCCAGCGTCGCCTTCAGCTCGGCCGTGCCGAGATCGATCGCATCGCCGCCCTGCCGCCGGAACGCCGCGACCTCAAGGAAATCCAGATGGCGATCGAAGGCATGTTTGCGGTGATCGACGCAATGCGCCCCGCCTTCGACTGGAACATCCAGCGCTTGACCAACACCGATCCTGATCTGGCGGGCATCGCCATCGCCGCCCATATGCTCGCCAATCTGCGCGAGGATGGCGGTCGGCTCGCGTCCCAGGTCATGGCTCCGGTCGCGGTCGGAAGACCGCTGGAAGCCAAGAACATCGCCGACAGCGAGCGAACCCGCGGTCGCCTGCAGGAAATCTGGTCCGTCGTCGGCAAGCCGGGCGCATTGCCCGGGCTGAAGCCGAAGAACATCGCCGATATCGCTGCGATCGAGCACCAGTTCTTCGGCGAAGGTTTTGCCATCGTCGACAGCGTCGTTTCGGTCGGCAGGCATACCGGGCATTACCCGATGACAGCGGAGCAATTCACCGACCGCTACGTTCCGAAGATGAAGCCACTCGAGATCCTTCGCCGCGATTTCATGGATGCCACGGTCGAGAGGCTCGCCAGCAGCAAGACGCAGGCTTCGGTCAAGCTGGCGATCGCCACCACCGCAACCTTCGCCCTGTTCATCGTTCTTCTCGTTCTCATGCGCCGCGCGCGATCGCTGGTCTTCGAGCCGCTGCTGCTTGCGCGCCACAGCATCATCGAGCTTGCCCATGACCGCCCGATCGCCCGATTGAGCGGCAAGGGCGGCGAAGGCGAAATGGGACGGCTGTTCGATGCGATCGACGTGCTGCGTCAGAGGCTCGACGAGCGCACGCTCCTGATGAAGCACCTCGAACGCCAGGCCGAGACCGACGAACTGACCGGTCTGCTCAACCGTCGCGCGCTGGAACTCATCGGCGGCGCCGAGGATGCGGCGGGTAACGACAAGAACGCCTGCCTGATCCTCATGGACATCGATCACTTCAAGCAGATCAACGACACCCACGGCCATCTTGTCGGCGACATCGTGCTGAAGGAAACCGCCCGCATCATCCGCTATTCCGTGCGCTCGTCCGATCTCGTCGCGCGTTTCGGCGGCGAGGAATTCGCCGTCATTACCCCAGGCGACGATCTCGAGGCAGCGCGCGCCCTTGCCGAACGCATCAGGTCCAATCTTGCGCGCGCGCCAATCACCTTTGCCGACGGCAAGGAGCTGAACGTCACCGCAAGCTTCGGCGTCGCCGGGGCCGACGCCAATCCGGGCTGGAAAGGCCTGATCGAAAGCGCCGACACCGAGCTCTACCGCGCGAAATCCGAAGGACGCAATCGCGTCTGCGGCTGACCCGACAGCCGGACACCCCGTCTCCTCGTCACCCGGACAACCGTGCTCGCGCTGCCAGAAAATCGAGCATCACCCTGACGCGGGACGGAAGCGCCCCGCCCTGGCCCTGAAACACGGCGTGAAAGGTCTCGCGGTCCCCCGGATTGAGATGCTCGACCAGCGGCACCAGCCGGCCGGCATCGATGTCATCCCTAACGGTAAAGGTCGCCATCCGTGCCAGTCCAACGCCGGCAAGCACCAGCCGGCGCAACCCCTCCCCGTCGCTCACGCGCAGCTTCTCGCTCGGCGGCAGCAATATCGCTTCGCCATTGGACAATAGCGGCCAGCCGTCGACGGACCTGATATAGCTGAGGCTTAGGCGATTGTGCGCCATCAGCGCGTCAAGGCTCTCGGGCCTGCCGCAGCGCTCGAGATAGGACGGCGCCCCAACGATGGTCATCGACGTGCTGCCGAGCTTGCGTGCAATCAGCCTCGAGGCTTTGAGCGGACCGGCGCGGATTGCGATGTCGACGCGCTCCGCCATGAGGTCGACGACGGCATCGGTCTGGATGATGTCAACCGAAAGCTCCGGATAGGCGCTCAGAAATTCCGGCAGCAGCGGCATCAGCACATGCGTGGCAAACGATGCGCTGGCGTTGAGACGAACGCGGCCCGCCGGTGCATCGCCAGCAGCCGCCTGTCTCTCCGCGTCATCGATATCGGCGAGAATGCGGGCCGCTCGCTCGTGGAAGGCGCAGCCCTCCGGCGTCAATTGCAGTTGCCGCGTCGACCGGTTGATCAGCCGAACGCCGAGCCTTTCTTCCAGCCGCTGCACCAGCTTGCTCACCGCCGATGGCGTCATGCAGCATTCGCGTGCCGCCGCCGAGAAGCCGCCGAGCTCGACAGCCCTGACGAAGACGGCCATTTCGCCGGATCGGTTGATCGAATTTCGCGACATGTGACTTCAACTCACAAATGATGTTCCTGCAGACGGTCTACCTCTCAAATGCCAGAGACACCACCTTCCTCCTGCCAATGCAGGCACGAACGCAACGAGGAGTTAGAATGATGGAATACAGACGGCTTGGCTCATCAGGATTGAAGGTTCCAGCGCTCAGTTTCGGCGCCGGCACCTTCGGCGGCAAGGGCCCGCTTTTCAGCGCCTGGGGCAACAGCGACAATGCCGAGGCACGCCGTCTTGTCGACATCTGCATCGAGGCCGGCGTCAATCTTTTCGACACGGCAGACGTCTATTCCGACGGTGCCTCCGAAGAGGTGCTCGGCGCAGCCATCAAGGGACGGCGCAACGACGTGCTGATCTCCACCAAGATGTCACTGCCGATGGGCGACGGTCCGAACGATGCCGGTTCGTCGCGCTCGCGGTTGATCAAGGGGATCGACGATGCCCTGCGCCGCCTCGGCACCGACACCATCGACCTGATGCAATTGCACGCCTTCGATGCCGGCACGCCGGTCGAAGAGGTGCTTTCGACGCTCGATACCTTGGTGCGCGCCGGCAAGCTGCGCTACGTCGGCGTTTCCAATTTCGCCGGGTGGCAGCTTATGAAGTCGCTCGCCGCGGCGGAAAAACAAGGATATCCGCGCTACGTCGCCCATCAGGTCTATTACTCGCTGGTCGGACGCGACTATGAATGGGAACTGATGCCGCTTGGGCTCGACCAGGGCGTCGGCGCACTCGTCTGGAGCCCGCTCGGTTGGGGCCGCCTGACCGGCAAGATCAGACGTGGCCAGCCCTGGCCGGAAGGAAGCCGCCTGCACGATACCGCCTCCTTCGGCCCGCCGGTCGATGACGACAAGCTCTACGATATCGTCGACGTGCTCGACGAGCTGGCGGCTGAGACCGGCAAGACCATCCCGCAGATCGCCATCAACTGGCTGCTGCAGCGCCCGACGGTGTCGAGCGTCATCATCGGCGCCCGCAATGAAGAGCAGTTGCGCCAGAACCTGGGTGCCGTCGGCTGGTCGCTGACACCTGACCAGATTGCACGGCTCGACAAGGCCAGTCAGAAGACGCCCACCTACCCGCACTTCCCCTATCACCTCCAGGAAGGCTTCGCCCGCCTGAACCCGCCGGCAGTGTGAACGCCTCCGCCCGCCGATCGACGCGCCGGAGAAATCCGGCGCTGTCTTTCGCGCTTGCTTTCTCCCTTCGCATTGCACAAACTTCCTTTGAATGGCGGCGCTAGACTTGCCATCAAGGGGACAAAATCCGGTATGTCGATCAAGGCAAGTATCTACCACCTGACCCACTATACCTATGACCGCCCGATCAGGCTTTCACCGCAGATCATCCGGTTGAAACCGGCGGCCCACTCCAAGACCAAGGTCATCAGCCACTCGCTGAAAGTCTCGCCTGCCAACCACTTCGTCAATCTGCAGCAGGACCCCTACGGCAACTACCTCGCCCGTTACGTCTTCCCGGATCCGGTGACCGAACTGAAGGTCGAAGTCGATCTCGTCGCCGACATGACCGTCTACAACCCCTTCGACTTCTTCATCGAGGAAGAGTCCGAGCATTGGCCCTTCGCCTATCCTGAGGACCTAATCGACGACCTGAAGATCTACATGACGCCGGAACCGATGGGGCCGGCGCTGTCTTCGTTCATGGCGACCGTCGATCGCTCCCGGCAACGGACCATCGACATGGTCGTCGGCCTCAATGCCCGGCTCCAGCAGGACGTCGGCTACGTCATCCGCATGGAGCCGGGTGTCCAGCCGCCGGAGGAAACGCTGACGTCGGCCAGAGGGTCGTGCCGCGATTCGAGCTGGCTGTTCGTCCAGATCCTGCGCAATCTGGGTTATGCCGCCCGCTTCGTCTCGGGCTACCTCATCCAGCTGGCGCCCGATCTCAAGGCGCTCGACGGCCCGTCCGGCACCGAACACGATTTTACCGACCTGCATGCCTGGGCCGAGGTTTATCTGCCCGGCGCCGGCTGGGTCGGGCTTGACCCGACCTCCGGCCTTCTGACCGGCGAAAGCCATATTCCGCTCGCCGCCACGCCGCATTACCGCAACGCCGCCCCGATTTCCGGCGGCTTCTTCGGCGATCTTGAAACTCGTACCGACTTTGCCTTCGACATGAAGGTCTCGCGCGTCGCCGAGCATCCGCGCATCACCAAGCCGTTCTCCGATGAAAGCTGGCAGGCCCTCAACGCGCTCGGCGAGCAAGTCGACCAGGTGCTGTCCGAAAACGACGTGCGCCTGACGATGGGCGGCGAGCCGACCTTCGTATCGATCGACGATTTCGAAGCAGAGGAATGGAACACCGAAGCTGTCGGGCCGACCAAGCGCGAGAAGGCGGATATCCTCATCCGTCGGCTGCGCGAACGCTTCGCGCCCGGCGGTTTTCTGCATTACGGCCAGGGCAAGTGGTATCCGGGCGAAAGCCTGCCGCGCTGGACCTTCTCGCTCTACTGGCGAAAGGACGGCGTGCCGATCTGGCGTCAGGCCGATCTCATTGCCGAGGAGAACGGCCAGCATGACGTGACGGCAGAAGATGCCGAACGCCTGCTGCATGTGGTGGCAGCCGAATTGAGCGTGCCGACTGAGATGGTCGTGCCGGCTTTCGAAGACCCGGCCGATTGGCTGCTCAAGGAAGCAAACCTTCCCGACAACGTCGATCCGGCCAATTCCAAGCTGAAGGATCCAGAGGAACGCAGCCGCATGGCCCGCGTGTTCGAGCGCGGCCTGACGGCACCGACCGGCTACGTGCTGCCGGTGCAGGCCTGGAATGCGCGTGCCACCGGCGTGCGGTGGATGAGCGAGAAGTGGCAGACCCGCCGCGGCCGCATCTTCCTCGTTCCAGGCGACAGCCCCGTCGGCTATCGCCTGCCGCTCGGCGCCCTGCCCTATGTCGCTCCGTCCGCCTATCCCTATATCCATCCGGTCGACCCGACCGTTCCGCGCGACGATCTGCCCGATTTCGCCGAAACCAGCGCCCGCCCGCAGCATTCGCGCTTCCAGGCCTCGGAAGCGCCTGAAACCCCGCAACCCCAGCCACGCGACGAGATCGCCGGGCTGGTGCGCACGGCGATCAGTGTCGAGCCGCGCGACGGCAGGCTCTGCGTCTTCATGCCGCCGACGACGAGCATCGAGGAATATCTCGACCTGATCGCTTCGACCGAACGGGCCGCCGCCGCACTCGGCCTGCCGCTTCACATAGAAGGTTACGCGCCGCCACACGACGAGCGCATCAATGTCATCCGCGTGGCACCCGATCCCGGTGTCATCGAGGTCAACATCCATCCGGCCGCCAGCTGGCAGGAGTGCGTCGATATCACCACCGCGATCTACGAAGAGGCACGTCAAAGCCGGCTCGGCGCCGACAAGTTCATGATCGACGGCCGCCACACCGGCACTGGCGGCGGCAATCACGTCGTCGTCGGCGGCGCCAATCCCAATGACAGCCCGTTCCTGCGCCGGCCCGACCTGTTGAAGAGCATTGTCCTCTATTGGCAGCGCCATCCGTCGCTCTCCTACCTGTTCTCCGGCATGTTCATTGGGCCGACCAGTCAGGCCCCGCGCATCGACGAGGCTCGGCACGATCAGCTCTACGAGCTGGAGATTGCGCTCGCGCAGGTCCCGCTGCCGGGTTCCGCAACACCGCCGCCCCTGCCCTGGCTGGTCGACCGGCTGTTCCGCAACCTGCTCGTAGACGTCACCGGCAACACCCACCGTGCCGAAATCTGCATCGACAAATTGTTTTCGCCCGACGGGCCGACCGGCCGCCTCGGCCTCGTCGAATTCCGCGGCTTCGAGATGCCGCCCAATGCCCGCATGTCGCTTGCGCAGCAGCTGTTGGTGCGCGCGCTCATCGCCCGTTTCTGGAAACACCCGCTCGACGGCCGCTTCGTGCGCTGGGGAACCGCCCTTCATGACCGCTTCATGCTGCCGCATGACGTCTGGCAGGATTTCCTCGAAGTGCTCGCCGATCTGCGCGCCCATGGGTTCGATCTTCGGCCGGAATGGTTCGAGGCCCAGCTCGAATTCCGCTTCCCCTTCTGCGGAGAGGTCGAATACGAAGGCGGCAGGCTGGAAATTCGTCAGGCACTGGAGCCTTGGCATGTCATGGGCGAACAGGGCGCAATCGGTGGCACCGTGCGCTATGTCGACAGCTCCGTCGAGCGGCTGCAGGTCAGGCTCGACACGCCAAATCCCGAGCGCTACACCGTCACCTGCAACGGCCGTCCCGTGCCTCTCGCCAAGACGGGTGTCAATGGCAGCGCCGTTGCCGGCGTTCGCTACAAGGCCTGGCAACCGGCCGCCGGCCTTCACCCGGTTTTGCCCGTGAACACTCCCCTTACATTCGATATCTATGATACATGGTCGAATCGGGCGATTGGCGGATGCGTCTACCACGTCGCCCATCCGGGCGGGCGCAGTTACGAGACATTTCCGGTCAACGGCAACGAGGCAGAAGCGCGGCGACTGGCGCGGTTCGAGCCCTGGGGCCACACTCCGGGAGGCTACCTGCTTCATCCGGAAAGCCCGTCGATGGAATTTCCGATGACGCTTGATCTCAGGCGTCCGCCAGGAGCGTAAATGGCGAAGAAGCAGACAGCAGCGGCAGGCCGGCTGGGCATCGATGACGATCCGGTTTTCGGCTACCGTGCACTTCCAGGCATTGCCGACGAGATGCTCGACGCGCACGGCAATGTCCGGCCCGTCTGGCAGCGGCTGCTTTCGACGCTCGGCCGCCTCGACGAAACGGACCTTGTCAATCGCTTCGCACGCGCCGACCGCTATCTGCGCGACGCCGGCGTCTTCTATCGGGTCTATGGCGGCAAGGACAGCTCGGAGAGAAGCTGGCCGCTGTCGCATATCCCGGTCCTGATCGACGAGCACGAATGGGCGACGGTCTCGCAAGGCCTCATCCAGCGCGCCGAACTTCTGGAGAAGGTCGTCGCCGACGTCTACGGCGAAAACCGCCTGGTGCGCGAAGGCCTGCTGCCGCCGGCATTGATCGCCTCCAACCCCGATTTTCTCCGACCGCTCGTCAGCGTCAAACCGGCCGATGGCCATTTCCTGCAATTCATCTCCTTCGAGATCGGCCGTGGGCCTGATGGTAACTGGTGGGTCCTCTCGGATCGCACAGAGGCGCCGTCCGGTGCCGGCTTCGCGCTGGAAAACCGGGTCGCCACCACGCGTGCCTTCTCCAATCTCTATGCCGAAACGCATGTGCATCGCCTCGCCGGCTTCTTCGGCGCCTTCCGCGACACGCTGCAGGCGCGCAAGCTGCATCCGGACGATCGCATCGCCGTGCTCTCGCCCGGGATCGCCAACGAGACCTATTTCGAGCACGCCTATATCGCCCGCTATCTCGGCTTCATGCTTCTGGAAGGCGAAGACCTGACTGTTGTCGGCGGACGGGTGATGGTGCGCACGGTCGCCGGGCTGAAGCCGGTCGGCGTGCTCTGGCGCCGCCTCGACGCCGCCTTCGCCGATCCGCTGGAATTGAACCAGTCGTCGCACATCGGCACCCCCGGCATCGTCGAGGCTCTGCGGGCCGGTTCCGTCGCGATCGTCAACGCGCTCGGCTCCGGCATCGTCGAAACGCGCGCCTTCCTCGCCTTCCTGCCGGCCATCTGCCGGCATCTACTCGGCGAGGAACAGAAGCTGCCATCGATCGCCACCTGGTGGTGCGGCCAGACATCCGAGCGTGCGCAGGTCGCCGCCAATATCGAGCGCATGGTCATCGGCCCGGCCTATGCGACGCGCCCGTTCTTCGACGACAACGGCCAGTCGGTGCTCGGAGCGTCACTGGGCGAAAAGGACAAGGCGTCGATCTCCGATTGGCTCGATGCCGAGGCCGGAAAACTTGTCGGCCAGGAGGCGGTCACGCTGTCGACCACGCCGGCCTGGGTGCGCGGCCGCCTGACGCCGCGCCCGATGAGCCTGCGCGTTTTTGCCGCCCGCACCCGCGATGGCTGGCAGATCATGCCCGGCGGCTTTGCCCGCATCGGATCCGGCGACGATGTTGCCGCGATCGCCATGCAGGCCGGCGGCACGGCGGCCGACGTCTGGATCGTCAGCGACCGGCCGGTCGAACGCACCACCTTGCTGCCGGCCGAGGAAAGCTTCACCCGCAACATGCCGGGAAGCCTGCCGAGCCGGGCGGCCGACAACCTGTTCTGGCTTGGCCGCTATATCGAGCGCGCGGAAGGGGCGTTGCGCATCCTGCGCGCCTGGCACGGCCGGTTTGCCGAGACTGCCGACCCGAGCCTGCCGCTGCTTCAGGACGTCACCGATTATCTTGCCGCCCTCGATATCGATACCCGCCAGGCGGTGCCCGACAGCCTGCTGGCCAATATCGCAAGCGCGCTCTTCAGCGCCGGCAACATCCGCGACCGCTTCTCGCCGGACGGCTGGCTGGCGCTCAACGATCTGTCGCAGACGGCACGAAAGTTTCATGCGACCGTGCAGTCGGGCGACGATGCCACCCGCGCCATGACCGTGCTTTTGCGCAAGCTCGCTGGGTTTGCCGGTCTCGTGCACGAAAACATGTATCGCTTTACCGGCTGGCGCTTTCTGTCGATCGGCCGCTACATCGAACGTGGGCTGCACATGACGCGGCTGCTTGGTCATATGTCCGGCCCCGACGCCCCCGATGGCGCCTACGACATGCTGCTTGAGATCGGCGACAGCGTCATGACCCACCGCCGGCGCTACAACGTCAACACCGCGGCACTCACCGTGACCGACCTGCTGGCGCTCGACCCGCTCAACCCACGCTCGGTGCTCTACCAGCTGAACGAGATCAAGACCGAGGTGGAGCTTCTGCCGAACGCCTATGTCAACGGCCAGATGTCGCCCTTCTACCGCGAGGCGATGCGCCTGCATTCCGGCCTTGCGGTCATGACGCCGGAGGCGATGAACCTCGGCGTCTACAACAGGCTGGAGCGGGACCTGGAAGCGCTCTCCAATATTCTCGCCAACACCTATCTCGGCTGACCGGCAGGATACACCCATGCTCTATGATATCAGCCTGAAGATCACCTACGGCTACGAAGTGCCGGTGTCCGGCGGGCGCCACCTCGTGCGCGTCATGCCGGCGACGCTGCCCGGCCGGCAGCGGCTCGTCGTCGGCTCGCTCAGTTGTCACCCGATGCCGGCGGAACGCTCCGAAAGCGTCGATTTCTTCGCCAATCCCTTCACCGCGATCCTGTTTCGCTCCGCCCATGACGACCTCGTGATCCGCATGCAGGCGCGGGTGCAGGTGGAGTCGTTGCCGCTGACGGCCGACTTTTCGGCCGATCTGTCGCGCCTGCCGACGGAGCTCGCCGCCTCGTGGTCCGTCGACCCGGAAGCGCCGCATCATTTCATCGGCCCCAGTCCGCTTCTGACGGAGGTCCCGGAGATTGCGGCCTACGCACAAGCCGTGGTCACTCCCGGGATGACGATCCGCCAGATCGCAACGGCAATCTGCGCCCGCATCCACCGGGACTTCGTCTACGACGCCGAGGCGACGACGGTAAGCACCACACCGGCGGAAGCATTCGAACTCAAACGCGGTGTCTGCCAGGATTTCACCCATGTGATGATCGTGGCGCTCAGGAGCCTCGGCATTCCCGCTGGGTATGTTAGCGGATTCTTGAGAACGATTCCTCCCGCCGGCAAGGAGCGCCTGGAAGGGGCTGACGCCATGCACGCATGGGTTCGTATCTGGTGTGGCACCACCGCTGGTTGGCTTGAACTCGATCCGACCAACAATATCCCTGCTGGAACCGACCATATCGTCGTCGGTCATGGTCGCGACTACGGCGACGTTGCACCCGTCATCGGCGTGCTGAAGAGCTATGGCGGGCAGAAGACCGAACAGGCCGTTGACGTCATTCCGGTCACCTGACCCGATTTGAGACACGACGTTCCCGTTTTCGCACGCCTCCGTGTCGCGTGAACCCGCTGTAACCACTGGTTTTCCTGCATTCCGCTAAAATTGAATCGATCGCCTGAACGATATCGTAAGTCACCCCCGCTAATGTCCCCCTCAAGCTTGCAACGCGTTCCTTGGGGTGTGCAGAGATGGGAAAACGATCCACGATCAACCGGTCCTTCATGGCTATGCTGAAGGACCGCGGCGGCAATTTCGGCATGATGGCGGCTTTGGCAACGCCATTGATACTTGCGGCCGGTGGCGTCGCCATCGACCTGGCGAACATGGTGACGATGAAGAACCAGATGCAAGATGCGGCCGACGCCGCAGCGTTGGCCGCAGCGTCTGCACTGGTGTCGAAAACTCCGCCTACGCCGGAAGAGGCCAAGGAAATCGCATTGAACTTCCTGAAGGCTCAGTCCACGGCCGCAGGCAGTGCCACTGACGGCTGGGGCGAGAATGGCGGAACTGCGGCATCGTTCAAATCCGCCGCCGATCCGGCCGCAGAAGACAAGCCGCCCGTCGATGAGGCAACCGTCGACATCATCGAGGGCAGCAACGGCGCGACGGGCAAGACCTTCAAAGTCTCGATCGTCAACAAGCACACGATCGAATTCAACGCGATGACCCGCCTGCTCGGGCGGAAATGGACCCAGCTCGAAACCCGGGCCACCGCGGACAGCGCAACCGAAACCAAGAACGCGCTGTCGATGTATCTCGTGCTCGATCGCTCCGGCTCGATGGCCTGGAAGACCAACGCGTTGGACACGACGAAAACGTCGTGCGCCAACTACACCGAGGACAACTGGAGCAAGTATCCGAACCTGAAGGCGACCAAGCCCTGCTACGTCACCAAGGTCGATGCGCTCAAGACCGCGGTCAAGGATCTGCTCGCGCAGTTGAAGATTGCCGACCCGAAGGATCTCTATGTCCGCACGGCAGCCGTTTCCTACAATTCGGCGCAGGATACGGCCGGTAATCTCGATTGGGGCACGACGGGAACGGCAACCTATGTCAACGCCCTCGTTGCAACCGGCGGCACAGCATCGGGCAATGCCTTTAAGACCGCATACAACAAGGTCACTGCCGCGACGGAAAATACCGCGCACAAGGCCAAGAACGGTCAGGTACCGACAAAATACATCGTGTTCATGACCGACGGCGACAACAACAACACGAGCGACGACACGACGACACTGACGTGGTGCGATACGGCACGCAAGAACAACATCCAGGTCTATACCGTCGCCTTCATGGCACCGGACCGCGGCAAAGCACTGCTCAAGTCCTGCGCCACCACCACCGCCAACTACTTCCAGGCGGAAGAAGCCGCCGACCTGATCGCGGCCTTCAAGGCGATCGGCGAGAAGGCTTCGGCCATGGCGACCCGCCTGACCAAGTAAACAACAAAAGCGCGCACCACTGTGCCGCCCGGTCCCGCCGGGCGGCATTTTTCGTTCGCGCAATCGTCAAGCCCATGGCTCTTCGTCGCGTATCCCTTCTATTCAGGCAATTCTAATCCTTTTAAAAACAGCTGTTGCAAGCGCTTCGGATCGATGCATAAATTGCCCATCCCCGGTCGGTTCCGGCCTGCGACCTCCCAACGCAAAAGGGTAAGACAGTTCTGATGATGAATAAGATTTCCGCCAACGAACTGCCGCAGCCCGCACTTCGTTCTTCCGAACCCGATCAGCTTGCCGTCGAAATTCTCGAACGCCTGAAGTATCGTATCGGTAAGGATCCGAAGGTCGCCAAGCCGCATGACTGGCTGACCGCGGCTATCCTCGTGGTGCGCGACCGCATCACCGACAAGTGGATGGATTCGACCCGCCAGACCTACGCGACCGGTGCCAAGCGCGTCTATTATCTGTCGCTGGAGTTCCTTATCGGCCGCCTGATGCGCGATGCCATGACCAATATCGGCCTGATGGAGGAGATGCGCGATGCGCTCGCCTCGCTCGGTGTCGATATCGATGTCATCGCCCTGCTCGAGCCCGACGCAGCACTCGGCAATGGTGGTCTCGGCCGTCTTGCAGCCTGTTTCATGGAATCGATGGCGACGGTGGACGTTCCAGCCTATGGCTACGGCATCCGCTACATGCACGGCCTGTTCCGCCAGCAGATGGCCGATGGCTGGCAGGTAGAGCTGCCGGAGACCTGGCTTGCCCATGGCAATCCCTGGGAGTTCGAGCGGCGCGAAAGCTCCTATGAGATCGGCTTCGGCGGCGTTGTCGAAACCGCCAATGTCGACGAGGAGATCCAGCGCTTCGTGTGGAAGCCGGCCGAGCGTGTGATCGCCACCGCTTTCGACACGCCTGCCGTCGGCTGGCGCGCCAAGCGCGTCAATACGCTCAGGCTCTGGACGGCGCAGCCGATCGACCCGATCCTGCTCGATGCCTTCAATGCCGGCGACCACATCGGCGCGCTGCGCGAAAGCAACAAGGCCGAAAGCCTGACCCGCGTGCTCTACCCCGCCGACGCGACGCCCGCCGGCCAGGAGCTTCGCCTGCGCCAGGAATATTTCTTCTCGTCCGCGTCTCTGCAGGACATCCTGCGCCGCCACCTGCAGCAGTATCCCGACTTCACCTCGCTGCCCGATGCCGTCGCGATCCAGCTCAACGATACGCATCCGGCGGTCTCGATTGCCGAACTGATCCGGCTGCTGACGGATCTGCACGGCCTAGATTTCGAACAGGCCTGGGAGATCACCCGCCGGACCATTTCCTACACTAACCACACGCTTTTGCCCGAAGCGCTCGAAAGCTGGCCCGTGCCGCTCTTCGAACGTCTGCTACCGCGCCACATGCAGATCGTCTATGCGATCAACGCCAAGATCCTGATCGAGGCGCGCAAGCAGAAGGGCGCCACCGACCAGGAAATCCGCAACATCTCGCTGATCGACGAAAGCGGCGACCGCCGGGTGCGCATGGGCAACCTTGCGTTTGTCGGCTCCCATTCGATCAACGGCGTGTCGGCGCTGCACACCGAGCTGATGAAGGAAACGGTCTTTGCCGACCTGCACAGGCTCTATCCAGATCGCATCAACAACAAGACCAACGGCATCACCCCCCGCCGCTGGCTGATGCAGTGCAATCCCGGCCTGTTCAGCCTGATCCGCGAGGCGATCGGCGACGAATTCATGGACAATACCGAGGCGCTGCAGGCACTCGATGCCTTCGCCGACAAACCGGATTTCCAGGAGCGGTTTGCCGCGGTCAAGCGCGCCAACAAGGTGAAGCTGGCGCAGCTTGTGCAAAGCCGCCTCGGCCTCAGGCTCGACCCGTCGGCGATGTTCGACATCCAGATCAAGCGCATCCATGAGTACAAGCGCCAGCTCCTCAATATCATCGAGGCGGTGGCGCTCTACGACCAGATCCGCTCGCATCCCGAGCTCGACTGGGTGCCGCGCGTCAAGCTGTTCGCGGGCAAGGCGGCGCCGAGCTACCACAACGCCAAGCTGATCATCAAACTGGCCAACGACGTCGCCCGCGTGGTCAACAACGACCCGGCGGTGCGCGGTCTTCTGAAGATCGTCTTCGTACCGAACTACAACGTCTCGCTGGCCGAGATCATGGTCCCCGCAGCCGACCTGTCCGAGCAGATCTCGACGGCCGGCATGGAGGCCTCCGGCACCGGCAACATGAAGTTTGCGCTGAACGGTGCGCTGACGATCGGCACGCTCGACGGCGCCAATGTCGAAATGCGCGACTGGGTCGGCGAGGAAAACATCAAGATCTTCGGCCTGACGGCCGAGGAAGTCACCAACGCCCGCGCCGAAGGCCACAATCCGCGCGCCATCATCGAAGGGTCGCGCGAGCTGTCGCAGGCGTTGCAGGCGATCGCTTCGGGTGTGTTTTCGCCCGATGACCGCAACCGCTTCACCAGCCTCGTCGATGGCCTCTACAATCACGACTGGTTCATGGTCGCGGCCGACTTCGAAGCCTATGCCCGGGCGCAGCGTGAAATCGACCAGCTGTGGACGACGCCGTCGGCGTGGTATTCGCAGGCCGTACGCAACACCGCGCGCATGGGCTGGTTCTCGTCCGATCGGACCATCCGGCAATATGCCGGGGAAATTTGGAGAGCCGGATGACCCCTTCGGCCGGCAAGGACCCGGAACCCGCAGCCGCAGCCCTGCTGTCAATGCCGGCCATTGCGGCCATTCTTTCGGGCACGCACGACGATCCCTTTGCCGTTCTTGGCGTGCATCCGGCGGGAAGAAACTACGTCGCCCGCTGCTTCATCCCGGATGCCGCTAGCGTCGTTGCGGAAACGCTGGCGGGCAAGGAACTCGGAACCCTCGAGCGGCGCGACGACGCCGGCTTCTTCGAGGGACCGGTCTCGCTGCGCAAGATCCAGCCGGTGCGTTATCGCGCCCGCAACGATGGCGGCGAGTGGATCGTCGTCGATCCCTACAGCTTCGGCCCCGTACTCGGACCGATGGACGACTACTACATCCGCGAGGGCTCGCATCTCCGGCTGTTCGACAAGATGGGCGCCCATCCGACCGACCATGAAGGCGCTCAAGGCTACCATTTCGCCGTCTGGGCCCCGAACGCCAAGCGCGTGTCGGTGGTCGGCCAGTTCAACGGCTGGGACGGGCGGCGCCATGTCATGCGGCTGCGGACCGACACCGGCATCTGGGAAATCTTCATCCCCGGTGTCGAGGCGGGCCTTGCCTACAAATACGAAATCCTTGACCGCCAAGGTACGCTGCTGCCGCTGAAGGCGGATCCCTTCGCACGCCGTTCGGAGCTTCGGCCCAACACCGCCTCGGTGACGACGCCTGAGATCGCACAGGTGTGGGAAGACGAGGCGCACCGCGCCCATTGGGCATCGACTGACGCCCGCCGCCAGCCGATCTCGATCTACGAGGTCCACGCCGGCTCGTGGCAGCGCCGCGACAATGGCGACATGCTGTCCTGGGATGAGCTCGCCGACCGGCTGATCCCCTACTGCGTCGACATGGGTTTCACCCATATCGAATTCCTGCCGATCTCCGAATTCCCCTACGATCCCTCCTGGGGCTACCAGACGACAGGCCTCTATGCGCCGACGGCACGCTTCGGCGAGCCGGAAGGGTTTGCGCGTTTCGTCAACGGCTGCCACAAAGTCGGCCTCGGCGTCATCCTCGACTGGGTGCCCGCGCATTTCCCGACCGACGAGCACGGGCTGCGCTGGTTCGACGGCACCGCGCTCTACGAGCATGAGGATCCGCGCCAGGGTTTCCACCCCGACTGGAATACGGCGATCTACAATTTCGGTCGGCAGGAAGTGCTGTCGTTCCTCGTCAACAACGCGCTCTATTGGGCGGAGAAATTCCACGTCGACGGGCTGCGCGTCGATGCCGTCGCCTCGATGCTTTACCTCGACTATTCGCGCAAACACGGCGAATGGGTGCCGAACGAATACGGCGGCAACGAGAACCTGGAGGCGGTCCGCTTCCTTCAGACGATGAACACCGAAATCTACGGCGTCCACAAAGGCATCCTGACGATCGCCGAGGAATCGACGTCCTGGCCCAAGGTGTCCCATCCGGTCCATGCCGGCGGTCTCGGCTTCGGCTTCAAGTGGAACATGGGCTTCATGCACGACACGCTGCAATACATGTCGCGCGAGCCGATCCACCGTCGCCACCACCACAACGACCTGACGTTCGGGCTGCTCTACGCCTTCAGCGAAAACTTCGTGCTGCCGCTGTCCCATGACGAGGTCGTGCACGGCAAAGGTTCGCTCATTGCCAAGATGACCGGCGACGATTGGCAGAAGTTCGCCAACCTGCGCGCCTACTACGGCTTCATGTGGGGCTACCCCGGCAAGAAGCTCCTGTTCATGGGGCAGGAGTTTGCGCAGTGGCGCGAATGGTCGGAGGAGCGCGCGCTCGACTGGAACCTGCTGGAATATCACCTGCATGAGGGCATGCGCCGACTGGTGCGCGATCTCAACGGCACCTATCGCTCGAAGCCGGCGCTGCATGCGCGCGACTGCGAAGGCGACGGATTCGAATGGCTGCTCGCAGACGACCGGGACAACTCGGTCTTTGCGTGGCTGCGCAAGGCGCCGGGTGAAAAGCTCGTCGCCGTCATCACCAATTTCACGCCCGTCTATCGGGAAAACTACACGATCCCGCTTCCGGTCGCGGGTCGCTGGAAGGAAATATTGAACACCGATGCGGAAATCTATGGGGGGAGTGGCAAGGGCAACGGCGGCGCCGTTCAGGCACAAAAGGATCAGACAGGAGCAATAGCAGCCACCATCACCTTGCCGCCTTTGGCAACGCTGATGCTGGAGCAGGACTAGAGCATCCCGCTTTCAAGTGGAATCACTGAAAGCGGATAAGATGCTCTAGAATCAAAGTGCTAGAGCGTCCTTTGTGCGTTCATCTGAACGCACAGTGCGAAGCGGTTTTCCGTCAGGAAATGCGCAAAAACAAAGGGATAGAGCGTTTCTTCGACTTGGTTCAAATCGGAAATGCTGCTGCATGTTTCCTTAAATCCTATTCGATTTAAGGATAAAAACATGCAGCAATTCAAAGTGCTACAGCGACCTTTGCGCGTCTAAGTCTAATAAGACGCGCGGCGCTGCAGAGTGTTCCAGCCCGACGGGGTGAACCGGACGGCGGGAGTGCAAGAAGAAATTTCGAGGGCCGCAAGGCGTCGCCAAAGGTCGCCGTGACGATCCCGAAGAACAATGATTTTGGGGAGGACAAATGGTGGAAAAGCGTACGCAACCCTTGGCCCGTGATGCCATGGCCTATGTTCTCGCTGGCGGCCGCGGCAGCCGCCTGAAGGAATTGACCGACCGACGGGCAAAGCCGGCCGTCTATTTCGGCGGCAAGGCCCGCATCATCGACTTCGCACTCTCGAACGCCCTCAACTCCGGCATCCGTCGCATCGGCGTCGCCACGCAGTACAAGGCCCATTCGCTGATCCGCCA
Source organism: Ensifer sp. Root142 (assembly GCF_001426785.1). Classification (NCBI taxonomy): domain Bacteria; kingdom Pseudomonadati; phylum Pseudomonadota; class Alphaproteobacteria; order Hyphomicrobiales; family Rhizobiaceae; genus Ensifer; species Ensifer sp. Root142. The sequence goes on from NZ_LMFK01000048.1 coordinate 243,237, forward strand.
CCTGCAGCGCGGCTGGAACTTCTTCCGCCCCGAGCGAAACGAAAGTTTCGATATCCTGCCGGCAAGCCAGCGCGTTTCCGAAACGCAGTGGTACGAAGGCACCGCCGACGCGGTCTACCAGAACATCGACATCATCGAGGATCACGGCGTCGAATACATGGTCATCCTGGCGGGCGACCACATCTACAAGATGGACTACGAACTGATGCTGCAGCAGCACGTCGATTCCGGCGCCGACGTCACCATCGGCTGCCTCGAAGTGCCGCGCATGGAAGCAACCGGCTTCGGTGTGATGCATGTCGACGACAAGGATCGCATTATCGCCTTTGTCGAGAAGCCGGCCGATCCGCCGGGCATTCCCGGCAATCCCGAGATGGCGCTCGCCTCGATGGGCATCTACGTGTTCCACACCAAGTTCCTGATGGATCTGTTGCGCCGCGACGCGGCCGATCCGAAGTCGAGCCGCGACTTCGGCAAGGACATCATCCCGTATATCGTCGACAACGGTAAGGCGGTCGCCCACCGCTTCAACCAGTCCTGTGTGCGCTCGGACTTCGAACGCGAAGCCTACTGGCGCGACGTCGGCACGATCGATGCCTATTGGCAGGCCAATATCGACCTGACGCATGTAACGCCCGAACTCGACATCTACGACAGCACCTGGCCGATCTGGACCTTCGCCGAGATCAAGCCGCCGGCAAAGTTCGTGCATGACGACGAGAACCGCCGCGGCTCCGCGACCTCGTCGCTGGTGTCGGGCGACTGCATCATCTCGGGCGCTGCCCTCAATCGCAGCCTGCTTTTCACCGGCGTCAGAGTAAATTCATATTCGCGACTGGAAAATGCCGTCATACTGCCCGATGTGAAGATCGGTCGCCGCGCGCTGCTCAGCAACGTGGTGATCGACAGCCGCGTGGTCATTCCGGAGGGCCTCGTCGTCGGTGAAGACCCGGAACTGGATGCGAAGCGCTTCCGCCGTTCGGAAAACGGCGTTTGCCTGATCACCCAGACAATGATCGACAAACTGGGAATGTAGGTCCGCCGCTGATGAACATCCTCTCCGTTGCGTCCGAAGTGTATCCGCTGGTCAAGACCGGGGGGCTCGCCGATGTCGTCGGCGCCCTGCCGGCCGCACTGTCGCCGCACGGCATCCGCACCCGCACCCTGGTGCCCGGCTATCCCGCGGTGCTGCAGAAACTGAAGAAGAAAAAGAAGGTCGGCAGTTTTGCCAATCTGTTCGGCAGCCCGGCCTCGGTTCTCGCGGCCGATCTTGACGGCCTCGACCTGCTGGTGCTCGATCTGCCTGCCCTCTACGAGCGCGACGGCGGCCCCTATGTCGACGCCACCGGCCGCGATTATGTCGACAACTTTCGCCGCTTCGCCGCCCTGTCGCTGGCTGCGGCCGAAATCGCCGCCGGCGATGTCGTGTCCGGCTGGAAGCCCGATATCGTCCATGTGCACGACTGGCAGACGGCACTGACGCCGGTCTATATGCGCTTTGGCCGCGCCGCCTCGACGCCGACAGTGTTGACGATCCACAACATCGCCTTCCAGGGGCAATTTGGGCCGGAAATCTTCGCCGAGTTGGCACTTCCGCCCGAAGCCTTCTCGACGCAGTTCGTCGAATATTACGGCGATGTCGGCTTCCTCAAAGGTGGCCTGCAGACCGCAAATGCGATCACCACCGTCAGCCCATCCTATGCGCAGGAGATCCTGACTCCGGACTTCGGCATGGGTTTTGAAGGCCTGCTCAAGAGCAGGGTTTCCGACCTCTCCGGCATCGTCAACGGCATCGACGCCGACGTCTGGGATCCGGCCAGCGACCCCTTTATCGCCCAGCATTTCAGCGCGACGACATTGAAGCAGCGCGCCGCCAACCGCCGGGCGCTGGAGGAACGCTTCGGGCTCGAACAGGGTAACGGCCCGATCTTCTGCGTCATCAGCCGGCTGACCTGGCAAAAGGGTATGGACCTTCTCGCCGAAGTCACCGACGAGATCGTCGCGATGGGCGGCAAGCTCATCGTTCTCGGCTCCGGTGACACGGCGCTCGAAGGCGCGCTTCTCGCCGCCGCCTCGCGCCATCGCGGCCATGTCGGCATGGTTACCGGCTATAACGAACCGCTGTCGCACCTGATGCAGGCGGGATCCGACGCAATCCTCATTCCGTCGCGCTTCGAGCCCTGCGGGCTGACCCAACTCTACGGCCTGCGCTACGGTTGCGTGCCGGTGGTTGCCCGTACCGGCGGCCTCGCCGACACCATCATCGACGCGAACGAAGCCGGGTTGTCAGCCAAGGTGGCGACCGGATTCCAGTTCACGCCGGTCACCGCCGACGGGTTGCGTCTTGCGATCCGGCGCGTCTTCCGTGCATACAACGAACCGAAAGTCTGGGCGCGTCTGCAGACCCAGGGCATGAAATCGGACGTTTCCTGGGCCAGAAGTGCCGAGCGTTACGTCTCACTATATTCCGGTCTTCTCGGGAAAGGCTAAGTCAGAATGATAAGAACAGTCACCACCACACCCTATGGCGATCAGAAACCCGGCACGTCGGGCCTGCGCAAGAAGGTTCCGGTGTTCCAGCAGAAGAACTATGCCGAGAACTTCATCCAGTCGATCTTCGACGCGCTCGAAGGCTTTGCCGGTCAGACCCTGGTGATCGGCGGCGACGGCCGCTTCTACAACCGCGAAGTCATTCAGATCGCCATCAAGATGGCGGCCGCCAACGGCTTCGGCCGCGTACTCGTCGGCCGCGGCGGCATTCTGTCGACGCCGGCCGCCTCCAACGTCATCCGCAAATACGAAGCCTTCGGCGGCATCGTGCTCTCCGCCAGCCACAACCCCGGCGGCCCGACCGAAGACTTCGGCATCAAGTACAATATCGGCAATGGCGGTCCGGCACCGGAGAAGGTCACCGACGCGATCTATGCCTGCAGCCAGGTGATCGACACCTACAAGATCTCGGATGTCGCCGACGTCAACCTCGATGCCGAGAGCTCGCAGGAGATCGACGGCATGACTGTGACCGTCATCGACCCGGTGGCCGACTACGCCGCGCTGATGGAAAGCCTGTTCGACTTCGGCGCTATCCGCAAGCTGATCTCGGGCGGCTTCCGCGTCGTCTTCGATGCAATGAGCGCGGTCACCGGGCCTTACGCCAAGGAGATCATCGAGAAGCGTCTGGGCGCGCCGAAGGGCTCGGTCATGAACTTCATTCCGCTGCCGGACTTCGGCGGCCATCACCCGGACCCGAACCTCGTACACGCCCGCGCGCTCTACGAGACAATGATGGCGCCCAACGCCCCCGATTTCGGCGCAGCCTCCGACGGCGACGGCGACCGCAACCTCGTCATCGGCCGCGGCATCTTCATCACCCCGTCCGACAGTCTGGCGATGCTGGCCGCCAACGCCCATCTGGCGCCGGGCTATGCCAAGGGACTTGCCGGTATCGCCCGTTCGATGCCGACAAGCGGCGCCGCCGACCGTGTCGCCGAAAAACTCGGCATCGGCCTCTACGAAACGCCGACCGGCTGGAAGTTCTTCGGCAACCTTCTCGATGAAGGCATGGCAACGATCTGCGGCGAGGAAAGTGCCGGCACCGGCTCCAACCACGTCCGCGAAAAAGACGGCCTCTGGGCGGTCCTCCTGTGGCTCAACATCCTTGCCGTGCGCAAGGAAAGCGCGCTCGACATCGCCCGCAAGCACTGGGCGACCTACGGCCGCAACTACTACTCGCGCCACGACTACGAAGAAGTGGACAGCGATGCCGCCAACGGCCTAGTGGCAGCGCTCCGCGACCAGCTCGCGACCCTGCCCGGGAAATCCTTCGGCGCGCTCAAGGTCGCGACATCAGACGACTTTTCCTATCACGATCCGGTCGACCATTCCGTCAGCAAGAACCAGGGTATCCGCATCCTGTTCGAGGGCGGATCGCGCGTCGTCTTCCGCCTGTCGGGCACCGGCACATCAGGCGCAACGCTGCGTGTCTACATCGAGCGTTTCGAGCCGAATCCGGCCCGCCATGATATCGACACCCAGGAGGCGCTCGCCGACCTGATCCTCGTTGCCGATGAGATCGCCGGCATCAAGACCCGCACCGGCCGCACCGAGCCGAGCGTGATCACCTGACGGAGCGCCCATCAGGGGCGCGCAAGAGACTGATATAGCAAGAAAACCCGAGGGGTGACTGATTAATGCCGACCGATGCATTGTTACCCCTCGGCGCCACGCTTACCCCTGACGGTACACGGTTTGCCGTCTGGTCGCGCAATGCTGCGTGCATCGACCTCTGCCTGTTCGACAAGGCGGGCGCCAAGGCATTGCGTCAGCTGCCGATGTTGCGCGACGGCGATGTGCATAGCCTGATGGTTGCCGATGCGCCGAAGGGAACCCGCTACGGTTTTCGCGCTGATGGGGTCTATTCGCCCGACCACGGCCTCTGGTTCGATCCAGCGAAGCTGCTCGTCGACCCCTACGCCATCGAACTCGACCGGCCTTTCCGGCACGATCCGAGGCTCACCATCTTCGGCGAGGACACCGCCGATCTGGTGCCTAAGGCAATCGTCAGGGACGTCAAGACAGCCAAGCCGAAGCCGCCGATCTTCAGGGCGGGCGGGTTGATCTACGAGATCGCCGTCAAACCCTTCACAGCGCTGCATCAAGGCATTCCCGAGGCGAAACGCGGCACTGTCGCAGCGCTCGCCGAGCCCGTCATCATCGACCATTTGAAGCGGCTCGGCGTTTCCGCCGTCGAACTGATGCCGATCGTCGCCTGGATCGACGAACGTCACCTGCCGCTACTGGGGCTCAGCAATGGCTGGGGCTACAATCCGATCGCGCCGATGGCGCTCGATCCACGGCTGGTGCCGGGCGGGTTGAAGGAACTTCGCCAGACTGTCGAGGCACTGCGCAAGGCCGGCATCGGCGTCATCCTCGATCTGGTCTTCAACCATTCCGGGGAAAGCGATCGGCTCGGCACGACGCTGTCGATGCGAGGGCTCGACAACCTCGCCTATTATCGCCACGTCACCGACAGGCCGGGCGATCTCATCAACGACACCGGCTGCGGCAACACGATCGCCTGCGACCACCCTGTCGTCCAGGCGCTGATCCTCGACAGCCTGCGCCACTTCGTGCTGGCCGCCGGCGTCGATGGCTTCCGTTTCGATCTCGCCTCTGTCCTCGGCCGCGACATGACCGGTTTCCATCGGAACGCTCCCCTGTTTGAGGCAATCCAAGCCGATCCGGTGCTTGCCGACCGCGTGCTGATCGCCGAGCCCTGGGATGTCGGCCCCGGCGGTTACCAGCTCGGCAATTTTCCCGCTCCGTTTCTGGAATGGAACGACCGGGCGCGCGACGACGTCAGGCTCTACTGGCGCGGCGACCGGCACGTGATCGGTGCGCTTGCGACAGCGCTTGCGGGCTCTTCGGATACGTTTTCCCGCTGGGGCGACACCGGCACCCGAACGGTCAACTTCATCGCCGCCCATGACGGTTTTGCGCTTGCCGACATCGTTGCCTATGCCGGCAAGCATAACGAGGCCAACGGCGAAGAGAACCGTGACGGCCACAACGAGAACCATTCCTGGAACAACGGCGCCGAGGGCGCGACAACCGACCCCGAGATCACGGTTGCGCGCCGGCATGACGTGGCGGCGCTTCTCGGCACCCTGTTTGCGTCCCGCGGCACGATCATGCTGACCGCCGGCGACGAAGGCGGACGCAGCCAACGTGGCAACAACAATGCCTATTGCCAGGACAACGCCATCACCTGGATCGACTGGAGCGCGATGGATGAGACGCTGGTCGCCCATACGGCAGCGCTTTCGTCGCTGAGGAAGCGCTTCGGTGTGTTCGGCGAGACGACATTCTTTACCGGCAAGGACGATGTCGAATGGCTGCGCCTCGATGGTCGCCCGATGGCGGTGACCGATTGGGAGCACCCGGCAACGGACAACCTGACGATGGTGCTTGCCACACGCGACGGCAAGAAGACGCGATCGACGCGGCTTGCCGTCGTCGTCAATCGCAGCCACGCGCCGCACCCGATCCATCTGCCCGAAAGCCTCGACGGCCAGTGGCAAGATGCGCTTTCTGCAGAACTCCCACCCACCTTTGTCCCTCCTCGCTCCGTTTCCTTCTTCGTCGAAAATTTCTGAACTATTCCCACCACTTGCTAGAACTCACCCGACCGTCCTATAGATTCGTTGGGGGGCCACTTTCAGGACAGCCATATGCTGAAGGATATTTCACTTTCCGAAATCAGACCGCTGGTCGGCACCGAGATCGGCGTCTCCGACTGGATCACGGTCACGCAGGACACGATCGACAAGTTCGCCGAGGCAACCGGCGATTATCAGTATATCCATGTCGACCCGGTGCGCGCCGCCGCCGAGACGCCGTTCGGCGGCACGATCGCCCACGGCTTCCTGTCGCTGTCGCTGTTGTCGGCGATGAATTACAGCTGCCTGCCCAAAATCCGCGAACAGACGATGGGCATCAACTACGGCTTCGAGAAGGTGCGCTTCATCGCACCGGTGAAGAGCGGCACCCGCGTGCGCGGGCACTTCACCATCGCAGACGCGCGCTTCCGTGGCAGCAGCATGTTGATGATCACCTATGAGGTCACGGTCGAAATCGAGGGTGAACGCAAACCGGCACTGACGGCCACCTGGCAGACGATCATCCAGTTCGATCCGAAGGACCGCCCTGCCGATGCCTAAATCCTGCGATGGCAGCCCAAGCTCACCCTCTACGGCGCGGCTCTGATCAAAACGCAATCACGTGCCGGATGACCTTGCCCTGGTCGAGCAGGTCGAAGGCCTCGTTGATCTCCTCGAGCGGACCGGTGCTCGATAGCAGCCTGTCGACCGGCAGCTTGCCACGCCGATAAAGCCCGATGAAGCGCGGAATATCGCGGCTCGGCACGCAGCTTCCCATGTAGCTGCCGCGAAGCGTGCGTTCTTCGGCGACCAGGCTGACGGCTGGGATGGCAATCTGGCTTGAGGGATGGGCAAGGCCGGCCGACGCGGTCGCTCCGCCGCGGCGGGTGATGCGATAGGCAAGCTCGAACGCCTTGACCGAACCGGCCGCCTCCAGCGCATGATCGACACCGCCTGACGTCGCCTCGCGGATCGCATCCCCCACATCCGGATCGGTGGCGACAAAAGTGTCGGTCGCGCCAAGCGAGCGTGCCAGCGCCAGCTTGTCCTTTGAGAGATCGATCGCGACGACCCGCTCCGCGCCCGACGCGACCGCTCCGAGCACCGCGGCAAGCCCGACGCCACCGAGACCGACGACGGCGGCCGACTGGCCCGCCTGGACGCGGCAGGTATTGACGATCGCACCGACGCCGGTCAGCACCGCGCAGCCGAAGAGTGCCGCCTCGACCAGCGGCAGGTCCGCCTCGATCTTCACTGCCGAATGGCGCGAGACGACCGCATAGTCGGCAAAGCCGGAAACGCCGAGGTGATGATGGACTGGAACAGCGTCGCAACGAATCCGGCGCTCGCCGGAAAGCAGCGTTCCCCTGCCATTCGCCTCGGCACCTGGAATGCAGAGCGCCGGACGCCCTTCCGCACAAGGCTGGCAGTCGCCGCAGCTCGGCATGAAGCTCATCACCACCCGATCGCCGGGCTTGAGATCGCGCACTGCGCTGCCGACGGCCTCCACCGTGCCTGCCGCCTCATGCCCGAGCGCCATCGGCACGGGCCGTGGCCTGTCGCCGTTGATCACCGAAAGATCGGAGTGGCAGAGACCGGCAGCGCCGATGCGAACCAGCAGTTCGTCGGGTCCCGGTGTGTCGAGGTCGACGGTCTCGATCGAGAGCGGTCGCGACCTGGCATAGGGCCGCTCGACCGGTGCGTGCCTGAGCACTGCTGCCCTGCTGCCCGTGTCTTCAAGATGTCCTCCCGCTTGCAAACGGGGGCAGCTTAGCCGCCGGAGAAGGCCGGCGGCAAGGTCGGATTGCGGACCCGGCCACAGGGCGTTGCGCATCCCGAAGATCGCGCAGCAATTTGCCGGCCCGAGAGCGTTTCCAGCTTAACGCCTGAAAACGCTATATTTCTTTGTTGTACGCATTTCCTGACGAAAGAGCGCTTCGCAGTTTTCCTGGAAAAGCTTTAGTGGCCAGCGTCCGCCGCTCCTTCGGACAGCATGCCGAAGACATAGGGGGAAAACGACCGCCAGCATTCGACGCGGAACGTGTCCTCGGCGAGGCGCAGCAATACGATCTCGACCTTTCCGAGGATGGTGCGCGAGCAGGCGCCTACCGGGAAGATCGGCAGCGACAGGTCCTGCGGGCAGCCGCTGTTGATCGCGACTTCGGCGCCCGGACCGCTGACGATGACGGCGACGTTGCGATGGGAGACATCGACCGCCGAGTGCAGCGTGCCGCTCGATGCGGCCGCGGCCATCAGGTCACCTTCGCTCTCGTCGATCACCAGCCACTCGTCCGGCCCGAGCCAGAGCGCATGGCGTTTGCCGCTCAAAGCCGAGGTCTTCGGCCGTGCCGGCAAGGTCACGCCGAGTGCCGCCGAAAGACCGGAGAGCGCATCGGCACCGGCGCGCAGCGACAGGCGCGAAGCGGCGGGTGCCGGCGTCAGGACCACCTCGGCGAAACCGCCGCGGGCAGTAAGAGCAGCCTTGCGGGTTGCAGTTGCCAGATCAGCCATGGAGGCGACCCCCTTCCTTGTCAAAGAACACCATGTCGCTCACCTCGACGGCGATCGTCCTGTCGGCCATCGGCACGTACAGCGTCTGACCGAGGCGTGCGCGGCCACCAGCAACGACGGCGAGCGCGATCGAACGGCCGCAATTTTCCGACCAGTAGGACGACGTCACATGGCCAAGCATCGTCATCGGCTTCGGCTGGTTCGGATCGGCGACGATCTGTGCGCCCTCCTCCAGCACCACCTTCGGATCCTTGGTCAGGAGCCCGACCAGCTGCTTACGACCATCCTTGACGAGGTCAGGGCGCTTGAGACCGCGGATGCCGACAAAATCGGCCTTCTTCTTCGAGACTGCCCAGGACAGGGCAGCATCGTCGGGCGTCAGCGTCCCGTCGGTATCCTGGCCGACGATGATGTAGCCTTTCTCGGCGCGCAGCACGTGCATGGTCTCGGTGCCGTAGGCGCAGGCGCCCATGGGTTCGGCCCGCTCCCAGATCGCTTCCCAGACCGCCTGGCCATAATCGGCCGGCACGTTGACTTCGAAGCCGAGCTCGCCGGTAAACGACATGCGGAACAGCCGGGTCGGCACGCCGCAGATCTTGCCCTCGGTCACGCTCATATGCGGGAAAGCCTCGTTGGAAAGATCGATGCCTTCGACGAGCGGAGCGATGATCTCGCGCGCCTTCGGACCCTGCACGGCGATAACGGCCCATTGTTCCGTCGTCGACGTCAGCCAGACCTTCAAGTGCGGGAACTCCGTCTGCAGGTAGTCTTCCATATGGTGCATCACCCGCGGCGCACCGCCGGTGGTGGTCGTCACGTGGAAGCGGTCCTCGGCAAGCCTGCCGACCACGCCGTCGTCATAAACGAAGCCGTCGTCGCGCAGCATGATGCCGTAGCGGCAGCGGCCGGGCTTCAGCGTGTCCCAGGCGTTGGTGTACATCAGGTTGAGGAACTGGGCCGCATCCGGGCCGACCACCTCGATCTTGCCGAGCGTCGAGGCGTCGAACAGGCCGGCGACCTCGCGTACTGTCTTGCATTCGCGCGCGACCGCCTCATGCATGCTCTCGCCCGCCTTCGGGTAGAACCAGGCACGTTTCCAGTTGCCGACATCCTCGAACTCGGCGCCATGCGCCTCTTCCCAGGCATGAACAGGCGTCTTGCGGGCAGGATCGAACAGGCTTCCACGCGAATGGTTGACGATCGTGCCGAAGGTTACCGGCGTGTAGGGCTGGCGGAAGGTCGTCAGACCCACCTGCGGAATGTCCTTGCCAAGCGCTTCGGCGGCAATGGCAAGGCCATGCATGTTGGACAGCTTGCCCTGGTCTGACGCCATGCCGTTGGTGGTGAAGCGCTTGATATGCTCGATCGAATGCATGCCTTCGCGCACCGCAAGCCGGATATCCTTGGCGCAGACATCATGCTGGAAGTCGATGAAGGCCTTGACGGTGGTGTCGGGTCCGGCCCCTTCGGCAGCGCCGATCATGCCGCCGGTCCAGCTGAAGGCATTGTCGCCGTGGAGCGTCACCTGGGCGCCACCTTCGGCGCCTGCCGCGCGTGCGGTCAGTTCGCCGGCTGCCAACGCCTCGTCGATCGTTGCCTGCAGGTCGTCGGTGCCGTTGCAGGCGCCGATCGACAGGCAATCCTGCAGATAGGTGCCCGGCAGGAAGCGCTGCGTTGCCGCATCGAACTTCACCTTGCCGCGTGACTGCGAGAACAGGTGCACCGACGGCGTCCAGCCGGATGAAACCAGCAGCGCATCGACCGCGATCTTGCGCGCCGACCCGCCGCCATTGCGGGCAACGCTGATCGAGGAGACGCGCAGCTTGCCGCCGGCATTGACGACGAAGTGGCCGGTCAGCACCTCGATACCGAGGCGACGGGCTTCCGCAAGCACCGCTTCGCCGGGATTGTCGCGGCAGTCGACGATGGCAGGAACGGCAACGCCGGCGCGCTTGAGATCGAAGGCCGCCTCATAGGCGGAATCATGCGCGGTGTAGACGCCGACCTTGGAGCCGACGGCAACGCCGTAATGGTTGAGATAGGTACGTCCGGCCGAAGCGAGCATGATGCCCGGGCGGTCGTTGTTGGCAAACACCATGTGGCGTTCGATCGAGCCGTTGGCGAGGATCACCTTCTTCGCCCGCACCTGCCAGAGGCGCTCGCGCGGCAATGCCTTGTCGAGCACGGACAGATGGTCCGTCACCCTTTCGACGAGGCCGACGAAATTGTGGTTGTAGTAGCCAAAGCCGGTGGTGCGCGTGAGCACCGTGACGTTGTCCATCGCGGCAAGCGCCCTGGCTGTCGCCTGCGCCCAGTCCCAGCCGTCCTTGCCGTCGATCGTCGTGCCGCCTTCATAGCGCAGCGCGCCACCGACTTCCGGCTGCTCGTCGCAGACGATCACCTTGGCACCGGCCTTGGCTGCTGCAAGCGCTGCGGAGAGGCCGGCAGCACCGGCGCCGATCACCAGCACGTCGCAATGGGCATAGCGACTGGCATAATGGTCCGGGTCGGCTTCCGTCGGCGCGACGCCGAGACCGGCCGCACGGCGGATGAAGGGTTCGTAGATCGCGTGCCAGGCAGCCTTCGGCCACATGAAGGTCTTATAGTAGAAGCCGGCGGCAAAGAACGGCGACAGCAGGTCGTTGAACCCGCCGACGTCGAAGGCGAGCGACGGCCAGCGGTTCTGCGATTCCACCTTCATGCCATCGAAGACTTCCTGCACCGTCGCGCGCACGTTCGGCTGGCGGCGGGCCGCATCGCGCGAAATATCGAGCAGCGCGTTCGGCTCCTCGGCTCCGGCGGAAAGAATGCCGCGCGGACGGTGATACTTGAACGAGCGGCCGACGAGATGGATGCCGTTGGCAAGCAATGCCGAGGCGACGGTATCGCCTTCGAGCGCCGTCAGCGTGCGTCCGTCGAAGGTGAAGCGGGCGGTACGCGCCGGCGTCAGACGGCCGGCACCTGCAATACGGTTGGTGCCGCTCATCGTGCCGCTCCCTTGTCCTGCTCGCTGTTCAGAATGGCGGCAACATCGGGCTTTGGTTCGCCCGCCTTGTAGGTGGTGTAGAACCGGTCGCTGACCGTATCGCGCGCGGCATTGAAGAAGCGGCCGCAGCCGTGGATATGGCGCCAGCGTTCGAAGATCAGGCCCTTGGGGTTCTGCCGGAGGAAGAAGAATTCCTCGAACTCCTCGTCGCTGATCTCGGCAATGTTGGCAGGGCGGACGATGTGGGCGTCACCGGCATTGCGGAATTCGAGCTCGGAGCGCTCTTCTTCGCAATAGGGGCAATAGATCAAAAGCATCTCGAAATCCTTGGCAATCAGTGCGCAACGGCGGCAGCTGCCGCCTCGTCGATCAGTCGGCCGGTGCGGAAACGGTCGAGCGTCAGCCCGGCAGCCAGCCGATGCGGCTCGCCCCTCGCAATGAGGTGCGCAAAGAGGTTGGCCGAACCCGGCGTCGCCTTGAAGCCACCCGTACCCCAGCCGGCATTGAGGAACAGGCCCGGAACCGGGGTGACACCCTGGATCGGCGAACGGTCCTGTGTCACGTCGACGATGCCGCCCCACTGCCGCATCATCTTGACGCGGCGGAACATCGGGAAGAGTTCACAGATCGCATCCAGCGTATGGGTGATGATCTGCAGGCCGCCCGTCTGGGAGTAGGAATTGTACTGGTCGGTGCCGGCGCCGATGACGAGCTCGCCCTTGTCGGACTGCGAGATATAGGCATGCACCGAGTTCGACATGACGACGCAGGGGAACATCGGCTTCAGCGGCTCGGAGACCAGCGCCTGCAGCGGCTGGCTCTGCAGCGGCACGCGCACGTCGGCCATTTCCATCAGCACCGACGAGTGGCCGGCGGCAGAAACGCCGATCTTCTTGGCGCCGATGAAACCGCGACTGGTGTCGACGCCGGTCACCCGGCCGTTCTCGTCACGGCGGATGCCGGTCACTTCGCAATTCTGGATGATGTGCACGCCACGGTCGGACGCGCCGCGGGCATAGCCCCAGGCAACCGCGTCATGCCGAGCCGTACCGCCGCGACGCTGCAGCGCTGCGCCGTTGATCGGGTAGCGGGCGTTCTTGGCGATATCGAGCGGCGGGCAGTAGGCCTTGGCCTGTTCCGGCGTCAGCCACTCATTGTCGATGCCATAGAGGCGGTTGGCGTTGATATGGCGCTTGAACGACTGCTGGTCGTGGATGTTGTGCGAGAGCATCATGACGCCGCGCGGCGAATACATGACGTTGTAGTTGAGGTCCTGCGACAGGTTTTCCCAGAGTTTCAGCGAATGCTCGTAGATGTCCATGCTCTCTTCATAGAGATAGTTGGACCGGATGATCGTCGTGTTGCGGCCGGTGTTGCCGCCGCCGATCCAACCCTTTTCGAGCACCGCGACATTGGTGATGCCATGCTCCTTGGCAAGATAGTAGGCAGCGCCCAGCCCATGGCCACCACCGCCAATGATGATCACATCATAGTCCTTGCGGGGCTCGGGCGAGGCCCATTGCGGACCCCATCCCTTGTGGCCGCGCAAAGCCTCGCGCGCCACGGCAAAAACTGAATATTTGCGCATCCGCCTGTTACTCCATGAACCCCGGTGATCATTCTCGTTGGCGTTAGAAATCGCAAATCCGACGCCTGCGCAACGTTTCTTTTGCGACGCAAACGGGCGGACTTGCGCGGAGTTGCGACATCGCTGCATCACACCATCTGCGGCGCGATGATACACATAGCGTGGCGTCATTGCGGATTTTTCAGCACAGCCTCATGTCCTCGCTGGACTTTCCGCTGACGATCTGGTATCCGCACCTTCAATCGTCGAGCTTTCGGCTCAGCGAACGTAGCTTTTTTTGCCTCCGACACCTGACGTGAGGCAACAACTCGAAACAACCAAAGGAACGGGATTTCACGTGCAGGTACTTGTCCGCGATAACAATGTTGACCAGGCGCTCCGCGCTCTCAAGAAGAAGATGCAGCGCGAAGGCATTTTCCGCGAAATGAAGATGCGTGATTTCTACGAAAAGCCGTCCCAGAAGCGCGCCCGCGAAAAGGCTGAAGCCGTTCGCCGCGTTCGCAAGCTGGCGCGCAAGCGTGCACAGCGCGAAGGCCTCGTGGCCCGTTAATTTGTCGATTTTTCGACACTTTTCGATCTAAGTCGTGGCGGGGGCGAAATATCGCCGCCGCCTTTCTTTTGGTATGGACATCTTTTCCGTCGTCGGGCTAGCGTGACAATGCAGCCGGCAACGGTAGCCGGTCGCGGCGCTTGACGCCGGACGGTTTGCCGCAGGCCCTGGTAGCCTCGGCTGTGGGGCCCCGCGAAATTCGCCGGCCTCCTTGAACGGGAAGCCGTTGGCTTTCGGACCTAGTCGCATTGAGGGATCGACCTTTGACACTTGCTGCCATGACTGCGGACGTCGCCGGTTTCACCACCCAAGAGGCGCGCCGCCGCCACCAGCGCAAGCCGAAGCTTGCGGCCCTGTTCCTCCTCGGATCGGCTCTGCTTCTGTCGGCATGCCAGACCGAAGGGCCGGAATCGATGGCCAAGGTCGAGCGCGAACAGGGCTCCCAGGGAAATATCGCATCGCTGTCGAGCGTGATCGCCTCCAACCCGAGCGACCCCGAGGGCTATAACGTCCGCGGCTCCGCCTATGGCCGTGCAGGCGAATACCGCCGCGCCCTGGCCGATTTCGATCAGGCGATCCAGCTCAACCCGCGCTTCTACCAGGCATATGCCAACCGCGCGCTCGTTCACCGCAACATGGGCAACACCCAGGCCGCACTTGCCGACTACAACATGGCGCTGCAGCTGAACCCCAACTACGACGTCGCCTATATCGGCCGCGGCAATCTCTATCGCCAGGCCGGCCAGCTCGATTCCGCCTTCAACGATTTCAACAAGGCGATCCAGCTCGACACCACCGACCCGCGCGCCTACCACAATCGCGGCCTGATCTACCAGGCCCGCAACCAGCACGGCCAGGCGATCGAAGACTTCTCGACGGCGATCTCGCTGTCGCCGAGCTCGCCGGAGCCCTATAACGGCCGCGGCATCTCCTACGTCGCCCAGGGCGATGACGACAATGCCTTCTCCGACTTCAACACCGCGATCACGCTCGACGGCAAGGTTGCCGAATCCTGGGCAAACCAGGCGCTGGTCTACGAGCGCAAGGGCGACAAGGCCAAGGCAGCGAAGTCCTACTCGCACGCACTGCAGCTCGACCCGAAATACGAGCCGGCGCGCGCAGGTCTCGCCCGCGTGAAAGCCGCTTAGCCTCTTAGGAGAGAAAAGCACTTCTCCCGTTTCAACGCCCGCGACCGGTTCGCGGCCGTTTTCGTTTTTTCGTCACGTCGTTGCGCCGCGCGTCCGGCATGACGCGTAAAGGACGCCGTAACGCCCTGAACCTGCTGCGTAATTTTGTCCATAAATCGATGTCGATTTAAGGAATTAGCCATTTGCTCCTCCAATGACGAACGGAACCTTCCCGGCCACCATCCGTTTGCCCAGGAACGAAAAACGGAGACTGAGCCAATGATCAAGAAAACCTTCATCGCGACACTGGCCCTGGCAGCCCTTTGCGCCGGCCCGTCCGCAGCGCAGAATTATGTCGCGCTCGGCCGCCTTGTCTGCGGCTCCGACGGCGGCACGGGGCAGATTCTGACCTCGACAAAGAACCTGCTGTGCACCTTCAGGCCCGCCAACGGCGCGCCGGCCGCAAGCTATGCCGGCACCATTCGCAAGATCGGCATCGACATCGGCAAGACCGGCAAGAGCACGATGGTCTGGGATGTCCTGGCCAAGACAGGTACTCCGATCACCAAATACGCGCTTGCCGGTGAATATTACGGCATCGGCGCCGACGCGAGCCTTGCCGTTGGCGGCGGCGCCAAGGTGATCGGCGGCGGTACCAACAAGGCCTTCATGCTGCAGCCAGTTAACGTGCAGGTCCAGGAAGGACTGAACATCGCGATCGGCGTCGACGAACTGACGCTCGCCCCGGCTAGCTGATAAGGCGAGATGACGAAAAGTCGGCAAGACGACCTTCGCCGGCAGTTCGACGCATCAAACGAAAACGCCCGCCATGTGGCGGGCGTTTTCTTTTCCAACATTTGACCCAACGGATAGACGCCTTTGTGTCGCTCACCCGAATGGCAAGGAACCTCAGTGGTTCATGGCCTTGACGATGTCTTCCGTCACCTTCTTGGCGTCGCCGAGCAGCATCATGGTGCCGTCCTTGTAGAACAGCGTGTTGTCGATGCCGGCGTAACCGGAGCCGAGCGAGCGCTTGACGAACAGGCAGGTCTTGGCCTTGTCGACGTCGAGGATCGGCATGCCGTAGATCGGCGACGACGGGTCGTCGCGGGCTGCCGGGTTGGTCACGTCGTTGGCGCCGATGACATAGGCGACATCCGCCTGGGCGAATTCCGAGTTGATGTCTTCGAGCTCGAACACCTCGTCATAGGGCACGTTTGCTTCCGCGAGCAGCACGTTCATATGACCGGGCATGCGGCCGGCAACCGGATGGATGGCGTATTTCACGTCGACGCCCGCCGCCTTCAGCTGATCACCGAGTTCACGCAGCGCATGCTGCGCCTGGGCGACGGCCATGCCGTAGCCCGGGACGATGATCACCTTGGAGGCATTGGCCATCAGGAATGCCGCGTCGTCGGCCGCGCCCTGCTTGACGGTGCGCTGGACGCCATCGTCAACAGCGGCTGCCGCCGCCTCGCCGCCGAAGCCGCCGAGGATGACCGAGATGAACGAGCGGTTCATGCCCTTGCACATGATATAGGACAGGATCGCACCCGACGAGCCGACGAGCGCGCCGGTGATGATCAGCGCCAGGTTGCCGAGCGTGAAGCCGATGCCGGCCGCGGCCCAACCCGAATAGGAGTTGAGCATCGAGACGACCACCGGCATGTCGGCGCCGCCGATCGGGATGATGATCAGCACGCCGAGCGCCAGCGACAGGGCGACGATCAGCCAGAACACGGTCGTGCTCTGGGTGAAGACCAGCATGATCACCAGGACGACGAGCGCGATCGCCAGGCCAGCGTTGACGAAGTGACGGCCGGTCAACAGGATCGGCTTGCCGGACATGCGTCCGTCGAGCTTGAGGAAGGCGATGACCGAACCGGTAAAGGTGACCGCGCCGATGGCGACACCGAGCGACATTTCGACCAGCGCCTGGGCGTGGATGTCACCGAGCGTGCCGATGCCGAAGCTCTCGGGCGCATACATCGCCGCGGCCGCGACCATCACCGCCGCCAGACCGACGAGCGAATGGAAGGCGGCGACAAGCTGCGGCATCGACGTCATGGCGATGCGGCGGGCGATGACCGCGCCGGCACCGCCGCCGATGGCAAGGCCGAGCACGATCAAGAGGAAGCCGCCGAAGGTGGGCTTGGCCAGCAGCAGCGTGGTGACGATGGCAATGCCCATGCCGACCATGCCGTAGGTGTTGCCCTTGCGGCTGGTGGCCGGGTGCGACAGGCCGCGGAGCGCCGTGATGAAGAGCACGCCCGAGACGAGATAGAGGAAGGCTGCGAAGTTAGCGTTCATCGGCCGGCCTCACTTGTCTTTTTTCTTGTACATGGCGAGCATGCGCTGGGTGACCAGGAAGCCGCCAAAGATGTTGACCGAGGCGAGCACGAGCGCGATGAAACCGAAACCGGTCGCAAGCCCGGAGGCCGAGATGCCGACGGCGAGCAGTGCACCAACGACGATGACCGAAGAGATCGCGTTGGTGACCGCCATCAACGGCGTGTGCAGGGCCGGCGTCACCGACCAGACGACATAGTAGCCGACGAAAATCGACAGGACGAAGATCGCCAGTCGGAAGACGAACGGATCAATTGCGCCGCCGGTGGCGCCGTGCGCGAGCGCGCCGGCAGCTTCCGCGGCATCGGGAAGGTTCAGCGCTGCCTGCTGGACAGCGGCAACCGCCTTGTCGAGCGCATCGAGCGCTTTTTCCAATGCTTCGTTCGCCATCAAAGATCCCCCTTCTTCTTCGGCTCGAAATTCGCATTGACGATGGCGCCGCCATGGGTGAGCGCCGTCGCCTTGACGAGCTCGTCCTCCATGTTGAGCGCCAGCGCCTTCGTTTCCTTGGAGACCATGGTCTCGAGGAAGGTCACGAGGTTCTTGGCGTAGAGACCGGAAGCCGATGCGGCGATCCGACCGGGCACGTTGAGGTGGCCGATGACCTTGACGCCCTCGACATCGGCGACCCTGCCGGCCTCGGCGCCTTCGACGTTGCCGCCGCGCTCGACAGCGAGGTCGACCGCAATGGAACCAGGCTTCATCGCCTTCAACATTTCGCGCGTGACGAGGCGCGGCGCCGGCCGGCCCGGGATCAGCGCCGTGGTGATGACGATGTCCTGCTTGGCGATGTGCTCGGCGACGAGTGCCGCCTGTTTCGCCTGATACTCTTTGGACATTTCCTTGGCGTAGCCGCCGGCGGTTTCGGCCGCCTTGAATTCCTCGTCCTCGACGGCGATGAACTTGGCGCCGAGCGAGGCCACCTGCTCCTTGGCGGCGGGACGCACGTCGGTCGCCGAAACCATGGCGCCGAGACGGCGGGCCGTCGCGATTGCCTGCAAGCCGGCAACGCCGGCACCCATGACGAAGACCTTCGCCGCGGGAACCGTGCCGGCCGCCGTCATCATCATCGGCAGCGCCCGGTCATATTCGCAGGCCGCATCGATCACCGCCTGGTAGCCGGCAAGGTTTGCCTGGCTCGACAGCACGTCCATCGACTGCGCGCGGGTGATGCGCGGCATCAGCTCCATCGCAAAGGCGCTAAGGCCGGCCTTGGCCATTTCGGCGACCGCATCCTCGTTGCCGTAGGGATCCATGATGGCGATGACGATGGCGCCGGACTTATAGCCGGCGATTTCGGCGCTGTTCGGCCGGCGAACCCGAAGGACGACATCCGCCGTCTTCGCATCGGCAACAGCACCGATCCTGGCACCAGCCTTCTCATATTCTGTATCCGGAATACGCGACAGAAACCCGGCGCCGGTCTCGACGACGACGTCGAAGCCCAGCCCTTTCAGTTTCTTCACGCTATCCGGCGATGCCGCAACGCGACCCTCGTTCGGATCCGTTTCCTTGGCAATAAAGACAATTTCGCTCACAAGTCCCCTCCCTGGCCGCAATCGAGCCAAGGCTGGAATGCGGGCATCCTGTCCGACTGCAAAGCGGCCGCTCATGCGAGCAGGCGCCCTCCCATGTGCAAAGCACACATTCCCCTGGAGACAGGCTCAGCCTGTCCTCCACTCTCCCCCTCACGCAGTGAGGATAAGCGCCGCGCGTTCTCCAACGAACGCTTCAAGGCGCTGCGAACTTTCATCAGCCGAAGCAAGACCATCGACGCTCCCGGTCGATGTCATGCGGCTTCAATCCGGACCTTGAGTCCGGCAGCCAAGGGCAAGCCTCCACCCGGCCTGTCCCTGGCAAGTCGTGTCAGTAGTGCCGATTAACGAAGGAAGAAGAAACCAGCGACGTTG
Organism: Ensifer sp. Root142; assembly: GCF_001426785.1. Classification (NCBI taxonomy): domain Bacteria; kingdom Pseudomonadati; phylum Pseudomonadota; class Alphaproteobacteria; order Hyphomicrobiales; family Rhizobiaceae; genus Ensifer; species Ensifer sp. Root142. The sequence continues at coordinate 262,416 of NZ_LMFK01000048.1, forward strand.
ATAAGGATGAACAGCACCAGCGAGCTGAAGAAGCCCATCGTGGTGAAGAAGGCGGCAGCCATGGCGATCAGCAGAGCCACGCAGAACAGCGTGAGGTATTTCGTTGCACTGAGGAAGAAATTGTAGGTCTTCTCGTGTTCCGCATAATCCATCGGAGCGCCCATTTCGACCGGTCCAGAATGATGCTCAGCCATCGTCCAATTCTCCCAGAATGCTGCGGCCCGACCCTTGGCCCTCGCCGCCCTTCAACCTTGATCCACGAAACGGCTTTGGCGGAAAACCGCACGGAAGCCCTTTAGCTGCCCATACACAATGCCAGGCCCGGGCGCAACGAAAACCCGCCGCTGCGCCCGGTCACCTGGGGCGATATGCCGCGTGCGTCTCTAGCGGAATACGGATGTGCGATAGGAACGGCCGGAACCGTTCTGTGCGATCCGCGCCGTCGGCAGAATCGTCAAAGGCGCGAACGGCACTTCCTGTCGGCCCGCGAACATCAGGCGACGCTCGAACGGCTCCGAATCGAAGATCGGATAGCGATCGAGGATCGAGGGCCGCTGCCCCCTCACCTGCGCAACCAGCAGCGCACCGTCGGCATTGTAGACGCCGAGGTTCTCGCGCTTGGCGACAACGGTCTCCGACGCAAAAATGCGCTTGTAGAACGCCGCATGCCGCGGCCGGCAGGCGGTCAGGCACCGGTCGGCGGTGAAGTATTCGCATGCCATCGCCACCGGGCGCAGCGTCAGGTAGGGAAGCGCGCGCATCTCGTCGCCGGTGACATCGGGGTCGACAGCCAACCGGCCGGGGTCGACCAGCACCATGCCCGCGTCGAGAAAGACGTCGATCTCGGGCCCGAAGATCAGCCCAGACGTGCTCGCCCTGTGCTCAGGCGTCACGTGATGAACACGCACCGTGCTGACCAGGTTCTCGTCGAGATAGATACCGAAGACATAGGCGTGACTGTCGAAATCGAGATCGTCGATCAAGGTCGAGCCGGTGAGTTCCATCAGATTGACGGCCTTGTAGGCCTTGTAGCGGAGCCGGGCGATATCCTCCATGTCCTCGCCCGTCTCGACCCGCCGGTATTCGACGCGATCGAGAAGAAGCATCAGCTTCTCAGAAAAACTCCCAGGCTCCGCCCGGTGAAGACCTTCACCCATTTCCTGACCCTCATGGTTAACAGATCGTTAACCTATTGACGGTCGGCACAGCAGCAACAACAAAATGGCACACATTACGATTAACCTATTGTTAACCTTAATATTTCGTAAAGTTTTATGGTTAACGATTGGTTAAGCCCGCCACCTCACCATCTTGGACAAGCGGCGGAGCAAGGAAGAGGATGGAGGACGCGGATCGCGGAGGAAATGACGGGCGACGTGGCGAGTTGTCAGGCGATACGCTTGCTTGACGGCGTGGTGACCGGTTTCTGGACACCATTCTTGCAGAAGGCCGCGATGGCGGACGCCGGCATCGGGGCCGCGAACACAAAACCCTGTATCAGATCGGCGCAGTGGTAGTCGTTGATCAGCTGCAATTGATCCGCCGTCTCCACACCCTCGACGACGATCTTCAGGCCGAGAGCACGACCGAGGTTGGCTGTGCCGCGCAGCAGCTTGAAGCGGCGCGAGTCCTCGCGGATGTTGCGCACGAAAGAGCGATCGATCTTGATGATGTTGACCGGCAGCGCATCCAGGTAGCTGAGGCTGGAATAGCCTGTGCCGAAATCGTCGATGGCGATCGTTATGCCGCTGTCACGCAGCTCGCCGAGAATGGCCTGCACCTTGGCCGGCTCATCCATCAGGCAGCTCTCTGTGACTTCGAGATGCAGCCGCGAAGCATCGAGCCCGGTGGCCCGCAGCGTATCCGCCACCACCGTGACGATGTCGTTGCTGCGCAGGTCGAGCACCGACAGATTGACCGAAACGGAAACCTCGCCGGGCCAGCCCATGCAATCCTTGCACGCCTGCTCCAGCACGAAGCGGGTGATCTCGGTGACGAGCCCCAGTTCCTCGGCAAGCTGGATGAAGACATTCGGCGGTACCGGGCCGCGCTCGGGATGCGTCCAGCGCGCCAAAGCCTCGCAGCATTCGAGACGCGCGCCGTTCGGCGTGAACATCGGCTGGTAGGAAAGCGTCAGGGCACCAGCATTGATCGCATCGCGCAGATCGCTCTTCAGTTTCTGGCGGTCGAGATAGCGGGCATCCATCTCTTCTTCGAATACGGTGCAGCCGCCCTTGTTGCGTGCCTTGGTTTCCGACAGCGCAAGATCGGCCTTGATCTGGAGTTCTTCCAGCCGGAAGGCGCTGCTCGGCACGAGAACGACGCCGGCGCTCATGGTCACGTTGAAGGTAAAGCCATTCGCCATATAGGCACCGCGCAACCCGGCGTGAACCGCGCGCATCTGCTCTTCGAGATCCGGCCGATGCATCCTGTTGGGGAAGAAGACGACGAATTCGTCGCCCATCAGGCGCGCGGCGATCGCCGTATTGCCGACCAGTGTCTTCAGCCGCCCGGCAATCGCCTGCAATAGCCTGTCGCCGACGATGTGGCCGCGCATGTCGTTGACATGCTTGAACTCGGCAACGTCGAGCACCATCAGCCCGACCTCGACGTCCTCCTTGCCTTCGAGCGCCACAGCGCTGTGGGCAAGTTCGGCGAAGTAATCGCGGCTCGGCAAGCCGGTCAGCGTGTCGAAGCGCACCATCTGAAGGATCTGTCTGTCGGCCTGGACGCGTGCGGTCACGTCCTCGAATATCAGCACGACCTCACCGTTCTCGTGTCGCCCAGCGGAAAACTCGAGAAAGAGGTTGTCGGTGACCGGCACCAGAACCTGAGTCTTCTTGCCCTTGATCAGAAGGTCGAGCTGCCGCGAGATCGCGCGCGTCTCTTCGACACTGAGCGACATGCGCCGGACGCCGCGGCGCACGACGTCATCCAGCAGCCGATCCCTCAGGTCGGCCTTGTCGCCCAGCATCAGCAGCGCGCAGGCGCGCTCGTTGGCAACGACGATCCGGTTGTCGCGGTCGAGCATCAGCAGCCCGTGCGTCATGTTGTTGAGTGCTGCGTCGAACTGGCCGGCGATCGTTGCGATTTCTCGGGCGGCCAGCACGTTCTCGTAGAGAAACGCGCGCACATTGTTGGCCATCATCCAGGTCGAAAAGATGAATGGCAGGATCAGAACCGCCAGGATGAGCATGAAACCATCCTGAAGCGTGATCAGCCCGATCACGATCGGCAGGCAGGCGGACGAGGACAGAAGCAGCACCGCCCGTTCGGAGCCGTAGTTTCGCCCGACCAGCGAGATCATCGACGCGAGCGTGACGGAGATGCAGGCCAGTTCCGAGAAGGAATCCCGGCTGACGGCGATCGCGTAGCCGCAGGCAATACCACAGGTGAGCGTCACGCTGACGCCGCCGAGAATGTAGCGATTCTCCCATTCCCGGACCATCGCTCGGTCGGCGTTGGAGAAATCCTGGCGATCAAAGCGCGCCATGTCGAGGTTGCGCAGCCCCCAGAGCACAACGATGGCGGCCGTGCAGAAGAGATAGAGCGGGTCGGTGGTCTTGAAATAGACGAGCACGAAAGTCACGACATGCGAAAGCATGCCGATCAGCAGAGTCCTGCGATGTTCGTAGAGCGAGCTCACGGACGACAGATAGACATCCGTCGGGAGAGCGCCCCGTTCATTGCGCGTCATGAACCCATAGCTCCGGTTTTCCGGATTTTTAGAGGCGATGATTTAACGAAAGATTTCGTGAAAACACCGCCTCCAAGCCTTGTATTGCAACATTCAAACGGTGCCCCATGGGAGTTTTTCCCAAACTCAACCTAGTATTGCGAAACCAACGGCCGGCGGATGCCTTCTACAACCATGCATAGACAAAATCACGTTTTGCTTTCTGACATTGTATTTAAGGCAATTCTGCTTGGCAAACATCATATCCACCGATTCACTCAGGATGTGGTTACCCAAAGCTGAAGAAAACGCATCAATTCCTGCCATGCACATACGAGCCTAGTTGCGGCCGGTATCACCATCACATCTGCGCGCTTCGCAGTTGACTTTCAGCCACATCTGGCGGCAAGGCTTTGCAAAGCGAGATACGGAGCCTGATGATGTCGAAACCTGTCGTTGCCATCCCCTGCGATTTCCGCGAATTCGACGGCAATGTTTGGCATGTCGTTGCCAACCAGTATGTCCGTGCCGCCGTCGAAGGCGCCGGCGTCATGCCCTTCCTCATTCCGGCGCTTGAGACCGGCAACGATATCGACGAGATCCTCGATCGCGTCGACGGCGTGCTGGCAAGCGGCGCCCGATCCAACGTTCATCCCTCGCTCTACGGCCGCGAGGCCAAGGACACCGACGGCCCCTTCGATCCTGGCCGCGATGCCACCAGCCTGCCGTTGATCCGGCGCGCGCTCGAGCGCGGCGTTCCGCTGTTTGCCATCTGCCGCGGCATCCAGGAGCTCAACGTTGCCCTCGGTGGCACGCTCGCAAGCGAAATCCAGGAGCAGCCGGGTGTCTGGGATCACCGCAAGCCCGACGTTTCCGAGCTGGATGTCGCCTACGGCATCCGCCAGGACGTGATCGTCAAGGAAGGCAGCTGTCTTGCGCCGGTGCTGGGTGCCGGTCGCGTTCGCGTCAATTCCCTGCATCGCCAGGCCATCGGCGCAACGGCGCCGCGCCTCGCCGTCGAAGCCGTTGCCGACGATGGCACCATCGAGGCGGTCTCGGTGATTGGCGCCAAGGCGTTCGCCGTCGGCGTGCAATGGCATCCGGAATACTGGGTGCGGACGGACGCACCGTCGGCGAGCCTGTTCAGGGCTTTCGGCGATGCCGTGCGCGCCTACGCGGCGCGGCGCATGGCCGCCTAGGGCATTTCCAGGAAAAGTGCGAAGCGGTTTTCCATCAGCAAATGCGCAAAAACAAAGAGATGGAGCGTTTCTGCACCTCCGTCTGAACCGGCAACGCTTTAACCGGCTCGGCGCGTGAACGGCGTTTCCGGCACTGGCGTCAGTGCCTTGCCGGTCGAAAACCAGGCCATGAGGTTATCGACCACCAGATCCGCCATGGCGTTGCGGGTAACAACCGAAGCCGACGCCACATGCGGCAACAGCGAAACATTCGGCAACCCCAGCAGCGCATCGGGCACATGCGGTTCGTTGTCGAAAACGTCGAGCCCCGCCCCCGCAATCACACCGGCCTGAAGTGCTGAGACCAGCACTGCCTCGTCAACCGTCGAGCCGCGCCCGACATTGATCAGGACGCCATTGCTTCCCAGTGCCGAAAGCACCGCGGCGTTGACCGTCTTTCGTGTCGCCTCCGTTCCCGGAACAATGACAACAAGCGTATCGACGGCGGCGGCAAGCCGTTCGAGCGTCGGGTGATAGGCATAGGCAAGCCCATCGCGTGGGCTGCGCGTATGGTAGGCGACCGAGACGCCGAAGGCTTCGAGCCGCTTGGCAATGGCAAGCCCGATGCGTCCGAGGCCGTAAAGCCCGACCGTGCGACCCCGCAATGACAAGGGCGAAAGCGCAAAGGCGCCATCCCGCACCCAACGCCCCTGGCGCAGCCACTGTTCCGCCTGCGGCAGCAGGCGCAGCGTGTTGATGAGCAGGCCGATGGCGGTATCGGCGACCTCTTCGCTCAGAACGTCAGGCGTGTTGGTGACGACGATGCCCTTGGAGGCGGCATGTTTCACGTCGACCCCGTCATAACCGACACCGAAATTGGCAACGATCTCAAGACCGGGCAGCGCATCCATCAGACCGGCGGGAACGCGGCCAGAGACGGCGATACCCCTGATATCGGCCATGTCTGCCGTCACAAGGTCAGGGTCCGCACGGTCCAGCCGCACGATCTCGAACATCTCGGGCAACCGCAGCAGCACCTGTTCGTTGATTTTTCCGGGCACGAGGATGCGGGGAAGGCTCGCGGACATGGGCACTCCTGGTATTAAAGCGCGTCGCGATCTCCAGGATTCGCTTGCCGCACTTTAGGTTCTTGCTTTTGTGCATGTCGCCTTCGCAAAACCGCTGCACACTTTTGCGCGACATGCATTAGGGATTTCTTCAGGCGGTGACGCGCAACGGGCCTGTCGACTGGCGGATGCGCATTTCCGGCTTGATCAGGTGGATGCCGTCGGGTTCGTGGCTGCCGGAAAGCTTGTCGAGAAGTGCGCGTGCCGCACTGCGGCCGACATCGGCCTGGCCGTTCCAGACGGTGGTCAGCGCCGGTGTCGCGATCGAGGCCTCCTCGAGGTCGTCATAGCCGGTGACGGAGATATCGACGCCTGGAACAAGGCCCGCACGCGCGATGCCGTTCATCATGCCGATCGCCACCAGATCGTTCCAGCAGACGACTGCGGTCGGCTTCTGCGGCAGCGACAGCAGATGCACAGCCGCCTCGAAGCCGCCCTGCTTGGAGCGCGGGCCGGGAATGCGCAATTCCGGATCGACCTCGATGTTGGCCTTGCGCAGCGCGTTGACATAACCCTGATAGCGGTCGCGACCGGTCGAGGTCTGGTCGGTGCCGCCGACCATGGCGATGCAGCGATGGCCAAGGCCGATCAGATGGTTGGTCGCCAGCGAGATGCCATAGGCGTCGTCGCCGCGGAAGATCGGCACGTCGAGCCCCTCAATCGAACGGGCGATCAGGATCGCCGGCATGCCGTTGTCCTCGGCAAGCTGGATATCTTCCGGCGGCGTGCCGATCGCCGGCGACATGATGACGCCGTCGCCGCCGAGCTGCAGCAGCGTTTCGATAAAATCGCGCTGCTTGTCGACCGAATCGTAATGGTTGGAGAGGATGAAGGTCTGCTTGTCGCGGTCGAGCTCCGCTTCGATCGCCTTCAGGATTTCCCCGTAGAACGGGTTCATGATGTCGTGCACGACGACGCCGATGATGCCGGACCGGGAGGTTCTGAGGCTGGCAGCGCGGCGGTTATAGATATAACCGAGTGCGCGGGCCTGCTCCTTGATCTTATCGCGTGTGAGGGTCGCCACCAATGGGCTGTCACGCAATGCCAGGGATACTGTTGCCGTCGAAAGACCGAGTGTTTCCGCGATCGTCGAAAGCTTGACTTTTTGCGCCACGATGCCCCCTGTTTAAGCCTAGTTGCCTACCCTCAAATTTAAATCCTATTTAAACTGTTTAAATCGCCGCCGCAATATGCCGCGAAACAAGGCTCAGTCGGCTGCGCGTGCCGCCTGCAGGTTGCTGTCGACAGCCCGCAAAAGCTTCATCAGCGTGCGCACCTGCTTGTCGGTCAGTCCGCGCGTCGCAAGGTTTTCCGAATGCTGGCCGGCCTCGGCGATCGTCTGCAGCCGGTTGCGCCCCGGTTCGGTGAGATAGACCTTGGTCAGCCGCGCATCGTCATCATCAGGGCGCCGCTCGAGGAAACCTTGCGCTTCCATGCGACCGATCGTGCGCGTCATCGTCGGCGCCTTGACGCCGAGCTTGGCGGCAAGCCCGCCCGCCGTCAGCCCGTCCATTTCGGCAAGCGCCAGCATCACACCGTCCTGGCCGGCATAGAGACCGCTTTCGAGCAGATTGCGCGACATCACCGTGCGCATCGAACGCGCCGCCTGGACAAGGATCGAGGCAAGATCGTGCGGTTCGGCGAGAAGATCGTCCTTCTTCTTGCCGTTCTTGCCCTTCTTTTCGGCCTTGTTCTTCTTGCCCATTGGACCTCCTGCCGAATCCCGCCTCAGACATTTATAGCAATACAGCTTGCGATTACGAACTGTATGACTCAAATAACATTTTTACGACAATTGACGTGAAGGATCGAAGAGAGATGTCGATGCCCCAAGCCCGATGGCAGGACAATCCGACCGATCTTCCGCAACAGGCCCGCCGCGACTGGATCGCCGTGCTGCCGCTCGGCGCCCATGAGCAGCATGGACCGCATCTGCCCTTCGATACGGACACGCTGATTGCCGAGGGTATTGTCGAACGCTGCATCGCCGCCCTGCCCGCGAACTTGCCCGTTACTTTCCTGCCGACCGAACCCGTCGGCTATTCGATCGAGCATATGGATGTGGCCGGCAGCCGGTCGCTCGGCTACGACGAAGCCGTGCGTCGCTGGCTTGGGATCGCCGAAAACCTGCACGGTCTCGGCCTCAGCAAATTCGTGATGCTGAACGCCCATGGCGGCAATTCGCCGCTGATGACGATCGTTGCGACTGAGGCGCGAGTGCGTTTCGGCATGCTGGCGGTGGCGACCAGCTGGACCCGTTTCGGCCAGCCAGATGGCTGGATCGCGCCCGAAGACAAGGCGATCGACATTCACGGCGGCGAGATCGAGACGTCGGTGATGCTGGCGCTCCATCCCGAAAAGGTCGAGATGGCGAAAGCCCGCGCCTTCCCCTCGCGCCAGAGCGACTACGCCGGACGCTTCCGGCATTTGCGCGCCTATGGCCCGCATGCCTTCGGCTGGAAGATGTCCGACCTCAACCGTGACGGTGTTGCCGGCAATGCCTCGGTGGCAACCGCGGCGCGCGGCGAACAGTTGCTGGCCCACGCGGTTACGGGCGTGATCGAGCTTTTGACCGATGTCGCCGACTTCGACATGACCGAATTCGCCTGAAGGACCGGCAGGGCGCGCCGACAAAACACTTTGTTTGTGCTTTTGCGCTATCAGCATGGACAGCAGCAAACGACGACAGGCGGCGCTAGGCCGGAACCCCATGGCGAAGATCATCGCGCTCGGCGCCTATTTCTACCAGGCCCTGATCGCCTTCGGCCTGCTGATCGTCGTCGCCCACTGGCTGGCCCCAGTCGACTATGCCGCCTATTCGCTGTTCATCTCGCTCAGCCAATTCGGCGCGATCGCCGCTTTCGAATGGGTGCGTTTCTCCTGCATGCGCTTCTATCCCGGCCAGACGGCGGAAATCGAAGCGGCGGAGCGGCGAACGATCGTTGCGGAGGCAGCGGCCTGCGCGCTTTTCTGCCTTGTCGCTGCGGCCGCGTCGCTCGCCTTCGGCGTCTCGCCGCTGGTGGCGCTGGTCGGCGGCCTCGTTGCCGTTGCGCAAGGCGGCAGCGACCTGCACCTGACCATGCTGCGCTTCCGCCAGGATTTTCGCGCCTTCTCGGTACTCCAGGGATCTCGCGCCACCATCCTGGCGGCGGGAACGTTGATCGGCGCGCTCGTATCGCCAACCTTCCTGTCGACGGTCACCGGCCTGCTTGGCGGTTATGCTCTCTACGCTCTGCTCGCAACCCTACTTTCGCGCAGATCAGGCCCGCGGCCTTCCGCCTCGCTCGACATGGCGCGCGTGCGAAAGCACCTCGTCTATGGCAGCGTTTCGGCGGGTGCCGCCAGCGCCTCGATGTTTGCACCGCTTGCGCTGAAGGCGATATTCACCTCGGTCCTCGGCCCCGGCGGCGCTGCCGGTGCGCTGCTGGCGCTCGATCTGCTGCAGCGCCCGTTCGTGCTGATCGTCTCCGCCCTCCAGGCGATCCAGTATCCCGAAATCGTCGCTGCTCACGACAAGGGCGGCGATACCCTGGCGCTTCGCCGTGAGCTCGGACAATACTACGCGCTGCTCACCAGCTTCGCGCTGATGATGGCGGCAGGCATCTTCGCCGTTCTGGTGCCGGCGACATGGCTGGTCATCAGCCCTGACCTGCAGGCCGGCTTCCTCGCGACGGCCCCGTTCGTCATTATCCTTTCGCTCGCGCGCGTTCTGACCCAGATCATGCTGCCGACACCGCTGCACTTGAAGCAGCGCCTGACCGCGATCTTCGCGCTCGCGGCCATCGACTGCGCGCTTCTCAATCTCTTCGCGCTTGCCAGCGCGTTCCTTTTGGCGCCAAGCGCCGCCACACTGATGGCAGGCGGCGCGCTCGGCGCCATATTCGCATCCTTGATCGGCCTGCGCCTGATGGCGACCTTGCCCTTCGACTTCACCTGGTCGCCGGTTCTCCTCGCCGCTGCCGGCCTTGGAGTCACCATTGTCGCCTTCGTGCTGTCTTACCGGTCCGCCACCGTCGCTACTGCCGCCGGGATTGTCATTGGTGGGGTCTGCTGCCTCTTGGCGCTCAATCGCCTGCGGCTCGGCATGCGCGCGTCAACCGCCGCGTGATCTCGGGCGCGATAGTGAACCGGGCGCGATAAGGAAAACTGAACCTCTTTCGGTTTAGATCTGGGCAAACCGAGAGGCGAAGAACACCATGAAGATCATTGTCGGAATAGCCACGGCGGGTCGCCGCGAAGTGCTGTCCGAAACACTGCTGCACCTGAGCCGGCAGGATCGCCAGGCGGACGCGATCCTCGTCTGCCCCTCGTCGCCGCAGGACGTCGATCTCGACTTTGTCAGCACGCTCGCATCGGAGATCACCCTGGTCACGGGCAGCAAGGGCTCCTGTGCGCAGCGCAACGCCATCCTCGACCACACGGGGACCGCCGATATCATCGTGTTTTTCGACGATGATTTCCTGCCCCAGTGCGATTTTCTGGCTGAAGTCGAAACCCTCTTCGAGAAGAGGGCCGACATTGCCGTGGCGACCGGCCTGGTGCTGGCCGATGGCATTCATGGCCCGGGCATCCCGGTCAAGGAAGGGTTGGAAATCCTTGCGCGCGATCGGGCAACGGGCAGACAGGCCACCCTCGAACCCGTTTACAACGCCTATGGCTGCAATATGGTTTTTCGCGTGTCGGCCATTGAAGCCGACGCCACCCGCTTCGACGAAAACCTGCCGCTTTACGGCTGGCAGGAGGATGTCGACTTCTGCCGCCGCCTCGCCCGCCACGGCCGCATTGTGCGCAGCGCCACCCTGCGCGGCGTCCATCTCGGCAACAAACGGGGACGTACTTCGGGTTTGCGCTTCGGTTACTCACAGGTGGCAAACCCGCTCTACCTTTTCCGCAAAGGCACGGTCGGTCTGGGCTGGGCATTGAAGCTTTTGAGCTCCAACATCGCCGCAAACATCGTCGGCAGTCTGAAATCTCAGGGGCTTGTCGACAGACGGGGCCGCCTTAAGGGAAACCTTATCGCCCTCGTAGATCTCCTACGCGGCAGGATAGATCCGCTGCGCACACTCGAACTCTAATCGCGCGTTCAGTTCCGAATAAGCAAGCTAGTCAGCCCTGCCCTGCGACCAGCAGGTTGAGCAGAATGACCGCGCTTGCGTTCCATGAGAACCGCATTGCATTTTCATGCCCCGAACGCCCCAGCTGTCGCCGAAGCGCATCATCGGCGGATATCTTCCGCATAACCTCGACGAGGGTTTCCGCCTTCGCCGGATCGAAATAGAGAGCCGCCTCGCCGCAGGCTTCCCTGACCGGGGGTATGTCAGCGGCCAGCACCGGGCACCCTTGTGTCATCGCCTCGAGCGGCGGGATACCGAACCCTTCATAGAGGCTCGGGAACAGGAAGGCGGTGGCGTGGCGCTGCAGCCCGGCGATCTCGGCGTCCGTCAGCCGCCCGGGAAAGATCAGGTTGCCCCGCGACGTCGGGGCGATGTCGCGAAAAACGCTGGGATCCGTACCGCCGACGACCACGAGCTTGCTGCCGGTAGCACCCAGGGCTTCGAAGGCACGCACCGCAAACTCGACGTTCTTGTTGGGCTTCAGTGTGCCGACGAGAAGGAAGAAGGGGGTCTCGGCAAGCCCCAGCTTCGCAACGATCTCCCGGTCCGGCTGAAGGTCGGAAAAGTGATCTGTGGCGTTGTAGATCACGTCAATACCCGATGCTGGAACGCGAAAGACATCCGCCAGTTCACCGCGCGAAAAATAGGAAACGGTGCCGATCTTCGCGCGACGCGTCAGGATGTAGCCGAGCGCGCCGTGGAACAGCCGGTAGCCGCGCCCGAAGGAAGCCGGATGACGGAAGAGCGTGACGTCGTGGATCACCACCACTTGGTCGGAATGCAGCACCGGTCCGCTGCCCCCGAGGCCGACCAGCGTATCGCGCCGCGTCCGCCAATAGAGCGGCCCCTGCTCCCAGAGATGGCCCGGGCCTGAGCCGAAACGCTCGATCGATATCGCCGACAGTGGCAGATCATCCGGCGCGGACGCTGGAGCCAGCAACCGCCAGCGCACATCCTTCAGCGCCGGCGGCACGTCGCCCGCGGCAATGCGGGCATCGAGCGCGCGGGTGATCTCGCGGGCAAAGCGCTGCACGCCGGTGAGCGGCTGAGTCAGGAACCGGCCGTTGATGGAAATCGTCTTCACGCATGCACCCCTTCGGTAGGACGCGAACTCTCCCTGATTTTGATGAAAGGAGCGTTATCGCTGCCCGGTTCGCCCGTCCCGGAGGCGGCAAAGGCGTGGCCAAAATCGGCTTCGCCATTTGCGCATCGCCGCCGCATCTCCTATATGAAACGCGACATGGATGCCCGCTCCCCGCATCCCGAGATCCCAGAGGTTCCCATGACCGAAACATCCCCGCAGAAGCCGATTCCCGTCACCGTGCTCACCGGATATCTCGGCGCCGGCAAGACGACGCTGTTGAACCGCATCCTCAGCGAGAACCACGGGCGCAAATACGCCGTCATCGTCAACGAATTCGGCGAGATCGGCATCGACAACGACCTGATCGTCGAATCCGACGAGGAAATCTACGAGATGAACAACGGCTGCGTCTGCTGCACCGTGCGCGGCGACCTGATCCGCGTGGTGGAAGGCCTGATGCGCCGGCCCGGTCGCTTCGATGCGATCATCGTGGAAACCACCGGTCTTGCCGATCCGGTTCCGGTCGCCCAGACCTTCTTCATGGACGACGATGTGCGCGCCAAGACCGAGCTTGATGCCGTCGTCGCGCTGGTAGACGCCAAGCACCTGCCGCTCCGGCTGAAGGACAGCCGCGAGGCCGAAGACCAGATCGCCTTTGCCGACGTCGTGCTCCTCAACAAGACCGACCTCGTCAGCCCGGAAGAGCTGGAGCGGATCGAGGCGACGGTTCGCGTCATAAATCCGTCGGCCCGCATCTACAGAACGCAGCGCTCCGAGATCGACCTCACCAAGGTTCTCGACCAGGGCGCGTTCAACCTTGAGAGAGCGCTGGAAAACGACCCGCATTTCCTCGACCAGGACGATCACGAGCACGATCACACCTGCGGCCCGGATTGCGGCCACGATCACCACGATCATCATGACCATGATCATCACCACCATCATGATCACGACCATCACCACCATGACCACGCCCCCTCGCCGATCCATGATGTGACGGTGCAATCGATCTCGCTGCGCGGCGGCGAGATGAACGCTGATCGCTTCTTCCCCTGGATCCAGAAGATCACCCAGACGGACGGCCCGAACATCCTGCGCCTGAAGGGCATCATCGCCTTTGCCGGCGACGCCGAGCGTTATGTCGTGCAGGGCGTGCACATGATCATCGAGGGCGACCATCAGCGTGCCTGGAAGGAAGGCGAAAAGCGCGAAAGCCGCCTGGTCTTCATCGGCCGCGACCTCGACCGCGAAAAGCTGGAGCGCACGTTCAAGGCCTGCGAAGCTTCAGCCTGATTCCGGAAGCCGCGATGCGGCTCTAAGATCAAATTAAGGAGAGCATGGCGTCGGTCCTTTTCGGCATCATGCTCCAACAGCATGCCGAACCAGGGGACCATGACAATCTGATGCCGACAGTCGCTCCGCTCGATCTCGAAGGCCACGTCGTTGGCGTGGCCTTTCTCAAGGGCATACCTTTCTTCGCCGAAGCCACCGGCGCCATCCACCGCCTCGACCACGGCCACAAGACGACGGAAGTCCACGAGGGCCTGCTGTCTCTGGTTCTCGACGAGGCGAACGAAACGCTTCTGACCGGCGGCGAGGACGGCAAGGTGATGCGCACGGCTGCCGACGGCACCGCGACGCTGGTTGCCGAAGCGCCGCGCAAGTGGATCGCCCAAGTCGCAGCCGGCCCGCAGGGCGCCGTCGGCTATGCCTATGGCAAGACCACCCATGTGCGGCTGGCCGACGGCACGACGAAAGAATTTGCCGAGGAGCGCACGGTCGAGGGCGTCGCCTTTGCGCCGAAGGGCTTGCGTGTTGCCGCCGCCCGCTACAACGGCGTGTCGATGCACTGGGTCGCGACCGCGGGCCAGCCGATTGATCTCGACTGGAAGGGCGCCCATACCGGCGTCACCTTCTCGCCCGACGGCCGTTTCCTCGTGACCACGATGCAGGAAAATGCCCTGCACGGCTGGAAGCTCGACGCAAAGCCCGGCGGCGAGGCACGCCACATGCGCATGACCGGCTACCCGGCCAAGGTGAAGTCGCTCTCCTGGTCCGCGAAGGGCAAGTGGCTCGCATCTTCGGGCGCGCCGGCCGCCATCGTCTGGCCCTTCCAGGGCAAAGACGGACCGATGGGCAAGGCGCCGCTGGAACTCGGCACCCGCGCCGACATCATGGTGACTTCCGTCGCCTGTCATCCGGCCGAAGACATCGTCGCCATCGGCTATCAGGACGGCATGATCCTCGCCGCCCGTTTCGCCGACAGCAAGGAAGTGCTGTTGCGCCGTCCCGGCAAGGGTGCGGTCACCGCCATGGCCTGGAGCAAGGACGGGCGCCAGCTCGTTTTCGGCTCGGCCGAGGGCGACTGCGGCATCGTCGATATCGCCGGATAACATTCGCTCGACGCTCTTCGACGGCGTTAGCGCAGTTGCCCCTCACCCTAACCCTCTCCCCGCAAGCGGGGCGAGGGGACGTGGCATACGCTCTGTCAAAGAATGCCGAAATATCTGGCCGGACGAAACCGCGCCACGAGTCCCTTCTCCCCGCCTGCGGGGAGAAGGTCGCGGCAGCGGGATGAGGGGCCGCCAAATCGCTCATGACAGCGATCCACAAACAATCAGATTTTCACCACTGCCGCGGTCACGTACATGAAGGCGACGCCGGCAACGAGCCCGCTCATGACGGGCGGCGTCAGGAGGACCTCGATCCGCTTTCCGCTCTGGCGCATCAGGTAAGCGCTGACCTCGACGATCACCTGCAGGATCGCGCCGGCCCCGATCGCCAGCGCCAGCGCCGACCATTGCGCCGACGTTGCCAGGCTGCCGAGCCACATGCCGATCACCGCCGGCCCGCCGGCAAGCAGCGTCAGGCCGACAAAGACCCATAGCGAGGGCCGCTGTTTCAGGATCGGCGCGGCGATGCCGATGCCTTCGGTCACATTGTGCAGGGCGAAGCCGAGCACCAGGAAGGTACCGAGCCCGGCCGATCCTGCGGCAAAGGCAGCACCGATAGCCAGCCCCTCGCCGAGATTGTGCAGCCCGATGCCAAGCGCGATATAGGTGGAAAGCGCCAGCCCGGTCGGCACGCCGCCGCGCCGGCCGATCGCCATCAGCAACAGGAAGCTGCCAAGCCCCGCAAGCACCACCATGACCGGCCCCTGGAAAATTGCCGCGGCCTGCGACGCCAGTTCCAGGGCTTCCGCACTTGCATCGATCAGCAGGAAGGCGAGCAGGCCGATCGTCAGCGACAATAGAAACGCCATGCCCGCCTGGCCGACGCCACGCAGCAGCGGGTAGAACATCAGGCCGACGGCGACCGGCACGATGCCGACGATGATGCCAACCAGCGCCTGCAGTCGCAATTGACCTGCCGTCGCCTGCGGCGTCGGCACGGCAACGGCAATGTCGTGGGCGAAGGTGGCGCCAGTGTTGGTCACCACCTTCAGCGCATGCGCCTCGCCCAGCATCCATGGGAAGGGCAGGCTCAGCCATGCCGCCTTGCCCCGCGCGATCGGACCAGGCGGATCCTGGGTGAATTGCCAGTAGGCGTCATCCACCTGAACCTGCGCCACCGTCATCGGCTCCGATCCACCGGCGCGAACCAAGAGGCGAAGGCCGCTGTCGTCGAGCACGGTTCGTTCGAAGGTCAGGTTTTCCACCGGCGGCGCGCCGTTGCGAAAGCCCGACAGCGGATCGGCCGACAGGATCCAGGCGACGGCGATGGCCAACGCGATGAGCGGCAGCGCCAGCCAAACCAGATTGGTTTTCGCCGCACGGATAGCGGCCCTCGGCAGGGTTTCGTTCATGCCAGCGCCTCCACGACGTCGAACATGCCGACCCAACCCAGTTCGGTAAACTCGGTCTGGTGCGGATGGAACATGTAGAGGCCGGGTTCATGCTCGGCGAAGGTGAACTCCAGAATGCCGCGCTGTGCCTGGCACTGGGTGATGAGGTCGACAGTTCTAAGCGTCGGCGTCAACGTCGTTCCCTGGTCGTAATAATCGAAGAAGTTCGCGTGCAGATGGAACGAATTGATCGGATCGAACTCGATGACATTGATGAGGTAGATGCGCACCGGCTTGCTTTTCACGATCCGGATGGGCCGCTTCATGAAGGCATGGGCGACGGTGTTGACCGCGTAAAATTCGTTTTCGGCATCGAAGTTGGTGTCGAAGGCGTTCATCACCATCACCAGTTCCTGCCAGCCGGCGTTCTCCGGCGTGCCGATGAGCCGCGAGCGGGCGACGTCGATCTGATCCGGATGGCGCTCCGGGTCCGGGTCGATGACGAAGGCGCCGTACATGCCCTTGTGGATATGCCGACGCAGCGGCATCGCATGGCAATGATAGAGATGGCAGCCGAAAGGCTTGGCGTCGAATTCATAGACGAACTCATCGCCGGGATCGACCATGCCGGCCCCCGGTACGCCATCCATCCGCGCCGCGTGAATGCCGTGAAAGTGGATCGAATGCGGGTGTGAGGCGTAGTTGCGAAAGACGATGCGCAGGCGCTCGCCCTCCTTGGCCCGAAGCGCCGGGCCAGGCACGCGGCCGTTATAGGTCCAGGCCGGAAAGGTGATGCCCGGCGCGATTTCGATGTCGCGATCCTCGGCAGCCATCTCGAAGGTCCGGAGCGTTCGCCCATCCGGCAGTACCGAGACGGTGCCGGTGTCCCAGTCGGTCAGCATGTCGGTCGGATCGAAACCGTTGGCGGTGTTATCGACGTCGCCGACCGTCATCATGGCGCCGTGCCCCATCGCCGGCATCGGTGCCGCCATGCCTTCGGACGCCCGCGCGGCCATCTGGTGGCCGCCACCGTGGGACGCGATCTGCGCCGGCGCCGCGCCGGCGCAGATCGCGGTGCCGCCGGCGGCCGCCAGCCCACCCATCAGCAGGCTGCGCCGTTTCAGCAGATCTTGCCTCACCGAATTGTCCATAGAAGTCGCCCCTCGCCCGATACGGCTCCACGTGTCCGCTCCGGATTGCAGAGGCGATGCCACAAGGCCCGATTTGATCGGCTCGCCTTATTGCGAACCGTTCGCAACTACATTGATAATGCAAATGCAACTCATTCGCAACTAATGATGATGCCAACGGATGCGATGAACGGATTGGTGCATCAGTGGGGTATCGTCGCGCGAAAAGCTACGGTGATTAAGTCCCCGAAGCACTTGGCTTCGGGGAAGTCTGCTGAAAAGCCAACATCCGGCAAGTCGCAACCGTGATGATCGCACGGCAGCAGCAAGGGCCGCTCACCATTCCAGCTCCAACTGTGGGCGGCCGTTGGACGTCTTCTCGATCGTGCGCCCGGTCTCGTCGACCGTCGCGGTCACCCGCTGGCGAAACGCGGAGAAACTCTCGAAGGTAACGACATCGACCGGCTCGTCGAATTTCATCGTCAACCGGTAGCGCCCCGGCTGGGCCGTCAGCGCCTGCACTGAAAGGATTTCGCCTTCGAAGGGCTGACCGAGATAAAGGCCCTTCACCCGCGAGCCGAGCATCCAGGGATTGAACGGCGGCCGATTGCCGGCGGCAGCGTGAAGCGTGTTCCAATCGCGGTAGCCATATTGGGCGGCGACCAGTTCGAGGGAACGGGAGTGGTTGATATTCTCGCCTTCGCAGGATAGCCGCGATCGCAGGCGTTTCGCCTGGTCCTTGAGGGCATCGAGCGATGGTAGCGTGTTTGATCCGCGCATCATGACAGGGTCTCCTGCTGCGGCATGCATTATCAGAGATGGGAGCCCGCATTGCCACCGGTTCGCATGCCGTTTCGGCTGACCGTGTCTGAAAGAAGGGCTTCACCAAAGCATGACGCTCGCGGACGGCAGGGGCCCTTGCCCTCCGCGTCCATTAGGGCCAGCGACCTGAACTGTCAAATCCGGCGTTTTGCCTTGCCGACGAAGAAAAAGAGCGGATAACATGTCTGGGGGTCATCAGCTCATCGTCTCAAGACGAGACGCAGCACCTATTGCGCCTATCTCTACCGCGCAAAACGCAGGCGCTGACGGCATCGCTGCTGCTCGGGCCGGAGAGGAAGCCTCAACTCGAAGTCGATTACCCCCACTCCCTCCAGCGCGAGACCGATCCCGAGAAGGACCATCGCGTCGATCTCGTCGTCGCGCGCTCGGTGGATCTTTCTGAACGCATTCTGGCGGTTGCTCCGACGCCAAAGGTGTGAGACAGATTCGCCCTGCACACCGGAGTGTCCCATGGGCGGTACAACCATCCTCGCATTCGCCTTTGTCGCTTTCATCGGTATCGCCACGCCGGGCCCGACCGTGCTGTTGGCGCTGACCAACGGTTCGCGCTACGGCATCAAGCGTGCGCTTGTGGGCATGATCGGCGCCGTTCTCTCGGATTTCGTGCTGATCGGCGCGGTGGCGCTGGGTCTCGGCGCGCTACTCGCTGCCTCGGAATTCTGGTTTACGGTCGTCAAATGGCTCGGCGCCGCCTATCTCGCCTTTCTCGGCGTCATGCTGTTGCGGTCGAAGGGAACGCTCGATGTCGCCATCGACAAAGGCGCCGCCGACGTCGCGACGCCTGCGATTTTTCTGAAGAGCTTTCTGGTCGCCGTCACCAACCCGAAGGGTTATCTCTTCTTCTCGGCCTTCCTGCCGCAGTTCATTGACCTCGCCTTGCCGCAGGCGCCGCAATACGCAGTACTTGCCTTGGTCTTCGCCGCTGTCGATTTTGCCGTGATGCTCGGTTACGCGCTACTCGGCTCCCAGGCGGCTCGTTTTCTCAAGCATTCCGGGGCCGTCTGGCTCGAGCGTATCTGTGGCGGCGCCCTGCTTGCCCTTGCCGGTTCCCTCGCTTTCTATCGCCGCGCCACAAACTGACATGCTGTTCCGCAAGGCCATTCTCTACCAGATCGCCAAGGGCGACGTGACACTGGCCTTTCGGCGCTGGACCAGGCCAACAGTCAAGGCCGGCGGCAGCCTGCGCACAGCGGCCGGCATATTGTCGATCGACGCGATCGAGACCACCGAGGCCGAAGACATCAGCATAGAGGACGCACGTCGCGCCGGGTTCCCGACGCGTGAGGCATTGCTCGCCGAACTCGACGGCAGGCCCGATGGCACGCTTTACCGCATCGCCTTCCACCGCGCGGGCGACGATCCGCGTCTGTCCTTGCGCGATGACGCGACGCTTGCGAAATCCGACTGGGCCAAGATTGCCGCCAGGCTCGCCCGCTTTGACGAGGCCGCCGGTCAGATCTGGGCCGAAGCGACACTCCGCCTGATTGCTTCGCGCGACGGGATTACCGCCGCCGAGATCGCTGAACAGGTCGGCATGGATAAACTCAAGCTCAAGCCACGCATCCGCAAACTGAAGGAACTAGGGCTGACGGAAAGCCTGACGGTCGGCTATCGGCTGTCGCCGCGCGGACGGTCCTTCCTTAGCCAGGTATGAGCGATGCCAGCCAAGACAAGGGAGAAGACATGATCGGATATACGATGGTCGGAACGACCGATCTCAAACGCGCCGAACGGTTCTACGATCCGCTGATGGCGTTGATCGGTCAGGAGCGCTGCTGGTGCGACGAGCAGGTGGCGTCCTGGGGACGCAAGGATGATGACCGCGCGCCGCGTTTCTTCACCGGCTATCCCTTCGACGGAAATCCCGCCGGCATCGGCAATGGCGCCATGACCGCGTTCCTCGTGCCAAGCGCTGCGATCATCGACCGGCTGTTTGCAACGGCGATGGAACAGGGCGGCAGTGTCGAGGGCGAACCGGGCTTTCGCCCGCAATACGGAGACGGCTTCTACGCCGCCTATGTGCGCGATCCCGATGGCAACAAGCTTGCCTTCGTCTGCTACGACGCGCGACCGTCTGCCACGGAGGCGTGATCTCGGGTTTTTATGACCTGCTCCCCCACCCCTCGCATGAGGCGGATGGGGGAGCAGCGAAAAATCCGCCCCCGCAGGTTGGAGACGGAAAGAGATCAGGCCGCGCGCCTGACCGGCGGCAGCCCCAACTTGCGGCCATTGGCGACGATGAGGCCGGCAGCGCCCTCGAGCCAGGCATCCCGAAGCTCAAGCGCCAGGAAACGGTTGCGCTCGAACGGACCGGGCATGACCAAATGCTGCGTGCGCGCGGCGAAGAAGCCGAAACGCTCGTAATAGGCGGCATCCCCGACCAGCAGGATCGCGCCGTGACCGCGGTTCTTGGCCTCTTCGATCGCTGCACGCATCAGCATGCCGCCGATGCCCTTGCCTTCATGGGCGGGATCGACTGCCAGCGGACCGAGCAGCAGGGCTGGAATGCTGTGGCCTTCGCGGCTGACGCCGGCCTCGACATTCCACAGGCGAACGGTGCCGATCACGTGACCATCGAGATCGCGGGCGACGAAGGCGAGGCCTTCGGCAGGCACGCGGCCGCTGCGCAGCTTTTCCGACGACTTGCGACGCCGCTCCGGCCCCATCGCCCGATCGAGCAGGTTTTCGCGGGCAACGACGTCACCCGGGTTTTCGTTATCGATAACGAATGTGGACGGCGCGAAAAACGCGCGCAGGGCATCAACAACAGCGGCCATCCGGGCCTCCCGTCATCAAAACCGCTTCAGGCGGCATCTAAGGAAATTGTGAAATGGCGCTCCCGCCCGAGGACGGGAGCAAACCGGATCAGATCACGTAGGACTTCAAGGGCTCGAAGCCGTTGAAGGCGACGGCCGAGTAGGTCGTGGTGTAGGCGCCGGTGCCTTCGATCAGAACCTCGTCGCCGATCGAGAGCGTGATCGGCAGCGGATACATGTTCTTCTCGTACAGCACGTCGGCCGAATCGCAGGTCGGGCCGGCAAGCACGCAGGGCTCCATTTCGTCGCCGTCACGGGCCGTGCGGATCGGGTAGCGGATCGCCTCGTCCATGGTTTCGGCGAGACCGCCGAACTTGCCGATGTCGAGGAACACCCAGCGGTGGCTGTCGTTATCAGACTTCTTCGAAACGAGAACGACTTCCGCCTTGATCACGCCGGCGTTGCCGACCATGCCGCGACCCGGCTCGATGATCGTTTCCGGGATGTGGTTGCCGAAGTGCTTCTTCAGCGCGCCGAAGATCGCCTGGCCGTAGGCTTCAGCGGTCGGCACGTCCTTGAGGTACTTCGTCGGGAAGCCACCGCCCATGTTGACCATCTTGAGCTCGATGCCCTGCTTGGCCAGCTGCACAAAGACGCGCTTGGCATCGGCAAGAGCCGAATCCCAGGCGTCGAGCTTCGTCATCTGCGAACCGACATGGAACGAGACGCCGTAGGAAACGAGGCCATGCTGATGGGCGTAGACGAGCACGTCGACAGCCATCTGCGGGACGCAGCCGAACTTGCGCGACAGCGGCCATTCGGCGCCTTCGCCATCGGTCAGGACGCGGCAGAACACGCGGGCACCAGGGGCGGCACGTGCAACCTTCTCGACTTCCTCATGGCTGTCGACGGCAAAGAGCGACACACCGAGAGCGTGCGCGCGGGCAATGTCGCGCTCCTTCTTGATGGTGTTGCCATAGGAAATGCGCTGGGCGGTCGCACCGGCGTCGAGCGCCATTTCGATTTCAGCGACGGACGCGCAATCGAAGGAGGAGCCCATGCCGGCGAGCAGGCGCAGGATTTCCGGCGCCGGGTTTGCCTTGACGGCGTAATAGATCGAGCTGTCCGGCATCGCGTGGCGGAAGGCCTTGAAATTGTTGCGCACGACGTCGAGGTCGACAACGAGGCAAGGGCCGTCGGGTCGTCGGGTGTTGATGAAGTCGATGATGCGTGCCGTGGTCATGGCCTTATTCCCCTGATCCAAAATGCTCCGCTTTCGCGGAGGACAAAGGGCATACGCGCGAATGCTCTGGAACCAGCCGGTGGAGACCCCGGAACCAAGCATGCGCTCGATGCGCGAACGGTGAATCAAAGCCCGCCTAGGCTTCAATTCGGCTTTGTCTGCCATGGATTGGAGGGGATAACCCAACCGCACTTCCGGCAATGAAGGTGTGCCTCTTCAGTAACCCCGGCTGTTGGAGAGCCGGCAGACACCAGAAAGGCCCGCACCGTCGTTGCTTCAAGATGTCCTCGCATTTCCCGGTTGGCCGGAATAGCGACTGGAGGGGTTAGTTCCAGGTACCTTACCGATACCCTCACCTAATCGAGGGTCGGCGGACACCCACAGGCACGTGCGACTTTGGGCAAGGGCGTAGGTAAGAAAAAACCTTGTCGTAATCAAGAGTTTTTTCGCGGCCGCTGTTGAATTTTTTTCGAGACCGGCAACACTGTCAGTGTTCACGTTTACTGAACAATCGACAGCGACGCAGTGACCGCCACAAACGCTTGAAAGAACTGGATTTATTTTAAGACCTCGCCTATCCGGTCGTCAAAATTCGAAGAGCGGACCGAACCGGCCACAAAGACAGCCGCCGAACAGAGAAACGTGAAAGAAGCATTCGCGGCGAATCAAGGCTCCCGCGACCAGGAAAGACGAAGGAAACACCGGCCATGGACACGCTCACCCGCATCCGCGCCTTCATCGATGTCGTGGACGCCGAAGGGTTTTCGGCCGCCGCCCGCCGCGTCGGCAGGTCGAAGGCGCTCTTGTCGAAATATGTGCGCGAGCTTGAGGACGAACTCGGCGCGCTTCTGCTTAACCGCACGACACGTCAATTCTCGATGACGGAAGCCGGCCACACCTATTATCGCACCGCGTCGGAAATCCTGAAGGAAATCGACAATCTCGCCGATCTCGTGCGCGCCAACAATTCCGACCTCAAGGGCCGGCTGCGCATCACCGCGCCCCGCACTTTCGTCGACGCCGAGATCGGCCAGTCGCTGGTCGATTTCGGCAAGCAGCATCCGGAACTGTCGCTGGAGATCGTTTCGGACGACCGCTTCGTCGACCTCGTCGAAGAGGGCTTCGATGTCGCCATCCGTATCACCCGACTTGAGGATTCGACGCTGATCGCGCGCAAGCTCGACGACTTCCAGGTCCTGATCTGTGCCGCTCCGGACTTCGTGGAGAAGGTCGGGCCGATCGCACATCCGACCGACCTTTCGAAGATCCCCTGCATTCTCGACACCAATGGAAAGTCCTATTCCAACTGGCGCTTCATCGAGCCTGACGGTTCCTCCTTCACCGTTCCCGTCAGTGGCCCGATCGAGGTCAACAGTCCGCTTGCCTCGGTGCGCGCTGCCGTCTCCGGCATCGGTGTGGCGCTGGTTCCCGATTTCATTGCACGGCCCAAGGTTGCCACCGGCGAACTCGTCACGCTCTTTGACGATTTCCTGCCCAGGGACCGCGGCATCTATGCGATCTATCCGCACCGCCGCTACCTGCCGGCCAAAGTGCGCACCCTCGTCGACTACCTGCACGCCTGGTTCCGCAAGCCGCATTGACGCGGCAAGGTCCCAAATCCGTCCCATTTCCAGTACATTGCGGGAACGATTCGAAGGCACTGCTGCGCCCTGACTGAAAGGATTGCCGTTTCATGAGAATTAAGCGCCTCGTCGTGGCCGGCCTTGCCATCCTGCTTGCGCCGACTTTGGCCTTTGCCCATCCGCACATCTTCGCCGAGGCCCGCCTGGAAGTGGCCTCCGACGACAAGGGTGAGGTGAGCGAGCTGAGAAATGTCTGGCGTTTCGACGAGCTATTTTCCGCAAGTGTCGTTCTCGACTTCGACAAGAACTCGAACGCCACGCTCGACCCGGACGAACTGGCGGAAGTCGGCCAGACCGTGCTGGAGTCACTGTCGGAGTACAACTACTACACGACGGCCCTGGAAAACGGCAAATCCATCAAGGTCAGCAAACCTGAGCACATCACCGTCGACTACAAGGACGGCCAGTTGCTGATGATCTTCGCGGTCAAGCCGGCCGAGCCGATGCCGCTCAAGGGCAAGCTCTCCTTCGGCGTCTACGACCCGACCATGTACACGGCCATGGATTTCCCGACCGATGACGACCTGACCGTGGTCGGCGACAAGATCGCCGCCTGCGAACACAAGGTCGTCCGCCCTGATCCTGACGAAGTCCTTGCCGAGAACAAGGACACGCTGACCGATGCTTTCTGGAGCGACCCGACCGGCACCGACATGTCGAAGCTCTTTGCAACCAGGATAGAGATCACATGCTGAACACCCGCAGGATCGGCCGCCTGATTGCCGCGACGCTCGTGTTGACCGCTCTGTCGGCCGGCCTTGCCGCGGCGCAATCGCCGCTCGGCATCGGCACTGCCGAACCGTCGTTTCAGACCACCGGCTTTCTCGGCGGCTTCTTTGCCTGGGTGAATGCAGAGCAGCAGGGCTTCTACCGCACGCTGACAGGCTCGCTGAAGGGCATGCGCGAAAACCCCTGGCAGCTCTGGTCGCTGATTGGCCTTTCCTTTGCCTATGGCGTCTTCCATGCCGCCGGCCCCGGCCATGGCAAGGCGGTCATCTCCTCCTACATGATCGCCAACGAGACTGAGCTGAAGCGCGGCGTGCTGCTCTCCTTCATGTCGTCGATCCTGCAGGGGGTCGTCGCCATCCTGCTTGTCGGCGCGGTTTATCTTCTTTTGCGCGGATCCTCGATCAGCATGACTGACGCGACGCGCTCTCTGGAAATTGCCAGCTACGCCCTGATCGCAGCCTTCGGCGGCTGGCTCTTGTTTCGCAAACTGCGCTCGATGATGCGTCCGACGGCTCTCATGGCAACGGCCGGCGGCGGGCATGTTCACGTCGAGCACGAACACGATCATCACGACCATGCCCACCATCGCCATGACCACACGCATCATCACCACGACCATGGCGCCGGCGAAGTCTGCTCCACCTGCGGCCATGCGCATGCGCCGGATCCGTCGATGCTCAAGGGCGATCGCTTCGCCATCAGCGAGGCCTGGTCGGCGATCGTCGCCGTCGGTCTGCGTCCGTGCTCGGGCGCACTGATCGTGCTGTCCTTCGCCTTACTCAACGGCCTTTATCTCGGCGGCATCCTGTCGGTCTTCGCCATGTCGATCGGCACCGCCATCACGGTATCGATCCTGGCGACGCTGGCCGTCACGGCAAAGGGTTTCGCCGTGCGCTACGCGTCAAGCGCCGCATCGGCCGCCCGCGTCTCGAACGGCATCGAGATCGCAGGCGCCCTGCTCGTGATTATCTTGGGACTGGTCTTGCTGGGCGCCGCGCTGCAAGGATAAGGCAGCTATGTGTTCGCCAGGACGTGCGCCGCTTCCGCAAGCCCGCCCCTTTCCCCCACCCCGGGGGAGGTCAACGTACGTCGTGCGTGGAGCCGCCACACGGACACGGTAGATGAATTTCGACACGCTTGAGTTCGAGGAAATCGCCGCCAACCTCGCACGGGCCGGCTGGGCAATCAAATACATCTGGTCCGGTGAAGCCACCGCTTTCAGGCTCTGGCTTTCCGAAACGCACGGGATTGCGGCGACCGACGTTGGAGGCGGCTACTCGTTCTGGGTTGTCGATCACTATTGGGCGCCGCCATCCGGCGCGCGGAATGTCTCTGACGCGTGGTACTCATTCGGCTACCGTCTTGAAGACGACCCAGAGCTAACGCCCGATCAAATCGGCTTCACGCGTGTGCGAAAGAAAAAACGCTATTGAGGAACCAGGCACGCTGTGGACGGGTCTTCCGAGGCAACTCCCTGCACGTCGGCCCCTAGACCTTACCATCACAGCCCGCGCTTGCGCTGATGCCGCGCGCGCAGCCAGAAGATCAGGAAGAAGCCGAGAACGAAGACGACGCCAAAGGCGCCGGCGAGCCACACCGAGATATCGCCAAGCCTCAGCATGATCGACGGTAGCACGAAGAAGCCGACGCCGACGACGGCCAGAATGACGGCCGCGGCGATCGCCGGCGACTTTTCCTTAGGGGCTTGGTTTTCTCTCGTCTTCTCGGGCGCGTTCACGCTCACTCCTTTGGCGCGAGGTCCGCGCGAATATCTTCCAGCCGCCGCTTCTGACGACCATCGGCATCGAAATTATCAGGCGACAGCCAGTTTTCGAATGCGGCATTGAGCAGCGGCCATTCGCTGTCGATCATCGAGAACCAGGCCGTGTCGCGGTTGCCGCCCTTGGATATCATATGCTGGCGGAAAATGCCTTCAAAACTGAAGCCGAGGCGGAGTGCCGTCGTCCGGCTTGGCTCATTCTCGCTGTTGCACTTCCACTCGTAGCGGCGATAGCCGAGATCCTCGAAGACATGCTTGGCCATGAGGTAATGCACCTCGGTCGACAGCGGCGAACGGGCCATCGCCGCACCATGCGCAACGGACCCGACCTCGACGACGCCATTGGCAGGATCGGCGCGCATGTAGTTCGCCATACCGACGACCTTGCCGCTCGCCTTGTCGCGGAACACTTCCGTGACCCAGCCGCCCTTTTCCTGGGCAGTGGTCAGCCAGGTGTCGAAATCGTCGATGCCGCGGAAATCGGCCTGCGCGAAATACTTGAGCAGCGGATTGATGCCCATACCGCCGAGCCCATCCCAGAGGTCCTGCCTGTGCATCGCACGGTCATAGGGTTCAAGCCGGACATAGCGACCCTCGATCGCCACCGGCTTCGGTGCCGGGCATCCCTTCCAGTTGCTCAGATCACGCATCGGCCACCTCTCCGGCTGCAGCAATTCAAAGTGCTATAGCGACCTTTGCGCGTCTGGTAAGACGCGCGGCGCTATCGACTTCGGCATAGGGCAGAGAAGCGGCCGACACAAATTCAAACTGGTGATCAATCCATGAGCGAAATGATCAGGCCGGGACCTTGGCCGACGACACGGTCGCTTCGATATGATCGACCAGCGCATCGGGAAGGCCGAGGCGACCGGCGAGCAGATCGAGATAGCCCCGCTCGGCGCGGCTTTCCGGCTCGATCGTCAGGCGCGACGCGGTATAAACCTCGACGCGCTCTTCCTCGGTCTTCGCAGCGTTGACGATGGCGTCGATATCGACCGGATTGGCCAGCTCGCCCTCGAGGAACGCCGACGCATCGGCCGACAGACCGGACACCGAAAGCTTATCCATGATGTGGCGGCGCTCGACCTCGTCGATATGGCCGTCGGCGCGCGAGGCGGCGATCATGGCGCGCACGAGAATAAGCGCGAAGTCGTGGCTGATCTTTTCCGGCTCGGCGGCAAATCCGGAATCGGTCGGCGGCGGCAAGAGTTCAGGCTGCTTCTGGGCGGTGGGATCGGTGACCGGCGCGTTGCCGGACTGATAGTTCTTGTAGGCCTGATAGCCGAGGCCGGCGATGGCTGCGAGCCCTCCGAGCACGGCCGCATTGCCGGTCAGCTGCCGGCCCGACTTGGTGCCGAGCAGAACGGCGGCGATGGCACCGGTTGCCAGCGGATTGTCCTTGGCGAGTTGCGTAACCTGGCCGGCGCGGTCGCGCACCGAGCCACCCGCTCCCGGCACCTGCGATCCGAGAAACTGGTCCAGCAATTTCTTCGCGTCGAACATGGGGTTTCGCTCCTTGTCGGTTCCAGGCGGATTAAAAACCATGCGGAACAGGGCGCCGCCTGCACCCGCTCCATCAAACCGATTGAGACATAGGAACGTTGCACTGGAAATACAAACTCGCGTTGCGCACGAAAATGGCCGGGCACACGAAAAAGGCCGGACTGACGCCCGGCCTCGAAATTCTCAAGCGATCGGGCGAGCCTCAGCCCTTGAGCGCAAAGGCCTCGGCCGCAAGCTTGGTGATGCCGGCCCAGTCGCCCTTCGTCACCAGATCCTTCGGCGCCACCCACGAGCCGCCGACGCAGATGACGTTCGGCAGCGACAGGTAGTCGCGGGCGTTCGAAAGCGAGATGCCGCCGGTCGGGCAGAAGAAGGTGCCGGCAAGCGGCGACGACAGCGACTTGAGATAGGCAGCGCCACCGGCCTGTTCCGCCGGGAAGAACTTCATGACGTCGTAGCCTTCTTCGCGCAGGCCCATGACTTCGCTGGCGGTCGCAGCACCCGGGAGCAACGGGGCGTCGTGGTCGTTGGCAACGTCGATCAGCTCCTGCGTCGTGCCCGGGCTGACGATGAACTGCGAACCGGCTTCGATCGCCGCCTCGAACTGGGCGGCATTGAGGATGGTGCCGGCACCGGCAACCGCACCCTCGACCTCGTTGGCAACGGCGCGGATCGCTTCGAGCGCCGCGGGCGTGCGCAAGGTGATCTCGATCGCTTTCAGTCCACCGGCGACGAGCGCCCGCGCCAGCGGCACGGCGGTCGCCACATCGTCGATCACCAGAACCGGGACGACCGGCTGCAGTTTGAGGATGGAAAGAAGCTTGTCGGTTTTCGCACTCATGCAGATCGTCCTTTTAAAACGATTGAATATGCGTTCCGCATACTCCGCCTGCTGCCGCTTGTCGAGGCCGAACACCAAGCCGGTTCACCATTCATACATAAGCAAAAAAGAAAATAACTTCGACAACAAAGAGATGCTTGAGCCTTGCCCGTAAAACGATAGTTTGATGACATCGACCCTCTCGAAATGCGGGATACCCATGGCGAAGGAGATAGAGCGCAAGTTCCTGGTGGCCTCCGACGGTTGGCGGGAGCGTGCCGACAAGGGCACCCAGCTCCGGCAGGCCTATGTCGTCACTATGGACGACCGGTCCGTGCGCGTGCGGATCCACGGCAACAAATGGGCGCGGCTGACAATCAAGATCGGCAAGTCGGCGCTGGTCCGCAATGAATACGAATATGATCTGCCGATGGACGACGCCAGCGAAATGCTGACCCAGGCAGTGGGCGTCGTTATCGAGAAACGGCGCTACCGGGTGCCGCACAAGGGCTTTGTGTGGGAGGTCGACGTCTACGAAGGCGCACTTGAGGGGCTCGTCGTCGCCGAGGTCGAGATGAAGCGGGAGACCGATCTGCCCGCACTTCCCGACTGGCTGGGACCGGAGATCACCGGGGACCGGCGCTATTCCAACCAGGCGCTCGCCACCAACGGGCCTGTGGAAGAACAAGCATGAGCTACGCCTTCCGCCCAGGCGGGGCCTTCACCGACGATTTCAAAAATGTCGGCGCCGAACAATTCGAGCAGGCGATCGAGGTCCTGCGGCTGCGCCCTGATGGCGTGCACGAGGCAATCCACGACGCCCGCAAGTGTTTCAAGCGCCTGCGTGCACTCTATCGGCTCATCGCCTCCGACGCGCCGCTGTTTCAAAAACAGGAGAATGCCCGCATTCGCAACATGGCGCGCAATCTCTCGGCTGTCAGGGACGCCGCCGCGCTCGTCGAAAATGCCCGCTATCTGCATGAGGGCGCCCGTAGCGACGACGAGGAGAAGGCGCTCGACCGCGTCTGCTCGCGACTGGCCGAGCGACGCGACCGGATTGCCGCCGGCCAAACCGATATCGAGGACAGGATCGCAGCCACCATCGTCAATTGCGAACAGGCCATGGCGGCGCTTGCCCATGTCTCCTTCGACGACCGTCGCCGCAAGACGGCCGACCGGCTGGCGAAGGGCTGGCGGCGCACGTTGAAGCGCGCTGCCCGCGCCGTTGAGGCCTGCCAGGCAAGCACCGAGGCCGCCGCCTTCCACGAGTTGCGCAAGCGCGCGCAGGATTATCGCATGCACCTTGCCTTGATGCGTGAGGCCTGGCCCTCGGCGATGCAGGCAAAACGCCTGGATGCCAAAGCGCTGGTCGAAATTCTCGGCCACCTCAACGACCTCGACGTCATGACCTCGCTCGTCAACGAGGATCCAGGCCTTGCCGGCGACAGCCAGGATCAGGCTCATCTGATCTCCGCTGTCATCGCTCGCCAGGAAAGCCTGCGCTTAGAGGCGCTGGATCGCGCAGCCAACGTCTTTCTCGATGCGCCGGATGTCGAGAGCCGGACCATCCGGCTCCTTTGGCTGGAGGCCAGTCGCTAGCCGCCGGCCGCGACAGATGGCCCCTGGAGGGGAGGTCCGGATTGCACTTGCGGCGCGAAAGCTGTATTTGCACGCCCCATGACCGACATTTCAACGACCCCGCGCCCCGAGACGCATGGCCAGTTCATGGTCGCAGCGCTCTATCATTTCGTCGCCTTCCCGCGTTTCGCCGAATTCCGCGAACCGCTGCAGACCGTTTGCGACGAGAATGGCGTCAAGGGAACCCTGCTTCTCGCCCATGAGGGCATCAACGGCACGATCGCCGGCACCGACGCCGGCATCACGGCGGTGCTTTCCTATCTGCGCTCGCAGCCGGAATTTTCGGGCCTGGAGCACAAGGAAAGCCGTGCTTCCTCGATGCCGTTCCTGCGCATGAAGGTGCGGCTGAAAAAGGAAATCGTCACCATGGGCGTCAACAACATCGACCCCAACAAGATCGTCGGCACCTATGTCGATCCCAAGGATTGGAACGCGCTGATCTCCGATCCCGAAACGATCGTCATCGACACGCGCAACGACTACGAGACCGCGATCGGCATATTCAAGGGCGCGGTCGATCCGCAGACCAAGACCTTCCGCGAGTTTCCAGACTGGGTGCGCAACAATGCCGGCCTGCACAACAAGCCGAAGATCGCCATGTATTGCACCGGCGGCATCCGCTGCGAGAAGGCGACCGCCTTCATGAAGGAGCAGGGCTTCGACGAGGTCTTCCACCTCAAGGGCGGCATCCTGAAGTATCTCGAAGAGGTGCCGCAGGAGGAAAGCCTCTGGGAAGGCGCCTGCTTCGTCTTCGACGACCGCGTGTCGGTCACGCACGGGCTTGAAGAGGGCGAGCACACGCTCTGCCACGCCTGCCGCCAGCCGCTGACCCCGGCCGACCTCGCCTCCCCGCACCACGAGGAAGGCGTGTCCTGCATCCATTGCCACGAAGTCCGCACCGACGAGGACCGCGAGCGTTACCGCCAGCGGCAACGCCAGATCACGCTTGCCAAAAAGCGCGGCGAGAAACATCTCGGAAGCTGAAGCGGCTGTCGAAGAAGTCGCGCCGCATCCGCCTGCCGGCACCTTCTCCCCGCAAGCGGGGCGAAGGGAGATGCCGCGCCATCCGTATCCCAAAGAACCGCCCATTCACATCAAGTCAGTATTTTCCGTAACGGAACCGCCGGCAACCCTGCACCCGGGCCACGTACCCTCTCCCCGCATGCGGCGAGAGGGTTAGAGCGAGGGGCAAATCTTGCTGTCTCGCCTCTAGCCCGGCAGCGCCTCGCATTCCTGCAGGGCCATCGCCGCCCGATCCCATTTGGGCCGGCTGCGCGTGAAGATCGCATCCGTTGGCGTGAACTCGGAGAGATCGTCAAGCGTGCCGGCATAGACCGTCAGTCGACCATCATCCGGCAGGCCACTTCCAAAAACCTGGCTGCCGCAGGTCTCGCAGAAATGGCGGATGGAAATGTTGCCATTCGCAGCAATGGTCTGGTAGCCGCGACAAGACCCCGTCGCAATCACATCCGAACGATCGAAAATCATGTAGCAGCAATGCCCGGTACCGGTGATCCGCTGGCAATCGCGACAATGGCAAAAGCCGGAATAGGACGGCGACCGCTTCGCCTCATACCGTATGGCGCCGCAGTGACATCCACCCTTCATGCCGGCCTCCTCCTGTGATTGCAGAGGAGATAGCGCGCCGCAGCCAGCATTCAAAAGAAAACCGCGCGCCGGGGTACGGCGCGCGGTTCGATATCGGGTTTCTACGGGCTGGAAATTACCAGCTCGGGATCAGCGCGCCCTTGAAGGTCTCGTTGATGAAGGTCTTCACCTTTTCGTCGTGGTAGGCTTCGACGAGCGTCTTCACCCAGGGCGCGTCCTTGTCGGCGGTGCGCACGGCAATGACGTTGGCGTAGGGCGACTTCTCGCCTTCGATGGCGATGGCGTCTTCCTTCGGATGCAGGTCGGCCTCGAGCGCGTAGTTGGTGTTGATCACTGCTGCGTCGACATCGGCGAGCGAGCGCGGAAGCTGGGCCGCATCCAGTTCGGCAAATGTGATGTTCTTCGGGTTTTCTGTGATGTCGGATGGGGTCACCTTCAGGCCGACTTCCGGCTTGACCTTGATGAGACCCTTGGACGCGAGCACGAGCAGCGCGCGGCCACCATTGGTCGGATCGTTCGGGATGCCGATCGTCGCGCCATCCTTCAGCTCGTCGAGGTTCTTCACCTTGCTCGAATAGACGCCCATCGGCGTGGTGATGGTGGTGCCGACGCTGACGATATCGAAACCGCGATCGGCGATCTGGTTGTCGAGGTAAGGCTGGTGCTGGAACGAATTTGCGTTGAGGTCGCCGTCGGCAAGCGCCTGGTTCGGAACGACGTAATCGGAGAATTCGAGGATCTCGATGTCGAGGCCCTTGGGCGCCGCGACTTCCTTCACCTTCTCCATGATCTGGGCGTGCTCGCCCGGCGTCACGCCAACCTTGATGGTTTCGGCCAGTGCGGTACCGGCCGTAAGGGCTGCGATTGCCGCAGCAATGATGAGCTTCTTCATGGGTATCTCCTTGTTGGTGATTTGAATGTCCTGGGAAATCAGTTCTTGCGGCTACGCCTGTCGAAGTGGCGTGCCAGTCCGTCGCCGGCACTCTGCACCAGCTGCACCAGCACGATGAGCACGATGACGACGACGAGCATCACGTCGGGCATGAAGCGCTGGTAACCGTAGCGGATGCCGAGATCGCCGAGCCCGCCGCCGCCGACCGCGCCGACCATGGCGGAGTAACCAATGAGGCTGACGGCTGTCATGGTCAGCGCCATCGTCAGCGCCGGGCGGGCCTCCGCGAGCAGAACCTTGAAGACGATCTGCATCGGCGTGGCACCCATGGCACGGGCCGCCTCGATCAGTCCCTTGTCAATCTCGCGGATCGCCGCCTCCACCAGACGTGCAACGAAGGGAATGGTCGCGATCGTCAGCGGCACGATCGCCGCCTTGGTGCCGATCGACGTTCCGGTGAGAAGCCGGGTGAAGGGAATGATGGCAACGACCAGGATGATGAACGGGGTCGAGCGCGCCGCATTGACGATCAGCCCGACGATGCGGTTGATCGTCGGTGCCGGAAAGAGTTCGCCCTTGCCGCTGGTCGCCAGGAATATGCCGATCGGCAAGCCGATCAGTGAGCCGATCAGGCCGGCGGCCGCGACCATGTAGAGTGTGTCGAGCGTGGCACCCCAGATCTTTAACAGGATATCAGGCGACATAGCCGAGCACCTCCGTGACCAGACCGTTTTCAGTGAAGAAGCGTTCGGCGCGGCCTGCGGTTTCCGCATCCGCGCCATAGGCGACGACCAGCGAGCCGTAGGGCCGGCCGCCGATCTCGTCGATCGTTCCGGCGATGATGTTGACCTCGGCGCCGACCGACTTGATCAGCTGCGAAATCAGCGGCCGTTCTGCCGCCGCGCCAAAGAAGGTCAGGCGCACGACGGCGCGGTCGCCGACGGCAGCCTGCGGCTTCAGCGCGCGGGACACTGCGTCGGGCAGCTTCGAGCCCGGCAGGCCGGAGAGCATCGCCCGTGTCGTCTCGTGCTTCGGATGGGTGAAGACATCGAAGGTGTGGCCGCGTTCGACAATGCGGCCGTGATCGATGACGGCGACATCGGAGGTGACCGCCTTCACCACTTCCATCTCGTGGGTGATGAGCAGCACGGTCAGGCCGAGATCGGCATTGATGCGCTTCAGCAGTTCCAGGATCGATTGCGTCGTCTCGGGATCGAGCGCCGATGTCGCTTCGTCCGACAAAAGCAGCTTCGGCTCGGTCGCAAGCGCCCGGGCGATGCCGATCCGCTGCTTCTGGCCGCCGGAAAGCTCGGAGGGGTAACGGCCATGCTTGTCGGCAAGCCCGACAAGGTCGAGCAGCGGGCGCACGCGCTTTTCGATGGCTCCCTTGTCCATGCCGGCGATTTCGAGCGGCAGCGCCACATTGCCGAACACGGTACGCGACGACAGCAGATTGAAATGCTGGAAGATCATGCCGACCGAGCGGCGCAACGTGCGAAGACCCGCCTCGTCGAGCGCGCCGACATCGACGCCGTCGACGAGCACCTTGCCGCCCGTCGGCTTCTCCAGCCCGTTGACCAGGCGGATCAGCGTCGACTTGCCGGCGCCGGAGCGGCCGATGATACCGGTGATCGAGCCGCGGCCGACCGAAAGGGAGACGTTGTCGAGCGCGGTAAAGCCGCCGCTCTTGCCGGACGCTGCGAAATGCTTGGAAACGCCGTCGAAGATGACGGCGGCATCGCCGGGCGCCGGTGCTTTATAGGCGGAAACGCTCATCGTTCGGATACCCCCGAAAGAGGCGTTATCGTTATGGACGGGTACATAGGTGCTCTCGGATGCTCGAAACTCAAAATCCCGGACTCGGGGCGCGGGATGGAAGGCGCGTCTTGTCAGGCCGACATTCGACAACGCATTCGGAACAGGGAGCACTTCTCTAGCATTAGCCAACCGGTGAGTTCAACGTCGTTGCCGCAGGAAGAACATGCGACATAATCTACGGCCCTTATGGACAATAGATCCCGGCTTTTACAGGTATGATTTTCCGGGTTGCTTCACGTTTGCGGAAAAAACCGCTCTTTCGCAAATGGCGCTGAAAGAAGCCTGCTGCGCACCGGCCCGATAAGCGGGCCGATGCGCACGATCTGCCGATGACGGTCAAACGCCGATGGCGTGAGCGACCGGCGCCAGATGCGGCCAGACTTCGAGTGAGCCGCGATAGATCATGTTGAGTGCCACATAGAGGATGATGGCGAGACCGACATAGGCGATCCAGTGATAGCGGTTGAGCAGCCGGGCGATGAAGCTGGCGGCAATGCCCATCAGCGCGATCGAAAGGATGAGGCCGAAGACGAGGATCGTCGGATGCTCGCGCGCAGCGCCGGCGACCGCCAACACGTTGTCGAGCGACATCGAGACGTCGGCAATGACGATCTGGATGGCTGCCTGAAGGAAGGTCTTTCGCGGCGCCGAATTGGCCCCCTCGCCCTCAAAATCTTCGGCCCCGCCGGCGCGGATCTCGCGCCACATCTTCCAGCAGACCCAGAGAAGCAGAAGGCCACCGGCCAGCAGCAGCCCGATGATATCGAGAAGCTGTACCGTGACGCTGGCAAGCGCGATGCGAAGGACCGTGGCGGCAAGAATGCCGACCAGGATCGCCTTGCGGCGCTGCTCGGTCGGCAGACCGGCGGCTGCAAGGCCGATGACGACGGCATTGTCGCCGGCCAGAACCAGGTCGATGACGATGACCTGCAGAAGCGCCAGCAGCCCGGCAGAGGTGAAGATTTCCATGATCGATAGTCCCCCAGGCGCCCCGCACGCCTATTCGCTGTCGCTAACGCATAGAACAAGGGGCGTTGGCGGATCAAGGGGTTGAGACGGACAGCTTCGCAATACGCACCGGAATGATGGCACTGCGCAGCGCGTTGTTGCTTCAACGGCTATGCAGAGATTGTGGCGGACTTCACAGTTTACTGAGCACAGTTCTCTGATACGAAACACAACAAGACTGAGTCGAAAGGCAGGAGAGCGGATGCGCATCGTTTTGACCGGAAGTTCGGGGCGCATCGGCCGGGCGATCTACAATGCCCTGACGCCCGATCACGACGTGATCGGCATCGACCGCGCGCCTTTTGCGACGACGGAGATCACAGGTGACTTTGTCGACGGTGTCCTCCTGGAACGCGCCATGCAGGGGGCCGATGCCGTCATCCATGCGGCTGCTCTGCATGCGCCACACGTCGATACGATCCCGGACGCGGAATTCGAGCGCGTCAATGTGATGGGCACCCATCTCGTCATTGCCGCGGCTCAAGCCACCGGCGTCCGCCGTATCGTCTTCACCAGCACGACGGCACTGTACGGCCATGCGGTGAAAGAGGGTGCCTGCACCTGGATCACCGAGGAAACGCCACCGCAACCGCACACGATCTACCATCACACCAAGCTTGCCGCCGAGGCTTTGTTGGAAAACGCCGCCGACCGGGCGCTGCATATCCGTGTCCTGCGTATGTCCAGATGTTTTCCGGAGCAGGCCGACCGCATGGCGGCGTATCGGCTGCACCGCGGCATCGACGTCCGCGATGTGGCGGACGCGCATGTGGCGGCGCTCGACAATGACGGGCCTGCCTTTCAGCGGTTCGTCATTTCAGGCGAGCCGGCCTTCCTGCCGACCGATTGCCGGCATCTGGCAAGCGATGCAGCCTCGGTTCTGCGGGAGCGGGCGAGCAAATTTGCTCAGGCCTTTGCCGAGCGCGGCTGGTCGCTGCCGGCATCGATCGACCGTATCTACGATCCGAGTGCCGCCATCGGCGCGCTCGGATGGAAGCCGCGTTTCGGTTTCAAGGAAGTCCTGGCCCAGCTCGACCGCGGCAGCCTCGAGGTGCTGCCGGTGCGCAAAGCGGCCCCAGGGCGCTTCGATTGACAGGACGTCTTGCGCGCCTCAATGGGCGCGCAAGACTGATGACAAAGTCATCCATATGACCTGTTCGACATTCACGTGTCTTGTTGACTCCCAAAGCGCCCTCATTCCTGTGCCTGTCACAGGAACCCAGCCAGCCCAAGTCCTTGGGTTGAAAGATCTGTTGGCCCGACAGACGTCGGGCCGCTGGATCCCCGCTACAAGGGCGAGGATGAGGAGAACAGCATGTTTCGCCCGTCAACCAGGCTATCGCAGTGGTTTGCCATCAACCTGAGCTCTGCACGCCTCAACGGGCGCGCAAGGCACCAGCCATCAGATGTGGTTGCCCGCGGGAAACTCTTCGGCCAATGACTTGTACCAGTGGCCGCTCTTCTTGATCGTGCGCACTTGCGTCTCATAGTCCACATGCACGATGCCGAAGCGCATCTTGTAGCCTTCGGCCCACTCGAAATTGTCCATCAGGCTCCAGGCGAAGTAGCCGCGCATGGGGTAGCCCTTGGAAATCAGGTCTGCCGTCACCGACAGGTGCTCGGCGATGTAGTCGAGCCGCGGCTGGTCGTCGACCGCACCATTTTCGACGCCCATGTTGTAGCAGGCGCCATTCTCGGTGATGTAGCAATCGGGCAGGTCGTAGCGGGCGTTAAGCGTCTCCACCAGTTGGCCGAGCGCCGGCGCATAGACCTCCCAGCCGATATCCGTCTTCACGTCGCTGACCGGCTTGGCGTTGATCGTCGCGGGATATTCGGCACCGGCGGCAGCATCATCACTGACGCGCATTGGCGTGTAGTAGTTAAGGCCCCACCAATCGAGCGGCCGCGAAATCGTTTCCATGTCGCCGTCTTCGATATCGGGCATGCGATGGCCGAGCGCGCTCATGAAGCTTTCGGGATACTCGCCCTTGAAGATCGGACCGAAGAAGACGCCGTTGTGGAAATCGAAGGCGCGCTCAGCGGCCGCCTTGTCGGCAGCAGCGTCGCTGCCGGGATAGACCGAATGAGCGTTGATAACGATGCCGGCTGGCAGGTTCGGCCGCTCCGAGCGGATGGCGTCGACGCCGAGGCCATGTGCCAGGTTGGTGAAATGCAGCGCGTGCAGCGCCGCGTCCATGTTGCGCTCGCCCGGCGCGTGAATGCCGTAGAGATGGCTGAGCCACACCGAGCACCAGGGCTCGTTGAAGGTCGCGATCGCGTCGAGCCGGTCGCCGAGCCGAGCGATGACAGTCTTGGCATAACGCTGGAAGGCGTAGGCCGTGGTGCGCGCCGTCCAGCCGCCGTCGCCCATCAGCGCCAGCGGCAGGTCCCAGTGATAAAGCGTGGCGAAGGCCTTGATGTTACGCGCCTTCAGGCCGTCAACGAGACGGTCGTAGAAGTCGAGGCCCTTCTCGTTGATCGGGCCGGTGCCTTCGGGAATGATGCGCGGCCAGGCGATCGAGAACCGGTAGGCCTCGACGCCGAGGCTCTTGATCAGATCGAGATCATCGTCGAGCCTGTTGTAGTGATCGCAGGCGATATCGCCATTGTGCCGGCCGAAGACCCGGCCCGGCATGTTGGAGAAGGCATCCCAGATCGATGGCTTGCGCCCGTCCATCTTGGTGGCTCCCTCGATCTGGAAGGAGGCCGTCGCCACTCCGAACACGAAATCGCCCGGGAAACGTTGGGCAAGGGTTTTTGCTTCGATCATCAGCCTGTCTCGTCCTTTGCAGCGGCCCGCATCCGGCGGGCGGCCGCTCACCTTGTGTATTTTCATTCTTGTTGCGGGCGGGCCTAAAGCGACACCGGCAAAAGTCAACTCGCGAAAAAGGGCGAGGCACCCCTCGCCCTGCCCCCCGGCATGCTTTCCGACTACACCTTTACCCATGCGCCGTTTCGTTTTGACGACTGCACGCAGGCATCGACGAAGGCCATGCCCTTCATACCGTCGTCGATTGTCGGATAGGTGACGGCGGCATCGATCGCCTCGCCCTTTCGTTTGGCGAAGATCGCCCGGGCCGCTTCGGTGTAGATATTGGCAAACCCTTCGAGATAGCCTTCGGGGTGGCCAGAMGGAATGCGGCTGACGCGAGCGGCGGCCGGGCCGGAGCCGGCACCAGCCCGGGTGAGCAGCCGCTTCGGCTCGCCGAACGGCGTGTACCAGAGATAGTTCGGGTCCTTCTGCGTCCATTCGAGCCCACCCTTGGTGCCGTAGACCCGCACCATCAGGCCGTTCTCGTGGCCGGGCGCCACCTGGCTGCACCAGAGCAGCCCCTTGGCGCGCTCGCCGTCCTTTTTCTTGAAGCGCATCATCACATGGGCATTGTCGTCGAGCTTTCGGCCGGCAACGAAGCTGTCGAGGTCGGCGGCAAGTTCCTCGAGTTCCAGCCCGGAGACGAAGGCGCCGAGATTATAGGCATGGGTGCCGATGTCGCCGGTCGAGCCGCCGGCGCCGGAGCGGGCCGGATCGGTGCGCCAGGCCGCCTGTTTCTGGCCCGACTGCTCGATATTCTCCGTCAGCCAGTCCTGCGGATATTCCATCTGCATCGCCGAACGGCGTGTACCAGAGATAGTTCGGGTCCTTCTGCGTCCATTCGAGCCCACCCTTGGTGCCGTAGACCCGCACCATCAGGCCGTTCTCGTGGCCGGGCGCCACCTGGCTGCACCACAAGAGCCCCTTGGCGCGCTGACCGTCCTTGGCCTTGAAGCGCATCATCACATGGGCATTGTCGTCGAGCTGACGGCCTTCGACGAAGCTGTCGAGGTCGGCGGCAAGTTCCTCGAGTTCCAGCCCGGAGACGAAGGCGCCGAGATTATAGGCATGGGTGCCGATGTCGCCGGTCGAGCCGCCGGCGCCGGAGCGGGCCGGATCGGTGCGCCAGGCCGCCTGTTTCTGGCCCGACTGCTCGATRTTCTCCGTCAGCCAGTCCTGCGGATATTCCATCTGCACCAGCCGGATAGCGCCGATGTCGCCATTTTCGACCATCGCGCGCGCCTGGCGCACCATCGGATAGCCGGTGTAGTTGTGGGTGAGCACGAACAGCGCCTCGCTGTCGTCGGCCGCCTTCTTCAGYTTCTTCGCATCCGAAAGCGTCGAGGTCAGCGGCTTGTCGCAGATCACATGGATRCCGCGCTTCAGGAATTCCTTGGCGGCGGCATAGTGCACATGGTTGGGGGTGACGATCGCCACCGCCTCGATGCCGTCCTTCAGCTTGGCCTCGCGGATCGCCATTTGCTTGAAGTCGGAATAGACCCGCGACGGATCAAGCCCGAGCTCGCGGCCGGAGCTTTCGGCCTTGTCCGGCGTCGACGACAGGGCGCCGGCCACCAGTTCGTAGTGATCGTCGAGCCGGGCGGCGATGCGGTGCACCGCGCCGATGAAGGCGCCCGAACCGCCGCCGACCATGCCGAGCCTGATCCGCCGCTCGCGCTTCTCGCTCGTTCCCTCGATTGCCATCGTTTTGTCTCCCTGTTCTGAACCTGCTCTATCGTCTCGTTGTCATCGTCGTGCGGCTGCCCCTCATCSGCCTGCCGGCACCTTCTCCCCGCCGGGCGGGGAGAAGGAATATGCGGCACCCGCTCGCACCACCAGCCAAGACAGCAGCGCCAGCGTCAGCTCACATCCCCTCCTCCAGCAGCTGGCAGAAGGGCGATCGCGACGGCGTTTCCTCTCGCTCGGCAGCACCGTGTGGCACGTCCCCTCTCCCCGCTTGCGGGAGAGGGTTAGGGTGAGGGGCTACGGCCGGGGGGGCTACGGCCGGGSGCGCACTGCGGCCATCGCCGGGCAGGCGCCACCGTTGGCTCTATACCGTGCCTCARATCCCCAGCAGGCGCCGGTTGGCGGCCTCGTCGGTRCCGCCGTCGGCAAAGTCATCGAAGGCCTTTTCGGTAACCCGGATGATGTGGTGCCTGACGAACTCGGCGCCTTCGCGCGCGCCGTCTTCGGGATGCTTCAGACAGCACTCCCATTCCACCACCGCCCAGCCGGAAAAATCATTGGCCGCCATCTTGGAAAACACCGCGCCGAAATCGACCTGGCCGTCGCCGAGCGARCGGAARCGCCCGGCCCGGTTGACCCAGCCCTGGTAGCCGCCATAGACGCCCTGCCKSCCGGTCGGGTTGAACTCGGCATCCTTGACGTGGAACATCCGGATGCGATCCTTGTAGATGTCGATGTTGTCGAGATAGTCGAGGCACTGCAGCACATAGGCACTGCAGCACATAGTGCGAGGGGTCGTAGAGCATGTTGGCGCGGSCATGGTTGCCGGTGCGCTCTAAAAACATCTCGAAGGTGATGCCGTCGTGCAGGTCCTCGCCCGGATGGATCTCGTAGCAGATGTCGACGCCGCAATCCTCGGCATGGTCGAGGATCGGTTTCCAGCGCCGCGCCAGTTCGTCGAAGGCGGTCTCGACCAGRCCGGCCGGCCGCTGCGGCCAGGGATAGACGAACGGCCAGGCAAGCGCGCCGGAGAAGCTCGCCATCGCATTAAGCCCGAGGTTCTTCGACGCCGTCAGCGCCAKCTTCACCTGCTCGACCGCCCATTGCTGCCGTGCCYYMGGRTTGCCGCGCACTTCCGGCACGGCAAAACCGTCGAACACCTCGTCATAGGCCGGATGGGTGGCGACCARCTGGCCCTGCAGATGGGTCGACAGCTCGGTGATCTCGACGCCGTTGTCGCGGGCAATGCCGGCAAGCTCGTCGCAATAGGCCTTTGACGTCGCCGCCTGCTGCAAATCGATCAGCCTGGTATCCCAGGTCGGCACCTGCACGCCCTTGTAGCCGCAATCGGCAGCCCACTTGGTGATCGCCGCAAACGAGTTGAACGGCGCCGCATCCCCGGCAAACTGCGCAAGAAACAGACCGGGGCCCTTAATCGTTTTCAT
>NZ_LMFK01000049.1:0-358824 GCF_001426785.1 Ensifer sp. Root142
GGTCGAGCCGAACGTGCTTCTGCTCGACGAGCCCTTCGGCGCACTCGATGCCCAGGTCAGGAAGGAACTCAGGCGCTGGCTGCGCGAGATCCACGACCGCACCGGCCACACCACCATCTTCGTCACCCATGACCAGGAAGAGGCGCTGGAACTTGCCGACCGGGTGGTGGTGATGAGCAAGGGCACGATCGAACAGGTCGGCACCCCCGACGAGATCTACGACCATCCGGTGTCGCCGTTCGTCTACGGCTTCATCGGCCAGTCGAACGCGCTTGCCGTCACCCTTGCCAACGGCGAGATCTGGTTCGAGGACCGGCCGATCGGCCTCAGAGCCCCGACCGAGCCCGACGGCCCGGCCACCCTCTACTTCCGCCCGCACGACATCGAGCTGATCGATGGCTGCGGCGGCTGTCTCGCCGGCCTGGTCACCGCCAGCCGCCGCGTCGCCGGTACCCGCCATCTCGAACTCGACCTCGGCCGCAACCATCCGCATGCCGAAATCGAACTGCCGCCCGAACGCACCACAACACAGGACCGCGCAAGGGTCGCATTCCGCCCGACAAAGTGGAAGTTGTTCAGGGAGGGGCAGCCCGTCGCGAAGTCGAAACGGGACGAAGCCGCCACCGAAAAACCGCGACTGGTCGCGCAAGCCTGACCTTGCAAGAGCGCCAGCCCTAGCCGGCGCTCTTTGGATCAATGATTACCGCCCGCGTCGTGTTCTAGGAAGGGACGGGCAGCGACAACGGCGCCAAGTCGCGCATTGGCCGCTTCTTGGGATCATTCTCAGGCGCCTTGCGGCACGCGTAATTCTGCGCGTCCTGTAGCAGCGCCACGGCTCCG
Organism: Ensifer sp. Root142; assembly: GCF_001426785.1. Taxonomy (NCBI): domain Bacteria; kingdom Pseudomonadati; phylum Pseudomonadota; class Alphaproteobacteria; order Hyphomicrobiales; family Rhizobiaceae; genus Ensifer; species Ensifer sp. Root142. The sequence continues at coordinate 841 of NZ_LMFK01000049.1, forward strand.
TCGTAGTCGATTTTGGTCGCGCGCCCATGGCGCACGACGCATTGTCCATCGACATAGACTTCCTCGATAGCGCGCTCTGCCGCGCAATGCAGCAGATTGCGCAAGGGGTCGTAAACCGGCTGCATCGCGTGGTGTTTCAGGTCAACGATGAGAAAGTCGGCTTTTGCGCCGACGGCAATCCGGCCGATATCGTCACGGCCAAGCGCGCGGGCGCCCGCAAGCGTTGCCGTATCGAGAATATCCGCGGTCGATACGTCGAACACGGATTTGCCCGAAAGCCTCGCACAGATCATCGCCTGGCGCATTTCTTCAAGCATGTTGAAGGGATAGCTGTCAGTCCCGAGGGCGACGTTGACGCCGGCGCGGCGATAGCGCCCGACCGATTCCAGCGCCATGCCGCTGCGCGAGAACGTCACCGGGCAATGGGCGACCGTCGTGCGCCGCTCTGCCAGCAGGCCGAGATCGATATCGGTGCGCTGGCGCGTCCAGGAATGGCTGTCGAGGAAGATGCAATGGCCAAGGATCAGGTTGTCGCCGAGGATCCCCAGGCTTTCCAGATACTGCACCGCGGTCAGGCCAGTCCGGCGCAGCATTTCCTCATGTTCCGCCATGGTCTGGGCGGAGTGGATGGTGATCGGCATGCCGCGCTTGCGCGCCTCTGCGGCCGCGTCTTGCAGCAATTCGGCCGAGCAGGTCTCGATCTGCGATGGCGCCACCACCCCGCCAAGGCGTCCGGAGGGATGGGCTGCGGCAGTGTCGAGGACATCAAGCGCCCGGGCGAAAGCCTCGCGGCCTCGAGCCTTGTCCCAGATGAAATCAAGGCGATGGCTGTCTTCGACATGCCATTGCGCTTCGCGGAAGCCTGGAGCGACGAAGGCGCGAGCACCGCTTCGCGCCAAGGTCGGCAGCCAGCTTTCATGCGGCCCGGCAATGTCCAGCAGCGTGGTGACGCCGCTACGCATGAGGTCGCCGAGCATCACGGTCAACGACGCCTCGATCGCGCCATCGTCGATTTCCAGCAGGTTGGAATACTCGTAGAGGGCGTTGCCCCAAAGTGCTGCCGTACCCGCGTCTTCGAAGATGCCCTTGGAGATCGGTTCCTCGCCGGAGTGGCAATGCACATTGACGAAACCCGGCATCACCATCCGGTCGGCACCGGAGGTTTCGCTGGCAAAGGCGCCGTCATAATGTCCTCCGACATGGACGAAACCGGTATCGTCATAGGCGACGTCGACGTCGTTGAGATAGACATGGCTTTTCGTCTCGGTGTCGAAGCCGACAACCGTATGCGCCCTGCGGATGACGTGAATATTGCTAGTCATGCGTGGTCCTGAAATATTGCTCGAGGAAACGGCTATAAGCGCCCATTAATGCGCTGAAAAAGAAGTAAACGACCGCAGCAAAGACGTAGCCTTCGAGCACGGCGATGCCCTGCCATTGCGGATCGCGCATGGCGGTGCGCACGGTATCGAGAAAATCGAGCAGGCCGACAATCGTCACCAGGGTCGTATCCTGGAAAAAGCCGATGAACAGACCGACGAGCGGCGGGATAACCTTCTTCAGGGCTTGCGGCAGCACGATCTTGCGCATGATCTGCCAATAGTGCAGCCCGAGCGAATGGCCCGCCTCGATCTGCCCCTTGGGAACGGCCTGCAATCCGCCGCGGACGATTTCGGCGATGTAGGCGGCGGCAAAGAGAATGATCGCCACCTGGGCCCGCAGTAGTTTGTCGATGGTGACACCATCGGGCATGAACAGCGGCAGCATGACGGTCGCCATGAACAGGATGCTGATCAGCGGTACGCCGCGGACGATTTCGATGAAGCCGACGCCGAGAATGCGGATCGCCGGCAGGCTCGAAGCACGCGCAAGCGCAAGTGCAATGCCGAGCGGCAAGGCGCAGGCGAGCCCGACGAAGGAAAGCATGAACGACAGCGGCAGGCCGCCCCACTGGGTGGTCGGCACGACGGTCAACCCGAACAGGCCACCGGCCATCAGCGCGTAAAGCGTCGGCAGGATCACCACGATCCATGTGACCGCAAGCGCCCGGCCCCAAGTGCGCGGCACCATCGACACGCCGCAAGCGCCGAGAAACAGCAGCATCGCCGTGAGCGGTCGCCACTGCTCGTCGAAGGGATAGAAGCCGAAGAAGACATAGCGCAGCTTGGTCGACAGGAACGGCCAGCAGGCGCCGCTTGAAACCTTGCACTCCGCCGGCGTGCCGGAAAAGATCGCGTCGACGAACAGCCAACCGATCGCGAGCTTGGCAAGGCCGAAGATCGTGCCGAGGCAAAGGATGGTGATCAGTGCGTTGCCCGGCGTTCCGAAATAGGCGGAAAGCCAGGTACGGTTGCGCACCATCGGGCGGGCGGCGGGCGCCATCAGGATCGGGTCGGCAACGAAGCCTTCGAACTGGGCCATGGCTCAGCGCTCCCTCAGCGCAACGCGCGCGTTGTACCAGTTCATCACCAGCGAGATCAGGATGGACAGGCCGAGATAGACGGCCATGAAGATGGCAATGGCTTCGATGGCCTGGCCGGTCTGGTTCATGATGGTGTTGGAAACCATCACCAGATCCGGATAGCCGATGGCAATCGCGAGCGAGCTGTTCTTGAAGACCGTGAGATAGGTGTTGGTCAACGGCGGCACGATAATACGCAGCGCCTGCGGCAGGATGACGAGTTTCAGCGTGCGCGAGCGCGGCAGGCCGAGGGCCGTCGCGGCCTCCCATTGTCCCTTGCTGACGGCTTGAATGCCGGCGCGCACGATCTCGGCGACATTTGCCGAAGCGCTCAACGTCAGGCCGATCAGCAGTGCCACGAATTCCGGGCGCACGTGATAGCCGCCGGTCAGGCGGAACCGGCCGAGTTCGGGGACATCCATCGAGACCGAGATGTCGGCGAACAGCAGTGTTGCCGCCAGCGGCAGCAGGAAGGCAAGCGCCGCTATGGTGGCAACGGGCATCTGCTTGCCCGTGGCAATCCGACGACGCGCAAGGACGCGCTCGATCGCAACAGCGGCAGCGGCGCCGACGAACAGGGCGATGAGGAGCGATTCAAAGCCGCTCGCCCATCGCATGGCCGGCATGACCAGACCGCTATTTGACAGGAACACGCCCGGCAGCATCTCGATCGCCTGCTTTACCGGCGGGAAAACGGAGATGATCAGCGAATACCAGAGCAGCAGATAGAGGAGCAGCGGCACATTGCGCAGCGCTTCGACATAGGCAAGCATCAGGCGCGACAGGACCGGATTGTGCGACAGCCTGCCGATGCCGACGAGCACACCGAGGATCGTACCGAAGAAGACGGCGAGTGCCGAAACCTTCACGGTATTGGCGATGCCGACAAGGATGGCACGGCCGAATGTGTCGGTCGGCTCGTAGGCGATCGCAGTCTCGGTGATGACGAAACCTGCCTGACGCGCCAGGAAGCCGAAGCCGGTGGCAATATCCTGCTTGGCAAGGTTGGCGCTCGCGGTGCTGAACATCGCCCAGGCGACGAAGACAACAGCGCCGATCGCGATCGTTTGATAGAGGAAGGCGCGGATGCGCGCGTCATAAAACAGGGACATGGCGACACGTCTGCCGGGCAAAGGGGAACGTCGAAGACGAAAAAGGCCCGCGCCAGGGCGCGGGCCGACGAATATCAACGGAACGGCGGTGCGTAGAGCAGACCGCCCTCGCTCCAACGGGTGTTCGGCCCACGGGTCAGGCCAAGCGCGGTCTTGGTGCCGAGGTTGCGCTCGAACACTTCGCCGTAATTGCCGACGCCCTTGACGATGTTGTAGCCCCACTTGTTGTCGAGGTTGAGCATCTTGCCGAGCTCTTCGTTGACACCGAGCATGCGCTGGATTTCCGGATCCTCGCTCTTCGTCATTTCGTCGACATTGGCCTGGGTGATGCCGCGCTCTTCGGCCGCCATCAGCATCCAGACGGACCAGGAAACGATATCGCGCCAGTTGGAATCGTTCTGCCGGACCGACGGAGCGAGCGGCTCCTTGGAGATGGTCTCGGGAAGGACGACATAGTCGTCCGGATTGTTGGCAACCGCACGGATCGACGCCAGGTCAGACCGGTCGGACGAGATCGCCTCGCAACGGCCCGAGAAGAAGGCGTTGCGGTTTTCATCCGGGCTTTCGAAAACAACCAGTTCGAACTTGCCGCCGATCGTGCGGAAGAAATCGCTGAGGTTCTGGGCCGTCGTCGTGCCGGGCAGTGTGCAGATCGCTGCGTCCGTCAGCTCCTTGGCGCTGTTGACACCGAGCGACTTCGGCACCATCAACCCCTGGCCGTCATAGAATACCGTCGGGCCGAAATCGAGACCGAGCGAGACTTCGCGCGAGAAGGTATGGGTGGTCTGGCGCGACAGCATGTCGATTTCGCCTGACTGCAGAGCCTGGAACCGGGTGTTGATGTTCGTCAGAACGAAATCGACTTTTTCCGGGTCGCCGAAAACAGCCGACGCAACGGCACGGCACACGTCCACATCGAAACCCTGCATGTGGCCCTTGGCGTCAGCCGTCGCAAACCCGGGCGTGCTCATCGAGACACCGCAGATCAGCTTGCCGCGCGCCTTGACTGTCTCAAGCGTGGTGGCGGCGCTGGCGGTGAACGCCGTGAGGCCGACCACGATGCCTGCTGCGGTGGCGCAAAGTTGCAGAATTCTTTTCTTCATTTTCCCCTCCCGTTGACTTCGACAATCTCCGCCTCTGCGGGTCATGCGATCCACGTCGCATGCCTCCTCCCGCCTAGGCACACAGCGGATCAACCCGCCGTGTCACCAATTGCATACGATAGCCGGATACGAATGGCAACATTATTGTATACAATATTGACGCGTATAGTTTGGAGACACTATCGAGGTTATGGGGCATGTATTGCAGACCCGCCCGGCTTGCTTGGGGGGACAGCGTTGTCTGAGAGATCAAGTCGCAGCGAGTCCGTCTATCGGTTGTTGCGCAGGCCGTCCTGGAGCACGCGCTGAAGCCCTGCACCAAGCAATCCGAAGACACGATCGCCGATCATTTCAAGGTCAGTCGCACCAGCGTTCGCGGTGCATTCGTGCGCCTGAATGCCGAAGGTTTCGTCGATCTCAGTGCCGACAGGAGTGCGTGTGTCTCCGACCGCGGCCGCTCTCCATCCGCCTTGCCGGCGAATATCACATCCTGCTTGCCGAACTGACGGGACCCCGGCGCAGACACGGTTCGTGCGTGAGGTGGTCTCACGCTGCTTGTTGATCTTAGCCCGCTTCGCGCGTCTGCGACGGATGGACTGAAGGATTAAGGCAGAGCCGAATACGACGTTGTGTTCATCATCTGCGGCATGAACTGTCGTCGGGTGAGAATCTCAGACGTCTCTTCTCCCACACTATCCTGCAACGTTGCCGGTATGCCGGGCGCGTCTTGCGAGGGAGGGAGTAAGCGATGCCAACAGAACTGGAATACATGAGCCGACAGGTTGCAGCGGGCCGCCTGTCACGACGGGAATTTTTGGGGAGGGCAGCGGCGCTCGGGGTGACGATCGCGTCTGCGCAGACATTGCTTGGCAGTGCCGCCCGTGCGGCGGGGCCAGTCAAGGGCGGGACGCTGCGGGCGGGCCTGGTCGGCGGCGAATCGACCAACAGCCTCGACCCTGCGACATGGGCGAGCCAGGTGCCATACACGCTCGGTCGCTGCTGGGGCGAGCAACTGCTGGAAGTCGCACCGACCGGCGAGATCGAGTACCGCCTGGCCGAGTCCTACGAGGCCTCCAGCGACGCAAAAACCTGGAGCTTCAAGATCCGCAAGGACGTCACCTTCCACAATGGCAAGCCTTTGACGCCGGCTGACGTGGTGGCAACGCTCGAGCGCCACGGCGATGCAGACTCGAAATCGGCGGCCCTGCCCTTTGTGCAGGAGTTCGAGACGATCAAGGCTGACGGCGACAATGTCGTGATCACCTTGCGGCAGCCCAATGCGGACATGCCCTATATCGTCAGCGACTACCACCTGATGATCCAGCCGAACGGCGGCAAGGACGATCCGACCGCCGGCATTGGCACCGGTCCTTACAAGGTTGTCGTGAACGAGGCGGGCGTAAAACACGTCGCTGAGCGCCACGAAGGCTATTGGGGATCGGCCGAACGCGGTCATGCCGACCAGATCGAAATCGTCGTCATCAACGATTCGACCGCGCGCACCGCGGCGCTGCAAAGCGGCCAGATGCATATGATCAACCGCATCGAGCCGAAGCTTGTCGAACTGATCAAGCGCCTTCCCGGCGTGGTCATCCGAAATGTGCCGGGCAAGGGGCATTACGTGTTCATTGCCCATTGCAACACCGCGCCGTTCGACAACAACGACCTGCGGCTGGCGTTGAAATATGCCGTCGACCGCGAGGAGATGGTGGCAAAGGTTCTCGGCGGTTATGGCACCGTCGGCAACGATACGCCGATGATCAATGGCTATCCGCTCTTCGACAACGACATCGAGCAGCGTGTCTTCGACCCTGACAAGGCGAAGTTCCACTACAAGAAATCCGGCCACGACGGCTCCGTGCTGCTGCGCACGTCCGACGTCGCCTTCCCCGGCGCCGTCGATGCCGCCCAGCTTTTCCAGATGAGCGCTGCCAAATGCGGCATCACCATCGACCTGAAGCGCGAACCGGGCGACGGCTACTGGTCGGATGTCTGGAACAAGCAGCCTTTCAGCATGTCCTATTGGACCGGCCGACCGACGCAGGATCAGGTCTATTCGATTGCCTATCTGTCGAAGGCCGAATGGAACGACACGCGTTTCCAGCGCGATGACTTCGACAAGTTGATCTTCGCCGCCCGCGGCGAACTCGACGAGGCCAAGCGCAAGGCGATCTATCGCCAGGCCGCAATGATGCTGCGCGACGAAGGCGGCGTCATCGTGCCGATGTTCAACAACTATATCGACGCCACCAACGACAAGGTCGGCGGGTGGGTCGACGATCCGAACGGCGAACTGATGGGCGGCCATGCCTTGACGAAGTGCTGGGTCACGGCCTGAACCAAGAGACGGCCGGAGGCCCTGATCAGGCTCTCCGGCTTTCATCAACGTCGCGAGCCGGCACCGCCATGGCGGCCCGCGTCTTTCAAGGGCAGCGCTTAGCGCATTTCCAGGAAAGTGCGATGCCGCTTTCCGTCAGGAAATGCGTAAAAACAAACAGATAGAGCGTTTGTCCGGTTCCGTCTAAATCGGAAACGCTCTAGCGACGGTGGCGCAGCGACAGCAGGCCGTCATCGGCAATGCCTGCCTCGATATCATTGTAGCGGGCGAGCGTCAGGTGCGGCGTGTCTGCCGCGGCAGAGTGCGCGCCGGTGATCACGATGACTTCGGCGCCGGCGGCCTTGCCGGCGAGAATTCCGGCCGGAGCATCTTCGAAAACGATGCAGTCTTCCGGCCGCACGCCAAGTTTTTCGGCGGCCAAAAGATAGCCCTCGGGATGGGGCTTGCCGACCGACACGTCTTCGCCGGTGATCATCAGCTTCGGCGTGGGAATACCTGCGGCCGCGAGGCGACGAACGGCAAGGTCGAGCGGCGCCGATGTGACGATCGCCCACTTCTCCGGCGGCAGTGAATTGAGGAAGGCGACAGCGCCCTCGATCTCGATGATGCCTTCGACGTCGGCGATTTCGGCGAGCGCGAGTTCGTGCGCCTCATGCTCCGGATCAACGCCCGGCAGTTCGAGCGTGCGGATCGTATCCACGGCGCGAACGCCATGTACCGTTTTCATCATTTCGACGGGGTCGAGCCCGTTCCGGACAGCCCAGGCGCCCCAGACGCGTTCGACGACGGCCATCGAGTTGAGCAGCGTGCCATCCATATCGAACAGGAGAGCGGCGAAGTTCTTGGCAAAGAGAGATGAAGGCGCGGTATCCAACGGTGATCCCCTGAAGCTGCAATGATGGGCGAGAAAGCCCGCCCGACAGTCCCGGCACACCTACAGCCTGGAGATCAGGGGCACAACGCAATTCGGTGTGCCCGTGATCATCTTCGGCAACGGTGAGTTACGAATGGTCAGCGCCACGCCCGGTGCTCAGAAAACCGATCGGGCCACCCGGAACGTCATCGTCAAAAATCGCGCAGGACAGACTGCCGCCAAACACGGCAGCCGAATCCACATTGGTCCGGTTGCCGACGGTGCGTGGATTGGAGCGGCTCGGCGTGTGGCCATGGCAAAGGTGTTTGCCCCAATAATCGCCGGAGTGATTGTCGGGCCGCCTGATCCACAGGAAGATTTCCTCGCCCTGGCGCTCCAGCGGCATGGTTTCATCGACGCCCGCATGGACGAAGATGCGAAACGGTTCGACGATAATGGAGGGAAGCTGCATCAGCCACTTCAAATGCGCTGCGGGAATAGTGTGATGGTAGGATGCCAGTGTCTCTTTGCCGCCGTTAAGCAGCCACCAGTCGACATCGCTCTCGCCGCTGCGTGCGCCGAGCAGCATTTCCTCGTGATTGCCCTTGAGCGTCAGCCAGGACCAGCCCTGCTTCTGCGGCCCTGCCATGATCAATTCAATCACGCCTCGGCTATCCGGGCCGCGGTCGATCAGGTCACCAAGAAAGATCACCCTGCCCTCGGGCGCATAGGTTTCGATCTGCCTCAGGAGCGCTTGAAGCTCGGTCAGACAGCCGTGGATATCGCCGACGGCAAAGGTCAGATGCTGCGCGCTCATGCGCCAGTCCTCCGGTACTCGACGAAAGGGTTGACGCCGCAACGGATGTTCGGCGCTTGGATGCGAGCGCCGATAGACTGCATGGATGGCAGAAACACGGCAAGGCCAGCGATGATCAAGCCGAAAAAGCAGCCAAGGCGCCGGTCAAGGATGGTGCGCCATCTTGGGCTCGATTTGAACCACTGAGAACCCACTGATTAACGGCGGGAGTTTCCCTTGGCAATCGCCGAGCTGGCAATGGAGACCGGATCGCTTGCCGGGAAGGTATCTTCGAGACCTTCGTCGAGTTGTTCTTCCATGGTTTTACGGTCATGTGCAGTCCGCGCATTGGGGATCGGGCGCAGCGCGGCGGCACTTGCGCGCGGATCTGGCGTATCCTGCAATTTTTCATCGGCTCCGAGCGCGGCGGACAGAATGTCCTTTGCCCTCGGCACCGCATTCAACCTGTTCAGCGATCCTTCCGCATCCTGCGGACATGTCACCGTGACGACCTCGCCCTCGGCGCCAACGAACTCGACCGTCAAGCCCGCCTTGCCGGCGCGTTCAGCGGAAACCTGTATTCCGACGACCTGCATCAGTCTCTCCCTCTGCGAAAGCATGGATCGCCGGCGCCGATTGGCGCTGGCGTCTTTGCCACCCTTCGTTTGCATTGCCGCACTGTGGTGCGAACGAGTGTCCATTCAGGGAAGTGCGCAGATGGTTGCTTTGTTCCACCGGTCGATCAGATTTGTACCGGATCCGCGGTCGGACCGATCGTTTAGAGCGCCTTCGCACCCGGCATGATCGTTGCCGGGACAATCGGCGCCGGCAGGTCTTTTGCCGTATCGGCGGCCTGGAAGGCGGAACCATTCGATTTGCCGGGCGGATCCTGCCGGGTGCAGTTGGCGAAGGCATCAAGCTCGCGATTGTAGACCTTCGTCTCGACATCCATCATGCCAAGCACGGTGTGAAACAGGTTATCGTGCGATTTCGGCTGATCCGTCTCCTTGGCAAGGCAGCTTGTGTCGACGCCCATTGCCGCCTGATACGGTTTCGAGAACCATGTGACGAAGGGAACCTGAGTTTGCTCGCGCGGCGCGATCGCATAGGGCGCGCCGTGCAGATAGATACCGTTCTCGCCAAGGGATTCGCCGTGGTCGGACATGTAGATCATCGCGCCAGAGATGTCGTTCTGATGCTTCTCCAAGAGGCGGGAAACGCTTGCCAGCACATGGTCCGTGTAGAGGATGCTATTGTCGTAGGCGTTGGTGATTTCTTCGACTGAGCATTTCATCAGCTCAGCTGTGCGGCAATCCGGTTTGAACTTCCGGAACTTTTCCGGATAACGCAGATAGTAGGATGGGCCATGGCTGCCGAGCTGGTGCAGCACGATAACGCTGTTCGACTTGGTCGCCGTCAGCTTCTTGTCCAGTTCGCCGAGGAAAATCTCGTCAAGGCATTCGCCATTGTTGCACAGCGGGCTGTTCTTCTGGTTCGTCATGCTGGCGAAGCTGATGAGGTCGGCAATGCCCTTGCTGCCGGTATTATTGTCCCACCAGGACACAGAAACGCCGGCGCGGGTCAGAACGTTCACGAGGTTTTCGGTCGAGCGGGCCTTCCACTCCGTATACTCGTTGCGCGGATAGACCGAGAACATGCAGGGAAGCGAGATCGCCGTTGCCGTGCCGCAGCTCGTCGTGTCGGTATAGTTGATCGCGCCGAGAGATTTGAGCTCCGGATTGGTTTCCCTGCCATAACCGTTGAGCGAGAAGTTCATCGCCCTGGCGGTTTCACCGGCAACGACGACCACGACAACCGGCTTGCCCGCCGCGGCGACACGCGCACCCTGCCGGGCGTCAGTGCCTAACGGCTGCACGGCAATATTGCGCTCCTTATAGGTCGAGGATGCGTATTTTAACGCAGCGGAAACCGGCCCGGTGGGATTGAAGCGCTTCATCAGATCCTTGTGCTCGCGAATGACATAGGCAACGCTTGCAAAATCCGAATAGATCAGCCCGCCGCTGACGAGCACGCAGGGAATGACAATGGCAAGAGTGGTTGCTGTCTTGGGCAGGACCCGCTGGTGGCGTACCTTGACCCAGACCACGAACAGTGAAGGAACGACAGCATAGAGAAACAGATGCAGCACCAAGCTGCCGGTCAACAGATGGCTCGCCTCGGCCTGCGTCGTCACGGCAGCGTTGCCGATCATGTCCTTGTCGATGATTACTCCGAAGTAATCGATGAAATAGGCAGCCGCCGCGGAAGCGACTATGAGAAAGATCAACACCGGCTTCATGATGTACTTGGCCGACACCAGCATCATACCCGCGAAGGTTGCGAGCGTCATTGCGGCGCCGAAGGACAAAAGCGACAGTCGCGAGTGATCGAAGTAGATCGCAGCGTGCGTCCAGAAGGAATTGTTGGTGATAGCGAGCAAATAAACGCTGACGATTGCACTGAGCGTAATGCTGCCGAGCTCTGGCCGGCGGATTTTCGTGACCATCAAAACAGTCTTCTCCTGCTGCGACTGCCGGGCCGATTTTGCTTTACGGCCGATGCTGTCGCGGGCATCCAGTAGAGGCGGAGGCCACGTCATGCGGGCTCGCCGGTTCGACTACAGCCTGCCCCTGCTCTGTCGAGATACGCCCCATAAGCTGTCGAAACCCCGTCAAGATTGCTCATTACCTCTGCGGCACCCGCTTTGGTTGGCGTGCGCGGGGGAGTTGGCAGCCCTTGAGAAAGCCCATATGGTCGAACGAAGAATGGTCATGCCGAGACGACTCGATGCGCCTGCTCCTGGTTGAAGACAGTCCGCGACTGGTAGAACTGGTCGGAGAGACCATGCGCGATGCGGGCTGGCGGCTCGACGCCGTTTCGAGCGTTTCGGACGCTGAAGCGGCAATCGCGGCTCAGGAACACGACCTGATTCTGCTTGACCTCGGCCTGCCGGATGGCGACGGCCTGACACTGCTGCGCCGCGTTCGCCAGGAATATCCGGGGCTGCCCGTCTTGATCATCACGGCGCGAGGATCGGTCGATGAGCGCATTGCCGGACTGGATGCCGGCGCCGACGACTATCTGGTCAAGCCCTTTCATCACCGGGAGCTCTTGTCGCGTTGCCGAGCGATGTTGCGGCGCAATCCGCAAGCGGTGCAGCCGGTTCTCGAGGCAGGCGCCCTACGCTACGACCCTGCAACCGCGGACCTGACATGTGACGGCATTGTTGTACCGCTACCGCCGCGAGAACGCTCGCTGATCGAAATCCTGATGCGCGAGGTCGGCCGGGTCGTTCCGAAGCGCAGGCTGGAAACCGCACTTTCGGAATATGGCCAGGAGATTAGCCCCAATGCGCTGGAGTTGGCCGTTTCCAGGGTGCGCAAACGGCTGCAAGTCTACGAGACCGGCATCCAGATCGAGACCGTACGCGGGATCGGCTATCTGCTCAGGCGGGCCTTATGAAGCACTCGTCGCTGATCGGCATCGTTGCCCGCCGCATCGTGGCGTTCTCGCTACTCGCCATGGCAATCCAGATCGGCGTCGTCTTTGCAGATTACTGGTTCGACGACGACAAGCTCAGCGTTCTCATGCTGCAACAGGAGACGGAGGCTCTTTCGCGTGCCATCCACGTCCGCGACGGCGTTGTAAGTTTCGAACCGGATCGCGAACTGAGGGAACGCTATATCGACCGCCATGATCGCGATGGCTCGATCTTCCTCAGGGTCCGAACGGAGACGGGTACGCCGCTCTATTCAAACTGCACGACGGAATGCGCCGAGCATTTTCTTCCAATGAGCATCGACGCGCCGAATTTTTGGAAACGCGAAATTCAACCAGGCAAACCGTTCAGCGTCGCCGGCGGACAAACCTTCGAGCGTGCCGGGGCGACTGTCCTGGTCGAACTGGCGATCCTGAGGGACCCGAACGGCTTCATGTACGGCGCACTGCTGCACGAGATGTTCGATTCCATGATCGTGCCGATGACCTTGATGTTCTGCCTCGTCATCGGCGCGACGATCTGGTCGATCCGCAGCGCATTGAAACCGGTGGCCATGGCGGCTGCGGCGGCAGATCGGTTGGATCCCCGCGATAGCGGTGCTCGGCTGCCACTCACCCGCATGCCCGAGGAGATCGCTCGCCTGGTCAGTGCCGTCAACCGCATGCTGGCGCGGGTCGCCGACCTGGTCCAATCCCAGAAACTGTTCTCCTCCTCCATAGCGCACGAGATCCGCACCCCCGTTTCGATCGCAAAAATGGAACTCAGCCACATCAACGACCCTCGCGCCCGCAATGCCGAACGTGACCTCGATGCCCTCACGCATATTCTCGAGCAGCTGACCTCGCTTGCCCGGGCCGATGCCGTCGACCCTTCGGCCTATCAATCGGCCAGCCTCTCGCAGATCGGTGCGAGCCTCGCAGAGGCGATCGCGCCATTTGTCTTTGATCACGACAAATCGCTGGAATTCGTCGACGAAGGAACGCCTGCGGTCACGGTTATCCCGGCGCTCGTCGAAAACATGCTGCGCAACCTGATCGAGAACGCGGTCAAGCATAATCCGCCGGGCACCCGCATTGTGCTGACCTGCGGCCCTGGCGCGATCGTCAGCGTCGAGGACAACGGCAAGGGGCTCGTCGATCTTCCGGAACATCACGAAGATCTCGGCTATATCAAGCGTACGGGACAGCTCGGCCTCGGCTTGAAAATCGTCCAGCGCATCAGTGAGCTGCATGCCGCCCCGATCGCCTTCGAGACCGCATCGGATCAAGGCACGAAGATTACCATCGACTTCTCTGCCGCCCGATCGGATGGGTCGCAGACCTGACGACCGATACGCGGGAGGCCGAGGCCCGCGATGCTTCCGACGCAGGCGCCGTGCATATATTTTAATCCGTCGCGTTTTTTTGGATGTGGATTTCCTGCCCAATTCTCCGTCATGTGCTATTGGGCTGGGCAATTAGTCATTCTGCCGCCCGCGAGTTGCCATGTCGAAGGCCAGTGCCTATCTCAAGCGTTTCATCCCATCGCTCGTCCCCGTCAGCCATATGGAGCGGCTGCGCGCGTCGCTTGGCGCGCTTGTCGGCATTCTCCTGACCGGCCTCGTCAGCACTCTGGCACTTGGTGCCGATGCCAATCTGCCCCTGCTGATCGCGCCGATGGGCGCTTCCGCGGTCCTGCTGTTCGCCGCGCCGTCCAGTCCGTTGGCGCAGCCCTGGTCCATCCTCGGCGGCAACATCGTGTCGTCGCTGATCGGCGTCACCTGCGCGTTTCTCATTCCGGAACCGGTGGTCGCGGCGGCCGTTGCCGTTGGACTTGCGATCGCCATCATGCTGTTGCTCGGCTGCCTTCATCCGCCGAGCGGCGCGGTCGCCCTGACCGCCGTGCTTGGCGGCACATCGATCCATGAGGCCGGCTACTGGTTCGTGCTGTCGCCGGTCGCGATCAATTCCGCGCTCATCCTCGTCGTCGCGCTGTTGTTCAACAACGCCACCGGCCGCCGTTATCCGCACCTAGCGCCCGCCGGCAACACGCACCGCACCGATGACCCGCCGCCGATGCAGCGTCTCGGCATCGTGCCGGAAGATTTGCAGGCGGTGCTGGCGCAATATGGCGAAGTTGTCGATATCAGCCCGGACGAACTCGATGCGCTCATTCATCAGGCGCAGATCCGCGCGTTCAATCGGCGCTCGGGCGAAATCACCTGCGGCGAAGTCATGTCACGCGACGTGGCGACGGCGACGCCGGAAACCTCACTGCGCAAAGCCTGGCAGACATTGCTCGAGCACGACATCAAGGCCCTGCCGGTGGTCACGGAAAAAGAAGGCCTCGTCGGCATCGTCACCCAGACCGACTTCATCAAGCATACGATGCTGGCACAGCACGGCGGCCTCAGGCAGCGCCTCGGCAACGTCATCGGATTCGGCCCGAAGCCACCACGGCTGGTTTCCGAGATCATGACGCGTCGCGTCCAATCGGCACTGCCGGAAACGATGATCGCCAAGCTCGTCCCGCCGATGGCTGACATGGGCCTGCACCACATGCCTGTTGTCGACGCCGACAACCGATTGGTCGGCATCATCACGCAATCCGATCTGATCGCCGCCCTTTTCCAGCGAAGGCTGGAAAATGACGAGCGCGACGTCGCGTAGTCTCGCACTTTAGCGTTGGGCCTTTCGAGGGCGACACTGCCAAGCCATCTTCTAGAAAAATGGCGCGCGATCCGTCGGCTTGCTTTTATGCACATTCATTCGATTGACTTAATCACTCGAATGCCGCAATGTGCGCACGTGATGAAAAACAAAAACTCCCAGCCCACACCAAAACCCGATCGCGGCGACCTCACCAAAGAGAAGCTGCTTTCGACCTCGATCGACGTCTTTGGACGCTATGGCTTTGACGGGGCAAGTACTCGAAAACTCGCAGATGCGGCCGGCGTCAACCTGCAGGCGATCCCCTACTACTTCGGCGGCAAGGAAGGCCTCTACATCGCCGCAGCCGAGCATCTGGCGGCGATCATCGGCGGACATGTCGCCGATCTGCGAACCGTGATCCTGGAACGCCTTGCACGGCTTGATGCGGAAGGTGGCGCCATGAGCCCAACGGAGGCACGCGCCTTGCTGACGCAGATGGCCCAGCGCATGGTCGGCCTGTTCGTCAGCCGGCAGTCCGAGAGCTGGGCCCGGTTCATCATCCGCGAGCAGATGGAGCCGACGGAAGCCTTCGCACGGGTTTACGAAAACATCATGGGGCCGATGATCGGCATTGCCGGCCGACTGGTCGGCGCGATCCTTGGTGAGGACCCGGCATCGGAGCAGGTCCGGCTGAAGACGCTGTCTTTCGTCGGCAGCATCCTCGTCTTCCGCATGGCGCATGCCGCACTGCTACGGCAGATGCGGTGGGAGGCCGTCGGCCCCGCCGAACTGGAGATGCTGCAGCGCCATGCCGCCGGCCTCGTCGAAGCGCTCGGAGAGAATGGGGAGCGCCGCCCATGAACCGGAAAGTACTCATCCCGGTCGTCCTCCTCGCCGGAGCAGTCGCTGCCGGCTGGTGGTTCGAGCTACCCTTGCGGCTTGGATGGACCGAACAGCGCTCGGCCTCAGTGCTTTACGGCAATGTCGATATCAGGCAGGTGTCTCTCGGCTTTCGCGTGAGCGGGCGCATCGACAAGCTTGCTGTCGACGAAGGAGATCCAGTCAAGACGGGCGATATCCTCGGCAGCCTCGACGCCACGCCTTTTCAACAGGCGGTCGACGCGGCCGAGGCGGACCTCGGTGCGCTGCGCGCCAATCTTGAAAAGCTGAAAGCCGGTGCACGCAAGACCGAGATCGCTCAGGCGCGCGCCGCCCACGAGGAGCGTCTCGCCGATCTCCAGAATGCCGAGCTCGCCTATAAGCGCGCCCGACAATTGCGGCCGAATGGCACGATTTCGCAAGCGAATCTCGACGAAGCAAGCGCCGCTCGCGCCGCGGCGGCCGCTCGCGCCACCTCCGCCCGCGAAGCACTTGCACTGCTTGAGGAAGGAAGTCGGGTCGAAGACATCGCGGCTGCCACCGCACAGGTGCAGGCTGCCGAAGCCAAGCTTGCCAGCGCGCGCACTTCGCTTTCCGATACGCAGTTGCTGGCGCCGAGCGACGGCATCGTGCTTTCCCGTGTACGCGAGCCCGGCGCGATGATTGCGCCAGCAGATACCGCCTATGTGCTTTCGCTGAATGAGCCCGTCTGGGTTCGCGCCTACGTCGCCGAACCCGACCTTGGCCGTGTGCATCCCGGCATGAAAGTCGAGATCGTCTCGGATACGGCCCCGGACCGGCCCTATGAGGCAACGGTAGGCTTTATTTCTCCGGTTGCCGAATTCACGCCGAAGTCGGTCGAAACGCCGGAACTGCGCACCGATCTCGTCTACCGCCTGCGTATCGTGGTAACCAAACCGGGAGAGGATCTGCGCCAGGGGATGCCCGTCACCGTACGTCTGCCACCGGCTGAAGGGCGCGTGCCATGACCGACGAACCCTTCGTTCGGATCTCCGGCGTGGTAAAGCGCTTTGGCGAGCGCGCGCCCGCGCTCGATCATATCGACGGGGAAATTCTCGGCGGTCGCATCACCGGCCTGGTCGGCCCCGACGGTGCGGGAAAAACCACCCTGATCCGGTTGATGACCGGCCTGATGCTGCCCGACGAGGGCACGGTGGACGTGCTGGGCTTCGACACCGCGAAGGATCCCGCCAGCATTCAGGCGTCCATAGGCTATATGCCGCAGCGCTTCGGCCTTTATGAAGATCTGAGCGTGCAGGAAAACCTCGATCTCTATGCGGACCTGCGCGGCCTTCCGCTCGCCGAACGCACTGCGACATACGACGAGTTGCTCGAATTCACCGACCTCAAGCGCTTTACGTCGCGCTTGGCGGGCAAGCTTTCCGGTGGCATGAAGCAGAAGCTCGGGCTTGCCTGCGCGTTGCTCCGCAAACCACGCCTGCTGCTGCTCGATGAGCCGGGCGTCGGCGTTGACCCGATTTCCCGACGTGACCTCTGGAAGATGGTCGAAAACCTGACGGCCTCCGGCATCGGCGTTGTCTGGTCCACGGCCTATCTCGACGAGGCGGAGGCCTGCGACGGGGTGTTGCTGCTGAACGAGGGCAAGCTGCTTTTTGCCGGCGCGCCCGCCGAGTTGACGGGGCGCGTCGCCGATCGTGTCTTCAAGATTTCCGGCATCACGGGACGCCGCCGCGAGGCGCTTGCGCGATATCTCGACGAAGACGGCGTCGTCGACGGTGTCATCCAGGGGGAAGCCATCCGCCTTGTCATGGCATCAGGGGTAGCCCCGCCATCGGCATCGCCAGAGAAGAACGACACCGCGCCGCAAGCGACGGTGACGCCGCCGCGTTTCGAAGATGCATTCATCGACATGCTCGGCGGCGGTCCGGGCGGCCGCTCGAAACTGGCCGAGGCGCAGACGCCGTTTACGAACGAGAACGGCAGGCCAGTGATCGAGGCCCATGGCCTGACAAAGCGCTTTGGCGATTTCACCGCTGCCGACGACATCACCTTCGAGATTCCACGTGGCCAGATTTTTGGACTTCTCGGGCCCAATGGCGCCGGAAAATCGACGACGTTCAAGATGCTCTGTGGACTGTTGAAGCCGAGCGCCGGCGAAGGACGCGTCGCCGGCTTCGACCTGCGCCGCGACGCCGCCGAAGCGCGCAACCGCCTTGGCTACATGGCTCAAAAATTCTCGCTCTACGGCGATCTCAGCGTCGCGCAGAACCTCAATTTCTTTGCCGGTGTCTATGGCCTGTCCGGCGAGCGCAAGCGGGAGCGGACGCGATTGATGGTCGAGATTTTCGGTTTCGGCCGTCTGCTCGACATGTCCGCCAAGGACCTGCCGCTCGGCCTCAAGCAACGCCTTGCCCTTGCCTGCGCCGTTTTGCACGAACCGGAAGCGCTGTTCCTTGACGAGCCTACCTCGGGCGTCGATCCAATCACCCGTCGCGAGTTCTGGACCCACATCAATGGCCTCGTCGAAAAGGGCGTGACGGTGCTGGTCACCACCCACTTCATGGACGAGGCAGAGTATTGTGATCGGATCTCGCTCATCTATCGCGGGCGCTCGATCGCGCTCGGCTCGCCGGACGACCTGAAGAAGCAGGTGGCCGATGCGGCCAACCCCGACCCGACGATGGAAGACGCCTTTATCGCCCTGGTGCAGGGGTCTGAAGAAAAACAGGCCGCGGCATGAATACGTCGGCACAAATCGAAACGCCGACGACCGGACGCGGACGCCGCTTTGCAGCACTTGTGCGCAAGGAGAGCTACCAGATCGTCCGCGATCCGAGCAGCATCCTCATCGCCTTCGTCCTGCCGCTGATCCTCCTGTTCCTGTTCGGCTACGGCGTATCGCTCGATACCACGCAAACGCGCATCGGCCTGGTGGTGGAGCAGGAGATGCCCCTGACGCGCGATCTCGCCGCAGGCTTTCAGGCATCGCGCTACTTCTCTGTCGGTCTCGGCCGTGACCGTCGCGATTTCGAAGACGATCTCGTGCTCGGGCGCATCCGTGGGATCGTCATCATCCCTGCCCGCTTTGCCGCCGATCATGCCGCCGGACGACACCCGGCATTGCAGGTTCTCGTCGATGGCTCGGATCCGAACACCGCCAACTTCGTGCAGAACTATGCCCAGGCTACAGTCGCCAACTGGGAGCGCCAACGGCTCGAGGAGGATGCCGGCCGGCCGCCGGCAATCTCCGCGGAGCAACGGTTCTGGTTCAACCCGGAGCTGACGAGCCGGAACTTCCTCGTGCCCGGCTCGATCGCCATCGTTATGACCCTCGTCGGCACGCTTTTGACCTCACTGGTCGTCGCGCGCGAGTGGGAGCGCGGCACGATGGAGGCGATGATGGCAACGCCCGTATCGGCAGCGGAGCTGCTCGCCGGCAAGCTGTTGCCCTATTTCCTGCTCGGGCTGGCGTCGATGACGCTTTGCGTGCTCCTGGCCGTCTTTCTCTTCGGCGTACCGTTTCGAGGCTCCGTTGCAGCCCTCTACGCGCTTTCGGCGACGTTCCTGATGCCGGCGCTCGGCCAAGGCCTGCTGATTTCCGCGGCCACCAAGAACCAGTTCCTGGCCTCGCAGCTTGCGCTGATCTCGGCCTTCCTGCCGGCCTTTCTGCTGTCTGGATTCCTGTTCGAGATAAACTCCATGCCGACTGTCATCCAATGGATCACCTTCATCGTGCCGGCCCGTTATCTCATACCGAGCCTGCAGACGGTGTTTCTGGCAGGCGACATCTGGCCGATGTTCCTGCAGGCGATCGCCGTCATGCTGCTGATCGGCTGCGTGTTTTTCGCGCTCGCGGCCCGAAGCACCCGCAAGAGGATTGGTTGACATGTGGTGGACCCGGCTCAAGGCGTTGATCGTCAAGGAACTGCTGGCAGTGCTGCGCGACCCCAAGGGCCGCGCAATCCTGATCGGACCGCCGATCGTGCAGCTTCTGGTGTTTTCCTATGCGGCCACGCTCGAGGTGACCAATGTCGACGTCATGGTTCTCAATCGCGACAACGGCCATTGGGGACAAGAACTGGTCGAACGGATCGACGGCTCCCCGACGTTTCGAAGCATTGCGTTCACCGATGATCAGCATGAAGTTCGCGACGCCATCGACAGGCAACGCACTATTGCCGCCCTGGAGATCGGCCCAACCTTCTCGCGCGACATAGAAGCTGGCCGACCGGCCGAGGTCCAGATCATTCTCGACGGGCGTCGGTCGAATGCGTCCCAGATCGTCTCCGGCTATCTCGGACGCATCGTCGGCACGCTCGCCGCCGATACGCCGGCCGGCAAGCGCGTGTCGTCCGAGGCGATCACGGTCGTGGCGCGGAACTGGTTCAACCCCAACCTCACCTATCAATGGTTCATGGTGCCCAATCTCGTTGCCAGCATCGCGCTGTTAATCGGGCTGATCGTCACTGCGCTCTCGATCGCGCGCGAACGGGAGCTTGGCACCTTCGACCAGTTGATGGTGTCGCCGTTGCGCACCCATGAGATCCTGATCGGCAAGCTGATCCCGCCGATGATGATCGGGCTGTTCCACATCACGGTCTATATTCTCGCCGCCGTCTTCATCTTCGGCGTGCCGCTGCGCGGCTCGCTGTTCCTGCTCTACGGCAGCGCAGTGTTCTATCTCGCCGCCGTTGTCGGCCTCGGCCTGTTCATTTCCGCATTGTCGATGACGCAGCAGCAGGCGATCCTCGGCGCCTTCCTGTTCATGGTGCCGGCGATGTTGCTCTCGGGCTTCGCCACACCGATCGAAAATATGCCCGCCTGGCTGCAGCCGGTCACGCTTGTCAATCCGTTGCGCTATTTCCTGGTGATCGTGAAGGGCGTGTTCCTCAAGGACATTCCGCTGGCCGAGGTCGTGCGTCAGACGATTCCGCTCTGCGTCATCGCCCTTGTCACGCTCTCGGCCGCTTCATGGCTGTTCCGCCGCCGGCTGGAATGAATATCAACCCTTGATGAAACGCTCGATTGCGGAGATTTCATTCTGGCGGATGTCGTGCCCACCGGCATGCCATTCGATCTCGGTGGCGGTGCCCTGCGCCTTGAAATAGTCCGCCAATGCCTGCGTCTGAGGCGCCGGGCAAATCGGATCGCGCTCCCCGGCCGTGATCAGAACTTGACGCCCCGCGAGCGCTGCATTGTCTCTGGGGCGGAACGGGATTAGCGGATGCATCAGGATAGCCTTGTCGAATAGGCCGTTCTCGATCAGCACGTTGGCAAGAATGTTCGCGCCGTTCGAATAGCCGAGCCCAATGACCTCGGATGCCTGGTGTTCGCCTGCGACGGCCCTGACGAATTCGGCCATCTTTTTCGTTGCCCGCGACAAGTCCGCCATGTCATAGACACCTTCGCCGGTCCGCTTGAAGAAGCGGGCAGCGCCATGCTCCGACACGTCGCCACGCGGCGAAATGATCGTCGCTTCCGGCATCAACTGGGTGCCGAAGGTGAAGAACTGGTTTTCGTCGCCGCCTGTGCCGTGGAAGACGAAGAAGATCGGATTGCCGGGCTCGCCGGCCTTCAGTTTATGGACGTAGCCGTGATCGGCCATGGAAAGTCTCCTTGTTGCTTGCCGGATATAGCATCGGCGGCTGAGCGTCGCCCGCCGCCGTGCGCTTCAGCCAATAGATTTAGGCTTCCAGCTTCTGCAGATGGTTTTCGAGAACCGGACGCAGGTGCTTGTGCTGTTGCGGCAGCTTCAGCGCATCGCCGAGATGGGCCAGATCCTCATCACGGTTGAAGCCCGGCTCGTTGGTGGCGATCTCGAACAAGACCCCGCCCGGCGTGCGGAAGTAGATGGCCCAGAAGTAATCGCGGTCGATCACCGGGGTGACCTGGTAGCCGGTGTCCATCAGCGCCTTGCGGACTTCGAGCTGCTTTTCGCGATTGTCGACGGCAAAGGCGATGTGATGAACGGAACCCGCACCCTGAGCGGCACGGTTGAGGTTCGGCATGGTCTCAAGGTCGATCAGGCCCGCGCCGTTGCCATCAGGCATGATCAGGCGGGTGACGCCGTCCTTACGGTCCAGCTCCTCGTAGCCCATGAACTTCAGAAGTTCCGCTGTCGCCCCTTCGTCGCGCAGCCGCATTGCGGCCGAATGGAAGCCGTGGATTGCATGGTCCTGCGAAACGCCGCCATCCGTCCAAGGCGCCCGCGGATCGTCGCGCACTTCGACCAGCGCAAAGCCGTCGCCATCAGGGCCTGCAAAGTTCAAACGCTTTTCACCGAAGGTCTCTTCATCCTTGAGCCCGCTGACGCCGAGGCTCGACAGCCG
Source organism: Ensifer sp. Root142 (assembly GCF_001426785.1). NCBI lineage: Bacteria > Pseudomonadati > Pseudomonadota > Alphaproteobacteria > Hyphomicrobiales > Rhizobiaceae > Ensifer > Ensifer sp. Root142. The sequence goes on from NZ_LMFK01000049.1 coordinate 22,823, forward strand.
CTCGCGCCAGAAGCCGAGTGCGCCCTCGGGAACGGAAAAGACGGTGGTCCCGACTTCGCCCGTGCCGGCACGTCCGCGCGGCATCTGCGGGAAAGGAAAATAGGTCATCACCGTGCCGGGCGTGCCGGCTTCATCACCGTAGTAGAGATGATAGACGTCGGGGGAATCGAAGTTCACCGTCTTCTTGACGCGGCGCATGCCCAGTGTCTTCGTGAAGAACTGATTGTTGGTGAAGGCGTCGTCCGCCATCGATGTAACGTGATGCAGGCCCTTGATCTGATTGAGCATTGCCGTGATCCTTTCTCTGCCCGCCAAGACCGGGCTTTGTTATGACGCATAGATGCGCCCATCCGGATCGTTGCGAAAGACGGCCGCGACCAAACGCATTGTCAACATACCGTTGACGACTGGAGAAAATCGTTGAACGAATAGCGAGCAGACGATCCGTGCCTTGTGGGTGGATCGGCTGCTGCTTAAGATCGGCATCGGCCACATTGTGGCTGTCGGGAACGTGCGGGAGGAGGAGCCCAGACATTCCGTGAAATACCGCCTGGTTGTTGCTGTCATCCTGCTGCCGCTGGCGGTTGCCGCGCTTGCCTGGCAAGGCAATGCTGTGGCCACGCGCAGCTATCTCGATGAAGCATCGGCGCAGGCAAATACGGCACTGAGGCTCGCAGTGGCGGCCCTCGATGGTCACCTCAACCGCTACCAGGCTCTGCCCGCTTTGATCGCCGACCACGACGACATCCGTGAACTTGCGACACGACCGCGCGACCGCCGGCTGAGAGAGGCCGTGAACGCCTATCTCAAAGATATCAATGCACTTCTCAACTCATCCGATATCTATGTGATCACGCCGGACGGCGACACGATTGCTGCCAGCAACTATGACGGTCCGACGAGCTTCGTCGGGCAGAATTTCAGCTATCGCCCCTATTTTCAGGAAGCCCTGCGCGGGCAGCAATCCCGCTTCTACGCACTCGGCACGACATCGTTGAAACGCGGCTACTATTTCGGCTCGCCAATCCGCGTGGGTGACGACATTCGCGGCGTCATCGTCTTCAAGGTGGATATCGAGAGCATCGAGGCATCCTGGCAGGGAGGCGAATACAAGATCTTCGTTTCCGACCCGGAGGGCATCATTTTCATGTCCGGCACGCCGGAATGGCTCTATGCGTCAGTCCTGCCGCTGACCCCGGAGCGGCTTGCACGCACGGAGACATCAAGGCGCTATGCCAATGCCACCTTGCGCGCACTGCCTGTCGCGCGCACCAGCCTCACTGATCACGACCTGATGACGATCGCGTCCAGCGACACTAGCCGGGAGTACCTGCTACTGTCGCAATACATGGCCGATGCCGACTGGACTGTGAATGTGCTGACCGACACGGCATCCGTCCGCACCCAGGCGCTGACCACCGTCATCGCTGCCCTTCTGCTTCTATGCCTCACCGGCCTTGCCGCCGCCATTCTCTGGCAGCGCCGCTCCCGCCTCAACGAGCGCATCTCGATGCAGGCGGAAGCCCAGGCCGAACTCGAGCGACGCGTCGACGAACGCACCGCGGACCTTGCGCGCGTCAACGTGCAGATCGAGGAAGAAGTCGCCGAACGGCGCCAGACCGAGCAACAATTGCGTCGGACCCAGGTGGACCTCATCCAGGCGGGTAAGCTCGCCGGCCTCGGCCAGATGTCAGCGGCGCTTTCGCACGAATTCAACCAGCCACTGGCGGCGGCAAAAACCTATGCCGACAGCGCAGCCTTGCTGATCGAGCGTGGGCGGGCCGAAGAGGCGAGTGACAACATCCGGCGCATCTCCGGCCTGGTCGACCGCATGGCGGCAATCAGCCGGCATCTGCGCAATTTTGCGCGCAAGCCCAACGAGAAGCTGGGGCCGGTGTTGATCGAGGATGTCGTGCGCGACACGATGGAGATCGTCGCCGTCAGGCTGAAGGCGGCTGCGGCCGACATCGACATCGACCTTGGTCCAGCGCCGCTGGTAGTGCGCGCCGGTTCTGTCCGTCTGCAACAGGTGCTGGTCAATGTCATCTCCAACGCAGCCGATGCGGTCGAGGGGCTGGACGATCGCCACATCCGGCTTCGCGCCTGGAGCGACGGCGACAAGGTCGTGCTCGCGGTCAGCGACCGCGGTCCCGGCGTACCTGCGGCGATCGCCGAGCGCATCTACGACCCATTCTTTTCGACCAAAGGCGTCGGCAAGGGACTAGGCCTTGGCCTGTCCATTTCCTACAACATCGTCAAGGACTTCGGCGGCAGCCTGACTGCCACGAACCTTGCCGAAGGCGGTGCGGAATTCCGCATCGAACTTCCCGTCGCCAATGAGCAGGGCCAGGAGGCCGCCGAATGATCGAGAGCCGCGTCCTGCTTGTCGATGACGAAGAGGAGTTGCGCCATTCGAGTGCGCAGGCGCTGGAACTCGCCGGCTTCCGCGTCGATACCTTCGCGAGCGCAGAACACGCCCTGGAGTTCATCGGCTTCAGCTTTCCCGGTGTCGTCATCAGCGACATCCGGATGCCGGGCATGGACGGGATGACATTCCTGCAGCGCATCCGCGAGATCGACGTCGAGGTGCCGGTGATCCTTGTCACCGGCCATGGCGACGTTCAACTGGCCGTGCGTGCCATGCGCGAAGGCGCCTATGATTTCGTCGAAAAGCCCTTCACCGCACAGATGCTTGCCGGCACCATTCGCCGCGCGCTCGACTGGCGCGCACTGGTACTCGAAAACCGGCGGCTCAAGGCGGTGGCCGGCAAGCGCGACGACATTGAACAACGCCTGCCCGGCCGCAGTCAGGTCATGGTCGATCTGCGCTATCGGGTCCGCGCAATCGGCGCCTCTGATGCCGACACCTTGATCATCGGCGACACCGGCGTCGGCAAGGAGGTCGTGGCCCGCACCCTGCACGATCTGAGCGGCCGGGCAAACAATCCCTTCATCGCCATCAACTGTGCAGCCCTGCCCGAAAACCTGATCGAGAGCGAGCTTTTCGGACATGAGCCAGGCGCGTTTCCCGGCGCGATCCGTCCACGCTACGGCAAGTTCGAACATGGGCGCGGCGGCACCATCCTGCTCGACGAGATCGGCTCGATGCCGATCGATCTGCAGGCCAAGTTTCTGCGCGTCCTGCAGGAGCGCGTGATCACGCGGCTCGGCTCCAACGAGGTGGTGCCGCTGGATGTACGCTTCATCGCTACCAACAAGGTCGATCTCGAGCAGGAGGTGGCCGCCGGCCGCTTCCGGCCCGACCTTCTCTATCGCCTCAATGTCGCGACGCTGCGCGTGCCGCCGCTGACGCAGCGTCGTGCCGACATTCCGCTCTTGTTCCTGCAGCTCGTACGGGAATCCGCGGCTCGTTACGGCCGCGATGAAGTCGAGGTATCGCAGAACCTGCTGGCCGAGATGGCGGAACGCAACTGGCCGGGCAACGTGCGCGAATTGCGTAACGCCGCCGAAAGGCTGGTTCTTGGGCTGGATACGGCCTCGAACGAAATCAACTCGTCCGAGCCGAACAGCGGCCGTTTGGCCGACAAGGTCGCAGCGTTTGAGAAGGGGCTGATTGCCAATGCCATAGCCACCTACGGCGGCGCCCTGAAGCCCGTATACGAGTCGCTCGGCATCTCACGGAAAACGCTCTACGAGAAGATGCAGAAATTTGGCCTCGACAAGAAGCTCGTTGCGACGGACATGTCTGGCGAAAGCGACGGGCGGTAACGTCGGCGACCACGCGGCGACGCCGGACGTCATGCGCATGGTGTCCCCGCAATACCGCGTACCCGCGACACTGCTGCGCCCAACCCAAAACGAGAACAGGGGCGCGGATGCCGCGCCCCTGCAAAGCCCTGGTAAGGGTTCCGCCTTAAACGTTGAAGGCCGCACCGATGAGCGTCTTGGTGTAAGGCTCCTTCGGTGCAGTGAAGATCCCGTCGGTATCGGCTTCCTCGACGATCTTGCCGTTCTTCATCACGATCACGTAGTCCGACATTGCCTTCACCACCGACAGATCGTGGCTGATGAAGATGTAGGACAGGCCGTGCGAGCGCTGCAGATCGCGCAGCAGCTCGATAACCTGGCCCTGGACGGAGCGGTCGAGCGCCGATGTCGGCTCGTCGAGAATAACCACCTTCGGCTTCAGGATCATGGCACGCGCGATCGCGATGCGCTGCCGCTGACCACCCGAAAACTCGTGCGGATAGCGGTTGCGCGAGGCCGGATCGAGCCCGACCTCCTTCAACGCTTCGATGGCACGACGGTCGCGATCGGCACGGCTAAGCGAGGGCTCGTGCACGTGCAGGCCTTCCGTGATGATTTCACCGACGGTCCTGCGCGGAGACAGCGAGCCATAGGGATCCTGGAACACCAATTGCAGCGCACGCCGTAGCGGGCGCATCTGGCCGCGGTCGAAGCCGGAGATGTCGGTCGTGCCGAAGCGGTAATAGCCGCTGCTCGGCAAAAGCCGCAGCAAAGCACGCCCAAGCGTCGACTTGCCGGAGCCGGATTCACCGACAACGCCGATCGTCTGGCCCTCGCGAAGCCGCAGGTTGACCTTGTCGACCGCGCGGAAGACGGCATTGCCGCGGGTGAAAAACCCACCGCCGATCGCGTAGTCGACACAGACGTCCCGACCTTCAAGGATGATCGGTGCGCTGTCCGCCGGAGGTGCCTTGCGGCCGCTCGGCTCTGCCGCGAGCAGCATCTTCGTATAGTCGGCCTGCGGCCGCTCGAAGACGTCTGCGGTCGTTCCCTGCTCCACCACTTCGCCGCGGCGCATTACCGCGACGCGTTCGGCAAAGTGCTTGACGATGCCGAGATCGTGCGTGATCAGCACGATCGCCATGCCGAAGCGCTTCTGCAACGACTTCAGGAGATCGAGGATCTGAGCCTGGATCGTCACGTCAAGCGCTGTCGTCGGCTCGTCGGCGATCAAAAGGTCAGGCTCGTTGGCGAGCGCCATCGCAATCATCACGCGTTGACGCTGGCCGCCCGAAAGCTCGTGCGGATAGCTGTCGATGCGTCGACCCGGCTCGGGGATGCCGACCAGTTCGAGCAGTTCCAGCACGCGCTTGCGCGCCTGCTTGAACGTGCCGCCGCGGTGGTGCACGATCGGTTCGGCGATCTGCCGGCCGATCGTGTAGAGCGGGTCGAGCGAGGTCATCGGCTCCTGGAAGATCATCGTGATCTTGGAACCGCGCACGCCGTTGAGCGCCTTGGGCGAAAGACCCACCAGCTCCTGACCGCGATAGCGGGCAGAACCGGTAACGGTGCCGTTCTTGGCGAGCAGTCCCATGATGCCCATCATGGTCTGGCTTTTGCCCGAGCCGGACTCGCCGACAACAGCAAGAGTCTCGCCCGTACGCACGTCGAGATCGATACCCTTGACCGCTTCGACCGTCCCGTCAGGCGTCGAGAAGTTCACCTTGAGGCCGCGAACGGCCAGGATGGTTTCGTTTGTGTCAGCCATGTCAGCGGTCCTTCGGGTCGAGCGCATCGCGCAGGCCGTCGCCGACGAAGTTCAACGAGAACAGCGTCAGAACAAAGAAGATGGCCGGGAAGATCAGCAGCCAGGGCGCCGACTGGATGTTGTTGGCACCTTCCGAAATCAACGCTCCCCAGCTCGTCAGCGGCGCCTGAACGCCAAGGCCGAGGAACGAGAGGAAGCTCTCGAGCAGGATCACCTTCGGCACGACGACGGTGACGAAAACGATGACAGGACCGATGGTGTTCGGAATGATGTGCCGGCGGATGATCTGCCAGTCCGTCAGGCCGAGCGCCTGGGCTGCACCGACAAACTCCCGCCGTTTCAGCGCCAGCGTCTGGCCGCGCACGATACGGGCCATATCCAGCCATTCGACCGCGCCGATCACCAGGAAGATCAGGATGAACGAGCGTCCGAAGAAGACCACGAGCACGACAACGAGGAAGACGAAGGGCAGAGAATACATGATCTCCACCAGTCGCATCATGACGTTGTCGACGCGGCCGCCGATGTAACCCGACGTCGCGCCGTAGACGACGCCGATGCCGAGCGACACGAGACTTGCCAAGAGACCGACGGCAATCGAGATCTGGCCGCCGAGCATGACGCGCACCAGCAGATCGCGGCCGTTCGAATCGGTGCCGAACGGGAAATACTCGCGATTGACCTGACCGGTCACCTTGAGAGTACGACCCTCGTCCTCCGTTGCCACGACCTGAGTGTCACGGAACTCGTTGGCACGATCGAAGTAGCGCGTCGCGCGGGCATCGATCGGCTGCTCCGAGGTGATCGTCGCGGTGAAGGTCTCACCGTCGATGTTGAACTCCTTGAGCGTGACGCGGGCGCGTGTTGCGATCCCTTCCATCACCCCTTGCAGGGTGGACGTGTCAGGGCGCGGCTCGAGGCTTGGTCCGATATTCACGTAGGACGGGAACACCTGGTCGTAGGTATGCGGCGAAAACAGTGGCCCGAGGAACGAGAATACTGCGATGAGGGCCAGCATGACGCAGCCGGCCATGGCAGCGCGGTTGCGCTTGAAGCGCATGGCCGCCAGCTGGAAGAGGCTGCGCCCCTTGGTTTCCGGCGTTACCGCCGGCGTCTGGACGACATCAGTCATGGCGAACCCTCGGATCGAGCAGGCCGTAGAGAATGTCGACCAAAAGATTGAAAACGATAACGAAGATGGCGACGAGAATGACCGTGCCCATCACCAGCGTATAGTCGCGGTTGATCGCCCCGAGGACGAAGTAGCGGCCGACGCCCGGAATGGTAAAGATCGTCTCGACCACAGCCGAACCGGTGAGCAATGCCGCCGCGCAAGGTGCGAGGTAGGAGACAACCGGCAGCATCGCGCCGCGCATGGCGTGGGTGATGACGACTGTCCTTGCCGGAAGGCCGTAGGCCTTGGCCGTTCGGATATGGTCGGTGTGCAGCGCCTCGATCATCGAACCGCGGGTAAGCCGCGCGAAGACCGCGAGCTGCGGCAGTGCGAGCGCGATCATCGGCAGGATCAGGAAGCGCAACGAACCGTCACCCCAACCGCCGGCCGGCAGCCAGGCCAGGACGATGGCGAAGACCAGCGTCAAGACAGGACCAACGACGAAATTCGGTACGGTGACGCCGAGCGTCGAGACCGACATGATCGTGAAGTCGAGGATGCTGTTTTGCCGGAGTGCAGCGATCGTACCGGCGGTAACGCCGCCGATCACGGCAAACAGCAGTGCGTACAGGCCGAGCTCCATCGAATAGGGCAAGCCCTTGCCGATCAACTGCGCGACGTTGTTATCCTTGTAGATATAGCTCGGGCCAAAGTCGCCGGTCACCGCATTGCTGAGATAGTGAACGTATTGGCGCCACAGGGGCTGATCGAGCTGATAGGTCGCCATCAGGTTCGCCATTGTTTGTGGCGGAAGAGGACGCTCGAGGTTGAAGGGGCCGCCAGGGGCAAACCGCATCAGGAAAAAGGAAATGGTGACGACAATAAACAAGGTCGGCACCGCACTCGCCAATCGGCGAAGGATGAAGGAAATCATTGACGTGCTCCGGAGGCGACGCGCGGCATTTTCACCGCGCGTCGTCCCTGTTCGTTATTCGGCGACGCTCAGGAACCGGCTCAAGTGCTGGTTCGGCGAGTTGTCCTGCCAGCCCTTGACGCGGTCGGAAACCAGCCACAGGTCGGCCTGGGTCAGAAGCGGAGCGATCGGCTGTTCCTTCATCAGCAGAGCTTCAGCTTCATGCAGCAGCTTGGAGCGAGCTGCCGGATCCTGCTCCTCGTAAGACTTCTTCATCAGCGCGTCGAATTCAGCGTTTTCGAAGTGGCCGTAGTTGAAGGTCTTGTTGGAGCTAAGGCTGAGAGCGAGGAAGTTCTCGGCGTCGGCGTAGTCGGCAACCCAGCCGGCGCGCGCAACGTTGAACTTGCCGCCTTCCTGCAGGTAGGCATAGTGCGAGGACACGTCGAGGTTCACCAGCGACACCTTGGCGCCGAAGGTGTTCTTCCACATGTCGGCAACGGCCGTTGCAACACGCTCGTGGTTCGGGTTGGTGTTGTAGCGCAGCTCGATTTCGAGCGGCTTGCCACCTTCGCCGTAACCGGCTTCCTTCATCAGAGCCAGTGCCTTGTCTTCGCGATCGAGCTGCGACAGGGTGCCGAACTCGGCCTTGGACGGATCACCGTAGCTCTCGATGCCCGGGGGCACCATCGAGTAGGCCGGCAGCTGCGAGCCGGCGTAGATTTCCTTGGCGAGGAAGTCGCGATCGACTGCCATCGACAGGGCCTGACGAACGCGAACGTCGCTATAGGGCTCCTGGCGGGTATCGAAGGCGTAGTAGTAGGTCGCGAGCGTCGGCGAAACATGAACCTGTTCGCCATGGGACTTGCGCAGACGATCGAGCTGATCGGCCGAGAAGTTGTAGGCGAGATCCATTTCCTTCGCTTCGAAGCGGCGAACCGAGGCGGCCTGGTCGTCGATCGGGTAGAAGATGACCTTGTCGAGCTTGACGTTGGCGGCATCCCAGTAGTTGGGGTTCTTGACGGCGGTCAGGCTGTCGTTCGGAACGTGCGCGGCGAGCGTGAATGCACCGTTCGAAACCATGACGCCCGGCTTGACGAAGTCCGCGCCATTCTTTTCGACGCTTGCCTTGCTGACCGGAAGTGCCGTCTGGTGCGCCAGCAGCTCGAGGAAGAACGGGGTCGGGCGCTCAAGCGTGATTTCGAGCGTCTTGTCGTCGACAGCCTTCATGCCGAGCTGGTCGGTCGGCAGTTCACCCTTGTTGACCTTTTCGGCGTTCTTGATCGGGAAGAGAATGTTGGCGTAGCCGGCCGCGACCTTCGGGTCTTCGACACGGCGGAACGAGAAGACGAAATCTTCTGCAGTCAACGGTGAACCGTCGGACCACTTCGCGTCAGCGCGCAGCTTGAAGGTATAGACCGTACCGTCGTCCGAAAGCTCCCACGTTTCGGCTGCACCCGGGACGATCTTGCCCGAGGCGTCATAGATCGTCAGGCCTTCGTAGAGATCCTTGAGGATGAACTCTTCGATGTTGATCGACGTATGGGCCTGGTCCAGCGTCTGCGGCTCACCGGCGTTGCCACGATGCAGGACAGCTTCGGCAAGAGCCGGGCTTGCTCCGATGAGCAACGAGCCGATCAGCGCGGCGGCGCTTAGGTTGAGTTTCAGTGATGCCATTTTGTTTCTCTCCTTCCCCTTTTTTGGGTTTGTGATCGCAGGAGAGAAGTGCAAATCTTTCTCGAACGCAAGGCGGATTCTGCAACCTGCTGCATCTTTATCTATAGAGTTGTAATTTTACGAAATCACAGGTTGTATTTCGTTTGCGGTCCTTTTCGTCGTTTTTGCGACGCAGGTGTGACAACCGGGCGGCAATCCACGCGTTTCTACTGCAACGTTTTAGATGCTGGCGCCGCTCTGTCCCCAGAACGGCAAGAATCGGCCCTGATGCAAATTTCGTGAATTCAAGGCGCAGTTTACGTAATGTGCGGAAAGAAACAGAGCCTTTGCCGCAATCTTCTTGCAAAGCGTTCACTCAGCAGCGACACTGTGTTTCCCTATAAGTGTTTTCTGTCTCGGTGCAACCCACCATCGACACACGGAAAAGTGGTATTGACCTTTCCCTACCCGCTCATCCGCGGCGCACCACTAGAAAGCGAAACGGTTAGATCCGCTGTGTTGCATCCAGTCCACAGTAAAATCGATTGAAGCGGCTTCGGCACCCCTCGCAGGGGCCCTCTTGACCGTTGCCAAACCACTTTGATGAACTATTGTGCGCCAGACTTCGGTGGGCGCGACCATTTCGCACGCGTTGTCACGCCGCACGACAATCCGGCCATCGACATTGCGTCGATGCAAGCACGTGCGGCGCTTCGCCGGACCAATTTTCGTGGCGCACCAGGCTGCGCCGAAACACTAAAGGGAGATATCGAATGGCATTGATCACATTGCGGCAACTGCTCGACCATGCGGCGGAGAACGACTACGCGCTGCCGGCGTTCAATGTGAACAATCTCGAATACATTCAGGCCGTCATGCGCGCGGCTGACGCCACTGATTCTCCCGTCATCCTGCAGGCAAGCCGCGGTGCTCGCTCCTATGCGGGCGATGCGTTCCTGCGCCATCTCATCCTTGGTGCGGCGGAAGAATATCCGCACATTCCCGTTTGTCTGCATCTCGATCACGGCGACCAGCCGTCGACCTGCATTTCGGCGATCACCAATGGCTTTACTTCCGTCATGATGGACGGCTCGCTGGAGAAAGACGGCAAGACCGTCGCCAGCTATGAATACAATGTCGCGGTCACCGCCGAAGTCGTGAAGATCGCCCATGCGGCCGGCGTTTCCGTCGAAGGCGAACTTGGCTGCCTCGGCAACCTGGAAACCGGCGCTGGCGACAAGGAAGACGGCCACGGCTTCGAAGGCAAGCTGTCGCGCGAGGAGCTGCTGACCGATCCGGAACAGGCCTTCGACTTCGTCACCAAGACCGGCGTCGATGCGCTGGCCGTTGCCATCGGCACCAGCCACGGCGCCTACAAGTTCACCCGCGAGCCAGATGGCGACATCCTGTCGATCGAAACGATCGCCAAGATCAACAAGCGCCTGCCGAACACCCACCTCGTCATGCATGGCTCGTCCTCGGTCCCGAAGGATCTGCAGGACCTGTTTAACACCTATGGCGGCAAGATGAAGCCGACCTGGGGCGTTCCGGTGTCGGAAATCCAGAAGGCGATCCCGCTCGGCGTGCGCAAGGTCAACATCGACACCGACCTGCGTCTGGCCATGACCGGAACGATCCGCAAGAACTTCGCTGAAAACCCGGAGAATTTCGACCCGCGCACCTACCTAAAGCCAGCAACGGCTCTCATGACCGAGGTTTGCAGGGAGCGTTTCGAAGCCTTCCGCACCGCCGGCAAGGCATCGAAGATCCGCACCCTGCGCTTGCCGGAGATGGCAAAGCGCTACGCAGCCGCCTGATCCGCGAACCGGCCGCCCCTCTTCCCAATGGAACGACGGGAACGGGGGTGCCCTGTTCGAGCGCTTGGCGACAGACAACAGTCGGCGCGCGGCCCGTGATCAAGCGGCCGCGCGCCGATTTCGTTTCGATCGCGATGGCTGGTTCGGCGAGCGGACGCCAGGCCACGCGATATCCAAGTACTCACTCGGCCCCAGCGCTCATTCAGGCGCGGCGCTCGCCCGCCGCTTCGTGCTCGTAAAGCTGATCCATGCTCAAGGTGGCCACGTCAGCGAAAGGCGTCTGGCTTTTCACCCGGCCACCGCCGAGGATGACGACCTCGTCGCAAAATGAAATCGTGCTGCGGTGATGACTGATGACGATGGTCGTGCGGTGCCCGGCCCTCGATTTCAGCGTCTCGACGATGGCCGCTTCGGACAGGCCGTCGACCGCGTTGGTGGCTTCGTCCAGGATCAGGATCTCGGGGTCGCGCACGAGGGCTCTGGCCAGGGCAACCCGCTGCCGCTGCCCCGCCGAGAGGCTGGCGCCTCTGTATCCGACGACGGTTTGATAGCCCTGCGGCAGGCTTTCGATGAAGCCGTGTGCTTCGGCCATCCTGGCCGCGTGCTCCACTTCTGCGGTCGTCGCCTCCCGGCCATAGGTGATGTTCTCCAGGATCGTACCATCCACCAATTCCAGGTCCTGGCTGGCGAGCGCGATCTGGTTCCGCCACTGAACCGGGTCTATCCGGTTCAGGGGGATACCATCGACGAGGATCTGCCCCTCGCCCGGTTCGACGAAGCGGCATAACAGATTGACGATCGTGGTTTTCCCGGCACCGGACCGGCCGATGACCGCCGTCGAGCGGCCGCCACGGATATTGAATGTCGCGGCATGCAGCACCACGGCACGCGAGCCAGAACTCGGATATCGGAAGGTCACCCGATCAAATCTCAGCTGCTGTCGCAGACAATCGAATGGCTCCCTCCCCTCGGGTGGCTTTGGCTTGTCGGATGCGTCCAACAGCCACCGCACCTCCTCCAATGAGCCGCTCCAGCCCTGGATCTGGCTCCAGGACAATTGCAGCGCACGCACGTGCGGCTGCAATCGATAGAGCAGGACCACGAAGGCAACGATGACGGGAAAGCTGACGCCGACAGACCAGGCGGCGACAACAACAGCCAGGAAGAGGGCGGAGTGGAGCGTCTCGGTGAGTGGCGGCAGCACGCCCTGACGGGCCTGTAGCGAGAACCCGGCGCGTCTGACCGCATCCGACGCCGTATCGAACACGGCCTTCTCCCGCGCCTCCTGGCCGAATATCCGTATCAAACGACCGGCATGAACAAGATGGAGCATTCGAGCCGCAAGCTCGCTGTTAAAGGAGGTGACTTCTCGGCTCGGCCCCTTGAGGGTTGCAGACAGGATGTAGTGCACGAGCTGGACGAGAACGAGGCCGAGCGCCACGAACAGCGTCATCTGCCAGGACAGAAGTAGGAGGAATGCCAGGAGAATGACGGCGGCCGAGCCATTCACGACCGCCGCAAGGACGGTCTGGATTGCATCGGAGGCCCGCCAGGACTCATTTGAAATGATGTTGAGCAGGCGCCCCGGATTCTCCTTCATGAAAAAGGGATAGCCGACCCGCAGGAGCTGACCCGACAGGGCGCTGCGGATCGAGTGTCCTGCCTTGCCGTTGATGAAGGTCGCGAGCACGGTGTTGGCAAAGGCGATGACGTTCTTGAGCGCGATCAAGGCAAAAGCCGCGCCTGCGATGACAATCAGCCGCTCGCCGTCGTCCAGCCCCGACCCGACCTGTTGGAACAGCGAGGAGACGCCGTTCAATGCCGCTGGATCCTGATCGCCGGCAATGATGCCCAGCATGGGGATGATGAGGCCGATACCGACGCCCTCGAGTGCTGCGCTGCAAAGGCCGAGAATCACCACGGCCGGAAGCAGACGCATTTGTCCGCCGAGCGCATCGCGCAATAGCTGCAGGCCCGGCAAGAAGATTCTGAACATGGCGACCGTCCTCAGCGGTGGAGTTGCTCTTCGGCCCGTTGCTCGGCCGGACCTGGCGATCGCTCCGCGACGAACAGGCCCACGAACTTGAGGGCACCGAGCAGGTTCATGAAAACGATCGGCCAGTGCGATAGGTGCAAGACGGGGTCGAACCGGGCGCCACCGAAGATTTCCCCGAACGCCGACCTGACGGTCCAACAGAAATGCCGCAGCAGCCACGGCGCGGTGCGCAGGTGCTTCAGGCAAAGCGCGCCATTGCCGAAGCTGTAGTTGCAATGAAGTGTCTCGATTGCCGCCCGTGCGCGACGGCCGTGATGATGGAAGACGACCATGTCGGGGACATATTCGACGGGGATACCAAGTCGATCGGCGCGCACGAGATAATCGGTGTCCTCTGCCGACAGCAACGGCGCGCCGGCGCCAAACCGTTCGTCGAAGGGGCCGACGCGCAATGCGACCTCACGATGCATTGTCATGTTGCAGCCCAGCACGAAGCCGCCTGGATGAACCTCATGCGTCAGCCGTTCGCGCACGTTCGACCGTTTGATGGTGAATGGCAAGTCGGCGGGGTTGCCGAGCTCGACACGGCCGCCGCGGATGACCCCGCCCCCGCCGCCTGCACAGTGGTGTTCCAGATCGCGCAGATAGCCGACGTCGACTTCGCAGTCATCATCAATGAAGATCAGGATCCTGCCGCGTGCATGTGCCATTGCGGTATTTCTTGCGACAGCCAGGCCCGGTCGGGTCTCGACGGCATGCGTGATCGCCATGGGTGACGCGGCCGCAATCCGGCTGATGCGATCGGGTGTGCCGTCCGTTGAGCCGTTATCCACCACAACAAGCTCGCATCGCACTGTGGCATGGGAGCGGCACGCCGCCTCGATCGATCGGATACAGGCATCGAGCGCCTCAACGCGGTTGCGCGTGCAGACGATGAAGCTTGCGAAGGTCTCTTCGCGCGCGGCCGACGTCGGCACCCACGGCGTCTCCGTCGCGTTCGCGCATCCCTTTGCCGCCCATGCCGGGCGTTCGACTGTCATATTAGACCGGGCCATGACGAGGAAGGACGTTCGCTGCCGGCACCGACTGCAGGTATCGCGACAGGGCATCCATGCGCCTCATCGCAGCCAGCGACATGCTGCTGCACCAGGGCGCATGAACGCCTGCGATGAGGCCGTATCGCTCCCGGCGCCGGATAAGCCCCCATTTGCCCGTCCGCGTTAGGAACTCATGGGTGAGCTGCGGCCGCCGCTCGTCGCTGACAAGCTGGTAGAGGAAATAGAAGAGGTTCAAGGCGCCTTCCTCATAGCCGGCGCGGCCTTGCTTCGGGTACCCGGAAATCCTGTCTTCGAGCGCCAGAATGCTGTTCGCAGCATTTCCGATCGTCTCGGCCGTGACGGCAAGGCCGATGTCATTGAGCGCCTGGGGATTGTCGCAAAGACGTTCGCGCTCGAGGTTTTCAGCAACAATCTTCAAGTGGGTACGGCGCATTTGGCGCTTGTGCTTGTTCGTCACGCTGTTGCCATGGATACGATAGGCGACCATGGCCTCGTCGATCATCATCGCCGGAAAACGGTCGGTGACACGCCGGAAGAGATCGAAATCCTCCGCATGCACATAAAGCGCGTCATATGTGAGCATATCCTCCGGAATGACATGCCTGTTGTAGACGACGGTCGAGTGCATGAAGATCGTGAAGAACATCGACAGCGCCTTCAGGTTCTCCGGCCGATAGATCGGATTGGGCGTGCCGCGGACGATACGATCGCCGATGAGCGTATCGATGCCGGTGCCGCACAGCGCGAGCTGCGGCTGTTGCATGAACAGCGACACCTGCCGCGACAGCCGTGACGGATAGGAAATGTCGTCGGCATCCATCCGGGCGATGAGATCGCCCTTTGCCAGAGCGAGACCTTCGTTCAAGCTCGCGATCAAACCGCGGTTCTCGCGGGAGATGATAGTGACGCGGTCATCGGCCTTTTGATAACGCCGCATGATTTCCAGTGAGCGATCACGCGAACCATCGTCGATGGCGATGATCTCCAGCCGCTGGTAGTCCTGCCTCAGAATGCTCTCAAGCGCCGCGGCGAGATAGGACTCGGCGTTGTAGACGGGCAGCAGGACGGAAACCAACGGAACGGTCATGAACAATCTCGAACACTATTGCAGATCTGAGGCTTGAAGCGCGTTTCCCCGGCCAGCGGCGTCCGCACGATAAGCCGGATGCGGCCGCTCGTCCCCTCGCCCCCGAAACCAGTCGACAGTGCTTCCAGCACTCGCGGATGGTGCACTTGGCCGACCGTTGGCACGAAGATAGGGAAAGTGCCGCTTCAAGCCGTTGAGCGGCCTCTCTAACGCCAGCCAGGAGAACGCCGCCACGACCAGAGTGGCGGCACCTGCGACGACCAAGCGCCCAACGCCCTGTTCCGAAACGTTGACCGGTATCCACCCCTGCGCCTTGACGACCAGCGCCAGCACGACCGGATGAAACAGGTAGACGCCATAGCTGACACGCCCAAGCGCAGTTAGCGGCGGGAGTTCCAGCAACCTGCCGAAATCGCCACGAAACCCGGCGGAAGCGGTGCCGACCAACATTACAAGCGGGACGAGAGGCAAAACTTCGAGACCGATCCAAACGATCCAATCAAGTGCCGGCCCCACCGGCATCGATCGACCCCAAAGCAGCACGAGGGATAATATGGAAAACGGCAGCCAACTGACTGTCATCCATCGCGGCCAGGCCGTGGCCGTCGATCGGTGAACAGCCAAGAGGGCACCAGCCGCCAGCGCATCCATCGATGCCGGAGGCAGCAGGTCTCGTGCAAGCGAGGGCTCCCCCGTGAGCGGCCAATAAAATCGGTATGCCAGCGAACAGGCGATGACGCCGATGCAGAGCCGCCCGATCCAGTGGCGCGGCGTCAGCAGAATGAGGAGCGGCCAGACGATGTAGAATTGTTCTTCAATGCTCAGGCTCCAGGTGTGGCAGAGCACCCACGGCGTCCACGCATCCTTGAGCGCGTACCAGAAGTTCGAGAGATAAAGCGCGTGCCATGCCCAGCCTTCCCTGGCGCCTTCCAGGTTGACCAGCCACACGAAGCCAAGCATGCCGAAATAGGGTGGGAAGATGCGCAGGGCACGGCGGATATAGAACGACCTGAGGGTCGTCGCTGCTTCGAACTGAGCCGCGGAACGCGCGTCGAGGAGCAGCCGCGTTATCAGAAAGCCGCTGAGCACGAAGAACATCCGCACGCCGAGATGCCCCCAATGGGAATCATCGGCGGCAAAGAAATGCGCGTACAGCACCATCAAAACGGCAACGGCTCTCAATCCGTCCAGTTGCCGGTCGCGCATAGTCAGCATTCAACGTCCCCTCGGAGTTCCGACCGCTGCGGTCTACTTCCTGTGGAGCCAACTCCGTGGTCAGCTACGATTTTTGCCGCGAGGTTGCCATTTGCTTCGAAGAAGCGCGAAGGGTCCGGTCGGTCGCAAGACGCGTTGAGGGCGGCCCCCAAAACCTTAGGGCCGAATAGGGCCAAACTTTGACCGCTTGATTGGCAAGCGCGCGCATTTACCGGCGGCTGGCGGCTGACGCCACGCCTGCAAATTCGGTCGCCGCTGCAGAACCGCACCGCAAGCGCTTGTTTCGTTTCAGAAACGAGCGTCCTCCAGTCAGCCCGAGGGTTAGAACGTGGGCGGCGTGTTGATCCAGAGAAGAACCGTTTCGCCGTCATGCCGGTTGGACCAGGCATGGCGGCGTTTGCTTTCGAAGTAGAGCGAATCGCCGGCGCTCAGGTCGTAAAACTGATCGCTGTCGAGAATGAACTCGACACGCCCCGAAAGCACATAGACGAATTCCTCGCCTTCATGCCGATAGGCGCCTTCGCTCGAAGCACCCGGCTCCAGCACGAAGCGATGGCAATCCATCTGGTTGCGACCGTCGGCCAAAAGCTGCACGGTGACACCGGGCGTCGTCTTCGGCCAGGTGCGCCATTCTCCCGCACGGACAACGGCTCGACCATCGGTCTCCTCTTCGCCCGACAGGCTCGATACCGTCGACCCGAAATATTCGGCGATGTTGTGCAGAACAGCGACAGACACGCCCTGCGAGGTTCTCTCGAGCGTCGAGAGGACAGAAGCGGCAATGCCGACGTCGCCTGCGACCTGTTCGAGAGTCTGGCCGGCGGCATGCCGCAGACTGCGCAGCTTGCGACCGACCTGATTGTCGAGACCGCTTTCGCCCGGTGCGGGCGCGTCGTCGTCCCCGGCCGCTTCCGCTTCGAGCGCTTCCCTGATGGCCGCGGGATTGAGACCGCGCTCGACCCGGAACCAGGAAATGCGTTTCAGCCGGGCGAGATCGCCTTCGGTGTATTGCCGGTGGCCCGTCGGTGAGCGCTCGGGCACGACCAGTCCTTGGGTTTCCCACAATCGGAGCGTCGAGGCGGATACACCCGCCAGCCGTGCAGCCTCGGCAACCTTGTAGCGCACGCCGCCCATTTTCTGTTTCCCTGTTTCGATCGCGGGTGCCGGCGCGAATCTGCGCCGCGCCTGCGCGTTGGCGAACTTACCTGCCGGGCATGACCTTTTACAAGAATGCGTCATCAGCGCCGGTGTTCTCTCGATCACCAAATTTGATTTGCATTCCATTTTGAAAGATGTACCACTTCCCAGACAATCTTGCAGAAAAAATGCAATATATTGCCTCCGCCAGCAACAGGACACGCGCCATGACTAGCCTCACCGATCGTAAGAACGCTGCCATTTCCCGCGGCGTCGGCATGACCACGCAGATCTACGCCGACCGTGCGGAGAACGCCGAAATCTGGGACAAGGAAGGCAACCGCTACATCGACTTTGCCTCGGGCATTGCAGTCGTCAACACCGGCCACCGCCACCCGAAGGTGATCGCCGCCGTCAAGGCGCAGCTCGATCGCTTCACCCACACCTGCCATCAGGTCGTGCCCTACGAGACCTATGTGCATCTCGCCGAACGCCTCAATGCGCTTGCGCCCGGCGACTTCGCCAAGAAGACGATCTTCGTCACGACCGGCGCGGAAGCCGTTGAAAATGCAGTGAAGATCGCCCGCGCGGCGACTGGCCGCCAGGCCGTGATCGCGTTCGGCGGCGGCTTCCATGGCCGGACCTTCATGGGCATGGCGCTCACCGGCAAGGTGGTCCCGTACAAGGTCGGCTTCGGCGCCATGCCGGGCGACGTCTTCCACGCCCCCTTCCCGATCGAGCTGCACGGCGTCACCGTCGACCAGTCGCTGGCGGCGCTGAAGAAGCTCTTTGCCGCCGATGTCGATCCGGGTCGCGTGGCCGCAATCATCATCGAGCCGGTGCAGGGCGAAGGCGGTTTCTACCCGGCTCCGCCGACCTTCATGAAGGCGCTGCGCGAAATCTGCGACCAGCACGGCATCCTCTTGATTGCCGACGAAGTTCAGACCGGCTTTGCCCGGACGGGCAAGATGTTTGCCATGGACCATCATGAGGTCGCGCCCGACCTGATGACGATGGCAAAGAGCCTTGCCGGCGGCTTCCCGCTCGCTGCCGTCACCGGCCGTGCCGAGATCATGGACGCACCGGCGCCGGGCGGCCTTGGCGGCACCTATGGCGGCAACCCGCTCGGCATCGCCGCCGCGCATGCCGTACTCGACGTCATCGCGGAAGAGAACCTCTGCGAACGTGCCGAACTGCTCGGCGGTCGTCTGAAGCAGCGCCTCGCCGCAATCCGCGAACAGGCGCCCGAGATCGTCGACATCCGCGGCCCCGGCTTCATGAACGCCGTGGAATTCAACGATGTGAAGACTAATCTGCCGAGCGCCGACTTTGCCAACAAGGTGCGCCTGATTGCGCTCGACAAGGGTCTGATCCTGCTGACCTGCGGCGTGCACGGCAACGTCATCCGTTTCCTCGCGCCGATTACCATCCAGGACAACGTCTTTGCCGAGGCGCTCGACATCCTTGAGGCATCGATCCTCGAAGCACGCGGTTGACGCTTTGCCGGGCGACCGCTAACGCGGTTGTCCGGGCCGATGAAATGGCTCCGGGTGTCGGGAGGAACGACACCCGCAAGAACAAACAGGAAGCGGGTCGGTCGGCGTGCGACAGGCATCGCTGGAGGACGCCCATCATGACCCTGACGCCGGCTTTGACCAAACACTTGCGCGACGGCGAACTGTTTTCCGCCTTGGACCGCATAGCGCATTTCGCCGGGAGCTGGACGGGCGAGGCCTTCGACGTCTTCAATCCGTCTACCGGCGAGCTTCTGGCGTCGTTGCCGGATATGGGCATCGAACAGGCGAGTGCGGCGATCGACGCGGCAGCCGCCGCGCAAACCCTTTGGGCGGCAAAGCCCGCCAAGGATAGAAGTGCCGTGCTTCGACGTTGGCACGACCTGATCATCGCCCATGCCGACGATCTCGCCGCCATCCTGACCGCCGAAATGGGCAAGCCGGTCGGAGAATCGAAAGGCGAAGTGCTGCACGCGGCCGCCTATGTCGAATGGTATGCCGAGGAAGCCAAGCGCATCTACGGCGAGACCTTTCCGGCTCCGGCCAATGACCGCCGCATGCTGGTCATCAAGCAACCCGTTGGCGTCGTCGGCACGATTACCCCGTGGAACTTCCCGGCCTCGATGGTCGCCCGCAAGATCGCTCCAGCACTCGCCGCCGGCTGCGCCATTGTCCTGAAACCTGCCGAACAGACGCCGCTCGTTGCCGGAGCCCTGTTCGTCCTGGCCGAGAAGGCGGGTTTCCCGGCCGGCGTCGTCAATCTGCTCTACGCCTCGGAAGGTGCTGCGATCGGGCGGGAACTCTGCAGTAACCCCAAGGTTCGCAAGATCAGCTTTACCGGCTCGACGGAAGTCGGGCGCCTGCTGATGCGCCAGTGCTCCGACCAGATCAAGAAGGTCAGCCTGGAACTCGGCGGCAACGCGCCCTTCATCGTCTTCGACGATGCCGATATCGACGAGGCGGTCGATGGCGCCGTCCAGGCGAAGTTCCGCAATGCCGGCCAGACCTGTGTTTCGGCAAACCGCATCTATGTGCAATCGGCGGTGCATGACGCATTCGCCGAGAAATTCGTCGCACGCGTGGCCGAACTCTCGGTCGGGGACGGCTTTTCCGCCGGCGTCACGATCGGGCCGATGATCGACCGGCACGCGATCGAGAAGATCGAAGCCCATGTCGCCGATGCCGTGTCCAAGGGCGCCGAGGTGCGCAGCGGCGGTCATCGCATCGGCACGTCAGGAACCTTCTTCGAACCGACGGTGCTGACCGGCATTTCGACCGACATGCGCATCGCCCAGGAAGAGACATTCGGCCCGATTGCCCCGATCATCCGCTTCGAGACCGCCGAACAGGTGATCGCCGAGGCAAATGATACGATCTATGGCCTCGCAGCCTACTTCTATGCCGAGAACCTCAAGCGCGTCTGGCATGTGGCCGAGGCACTCGAATACGGCATGGTCGGCATCAACACCGGCCGCATGTCTTCGGAGGCCGCCCCCTTCGGCGGCATCAAGCAATCCGGCATCGGCCGCGAGGGCTCCCGTCACGGGCTCGAAGACTATCTGGAGATGAAGTATCTCTGCATGGGCAACATCTGAGCGTTGCCTTCCACGTGAACTGCTTGAACCTCTCGCCTCGCCGCTGATCGCAATGTTTGTGGACTGCGGCGGGCGCAATGCCTGCCGGTACCCGGCCTGTCATAAACAGCACTTGAAATTGATCGGCGGGCTTGCCAATTGGGGCAGGAACCAAGGAACCATAGGAGTTGCCACCGCGATGAGCGAAGCTGAAATGTCCGTCGAGAAACATGTCTTTGAAGCCGATGTAGCCAGGCTGCTCCATCTCATGGTGCACTCGGTCTATTCCGACAAGAACGTCTTCCTCCGCGAACTGATTTCGAACGCCGCGGACGCCTGCGAGAAGTTGCGTTACGAGGCGATCGTCTCGCCGGAACTGCTGGCAGGCGATACGAACCCCAGCATCAAGCTGACGCTCGATGAGGAAAACAACCGCCTCATCGTCGAGGACAATGGCATCGGCATGAGCCGCGACGAACTCGTCGAGGCGCTCGGCACCATCGCCCGTTCAGGCACGCGCGCCTTCATGGAGCGCATCGAGGCAGCACAGGGCAAGGAAGGCGCGCAGCTCATCGGCCAGTTCGGCGTCGGCTTCTACTCCGCCTTCATGGTCGCCGACAATGTCGACGTCGTCTCGCGCCGCGCCGGTTCGGACCACGCCTGGCACTGGTCGTCGGACGGCAAGGGCAGCTACACGGTCGCAGCCGCCGATCTTGCTGACGCGCCGGCACGCGGCACGCGCATCACCCTGCATCTTATGGAAGATGCCAAGACCTACACCTCGCGCTGGACGGTCGAGCGCATCGTCAAGGACCAGTCCGGCCACGTTCCGGTTCCGATCTCGATCGTCGAGAAGCCCGGTGCCGAACCGGTTTCCGTCGGCGACGGCACGGCGCTCTGGACCAAGCAGAAGAGCGAGATTTCCAAGGAAGACTACGCCGACTTCTATCGGGGCGTTTCGGGCCAGTACGACGATCCGGCATTGACGGTGCATTTCCGCGCCGAGGGCCGGCACGAATATACGGCACTTGCCTTCGTGCCCGGCTCCAAGCCCTTCGACCTCTTCGATCAGGACCGCAAGGGCCGGATGAAGCTCTACGTCAAGCGCGTCTTTATCACCGACGAGGCGGAATTGCTGCCGCGTTACCTGCGCTTCGTGCGGGGTCTGGTCGACACCTCGGACCTTCCGCTCAACGTCTCGCGCGAGATGATCCAGGAAAGCCCGCTGCTGTCGAGCATCCGCAAGGGATTGACCAACCGCATGCTGACGGCGATCGAAAAGCTGGCGGAGAGCGATCGCGGGGCCTTCGACAAGATCTGGGAAAACTTCGGCAGCGTGCTGAAGGAAGGCATTTACGAGGACTTCGAACGCCGCACCCAGCTGATCTCGCTTTCCCGCTTCCGCACGACCACCTCGGAAGACGGTCACCGCAGCCTTGCCGACTACGTCAAGGACATGAAGGACGGCCAGTCGGCGATCTACTACCTGACGGGTGACAACCTCGCCCAGCTCAAGGCATCGCCGCAACTTGAAGGCTTCCGCGCCCGCGGCATCGAAGTGCTGTTGCTGACGGATCCGGTCGACAGCTTCTGGGTGACCTCGGCGCCGGACTTCGAAGGCAAGCCGATGAAGTCGATCACGCAGGGCTCGGCCGATCTGGGCAGTGTCGCAAAGCCGGAAGGCAGTCCCGACAGCGCACCAGAGGCAAGCCAGGCGGTGACGGATTTCGTCGCCTTCGCCAAGGAAACACTCGGGGAAGCCGTGTCGGAAGTTCGCACGTCCGATCGCCTGACGGAAAGCGCCGTATGCCTGGTCGCGCCCGAGAATGGCCCCGATCGCCAGCTCGAAAAGATGCTGCAGGGCGCCGGCCGCCTCGACGGAGCGGCAAAGCCGATCCTAGAGATCAATCCCGGCCATGCGCTGATTGCCGCAATCGCCGCCTGCCCGGCCGATGACAGCGCGTTTCGGACTGACGCCGTTCAGCTTCTGCTCGACCAGGCGCGCGTCCTCGATGGCGACAAGCCGCAGGATCCACGCGCATTCGCCGAGCGCCTGTCACGCGTCTTCAACCGGGCGCTCAAGGTTTAACGCACCGGTTCAAGCACCTGTAATTGCAGCGATGAAAGGGTGAGAGGGAGAAATCCCTCTCACCCTTTCGCTTTTTCGGGCGCCGCTTCCATGCCGATCTCCGCCAATACCTCCGCCGTATGCTCGCCGAGACGCGGAACACCGCGGTCGAGCACCAGCGAGGCATCGGAAAAACGGATCGGCGTACGGACGCCCGGCGAGGTCCCGCTGGCCGCACCGGAATGCGGTGTGTCGATCTGCATCTGCCGATGCACGACCTGCGGATCGGCAAAGACGTCGGCGACCGTGTTGATCGGACCGCCCGGCACGCCTGCCTCTTCCAGCAATGCCAAAAGCGCGTCCCGTTCGTACCTTGCCGTTTCGGCGCTAAGCGCCGGTGTCAGGCTCTCGCGATTCTGGACGCGGGAGGCATTGGTCAGATAGCGCTCGTCCGTTGCCAGATCGCCGCGGCCAAGCAGGTTGCAGAACTTGACGAACTGGCGGTCGTTGCCGACGGCGACGATCAGGTGCCCGTCCGCCGTCGGGAACACCTGGTAGGGTGCGATGTTCGGGTGGGCGTTGCCAAGGCGGCGCGGCGCCTTTCCCGAGACGAGAAAATTGAGCGCCTGATTGGCGAGCACGCCGGTCATGCAATCAAGCAAGGCCATGTCGATCTGCTGGCCCTTACCGGTTCGCTCGCGCTGCGCCAATGCCGCCTGGACGGCGATGACGCCATAAAGCCCGGTGAAAATATCGGCAAAGGCGACGCCGATCTTCTGCGGCTCACGATCCGGCTCGCCGGTCAGATCCATGATCCCGCTCATGCCCTGGACGATGTAATCGTAACCGGCGCGATGCGCATAGGGTCCATCCTGACCGAAGCCCGTGACCGAGCAATAGATCAGGCGCGGATTGACCTTCTTCAGGCTCGCGTAGTCGAGACCATATTTCTCGAGGCCGCCGACCTTGAAGTTTTCCAGCAGGACGTCGGATTGTGCCACCAGCCGGCGCACCGCCTCCTGCCCTTCCTCGGTGGTGAAATCGAGCACCACCGAGCGCTTGCCGCGATTGCAGGCGTGGAAATAGGCCGCGTCGAGCTTCTCCCCCTCCTCGCCGGCGACGAATGGGGGGCCCCAGGTGCGGGTGTCGTCACCCGCCGGGCTCTCCACCTTGATGACGTCGGCGCCGAGATCGGCGAGCGTCTGGCCGATCCAGGGACCGGCGAGAATGCGGGCAAGCTCAAGAACGCGAATACCCTTCAGTGGCGCTTCCATGATCGGCCGCTCAGAAGAAGGCCTGGAGGCCGGTCTGGGCGCGGCCGAGGATCAGCGCATGAACGTCGTGCGTGCCCTCATAGGTGTTGACCGTCTCGAGGTTCACCATGTGGCGCATCACCTGGTATTCCTCGGAGATGCCATTGCCGCCGTGCATGTCGCGGGCCATGCGGGCGATGTCGAGTGCCTTGCCGCAATTGTTGCGCTTGACGATCGAGATCATTTCCGGCGCCATGCGGCCTTCATCCATCAGGCGACCGACGCGCAGCGAACCCTGAAGTCCGAGCGAGATCTCCGTCTGCATGTCTGCGAGCTTCTTCTGGAAGAGCTGCGTCTGAGCGAGCGGGCGGTTGAACTGCTTGCGGTCGAGACCGTATTGACGAGCGGCGTGCCAGCAGAACTCGGCCGCGCCAAGCGCACCCCAGGAAATGCCGTAGCGGGCGCGGTTGAGGCAGCCGAACGGGCCCTTGAGCCCCTCGACATTCGGCAGCAGCGCATCTTCGCCGACCTCGACATTGTCCATGACGATTTCGCCGGTGATCGAGGCGCGCAGCGACAGCTTGCCGGCAATCTTCGGCGCCGAGAGGCGCTTCATGCCCTTGTCGAGCACGAAGCCGCGAATGGCATTGCCATGGGCTTCGGACTTTGCCCAGACGACAAAGACATCGGCGATCGGCGCATTGGAGATCCACATCTTCGAGCCGACGAGACGGTAGCCGTTCTCCGTCTTGATGGCACGGGTCTTCATGCCGCCGGGGTCGGAACCGGCGTCAGGCTCCGTCAGGCCGAAGCAGCCGATCCATTCGCCGCTGATCAGCTTCGGCAGATACTTCTGCTTCTGCTCCTCCGAGCCATAGGCGTAGATCGGGTAGATGACCAGCGAGGATTGCACGCTCATCATCGATCGGTAGCCGGAATCGACGCGCTCGACTTCGCGGGCGACAAGACCATAGGCGACATAGGAAGCGCCGACACCGCCGTAGGTCTCCGATACGGTCGCGCCGAGCAGACCAAGTTCGCCCATTTCCCGGAAGATTTCGGGATCAGTCGATTCTTCGCGATAGGCAGCGATGACCCGCGGCTGCAGGCGATCCTGTGCATAGGCTCGTGCCGTGTCGCGGATCATGCGCTCGTCCTCGGTCAACTGATCTTCGAGGAGGAACGCGTCGTCCCATTGAAATTGCGTCTTGCCGGCCATGTTTCTCTCCCATCGGATTTTTCCACTTGCGGTTATGGCAAGCAGAACCAAGGCTTTCAAACGAAATTGAGGCACCGCCTCATGCGCCTGCGGAATGGCCTCGCTGAGCGCCACACAATCGGCTGTGAAGTGCCGCCGGACTCCTTGCGCGCTACACATTGGGCGTGCCACCGGTCGCCAGGTGCCGTTCATGTTGCAAATCCGTCGAAATATGGCGACAAGAGTCGGGTTCACTTGGCGGCGCTCGTCGTCACCGCGCCGCGCCAGTGCCACGCTAAAGGTCCATGCTCGTACCCGCCAATGGCCAACGACCGCTTAGAACGCTTTGCTCACAATCTCGACTGGAACTTGCTGCGCACATTCGTCGTCGTGGTGGAGGAAGGCAGCATCACCGCTGCGGCCAACAGGCTCCTGCTGCAGCAGCCGGCCGTCAGCATGGCGCTCAAGCGGCTCGAACAGACCGTTGGGCAAAAGCTCATCGACCGCCGCCCGGGCCGCTTCGACCTGACCGATGCCGGCGCCCGATTGCACGCGCAGTGCCGCGACATCTTCGCGGCCGTCATCCGGCTTCCCAACGTCCTTGAAACG
This sequence comes from Ensifer sp. Root142, assembly GCF_001426785.1. Lineage (NCBI taxonomy): Bacteria > Pseudomonadati > Pseudomonadota > Alphaproteobacteria > Hyphomicrobiales > Rhizobiaceae > Ensifer > Ensifer sp. Root142. The sequence continues at coordinate 48,505 of NZ_LMFK01000049.1, forward strand.
GCGGGCGAGGAAATCACCGGCCACCTCAACATTCATGTCGTCAGCCATGCCCACAACCCGGCCTGGGACCGGAAGCTCGAGAGCTTCTTTATCCAGCATCCGAAGGTAACGATTTCGGTGACGGTCGCCACGACTGTGGACGTTCTGAGCGCAGTCGAACGCAACATCGCGACGATGGGTCTTTGCGACGGCAACATCCCCACCTGGCTGAACAAGAGCTTCCACGTGCGTGAGCGCTATGCGCTTTACTGCGGCCGCGAGCATCCCCTGTTCGGTGTCGAGGGTGTTGATTTCAACGATCTTCGCGGCAATGCCTATATCGCCTTCATCGCCGATGTGCTCGGCGGACAGCATATGAACTCCGTGACGGCAGTGCGCGCCATTGGCTCGTTTGGCCAGCAGGTTCGGGCCGTCTCCTGCAATGTCGAGGAAGTGATGCGGCTGATCGCCTCCAACGTCGGCATCGGCATGCTGCCGGATCATCTGGCAGCGCCCGCCGTCGCCGGCGGACGACTTTGGCAACTGCCGCCCTACCACAACCTGCCAACGACGGATGTGTTTCGCATCTCCAACCCGAACTCGATTCTCAATCCGGCCGAGGCCGCCTTCCTTGCGCATGTGGCCGATACCGCGCCGCTTGATCACTGCCTTGATCATCAGCAGAATTGATAGCGACATTTCCCGTTATAAATTTGAACGCGTAACACGCGCTGCCTATGGTCCCACCAAATCAGGAGCGGGGTCGGGACATGCGTGAATTTGATGTGGCAATCGTTGGTGGCGGCATTGCCGGCCTTTCGCTGGCCTTTTTTCTGGCACCGCACCGCTCCGTTGCCGTCATCGAGCGGGAAGACGGGCTCGGTTATCACAGCACCGGGCGCTCCGCCGCCGAATTCGTTCTGCGGTACAACGCCCCTGAAGTGTGCAAGCTCGCGGCGATCTCCAAGACTTTCTTCGATCAGCCTCCCGAAGGCTTTTCCGACGTACCGCTGTTGAAGCAGCGTGGCGGCGTCATGATCGCCAATGCGGAGAAAGTGGCACGGCTTGAGGCGGTGTTTGCCGAGGAAAGCGCTGTCAATCCCGACCTGCGAAGGCTGACTGTCGACGAAGCAATCACCCGCGTACCGATTCTTCGGCGCGACTATGTGGCGGCCGCATTTTATGACCCGAATTTCTGGGACATCGAGGTCGAGAACCTGCTGCAGGGTTACCTGCGCGGCGCACGTCGCCATGGCGCCGAGGTGATTGAGCGCAGCGACATCGTGGCTCCGCGCCGCGAGGCAAATGGCTGGGTGCTTTCGACGAATGCCGGCGAGATCCATGCCCAGGTCATCGTCAATGCGGCTGGCGGCTGGGCCGACCCGGTCGCAAGCCTCTTCGGCGTGACGCCGGTCGGCATCGTGCCGCATCGCCGCAGCGCGATCACGGTGGACCTTCCCGCGGAGATCGATGCCCTGACAATGCCCGAGATCAACGAGATCGACGAGGACTTCTATATGAAGCCCGAAGGCGGGCGGCTGCTTGCCTCTCCTGCCGACGCCACGCCGTGCGAACCGACGGACGTGCAGCCCGAGGAGATCGATGTCGCCTGGGGCGCCCACTACGTGGAAGAGGCGACGACCGTCCCGGTCCGCCGCATCTTCAAGAGCTGGGCTGGCTTGCGCAGCTTTTCACCGGACAAGCTGCCGGTGATCGGTCACGCCAAGGATCGTCCGGATTTCTTCTGGCTTGCCGGCCAGGGCGGCTACGGCATTCTGACGTCGCCGGCACTAGGCGCGCTTGCCGCAAACCTGCTGATTGGCCTACCGGCGCCCGAAAGCTTCGCCGCAAACGGCCTTGACCCAGTCGGTTTCAACCCCGAGCGCTTCCTGAGGTAGCGACAACGCACCTCCATCCCGCTGCGATTGTCACATTCCGTTAAGGATGTCGGCGAGGCTGTGAACTGTAACATAAACTACAAGAAACTGACATTTCGCTTTCATGAAGCGCCGATATGGCAGGTGTCATACCGATGACCGGTCTCCCCGAAAGAGGGCCTGCTAGAAATGTTTCAGTTGAAGAATGTAACCCGCCAGTTCGGCAAGAAGACAGCCGTGAGCTCGGTTACCTTCGACATTCCCCAGGGCCAGATGGTCGGCGTGATCGGCCGCTCCGGCGCTGGCAAGTCGACGCTGCTTCGCATGATCAATCGCCTGGTCGACCTGTCGTCCGGCTCGATCGAGTTCGCCGGCACGGAAGTCTCGTCACTGCGCGGTGCCGCACTGCGCAACTGGCAGCGCGACTGCGCGATGATCTTCCAGCAGTTCAATCTGGTGCCGCGCCTCGACGTTCTGACCAATGTGCTGCTGGGTCGCCTGAACCATCGTTCGACGGTTCTGAGCATCCTCAACATGTTTACCCGCGAAGAGCGCATCATGGCGATCGGCGCGCTGGAGCGCCTCGGCATCGAGCAGACGGCGCTGCAGGCGGCGGGCACGCTTTCCGGCGGCCAGCAGCAGCGCGTGGCCATCGCCCGCGCATTGATGCAGCAGCCGAAGGTTCTGCTCGCTGACGAGCCAATCGCCTCGCTCGACCCGCTCAACGCCAAGATCGTCATGGACGCGCTGCGCGACATCAACGAGCGCGACGGCATCACCGTAATCACCAATCTCCACACGCTCGACACGGCGCGCAACTACTGCGAGCGGATCATCGGTATGGCGCACGGCCGCGTCGTCTTCGACGGCCAGCCGAAGGACCTGACGGCGGCCGCCGTCGCCGAGATCTACGGCGCCGATACGGGCATCGAGGAATCGATGACCTCGACAAGCATCAACATTCCGGCGGCCATTCCGCAGGAACAAACGGCATCTGCCGGCCTCCAGCCGCTGGCACTGGCCGGCATCTGACGCCCGCCAGGATCGAAGGCCCACGTCAAGGGCACCTCTTTGAAACCGAATATCATCCGGCAAAGCCGGAGAAACGGGAGAACCTTATGCTGAAGAAAGCTCTTCTGGGCGCTGTCGCCCTGCTCGCCCTCGTCGGCCACGCTCAGGCCGAAGACCTCAAGGAATTCCGCGTCGGTATCATCGGCGGCGAAAACGAAGCCGACCGCCTGCGCAACTTCCAGTGTATCGTCGACAAGCTGCCGGCTGCAATCGGCGTCGAAAAGGTTTCGCTGTTCCCGGCCGCCGACTATGACGGCGTCATCCAGGGCCTGCTCGGCGGCACGCTCGACTACGCCGAACTCGGCGCTTCGGGCTTTGCCAAGATCTACCTCGCCAAGGCCGACGCGGTCGAGCCGATCCTGACGACCGTCCAGACCGACGGTTCGACCGGCTACCACTCGATCATGGTCGCCCGCAAGGACTCCGGCATCACCAAGCTCGAAGACCTGAAGGGCAAGAAGCTCGGCTTTGCCGATCCGGACTCGACCTCTGGCTACCTCATCCCGCTCGTCACCCTGCCGGAATCGATCGGCGCGCCGGTCAAGGAATTCTTCGGTGAAACCGGCTTCGGCGGCGGTCACGAAAACCTGGTTCTCGAAGTCGTCAAGGGCACGTTCGATGCCGGCACGACCTTCGGTTCGGGCGTCGGCGAATTCAAGGACGGCTACACTTCGGGCAACCTGAAGAAGATGGTCGACAAGGGCATCCTCGACATGAATGACCTGGTCGAACTCTGGAAGTCGCCGTTGATCCCGAACGGCCCGATCGTCGTCCGTTCGACGATGAACGATGACATGAAGGCCAAGTTCAAGCAGTTCATGCTCGACCTGCCGAAGACCGATGCCGCCTGCTTCTCCGCCATCCAGGGTGGCGATTTCACTGGCTTCACCGAAGTCAACGCCGACTTCTACAAGCCGATCATCGACGCCCGCAAGGCAACGATCGGCGGCTGATTTTCCTGATCATTCAAGGACGCTGGCCGCCAAAACGGCCAGCGTTCGCCTTTTTGCTGGGGCGCCTGGAGCGCCTGTCGACAGAGGCCGGCATTGCCGGAACATTCATGGCAACTTCCATGCTCCCGAGGCATCTGAGTGAAAACGGCGCGCTGGTCGAGCGCCACTGGCAGGAGTTGAACTCGCGTCGCCGGCTTTACTCCTGGCTCGGCTTCGCCGTGCTGGTGCTCGCCCTTTCCGGCTCGCTCTGGTTTGCCAACGATTCCAATGCCGGCAAATTCTTCGACCGCCTGCCGCACTTCTTCGATTTCGTCGGCGATCTCGCGCCGCGTGATGGCCTGGAAATCTTCCGCGCCATGTTCGATCTGCCTTCGCCCTACGACGACGGCAGCTTCAAGTACAATTATCCCGAGGGTCGGCTCTACCTGACCGAGAGCTTCTACATTCCTGAGTATGTGCACAAGATGCTGGAGACCGTGAACATCGCGATCTTCTCCACCGTCATCGGCACGTTCTTCGGCTTCATCTTCTGTTTCCTTGCCGCCCGCAACCTGATGCCCAATCCGTGGGTTCGTGGTGTCGTGCGCCGGCTGATGGAGATCCTACGCGCCTTTCCCGAAGTGGTCATCGCCGGCTTCTTCCTGGCAATCCTCTCGCTCGGGCCGATACCCGCGATCGCCGCGGTTTCGATCCACACGGTCGGCGCACTCGGCAAGCTGTTTTTCGAGGTGGTCGAGAACGCCGACATGAAACCGGACGAGGGCCTGCGCGCCGCCGGTGGCAACTGGATCGAACGCGTCTGGTTCGGCATGGTGCCGCAGGTGCTGCCCAACTTCGCCAGCTATTTCCTGCTTCGCCTCGAGATCAACGTACGCGCCTCGACCATCATCGGCGCAGTTGGCGGCGGCGGGATCGGCGAGTTGCTGCGTCTGTCGATCGGCCAGGGCCATCAGGCAAAGACACTGGCGATCGTCATGCTGCTGTTTGCAACGATCTTCGCCGTCGACCAGTTTTCCGCATGGCTGCGCCGTCGCCTCGTCGGCGACCAGGCCTTCCAGCTTGCCCAGTAGGTGCGCATCATGACCTCCACGACCAGATTAAGCGCTCTCGAAATGGATGCGATCGCATCGCGTCACCCGCACTTGCTGCAGGGCTCCTCGAACAAGCGCCTGCGCACGATTGTCATCAGTGTCGGCCTCGTCGCTTACCTCATCTTCAGCTGGTGGTTTTTTTCGATCGGGCATGTTCTGGGCAACGCCAATTGGGGCATTGCCGGGACCTATCTCGCGGATTGGGTCTCCTACGAGGTTCGGCCCGAGATCAAGATCGCCCGCGACAAGACGATGACGCTCGATTACCAGCGCAACTCGCCGCTTGGGCCAAATCCGAATCCGGCATGGGTGGAACTCGACAAGGAAACCGTGACCCGAAAAGTCGAATTACCCGCTGCAACCGCACAGACTGCAAAGCCCAAGACGACGTCATCCTTCAGCTTCATGGCGCCGGGTTCAGCGCTCGGCGCGGCCAATACGCCAAGTGAGCAGAACCGCGTCGAAATGCGGACCGAGGAAATCATCACCAGGGCCGTCATCACCTATGACAGGTCGACGAAGATCGAAATTGCCGACGGACTCGTCAAGGCAACCCATCGTGGCGAGACGCTGACGATGGCCGTCGATGGCCAGGACACGGTAACCCCTCAGGGTGCCCTCCCCGCCTGGGCCACGCAGAAACGCCCGGGCGAGAAGATCACGCTCGCCTTTGGTGCAACTGGTTGGGCCGACGTCGAAGGTGACGACATCTCGATCCGCAATCGCTTCTTCGGCTGGGCCAATTTCCTCTTCGACGTCCACTCACCGTTCTTCGGCAAGGGCTATGGCGATGTATTTTCGTTGATCACGAGCGGCGAGCGCATTGATCCCACGCGCTCGAACCTGTCGCTTGCCTGGAACAACATCCTCTACAACGCCGAATGGCAGCATCTGGATGTGTGGACCAAACTGCTGCAGACCGTGGTCATGGCCTTCGTCGGCACGCTTTTTGCCTCGCTGGTCGCGTTCCCGCTCTGCTTCCTGGCGGCGCGCAACATCACCCCGAATTTCCTGACGAACCAGCTCGCCAAGCGCTTCTTCGATTTCCTGCGTTCGGTGGACATGTTCATCTGGGCATTGTTCTTCACGCGCGCCTTTGGCCCGGGACCGCTTGCCGGCATGTCGGCAATTTTCTTCACCGACACCGGCACCTTGGGCAAGCTCTACTCCGAGGCTTTGGAGAACATCGACGACAAGCAGCGCGAAGGCGTAAAATCCGTCGGCGCCACCCCGCTTGCCGTGCAACGCTTCGGCGTCCTGCCGCAGGTCCTGCCGGTATTCGCCAGCCAGGCGCTCTATTTCTGGGAATCCAACACGCGTTCGGCAACGATCATCGGCGCTGTCGGCGCCGGTGGCATCGGCCTGAAACTCTGGGAAGCGATGCGTACCAACTCCGATTGGGAAAATGTCGCTTATATGGTGCTTCTCATCTTGCTGGTCGTGTTTATTTTCGACAGCATCTCGAACGCCTGCCGCTCGCGACTGATGGGGCAGAAGGCTCATTGACGAGAAGAATTTTTTGCACCGCGGCCATCATGATGTTGTCATGGAAATCGGCTAGCTGCGCATCGCATCCCGCGAACAATCGACCCGCCGTTCCGGCGGGCCGGTCGATACAAGAAAGTGAAGACCGTGCGTTATGCAATCTACTTCGCGCCGCCGGCAGACGACCGGCTGTCGCAGACGGCGGCCCGTTGGCTCGGCCGTGATGCCTTTACCGGCGAGACCAATGAACTTTCAGCGTTAGGCAGCCTTGATGCCGCCACGCGACATGCACTGACTGCCGACCCGCGACGCTACGGCTTTCACGGCACTCTCAAGGCCCCCTTCACACTTGCCGAAGACCGCAGCGAAGCCGAGCTGGTCGCAGCCTTCGAAACGTTTGCCGACAACCTTGAACCCTTCGAGATCCCTCAACTCACGCTCCTTCAGCTTGGCCCGTTCTTCGCGCTGGTTTCCGCGACCCACTGCGAGGCGTTGCAGGAATTCGCGGCGCAGGCCGTGCAAACCTTCGAGCCGTTTCGGGCGCCGTTGTCGGACGTGGACATGGCGCGACGCAACCCGGACAAGCTTCCGGAGCGGCAGAGGGAATACTTGAGAAAGTGGGGATACCCCTATGTTTTCGAAGAATTTCAGTTTCACCTGACGCTGACCGGGCCGGTACCCGGCGAGACAGCGAAACCAATGCGGACCGTGCTTGAGAGCACCTTTGCTGATCACATCGGCAAGCCGCTTCACGTCACGTCAGTTGCGCTCTTCGTCGAGCCGCACCGTGGCGCACCGTTCCTGGTCCATTCCCTGCTGCCGCTCCGCGGCGCGACACAACGAAAGATCGCATGAGATGAGCAAAGAACAAGTCCTGACCAATGCCCGCATCGTTCTGGAGGACAGTATCCTCGACGGCTCGGTGCTGATCCGCGACGGCAAGATCGCCGATATCTCTCATGGCACGACCAACACTGGTGAAGACTTCGAAGGCGACTACCTTCTGCCTGGCCTCATCGAGCTGCACACCGACCACCTTGAGGCACATTACTCGCCGCGGCCCGGCGTTCGCTGGTTGAAGATCGCCGCGATCCAGGCACACGACGCACAGGTCGTCACGTCTGGCATCACCACCGTATTCGACTGCCTGCGCCTTGGTTCGGACGAAGACGGCGGTTTCCAGAAGGGCGAAATGCGCAGCATGGCGGACGCGCTGGCCCAGGCCAAGCAGGAAGGCCGCCTGCGCGCCGACCATCTGATCCACCTGCGCTGCGAGGTTTCGACATCGGACGTGCTCGATCACTACGAGGACTTCCAGAACGATCCGCAGGTCAAGCTCGTCTCGCTGATGGACCACGCGCCGGGGCAGCGCCAGTTCCAGACGATGGACCAGTACACGCTCTACTACAAATCCAAGCGCGGCCTGTCGGACGCCGAATTCGGAAAATTCGTTGAACGTCAGCAGGCGCTTTCGGCGAAGTATGCCGGCCCGCACCGCGATGCGCTCGCCAAGGCCTGTGCTGAGCGCGGCATTACCATCGCCAGCCACGACGACGCCACGATCGCCCATGTCGACGAATCTATCAGCTACGGCATCAAGCTCGCCGAGTTCCCGACCAGCTTCGAAGCGGCGGAAGCCTCCCATCGCGCCGGTCTTAGTGTGCTGATGGGCGCGCCCAACATCGTGCGCGGCAAGTCGCATTCGGGCAATATCGCCGCCCGTGACCTTGCCGACCGCGGCGTGCTCGACGTGCTTTCGTCCGATTATGTGCCCTTCAGCCTGATCCACGCGCCGTTCGTGCTCGCCGATGAGCTTGAAGCCATCGACCTGCCGAAGGCGATCGCCATGGTCAGCACCACCCCTGCCCGCACCGTCGGCCTCGACGATCGTGGCCGGATTGCCGTCGGCTTGCGCGCCGACATCGCGCGTGTCCACAGGCAGGAAGGTATTCCAGTGGTGCGTTCGGTCTGGCGCGAAGGTCGGCGTGTCGCATGAGCCAGCTCGAACTTAGGCGTGGCGCGCTTGTCGTCGTCGTCGGCCCGAGCGGGGCCGGCAAGGATAGCGTCATGGGCTTTGCCGCCCGACACTTCTGCGACTGCTCCGATGTCCACTTCGTTCGCCGCGTGATCACGCGGCCGTCGGACGCCGGAGGCGAGGTGCATGAAAGCGTTTCAGTCGCCGAATTCGTCGACATGGAGCAGGCAGGCGCCTTCGCTGTGTCCTGGGACGCGCACGGCCTGAAATACGGCATTCCCGAAGACGTTCGCCGCAATGTCGAACACGGCACCACGGCAATCGTCAACGGCAGCCGAAGCGCCCTGCCGGCGTTCCGCGCCGCCTTCGGCAACATCGCCGTCGCGGTCATCACGGCCGAGCCCGCCGCGCTCGCCAAGCGTCTTGCCGAGCGCGGACGCGAAAGCGAAGAGGACGTGTTGCGCCGGCTCTCGCGACAGGTGCCCGACGTCACATCGGGACCGGATGTCACGATCATCGACAACAGCGGTCGCCTTGAGAGTGCCGGGCGTCACTTCGTCGACCTCGTCGAGCGATTGCGCATGAGTGCCGCCCATCCGGCCTAAGTGTCGCGTTTTCCCAGGCGCCGTTTTTTAAGACCCTGGAGCAACCGCTCCGGGGTCTTTTGCATTTGAATGCCATCGCCCGGCGGCAATTCAGTGCGCCGTCTCCTTCCCTTTTCCTTCAGCAAGTCAATTTTCCTCTTGTCGAGACGATTATTATGTATATACATTATATCCAACGAGAGGGGATCGGCTGATGAGTCAATTTTCGACCAACGCAAACGCGTCCGGCATCTGGCGCAATCTTCGCCTTGCGACGTTGCGACCCGATCAAGACGGCCTCGGCGTGGTGGAAAAGGGCGCAGTGGCTGTCGTCGACGGACACATTGCCTTTGCCGGCGCCGAGAGCGACCTTCCCGCCGATCTATCCCGCACACTTGAAGCAACGAATTGCAACGGCCGGGTGATGACGCCCGCCTTCATCGATTGCCATACGCACCTCGTCCACGGCGGCAACCGCGCTCGCGAGTTCCAGATGCGGCTCGAAGGTGCGTCCTATGAGGAAATCGCCCGCGCCGGTGGCGGTATCGTCTCCTCGGTCAAGGCAACCAATGCACTCTCAGTCGACGCGCTCGTGGAAAGCGCTCTGCCACGGCTCGACACGCTCATTGCCGAAGGTGTTTCGACGGTCGAGATCAAGTCCGGCTACGGCCTGAATATCGACGCCGAACTCAACATGCTGCGCGCCGCGCGCAAGCTTGGCGACAAACGTCCGGTCCGCATCGTCACCAGCTATCTCGCAGCGCATGCGACCCCAGCCGACTACAAGGGGCGCAACGACGACTACATTTCCGAGGTGGTGCTTCCGGGTCTTGATGTCGCCCACGCCGAGGGCCTGGTCGATGCCGTCGATGGCTTCTGCGAAGGCATCGCCTTTTCGACCGCAGAGATCGCCCGCGTCTTCGGTCGCGCCAAGGCGCTGGGCCTGCCGGTCAAACTGCATGCCGAACAGCTTTCCAACCTCGGTGGCGCCAAGCTTGCCGCCTCCTACGGTGCGTTGTCCGCCGACCATCTCGAATATCTCGACGCTGATGGAGCGCAGGCAATCGCCAAATCGGGCACGGTAGCCGTGCTGTTGCCCGGCGCGTTTTACGCGCTGCGCGAAAAGCAGCTTCCGCCGGTGGACGCGCTGCGCGCTGCCGGAGCGCACATCGCCATCGCAACGGATTGCAATCCCGGCACCTCGCCGCTGACTTCGCTGCTACTGACCATGAACATGTCGGCGACGTTCTTCCGGTTGACGATTGCCGAATGCCTCGCCGGCGTTACCCGCGAGGCGGCACGTGCGCTCGGGCTTCTCGCCGAAACCGGCACGATCGAAGTCGGCAAGTCTGCCGACCTCGCACTCTGGAACATCGAAGATCCGGCCGAGCTCGTCTACCGCATCGGCTTCAATCCACTTCATCTGCGCATCTTTAAGGGCGAAAGGACCGGTCTATGACCATCATTCTGCATCCAGGCTCGGTTCCGCTTGAGTATCTCGAGACCATCTATTGGAGCGGCGAACCTGCCCGCCTGCATCCGTCGTTCGACGCAGGAATCGAGAAGGCGGCCAAGCGCATCGCCGAGATCGTCGCCGGCAATGCGCCTGTCTATGGCATCAACACCGGCTTCGGCAAACTGGCTTCGATCAAGATCGACAGCGCTGACGTCGCCACCCTGCAGCGCAACCTGATCCTGTCGCATTGCTGCGGCGTCGGCCAGCCGCTCGCCGAAAACATCGTCCGCCTGATCCTGTCGCTGAAGCTCGTTTCTCTCGGTCGCGGCGCCTCCGGCGTCAGGCTCGAACTGGTGCGGCTGATAGAGGCGATGCTCGACAAGGGCGTCATCCCGGTCATTCCGGAAAAGGGCTCGGTCGGTGCGTCCGGCGACCTGGCACCGCTTGCCCACATGGCAGCCGTCATGATGGGCCACGGCGAGGCATTCTTCGAAGGCGCCCGCATGTCCGGCGCACAGGCCCTTGCCAAGGCCGGGCTGACGCCGGTGGTGCTTGCCGCCAAGGAAGGCCTCGCGCTGATCAACGGCACTCAGACGTCGACCGCACTCGCGCTCGCCGGCCTCTTCCGCACCCACCGCGCCGCCCAGGCAGCGCTCATCACCGGCGCAATGTCGACCGATGCAGCGATGGGTTCGTCTGCGCCCTTCCATCCGGACATTCACACACTTCGCGGCCATCAGGGCCAGATCGACACCGCCGCCGCCCTTCGCGCGCTTCTCTCAGGTTCCGCCATTCGCGAAAGCCATATCGAGGGCGACGAGCGGGTGCAGGATCCCTATTGCATTCGCTGCCAGCCGCAGGTGGACGGCGCCTGCCTCGACCTGTTGCGCTCGGTCGCGCGCGTGCTCGAAATCGAAGCGAATGCCGTTACCGACAACCCGCTTGTCCTTTCCGACAATTCCGTCGTCTCCGGCGGCAACTTCCACGCAGAACCGGTAGCGTTTGCCGCCGACCAGATCGCGCTCGCGGTTTGCGAGATCGGCGCGATCTCCCAGCGGCGCATTGCCCTTCTTGTCGACCCGGCCTTGTCCTACGGACTGCCGGCCTTTCTCGCCAAGAAGCCTGGCCTCAACTCCGGCCTGATGATCGCCGAGGTGACGTCGGCGGCGTTGATGTCGGAAAACAAGCAACTTTCGCACCCGGCCTCGGTCGACTCCACGCCGACATCGGCCAATCAGGAAGACCATGTTTCAATGGCCTGCCATGGCGCCCGCCGGCTGCTGCAGATGACCGACAACCTGTTTTCGATCATCGGCATCGAGGCGCTGACCGCCGTGCAGGGCGTCGAATTCCGTGCGCCGTTGACAACGAGCCCCGAACTTCAAAAAGCCGCCGCAACCCTACGTGCAGTTTCGCCGACGATCGAAGAGGACCGCTATCTCGCCGACGATCTGCAGGCGGCCGGCGAGCTGATCGCATCCGGCACCCTGAATGCCGCGATTTCTGCCGGCATTCTGCCAAAACTGGAGGCTTGAGATGAGCGTCTTCGAAGTCCGCCAGGGCACCTCGCCCGTCATCCTCGGCTTTCCGCACACCGGCACGGATGTGCCGGCTGAAATATGGGACCGTCTCAACGATACCGGTCGCCTGCTCGCAGACACCGATTGGCACATTCACAAGCTCTATGAAGGCCTGTTGCCTGATGTTACCGTCGTGCGCGCCACCTTCCACCGCTACGTAATCGACGCCAACCGCGACCCGGAAAACGTCAGCCTTTATCCCGGGCAGAACACCACCGGGCTTATCCCGGAGACCGATTTCGACGGGTTGCCGATCTGGAAGGATGGCGAGGCCCCGACGGAGGCCGACACGGCATCGCGCCTGCGCCAATTCCATGCGCCTTATCACGCCGCATTTCTGGCCGAGATCGAGCGGGTCAAGGCCATCCACGGCATCGCCATCGTCTACGACTGCCATTCCATCCGCTCGCATATCCCGTTCCTGTTCGACGGCAAGCTGCCGGACCTGAACATCGGCACGGACATGGGCCGCACCTGCGCGCCTGCTATCGAGAAGGCCGCCGTCGATATCGCCGCTTCGGCCGATGGTTACACGAGCATTCTCAACGGCCGCTTCAAGGGCGGCTGGACGACCCGGCATTACGGGCGCCCGGAAACCGGCGTGCACGCCATCCAGATGGAACTGGCGCAATCGACCCATCTTGCCACCGAGGAGCCGCCTTTCGTGCTCGACGCCAGCAAGGCGGAACGCCTGCGCGCGCCCCTTCGGGCCATTCTTCAAAGCATCGAGAATACCGCATTCGACCTTAAAACGCTGACAGGGAGCGAGGCATGACCATGAACAATCCGCGCCACAATATTCGCGACGTGCGCGCCCCACAGGGCACCACGCTCAACGCCAAGAGCTGGATGACCGAAGCGCCGCTGCGCATGCTGATGAACAACCTCGACCCGAACGTGGCAGAAAACCCGCACGAGCTGGTCGTCTATGGCGGTATCGGCCGCGCCGCCCGCACCTGGGCCGACTTCGACAAGATCGTCGAAACCCTGAAGGACCTCAACGAAGACGAGACCCTGCTCGTCCAGTCCGGCAAGCCGGTCGGGGTCTTCCGCACCCACAAGGATGCGCCGCGCGTCCTGATCGCCAACTCCAACCTGGTGCCGCATTGGGCAACCTGGGACCACTTCAACGAGCTGGATAAAAAGGGTCTGGCGATGTACGGCCAGATGACGGCCGGCTCGTGGATCTACATCGGCACGCAGGGCATCGTTCAGGGCACCTACGAAACCTTCGTCGAGGCCGGCCGCCAGCATTACGGTGGCAGCCTCAAAGGCAAGTGGGTGCTGACAGGTGGTCTGGGCGGCATGGGCGGCGCACAGCCGCTGGCAGCCGTCATGGCCGGTGCATCCTGCCTCGCCGTCGAGTGCAACCCGGACTCGATCGACTTCCGCCTTCGCACCCGCTACGTCGATGAAAAGGCGGAAACGCTCGACGAGGCGATGGAGATGATCGCCCGCTGGACGAAAAACGGCGAAGCCAAGTCCGTCGGCCTGCTCGGCAACACCGCCGAAATCCTGCCGGAAATGGTTCGCCGCGGCATCCGCCCGGATATGGTCACCGACCAGACCTCCGCGCATGATCCGGTCAACGGCTACCTGCCCAAGGGCTGGACCATGGCCGAGTGGAAGGCCAAGCGCGAGAGCGACCCGAAGGCTGTCGAAAAGGCTGCGCGCGCCTCGATGCGTGAACATGTGGAAGCCATGATCGCCTTCCAGGACATGGGCATCCCGACCTTCGACTACGGCAACAACATCCGCCAGGTCGCCAAGGAAGAGGGCCTCGAAAACGCCTTCGCCTTCCCCGGCTTCGTGCCGGCCTATATTCGCCCGCTCTTTTGCCGCGGCATCGGCCCGTTCCGTTGGGCCGCACTCTCCGGCGATCCGGAAGACATCTACAAGACCGATGCCAAGGTCAAGGAACTGACCCCCGGCAACACCCACCTGCACAATTGGCTCGACATGGCGCGCGAGCGCATCTCGTTCCAGGGACTGCCAGCACGCATCTGCTGGGTCGGTCTCGGTGATCGCCATCGGCTCGGCCTCGCCTTCAACGAAATGGTCAGAAACGGCGAGCTCAAGGCTCCTGTTGTCATCGGCCGCGATCACCTCGACTCCGGCTCGGTCGCCTCGCCGAACCGCGAAACGGAAGCGATGAAGGACGGCTCGGACGCCGTCTCCGACTGGCCGCTGCTCAACGCCCTCTTGAACACTGCGTCCGGCGCCACCTGGGTGTCGCTGCACCATGGCGGCGGCGTCGGCATGGGCTTCTCGCAGCATTCGGGCGTCGTCATCTGCGCCGATGGCACTGATGATGCCGCCAAGCGACTTGAGCGTGTACTCTGGAACGACCCGGCCACCGGCGTCATGCGCCACGCCGATGCCGGCTACGACATCGCGCTCGACTGCGCCAAGGACAAGGGCCTGCGCCTGCCGGGCATCCTCGGCAACTGACGAAGATTAAGGGGCGCCGGTCTGGCGCCCCTACCCCTTGTTCTTACGGGGTGGTCGCTTTCCGATTGCCGCCTTCGAGCAAGAGCAGTAGCCCAAGGCCCGCCAATCCGCCAAGACCTCCAAGAAGTGCTGTTCCCGAATAGTCGCTGATGCGGGTGCCGAGTGCAAAGAGCGCCGCGCAAAGGCCGCCGCTCATGAAGATGTTGACCGAGATCAGCGAGCTTCCGAGCCCCGGCCGGTCGGCAATCAATTCCTGCAGGTAGGTGATGGGGATCGTGATCAGCGCGGCAGCGCCGAAGGCGCTGATCAGCGTCAGCGCATAGATGTGCCACGGCGCCGACGACAGTCCGAGCAGGACCATGTAGCCGATATAGATGACCGTCCCGAGCGCCAGTGCCTTCGCCGGCAGCAGGCTCACCTGGATGCGCGCCCAGACGAAGATGAAGACCACCTCGAGAAAAGCGACAACGCCGGCGATGATGCCGATATCCGTGACGCTACCACCGACGGCATTGGTCATGATCAGCGGCAGGACGGCCGCATTGATATGCAATGTCGAGGTGATCATTGCCACCGCGACCACGCGCGCGAAGATGCGCGGCGCAAGGATCTCGCCGAAGGATGTCCAATAGGAAAGGCGCTTGCCCAGGCCCGGATCGACGCCGCGCTCGTTCGGCAAGGAGAAGAAGACCAGAAGCAGGTTGGCCGAGCATCCGAGGCTGGCGAGCAGATAGGCGGGCAGCATGCTGTCGCCACCGGCAAGCGCAAAGCCCACCAGCCCGGGCACCAATACCCAGGCAAGCGAAATCGCCGCGCGCGCGCCGGTCGTCAGAGCGCCGGCGTCCTGCCCACTCATGCGCCGCGCGACGCTGCGCACATTGGCAAAGAGCAACGTGTAGACTGCGCCATAGATCGGCAGGAACAGAAGCACGCTGACGAGAAAGCTCGATTGATAGGGCAGGACATAGACAATGCCGTAGCCGACCACGCCGAACAGGATCGCGTTCGACATCAGCACGCGATAATTGCCGATCCGATCGGCAAGGATGCCGATGGAAACGCTGACGATGACGTTCACCGTCGCGGCGGCCAGAATCAGCAGTGAATAGAGCCCGTCACTCAGGCCCAGTTCGTTGATGCCGACCACGGATTGATAGGGTGAGGTTGCCGCCCCGGCGAAGCCGAAGAGAAAGATCGCCAGCATGCTGACCCGAATCGACGGGTTGCGCATGGCGCTGAAAAGCGAGGAAGTCATGATGATGCACGTCCACGAAGGAGGCGATTTCAAAAGGGGAGCTTGGCGCCGGCGGGTCGCACCGGCGGTTGCATTGCGGGAAGCTGCTTACACCGATTCCGACCAGCGCGCCGAGAGATTCGCCTTGGGCATAAAGTCGAATTCCTGATCGAAGGGAAATGCGGGACGAGAGCGGTGCAGGCTTGCCAGATGGGGGATGTCCTGGTTGACGACACCATCGGTCAACGCCATCAGGTTGGGGTTGGCAATCGGCGCGAGTTCCGGCGAGAGATAGCCTGACTTGACCACGAGCAACCGGACATTGCTCGGGTCGAGGCCGAGGCGGGTGAAGTCGGCGATATCGTGATAGGGTCGACGTCGCGCCGAAAGCACGACGTCGATCGCCCCAACGCGGACAACCGCCTGGCGCTCCTTTGCAGGACCAGGATCATCGAGCCGTACGACTTCCACCAGCATCTCCGCGACGGGACTTGCCGGATCGAGGCTGCCGCCGATCTTCAGCATCAGGTTTTCGCCGACGCCGGCAGCAAAGCAGGCTTCCACGGCAGGACGATCGGCGATACCGGCGATGAGTGCGCCGCGCCACCCCCGCGCAAGCAGGGCCTTCAACACATCCGCCCTATCGCCGACACCGCCGCCGGTCGGGTTGTCGCCGGAATCGGCAAGGATGATGGGGGTTGTCGTCGCCTTTTCGGCGACATCGAGCATGGCGTCGAGCGGGCCCGTCACAGGACCGAAACGGAAATTGCGACGTTCCGCCCAGTATGCCGCCGCAATGTCGACGGCTGCCTGCTCTGCCGCGGCCCGATCGGTCGCGGTAATCACGGCACAAGCCGTTGCACGCGGCTCGTCGGCCCAGACATAGCCGACCATCAGGTTGGCATCGAGCACACCCGGCCGCGCGTCGATGTCGGGCAGTTGCCGGTAGAGGCCCCTGGCCGGCTCGTCCTCGGTAGAGGTGCATTCCCCCGGCAGCAACACGGGGATCTTTGCCCACGCAACACCCGGGCGCGTCCCGCTGCGTAGCGCCTCAATGAGCATCGCCCAGGCGCGGATCATCGTTTCACGCGTGTCGATGTGCGGCGCGGTCCGATAGCCCGCGAAGATGTCGATCTGGTCGATGATACGCTGGCTGACATTGCCGTGCAGATCGTAGCTGGTGGCGATCGGGCAGTCCGGCCCGACGACAGATCTCGCGGCAGAGATCCAGTCCCCCTCAGCATCCTCCATGCCGTCGACCTTGATCGCCCCATGCATGGCGAGATAGAGCCCGTTGATCGGCAGGGCCTGTTGCAGCCGGTCGAGAAACTCCGCCTTGAAGGCGTCGTAGGTCGGTCGGGACACCGGCCCACCGGGCACGGCGCGCGCGTGCAGGAGCGGCAGATGCTCGATGCCTTCAGCGTCGAGAAAATCGAAATACTCCGCCTGGAGCAGATCCGCCCCGCGCAGCACCCGAAAATCCTCGACCGCCATCAGCACCGGCGAATAGGTGCTGCACTCCGTATGGATACCGCCGACGGCAATGCGCATGGAAGCTCCTGTCACAGTTTCGGGCTCAAGGGAGCGATCGCAGCAAAGCGCTGCCAGTCCTTGGCGGATTTCGGGGTCCATGCGGCTTCGGCGATGGCGCACAGCCTGGGGAAGACGAGCCGATTGAAGTAGCCGCGCGACAGGAAATGCTCCGACCAGATGCAGGCCTGAACGCCCTTCATGCGCGCTTTCAGCTCATCCGGAAATTCGCCTTCGGCCTCGTAGCCATAGGTATGGGCCGACGTTGCCGTCCCGGCCCAGCTGGCGCCCGGTTCCTGCCAGGCGTCGGCCTGCGCCATGTCGAGATAATAGGCCTGACCGGGCGTCATCACCACGTCATAGCCTTCCCGCGCAAGCTCGATGCCGACCTCCGGCCGCTCCCACGCCATCAGCAACGTGCCTTCGGTCTCGACGCCGCCGCCATGGGCGACCTCGTTCCACCCGGCAAGCTTGCGGCCGCGGACGGTCAGCATCTGCTTGACCTTCTTCAGGAAGAAGGATTGCAACGCAAAGGTGCCGGAAAGACCCTCTTTCTCCATCAGCTTCTTCGCCAGCGGCGAGGCAAGCCAGGAACCGTTGGCAACCTCGTCGCCGCCGATATGGATGTACTGACTCGGGAACAACTCGACCATTTCGTCGAGCACTTTCTCGAGGAAGTCATAGGTAAAGGCGATCGCCGGATTGAGCGCATTGTTCGGGTAGCCCTGAACGGAATGATAGCTTTCCGGCGCTTCTTGGCCATCGGTCAGGTCAGGCAGGGCGACAAGCGTGGCGGTGCTATGGCCGGGAATGTCGATCTCCGGAACGATCTCGACGTGAAGCGCCGTCGCCTGGGCCACCAGGGCTTTCACATCCTCTTGGCTGTAGAACCCGCCGGCGGGTTCCGCACCGTTGCCGAGTTGCGGCAACAACGGTTCGTCCGGCCCGCGCAGCACGCCGATCGTCGTTAACGTTGGAAACGCCTTGATTTCAAGCCGCCAGGCCTCGTCATCCGTCAGATGCCAGTGGAAGATGTTGAGCTTGAACCAGGCGAGAATATCGATGAGGCGGGAAATGTCCGATGTCGGGTAGAATTGCCTGGATACGTCGAGATGACAACCGCGCCAGCCGTAACGCGGCGCATCGGAGATCGTGCCCTGCGCCGGAAAACGGAATTTTTCCGGATGCGTGCGCGCGCCGTTCAGCAGCTGCGCCAAGGTCGTCAGCGCGTATTGCCGGCCGGCAGCACCACCATAGGCAAGGCGGATCTCCTTGGTCGAGAAGGCCAATTCGTAGGCCTCGGCAGCAAGCGTCGCATTCTTCGAGAAGACAATTGCCCGCCCTTGACTGGAGGCAACCAGGCTGAATGGCGCATGCCCCGCCGAAAACAGACGATGAAAAAGCCCAACCACGCTCGCGACCGCTGCCACGTCGTCGGGCGCCGTCATCGGCGCGGGGTAAAGCACGACGGGAAAGCTGTCGCCTGCCCAGGCGTCGATTTGCGCCGGCCATGGCTGCATCGAAAACGGCAGGTCGAGCTTGCCTTCGGGCAGTTGTGCTGGCGGAGGCTCGCTCATGGCATTTTCCAGGAGCAGATCGGAGACGGCGACCGGCACATGCTCGCCGCTCGAAAACGTCAGATAGGCTGACTTGGCACCATCAGTGCAGTGCTTCGCCTGTCGATGCAGGCCGCTCACCGTGAACGTCCAGCTTTCGCCGGGGCCAAGCGTCAGCCCGGCGGGTGGTGCGAATTCATGAAAATTGGCGTTGCGGCGCAGGAAAGTGGCGTTGTCGCAGGCCTCCGGCACGATTACGCGCGTGAGCGACGTGTACACCAGGCGGAAGCCCGTGAGCGGTGTGGCTGAGAAATTGAACAGCGTGAAGGTGAACCGGCCAAATGCGCCGCCGTCAGGCTGCCAGGACGCTTCGAGACGATAGGAAACGGGCGCCATGATTTTCCTCCCAGAAGTCTTTCGGTCAGTAGTAGCTAGATTGTGAGAAGGTTCGCGCCAGTTCAGCCTGGCCGGCGGTCAGACCGCAATCAACAGGCAGGCACACGCCCGAGATCGCAGCGGCGAGCGGCCCTGCGAGGAAATGTACGGCGTTGGCAACATCGTCAGGATTGACGATGCGCTGTAAGGGATACCAGCGGCGCGCTTCCTCAAAGACCTGCGGATTGGCGGCGGCACGCGCTTCCCATGCCTGCGTTCGCACGGTGCCCGGCGCAACGGCGTTGGAGCGAATGCCGAACTTGCCGTACTCCACGGCGATCAGGCGTGTCAGATGCAGCAGGCCGGCCTTAGCAACGCTGTAGGCGGGATGGCCGAAGACATTCATGCCGTTGACGGAGGCGATATTGATCACCGAGCCGCGGCTTTCCTTCAGCATGTCTTCCACCGCGCGAAAGCACAGGAAGGCAGCTTCAAGGTTCAGCGCATTGTCCATGCGCCAGATATCCGGCGTCGTATCATGCAGGCTGACGGCGCGTGCGGCGCCGGCATTGTTGACGAGCGTGCGCACCGTACCGTGCTCGCCGGCCGTCGCAGCCAATTTTCCGACGCTTGTCGCATCCGTCACATCGCACGGGACCGCAACGAAGCGCTTGCCGCCGCCGATCTCCAGCGCCGCTCTCTCGGCGGCACGGCTGTCGATGTCGGCAAGGAGGACGACATCATGATCCTCGCCAAGGCGCCTGGCGATTGCGCGGCCGATATCGCCGGCTGCACCGGTGACGATGGCGACGGACTGCGTCATGCGGAAACCTTTCGCGGCACGTCAGTCTCCCAGCAACTGGCGGTCATCACCGTCGCGGTGCGTCACCAGCTGCTGCTTGATGCGCCGAAGTGTGACCGTTGCCTGCGGCTGAACCCGGTAGGCAACGAGACTGGAGAGGATATCGAGCAGCGCCAGATAGGCGATGCGGGTGGAGGTCGGACGGTAGATGTTGTTGCCCTCGGGCAGGTCGACAGGAACCGTGATCGTCGCCGCGGCCGCGACCGGACTGTTGCTCTGGGTCAGGGCAATCGTCGGCACCTTGAGCTCGCGCGCCAGCGTGAAGGCGCGCACGAGTTCGGCGTTCCGGCCCGAGAAGGATGAGCCGATCAGAACGTCGCTTGGGCGAGCGGCGGCCGCCATCATCAGCTGCATGCTGTGGTCGGAACTGGCGGTAACACGCAGGCCGTAGCGAAAGAGCCGGTTCTGCAACTCGCTGGCTATCATCGAGGAATTGCCGCCCGAACCGAAGGCATAGATCATTTCGGCGGTTGCGATGCGCTCGACCGCCTGCTCGATCGCCGCGAGATCGAGCGAACGATGCAGGAGGAAAAGCGCGTTCTGCGCCTTGGTGATGATGTCCTGGGCGACGTCACCGGTCTCGCGGCTCTTCGGCTCCGGCTTCAGGTAGCGCATGCCGATATAGGCGGTGCGCGCCAATTGCACCTTGAAATCGGAGAAGCTGTCGCAACCGAGCCGCCGACAGAAGCGCGTGACCGTGGGAGGAGAGACATCGGCCTTGCCGGCCAGCTCGATGATCGATGCATTCACCGCGAACTCGAAGTCATTCAGAAGAATATCGGCGATGCGGTTCTCCGATTGCGAGAGCCGGCCCTTTTCTTCCTGAAGTGTCGCGAAAATATCCATCGGCTGCTGATGTCCTTAGGGTCTATCAGCCTTCCTTCGGCTTGTAGGCGATGCAGTCGATCTCGACCTTGCAATCAACCATCATCGCCGACTGGACGCAGGCCCTCGCCGGTGGATGCGCACCGAAATACTCCTGATAGATCTTGTTGAAAGTCCAGAAATCACGCGGATCGTCGAGCCAAACGCCGCAACGCACCACGTGCTCGGTACCGTATCCGGCCTCGTCCAGAATGGCCAGAAGATTGGCGATCGCCTTGTGCGTCTGAGGGATGATACCGCCCTCGATGATCTCGCCTTTTTCCATGGCGACCTGGCCGGAAACATGCAGCCAGCCGTCCGCTTCCACCGCGCGCGCAAAGGGTAATGGCTTACCGCCCGCACCGACTTGTTCAGTGCCATACCGTTTGATGGTCATGTGTGCCTTCGTGCAAATTATTTTCTTTGATCGTTGACAAGTGACCATAGAAAGCTGAATTTGACCAGAGAAAAACACCATTCATGAAAAGAATTTCAATCCAGGGCGAAAACATGCGGGATCCCTTCCTCAATCCGTTCCCCTCTTCCGACACCGCACGCCATAGCATCTGGGAGATGCTTGTTCCGCGCGATATCGACGCTTTTCTTTCGGCCGACTGGTCGATGGTGGCAGGTGACTTTGTCGAAGACGGCTTCATCGGCATCGATGGACGTCGCGAAACCAATCCCGACAATTGGCGCCTCACCTTTCCCTCGCTTTCGGCCTATCGCGATGAGTGGCTGCGCCAGGCGAAAGATTTCGCGGGCCTCTCCTTCGCGGAAGACACACGCACGGCGATCTTCACGACGACGACGCTTGAGGACATCGAGGTCAACGGCGACTTCGCGCTTGCGCGCAAGAAGTTCGACGGCGGGTTGAAGAAATCGGACGGCAGCTTCGACGTGATGAAATGGCAGACGGTCTATTATTGCCGCCTGCACGAGGGACGCTGGAAGATCTCCGGTTTCACCGGCTACCTGCCGAACCCGATGGGACCGGCCTAAAAAGCAAAAAGGCAACGGCATTGCGGATCTTCACAGCAGCGCTCGCAACGGAAACCAATACCTTCTCGCCCATCTGCATAGATCGCCGCGCCTTCGAGGCGTCGCTCTACGCGCCGCCGGGCGAGCATCCTGAGACGCCGACGCTCTGTACGGCGCCGATCACGGTCGGCCGCCGCATTGCCGCGGAAAAAGGCTGGACGCTGATCGAAGGCACCGCCACCTGGGCGGATCCCGCCGGCCTCGTCAACCGCCAGACCTATGAGAGCCTGCGCGATGAAATCCTCGACCAGTTGCGCGCCGCGCTTCCGGTCAATGCCGTCGTCATGGGACTGCACGGCGCGATGGTCGCTGCCGGCTACGAGGACACCGAGGGCGATCTTCTTTCTCGCATTCGCGAGATCGTTGGCCCTGATGTTCTCGTCTGCGCCGAGTTGGACCCGCACAGCCACTTGACCCAGAAGCGCGTTTCGGCGTCAGACTTCTTCGTCTACTTCAAGGAGTTCCCGCACACCGACTTCGTCGATCGTGCCGAGGATCTCTGGCGGATCGCCATCGACACGCTGGAAGGTCGCGTGACGCCTGTGATGTCAGTGTTCGACTGCCGCATGATCGACGTCTACCCAACTTCGCGCGAGCCAATGCGCTCCTTCGTCGACAAGCTGATGCGTATCGAAGCGGAGGACGCCGATGTCCTGTCGCTTTCGATGGTGCACGGCTTCATGGCGGGCGATGTTCCGGAAATGGGCACGAAGGTGCTCGCCGTGACCAACGGCAAACCGGAGAAAGGCGAGGCGCTCGCACGGGAACTCGGGCTCGAACTCTTTTCGAAACGCGGAACCTTCATCATGCCGCAGATCGACGAGAAGCAAGCTGTCGCCGAGGCGAAGGCTGCGACCGAAGGCCCGGTCGTCATCGCCGATGTCTGGGACAACCCGGGCGGCGGAACCGCGGGCGACGCGACGGTGCTGCTCGAGGAACTGCTGGCACAGGGTGTCACCAATGCCGCCGTCGGAACGATCTGGGATCCGATGGCCGTGCAGATCTGCATGGCCGCCGGCGAAGGCGCCGAAATCCCGTTGCGCTTCGGCGCCAAGTCGGCTCCGGGAACCGGCAATCCTGTCGATGGCATCGTCAAGGTGGTCAAGCTGGTCCGCGACGCCGAGATGCGGTTCGGCGAGAGTTTTGCCCCCTTCGGCGATGCAGCCCTCATTTCCTATCGCGGCATCGATATCATCCTGAATTCGACGCGGGCGCAAAGCTTCGATCCGAGCCTCTTCTCGGTGATGGGCCTCGACCCGCAGTCAAAGAGCATTCTGGTCATCAAATCGACCAACCACTTCTACGCTTCGTTCTCCAAGATCGCCGCGCAGATCCTATATTGCTCGGCCGGCACCCCCTACCCGAACAACCCCGCCAAGACCGCCTATCTGCGCGCACCCAGGAATATCTGGCCGAAGGTCGCCGATCCGCATGGTCTCGAAAAGGGAGCGGCGTGAACCAAGGCAGTTTATGCGGCGGCCGCGATCGAGGCGGATAGTCAGCAGATCGGCCTTCTGATCTGGCCTATTCTCATCACCAATAACGAAAACGGCCGCTGTCCTGGTCATGGACAGCGGCCGTTCTTGTCTTAGTCTAGCTACGCTCCGCTCAGGCCGCCGCCGGGTCGAGCAAGCCCATGTCGATATCGGTGAGTTCGACACGCCGCTCGAGCGCGATGCCCGCCTCGTCGAACAGATGGCAGTCGGCGGCACGTATGCCGGTCAACACCTGTTCCTCCGGGCGGATTGCCACCGTGCCCGGCAGCATCGCGCAATAGTTCTCCCCTTCACCGCTGATGGCGGCATAGGCAACGGTATGGGCGCCCAGGCGCTCGATCACCGTTGGCGTGACTGTCAGCGACAGGTCTCCGGCGCCGAGCAAAATGTGCTCGGGCCGGACGCCCAGCGTCAATGTCCGCCCAACCAGGCCATCGTGCGGCCTGACCGGGACGACAACCGTCTTCCCCTTGTAATCGACCTCTACGCCGGCATCGCTGACGCCTTTGCAGGTGACCGGCAGGAAGTTCATCTTCGGGTTGCCGATGAAACCGGCGACGAAAATGTTGGCTGGCTTATGGTAGAGCTCGAGCGGTGCGCCTGTCTGGGCGATTTCACCGGCATTGAGCACGACGATCCGGTCCGCCATCGTCATCGCTTCGACCTGGTCGTGCGTGACGTAGATCATCGTGGCCCGCAATTGCCGATGCAGCTTCGCCAATTCAATGCGCATGTCGGCGCGCAGCGCCGCATCGAGGTTAGAGAGCGGCTCGTCGAACAGAAAGATCTTCGGTTCGCGCACGATCGCCCGGCCGATGGCCACCCGTTGGCGCTGGCCGCCGGAGAGCATTCCCGGTTTTTGCTGTAGCCGCTGGTCCAGATGGAGAATGCGCGCTGCATGCTCCACCTTGGCCTTCAGTTTCTCTTCCGGCATGTTTTCCACGCGAAGCGGAAAGGCAATGTTCTCGAAGACAGACATGTGCGGGTAGAGCGCATAGGATTGGAACACCATCGCGATCCCGCGCTTGACCGGCGGCAGGTCGTTGACGCGTTTGCCATCGATCACGATGTCCCCCGAGCTGGTCTCATCGAGACCGGCTATCATCCTGAGCAATGTCGACTTGCCGCAGCCGGAGGGTCCGACGAAAACGACGAACTCACCGTTCCTGACTTCGAGCTGGATACCTTTCAGCACCTCGAATGTCCCGTAGAATTTCTGAACCGTATTGAGATTGAGCTGTCCCAAGAAACTGTCTCCGGCCACCGGCGAGAAGCGGCACGTTCGTAAGCGGATTGGCCTGGGCCGCGGACCAAAGATCCGCGGCCCGGTGATTTTACTTGTACTCTTCGAGGTCGGCGGCCGCCTTCTTCAAGGCGTCGGCCGGTTCGGCCTTGCCGGTCACCACCGACTGGACCATTGCGATGATGACGTTCTGGAAGCCCTTGTAGTCGGTAAAGAGCGGCTCCGGACCACCGAACGCGATGCCGTCGATGAACGGCTGCCAATAGGGGTCCTTCTTGACGAATTCGTCAACCATCGGCGACGGACGCAACGGCGTCAGGCCGGCCGCGCCTTGCAACTCATACTCACCTTGCGGACCGGGCGAGGTGATGAATTTGGCGAATTCGGTCGCCTTCTCTTCGACACCGGAGCCCTTGAAGATCGCCAGGCTGTCGGTAATCAGCAGCGTCCCCTCGCCCTTGGCCGATGGGCCGAGCGGCAGCGGCGCAACGCCCCAGTTGACCTTGGTGTCCTTCAGGCGCACGGCGGCACCAGACCCGCCCTGGATCATGCCGACCTTGCCGTCGAGGAAGATCGCGCGAACCTCGTTCTGTTCGTAGGCGGTCGCCCCTTCGACGGAATAGGGAGTGATGTCCTTGTAGGCCTGGAGCGCGGCGAGAACCTCCGGGCTGTCGATGACGATCTTGTCGCCATCGATCACCTTGCCGTTGTTGGTGTACACCCAGTGCATGAACTGGTGCATCGTGTTGTCGAAGGTCTTGGCCGGAAGGCCGTAACCGGCGATACCCGTCTTTTCCTTGATCGCCTTGGCGAACTCGATCTCTTCGGCCCAGGTCTTCGGCGGCTTCTCAGGATCAAGGCCGGCCTGCTTGAACAGGTCCTTGTTCCAATAGAGCGCCTTGGTCGAGAACGCGATCGGAACGCCCCACTGGTTGTCGTCGAAGGTCACCGTGTCGACGATGTTGGGGTAATAGCTCTTCTTTTCCTCGTCCGTCATCGGCACGGGAACGATGAGATCGTTCTGGGCGAACTCCTTCAGCGTGCGCGAGCCGACATAGGCCATGGCGACCGGCGTGCCGGCAGCGGCAAGCGTCGTTGCCTTATCCTGGCACTGGGCCCAGCCGACAACTTCCGGCGTGACTTTCCAGCCTGGATTCTTTTCTTCCCACTGCTTGATGTATTTGGCGTGAACCGCATCCATGGTGTCGCCGCAGTAGATCCAGCTGATCTCCTGGTCGGCCGCCTGGGCGGTGACTGCGCCAAGCGCGGTCGAACCGAGCAGGGCGAGCGCGAGTACCCCTGTCTTGAATTGAATTGACACGTTGCAAGCTCCCGTTCTCTGGTGGTTGGTTGGTCTTATTGTTTCACCGCGCCTGCGGTCAGCCCGCTGACGAGATACCGTTGTAGGAGGAAGATCACGACGACCGCCGGCGCGATGCCGACGAAACTCGCCGCCATGAGCTCGTTCCAGATCACCTCTTGGCGACCGAAATAGGCGAAGAGCCCGACCGGTAGCGGCATGTATTCGCTCTTGGAGTTGAAGGTCAGGGCATAAATGAACTGCTGGGCATAGGCGCCGATGAAGGTGGTGATCGCCACCACGGTGATGCCCGGCATGGCGATCGGCAGGATCACGCGGCGCAGCGTATAGAAATGGCTCGCGCCATCGACGAAAGCGGCCTCGTCGAGCTCACGCGGAATGCGCATCATGTAAGTGCGCAACAGCCAGATCGCCGACGGGATAAGGAAGGCGACACCCGGCATGATCATGGCGAGATAGGTGTTGAGCACGCCGAAGCTGCGCATCAGCCGGAAAAGCGGAATGAGCAGTACGGCGCCGGAGAACATGTTGACGGCGAGGAAGGCGCCGAGCAGCGCGCCGCTGCCGCGGAATTTGAAACGCGCAAAGGCATATGCCGCCGGAATGACAAGCAGCAACACGATGGCCGTGACGATGGTGGAGATAAAGAAGGAATTGAAGATGTACCGCGCGAAACCGGGCACGCTGTCCCACATGGTCCGATAGGCGGCGAATGATCCGTTTTCCGGCCAGAACTTGTAGGGGGAGGAAAAGAGCAGACCCAGCGGCTTCAGCGAAACGAGGAACCCCTCGACGAATGGCGCCAGAATGAAGCACAGGAACACAAATATCCCGGCGTAGATGGCGAGAAGCTCATACCAGCGATAGCGGTTGATCAAGGCAGGCTGGCTCATTTCTGTTCTCCCGAGGACAGGCGGCTGGTGACCCGGAAATAGGCAAAGCAGAAGATCGACAGGAAGATGCAGATCAGCACCGCGCGTGCAGCACCCTCGCCGTATTTCTTCGACCCTATGGCGGTGCGGTAGGTATCGATGATCATCGTGGTAGTTTCGCCGTTCGGACCACCCTGCGTGAGGATCCAGATGATATCGAAGGAGTTGAAGGTCGCGATCAGCGACAACATCGACATCGTGATCAGCGACGGCACCAGCAGCGGCAGCGTGATGCGCCGGAATCGATAGAAGCGCCCTGCTCCATCCGTCCAGGCCGCCTCATACAGATCCTGCGGGATCGCCTGCATCGCAGCCAGCATGTAGAGCGTGACCAGCGGCACGCCGATCCACACGTCGGTAACGATTGTCGCCCAGAAGGCCGTCTCGCCGCGTGCGAGGAAAGCGATCGGTCCGTCGATGAGACCCCAGTTCTGCAGCACGCCGGAAATCATGCCGAACTGGCCGTTGTACATCCAGCCCCACATGAAGATGCCGATGGCCATCGGGACGATCCACGGCGGCATGGTGAGCAGCCGGAAAAGCGCGCGGCCGGGCACGGCTGCGTTCAGCATGGTCGCGCCGAAGACACCGATGATCATTTTGATCGAGACCGAGAAGAAGGTCCAAATGAAGGTGCGGAAGATGACCTCGGCGAAGGTCTCGTTGAAGATCTTGTCATAGTTGGCCCAGCCGACCCATTTCGTCGTCTTCTTCAGCGACGCGTCGGTGAACGACAGGATGAAGGTGTCGACAAGGGGATAGGCGACGATGACCGTGACGTAGAGCACGGCTGGTAGGAGCAGGATCCAGGCGAAGATGATCGTGCTGCGTTGAACACTCATCCCGCTTCTCCCCTCAAGCCGCGCGCGAGTGCAAGGCTTCGTCGAACCGATCCCAGATCGGCCTGAGATCGATCACGGTCCGCTTGCGCCGGGCCTCGTCCATCGACAAGGCGAGGATACCGGCTTCGAGCGCATCGATCGTCGAGACCGGCAGCGGCCGGCCGTCACGCACATGGCCGATGATGTCGGTCGCCATCTGCTCATCGGCGCCGTAGTGCTGCGACAGCTCGGTGGCCGCGTACTTGTTCTCGACCACCTTCTTGCCGCTCAGCATCTCGTGCACGTCAAAATAGCCGCGGATAAAATCCCCCTCGGCCATGCCCCGCGATCCCATGATGCAGAAGCGTCGGAACTGGTCCGGCACATTGAGATTGGTGTGGAAGTTCATGCCGACGCCATTGGCATATTCGACGATGGCGACCTGATAGTCGATGATGTCGCCGTCGCTGTCGAACACCTTGTCGGATCCCATCCAGCCGCTCGGCTTGCGATGGAAAAGCTCGAGATCGTTGATGCCCTCGCGTGCGGGGTCGTTTGCGGGAATGAAGCTCTTGCGGCCGCCGAAGCTGGCGACACGTTCGGGACGCGCGCCGACGACGCCGTTGTAAAGATCGAGGTCATGGCAGCATTTTTCCAGCATGAAGCTGCCGGAATAGCGCTCGTAGCGGCGCCAGTCGCGCATGAAGAAGGCACCGTGATAGGGTTCGATATGTTCGGATGCCTCGATCGAGACGACCTGGCCGAGCTTTCCTTCGGCAAGGGCCGCACGCAGGTCGCGATACATCGGCGCGTAGCGCAGCACGAGGCCGACCATCAGCCGCTCATGACCGAATTTCGCCATCAACTGCGCAAGCTCCAGGCTTTCCTGGACCGTCGTCACGATCGGCTTTTCGCTGAAGACTTTGAGGCCGGCCTCGAGCCCGATCCGGATATGATCGAGATGCATGTGGTTGGGCGAACCGATCATCAGCAGGTCGAGCTTTTCATTGGCGATCAGCTCTTCAGGCGTCGCATAGGCCGTGCCGGCGGAGATGCCTTTTTCGGTCAGGCCCGGCAGTCCGGCCGGATTCGGATCGACGTATCCTGCGATCTCGAAGTTCTCATCCATGGCTTTGAAAACGTAGCCCAGATATCCCAGACGGAATCCGAGTCCGATTATCCCGACTTTCATGCGCGCACTGTTCCCTTGCCTTATGGCGTAATTTATTTTCGCAGACTGGGACAGTTTTTTCAGGTCGTCAACCTAAATCCGCGTATTTTGTAAAATTGTGAAATTCATTTTCATAAAGGTCGGAAACACCGGAAATATGGGCAATTGCCAACACAACCGAAAAGGGAAGTGACCCATTAACGCTACAACAGGGGGAAAGCGGTCCAGACCAATGCGGCTTCGCCATGTGAGGCGTCTCGTTCGCGCCAGAACGCATCGTTGACGAAACTACCGTCCCATTCGAGAGCTGACGCTTCGTTCGGCTGCCTGCAAGGCGTCGTGGATCAACACCGCGAGCACCGCGACGATGAGGCCGCCCTGAACGACGAAGGCGAGATTGTTCGACTGGAGGCCGGCTATGATCACCTCGCCGAGCGTCCTTGCTGCGACCGTCGAGCCGATCGTCGCCGTCGCCAGACTGATCACCACGGAGAGCCGGATGCCGGCGAGGATGACCGGCATCGCCAGCGGCAGTTCGATTTTCATCAGCCGCTGGCGCCCGGTCATGCCGGTGCCCCGCGCCACCTCCATGATCGAAGGCGGCAAGGTCGTAAGCCCAGTCAGAGCATTCTCGAAGATCGGCAGCAGGCCGTAGAGGAAGAGCGCAATCAGCGTCGGCTTCTCGCCGAAGCCGAAGATCGGCACGGCGAGCGCCAGCACCGCAACCGGCGGAAACGTCTGGCCGATGTTCACGAGGCTGCGCGAAAGCGGCAGGAATTCTGCTCCGGAAGTGCGTGTCACAAGGATCGCCAGAGCCAGCGCGACCACCGTCGCGCCAGCCGTTGCAATCGCGACGGTGCGCAGATGCAGAAACGTCAGTTGCAGCAGGCTGCCCTGGTTATAGATGGCCGGTGCATTCTCCTGCACAAGCGGTCGCAACAGCGGCTCGAACCACTGCGGCTGGACCAGAAACGCGATCAGAACGGCTAGAGCAAGCAGCCGGAACAGGTTGGGAAGACGCAGCATCACGATGGCCCCGCGGCACGCTGCGCCAAGCTTTCAAGACTGACCTTGCCGATGAGGACACCATCGGGGCCGACGACGGGAAGAGCCTTGCGGCCGGACCAGAGAAGCGTCGACAGGGCCTCGCGTTGACTGGCAGCGCTTGAGATCGCCTCTCCCTCAGCGGTACCCGGTTCAACGGCTGATGACACCGGCTCGATCGCCAGCAGGCGAAACGGGCGCTCACCGGCCCCGATCAGGCTCTCGACGAAAGTGGTCGCCGGTTTGACGAGCATTTCGGCCGGCGTTGCGTATTGCACCACCTCGCCCTTGTCCATGACCGCAATCCGGTCGGCCAGATGGAAAGCCTCCTCCATGTCGTGCGTGACGAGGACAACAGTCGTTTCGAAATGTTTCTGGATCGCCAGCAGGTCGTCCTGGGCCTTGGCGCGAATGATCGGGTCGAGCGCGCCGAAGGGCTCGTCCATCAGCAGCACCTTCGGCTCTGCCGCAAGCGCGCGGGCAACGCCGACGCGCTGCTGCTGGCCGCCGGAGAGTTCGTGCGGATAGCGCGGGCCGAACGCCGCGGGGTCGAGCTGAAAAAGCGTCAGCAGCTCGGCGACCTTCGCGTCTATGCGGGCGCGATCCCAGCCGAGCAGCGTCGGCACGGTGGCGATGTTCTGAGCGACCGTGCGATGTGGAAACAACCCGTGCCCCTGGATCGCATAGCCGATCCGGCGACGCAGCTCGTAGCCCGGCAACGAGCGGTTATCCTCGCCATCGAGCCTGATCGTGCCCGATGTCGGTTCGACCAGACGATTGATCATCCTAAGCAGCGTCGTCTTGCCGGAACCGGACGTGCCGACGATAACGGTAACCGTGCGCGGCGCGATCGTCAGGCGGACATCCCTGACGACAGTGGTTTCGCCATAGCGCTTGGTAATGCCTTCGATCTCGATCATGCGCTTTGCACCTGGTTGCGGTTCGGAGTAGCCGCCTCGATCACGGCGTCGAGGACGATTGCGGCCGTGAAGGCAAGGATAACGGTCGGCACTGCCCCGAGCAGCACCAGATCCATCGCCGTCTGCCCCACCCCCTGGAAGACGAAGACGCCAAAACCGCCGCCGCCGATCAGCGCCGCAATCGTCGCCAACCCGATGTTCTGAACGAGCACGATGCGAATGCCGGTGAGAATGACCGGGAAGGCCAGCGGAAACTCGATACCGGCAAGGCGTTGGAAGTCGGTCATGCCGATGCCGCGTGCCGCGTCGTTGGCTTCTCGCGGCACGCCGGCAAGCCCCACCACTGTATTGGCGACGACAGGCAGCAGCGAATAGAGGAAAAGGGCAACGAATGCCGGTGCCGCCCCGATCCCACGGATGCCGATGGCGGCAGCACCCGGAACATGGATCGCAATCCAGCCAAGCGGCGCTATCAGAATGCCGAAAAGTGCAATCGACGGGATCGTCTGGATCGCATTCAGGACACCCAAAAGGCCATCGCGCAGGCGCGTGACACGATGGCAGAGAACGCCGAGCGGAATGCCGACAATGGTGGCGGCGGCAAGCGAACCCAAGGCGAGCATCACATGCTTGCCTGCCTCGGCCCAGAAGGTGTCGGCGCGGCTGGCATATTCTTTCAGAAGCGACAGACCGTCCCAGGTGCCGGACCACAGGAGCGCGGCAATAAAACCAAGGACGGCGGCAAGGAACAGCACTCGCACCAGCGGGGATGGACGCATCCGGGTCAATGCG
The DNA here is from genome assembly GCF_001426785.1 of Ensifer sp. Root142. Classification (NCBI taxonomy): domain Bacteria; kingdom Pseudomonadati; phylum Pseudomonadota; class Alphaproteobacteria; order Hyphomicrobiales; family Rhizobiaceae; genus Ensifer; species Ensifer sp. Root142. Next base: position 80,209 of record NZ_LMFK01000049.1, read on the forward strand.
TCGGCCGCTAGAAGACCGAGCGCAAACAAAAGAATCCAGAACCCTGATGCCGGCGAAACGCGGGCGTAGGTATTTTCAGGCGGCGTCAGGTGGCCGGCTGCAGCACCGATACCGAGCGCCAATGCCGCGATCGTCGAAAAGGCGATGGCAAGGCGTAGCGGGCTTGGCGTTTTCAGGAGGGCGACAACCGCCGTGGCGATCACGAGGATAAGGATGATGGCAGCCCACGCCGGAGGCAACGCCTCGCCGAGCGATCTCGCCTCGCCGGCGACGATGCGGTTGGCACGAAAAGTCGCAAAGGGCGCCAGCAAGGCGCCGTAGGCGGTAAGCACGGCAATGATCACGCCAAGCTTGTCCACGCGGAGCTGCATCAGATCCCTTTTTCTCGCCCGGCTTCCGCTCGACGGACCTTGGTCGTTCTACGCCTAGAAAACAAAACGCTGGTCGGATGCGCGCATCCGACCAGCGTCGCGCATTTGCGTCAACCTATTTCAGAAAGCCGTTCTTCTTCAGGAAGTCTTCGGCAACCGTCTTGGCCGGTTCACCACCGACTTGGACGCGGCCATTCAACTCCTGCAGTGTCACCAGATCGAGTTTCTCGAAGACCGGCTTCAGCAGGGACTCGATCTGAGGATTTTCCTTCAGCACTGCCTCGCGAATGATCGGGGCCGGCTGGTAGATCGGCTGGACTGCCTTGTCGTCTTCCAACACCACGAGGCCGGAGGGGGCGATGCCGCCATCGGTGCCGTAGACCATCGCGGCATTGGCACCATTCGTCTGGTTAGCAGCCGCAGCGATTGTCGCTGCCGTATCGCCACCCGAAAGCGTGATGAGCTGCTCCGGCTTCAACGTGAAGGCGTAGGTCGTCTGGAATGCGGGAAGCGCTGCTGCCGAGTTGACGAATTCGGACGATGCGGCGAGCACGATGTTTCCGCCGCCGGCAACATACTTGCCGAAATCGGACAACGTCGCCAGCTTGTTGGCTTCAGCGACGTCCTTGCGCAGCCCGATTGCCCAGGTGTTGTTGGCCGGCGATGGCGTCAGCCAGACAATCTTGTTGGCGTCGTAGTCGAGCTTCTTGGCGGACTCGTAGGCCTTCGCCGCGTCCTTCCAGACCGGGTCATCGGCCTTCTCGAAGAAGAAGGCGGCATTGCCGGTGTACTCCGGGTAGATGTCGATCTCGCCGGCGGTGATCGCCTTGCGCACCACCGGTGTAGCACCGAGCTGTACGCGGTCTACAGTTTTGATATTATTGGCATTCAACACAGCAAGGATGATGTTGCCGAGCACACCGCCTTCTGTATCGATCTTGGAGGACACCACGACGTCGGCGTTGGCGGCGGCTGCAGTGAGTGTCAAGGCAAAGGCTGTCCCGATAAGCAGTTTGGTCAGGCGCATGGAGATCTCCCTCGAAATTCAGTCCCGCAGTTTGATCACGGAATATTCGCGTCGTCCGGGCAAGCCATTCCATATATGTCAGTCTTCGACGAAAAATAGAGCTGCACGCAGGAAGTGCGGCGCGCGAAAAATTCCAACATCAAGTAACGCGATCGAAAGCATCAACTACCGCATGGGGCAGCGTAGGATTGGACGTTGCAATCAACAGCGTTGTCGGTCACTCTGATTGAGGCCCGCCGGAAACATCCGCTTTCACTCTTGGTTGCGATGCCGCTCGATCCGAACCGCTTGGGGGCTGGCGGCGCGGGTTCGCCCGGCGAACGTTCGGGGAATTGATGTCGATCTATCTTCTCGCGCTTCTAATCGGCGTGGTCGCCGGCCTTCGCGTCATGACTGCACCTGCCGCCGTCAGCATTGGTGCGGCCGCCGGCTGGTTGCCGCTTTCCGGCACCTGGGCAGCCTTCATGGGCTTCCGCTTTACGCCTTACATTTTCGGGCTCCTCGCGCTCGTTGAATTCGTCACCGACCAGTTGCCGAGCACACCGAGCCGCAAGGTGCCGCAACAGTTCGGCGCACGCATCGTCAGCGGCGGATTCTGCGGTGCGGTGCTGGGCACTGCCGGCGGTTCGTTGGTCGGCGGCCTGGTTGCCGGCGTCATCGGCGCCGTGATCGGCACGCTTGGTGGCTATGAGGCGCGCAAGCGCCTGGTCGCAGCCACCGGCGGTAAGGACCTGCCGATTGCCCTGCTGGAAGACGTCGTTGCAGTGCTGCTCGCGCTCTGGGTGGTGTCCTCAGTCCTATGACAAAACATTTCGACGCCATCATCATCGGCGCAGGCCAGGCGGGACCGTCATTGGCCGGTCGTCTGGCCGCGGCCGGCAAGGCCGTGGCGCTTATCGAGCGCAAGCTCTTCGGCGGCACCTGCGTCAACACCGGCTGCATGCCGACCAAGGCGATGGTCGCCAGCGCCTACGCCGTGCACATGGCGCGTCGCGGTGCCGATTTCGGCGTGACAACCGGCCCGGTTTCGGTCGATTTCAAGCGCGTCATGGCGCGCAAGGACAAGGTGAGGACCGACGCCCGCACGGGCGTTGAAAACTGGCTCAAGGGGATGGAAAACTGCACCGTCATCGAAGGTCATGCCCAATTTGAGGACCCGCACACGATCCGGGTGGGCGAAGAAATCCTCACTGCCGACCAGATTTTCCTGAACACCGGCGGTCGGGCGGCAGTACCGGATTTTCCTGGTGTCGACGACGTGCCTTTTCTCACCAATGTGTCGATGATGGACCTGGATGTTCTTCCAAGGCATCTGATCATCGTCGGCGGCAGTTATATCGGCCTTGAATTCGCCCAGATGTTCCGCCGCTTCGGCTCCGAGGTAACGGTGATCGAGAAGGGCCCGAAGCTGATTGCCCGCGAAGACCCAGATGTCTCAGATGCGGTCCTTGCGATCCTGGAGAAGGAGGGCATCCGGTTTCGGCTCAACGCCGAATGCATTCGTTTCGCCAGGCGAGGCGACGATGTCGTCGCCGGCGTCGATTGCACCTCGGGCGCGCCGGAGGTCACCGGCTCACATCTGCTGCTTGCGACGGGCCGCCGGCCGAACACCGACGATCTCGGGCTCGACAGGGCGGGCGTAAAGACCGACGCGCACGGCTATATTGAGGTCGATGACGCCTTGCGGACCAACGTGCCGCACATCTTCGCCATGGGAGATTGCAACGGCCGCGGCGCCTTCACCCACACTGCCTATAACGACTTCGAGATCGTCGCCGCCAACCTGCTCGACGGCGAGCCGCGGCGCGTCAGCGACCGCATCTCCACCTATGCGCTCTATATCGACCCGCCGCTCGGGCGCGCCGGCATGAGCGAGACCGAGGCGCGCAAGACCGGCCGCAAGATTGCCGTCGGTAGGAGGCCGATGACCCGGGTCGGCCGGGCGGTCGAAAAAGGCGAGACCGAGGGATTCATGAAGGTTGTCGTCGACGCCGACAGCAAGGAGATCCTCGGCGCATCGATCCTGGGCACCGGCGGCGACGAAGCGGTTCAGAGCATTCTCGACGTCATGTACGCCAAGAAGCCCTACACCACGATCACCCATGCGGTGCACATTCACCCGACGGTTTCGGAGCTTATCCCGACGGTCTTCGGGGATCTCGCGCCGGCAAACTGACGGTCGGCAAGCCGACCGTCAGGTGTTGGTTCAGACCAGCGCAGAGCGTGCGAGATGGTAGAAATACATCGCGCCACGTTCGAGGATTTCGTCGTTGAAGTCGTAGCGCGTGGTGTGGAGCCCGCTGCTCTCACCATTGCCAATCAGCACGTAGGCGCCGGGAACCTCTTCGAGCAGGAAGGAAAAGTCCTCGCTGCCCATCAACGGCTGGGCGAGTTCGACGAACGCGCCTTCACCGAATTTCTCGCTGATCACGGCGCGCGCCTCTGCGACCGCCTCCGCGTCGTTGATGGTCGCGGGATAACCGACCTGCCAGCCGAAAGTAACATCGGCATTGAAGCTCTGCGCCTGGAAACGCGCAATCTGCTCGACGCGCTCCTGCAACTGCTTTCGCACGGCAGGATCGGTTGCCCGCATGCTGATCTCCAGCACTGCGGTGTCGGGAATGATGTTGGACGCCGAGCCCGATTGGAACGAACCGACGGTCACGACCGAGGGCTGATGCGGCGAGACGTTGCGCGACACGAGCGTCTGCAGCGCCATGACGACGCTTGAGCCGACGACCACCGGATCGACCGTCAGTTCCGGCTGCGCCCCATGGCCGCCTTTGCCCCTGATCGTCAGCGTCAGCACATCGATCGAGGCGGCCATGGCACCGGCGCGCGTCGAGAAGGTACCGGCCGGCAGACCTGGCCAGTTGTGAAGCGCAAAGACGCGCTCGCAGGGAAAGCGCTTGAACAGGCCGTCCTCGATCATCAGCTTGCCGCCGCCGAAATTCTCCTCGGCGGGCTGGAAGATCAGATGCACGGTTCCGTTGAAACTCGCATCCTGCGACAGCGCCCAGGCGGCGCCCAGCAGCATGCTCGTGTGACCGTCATGGCCGCAGGCATGCATCGCGCCGGGATGCATGCTCTGATAGGCGAGTCCTGTTTCTTCCTGCATCGGCAGCGCATCCATGTCGGCACGAAAGCCGATCGACCGGTTGCTGTTGCCGCGCTTCAGTGTCGCGACGATGCCGGTCGTTGCAAGCCCGCGCGTCACCTCGAAGCCCCAGGACTGCAGCAGGCCGGCGACGAATTCCGAGGTCTTCACTTCAGACAGGCCGATCTCCGGCATCTCGTGCAGCTTGTGGCGGATATTGACGAGTTCAGGCAGGAATTTCGACAGGATCGCGTCGCGCATGGTGTTCTCCTCAAGCCATCTGCAGGAACTGGCGCAGGCGCGCCGACTTCGGGTCACGCATGACCTGCGACGGGGCGCCGCGTTCTTCAACGAGCCCCTTGTGAAGGAAGATGACTTCGCTGGAGATGTCGCGCGCCAGCGACATTTCATGCGTCACCATCACCATGGTGCGCCCCTCCTCCGCCAGTTTCTTGATGACCAGCAGCACCTCGTTGACGAGTTCCGGGTCCAGCGCCGATGTCGGCTCGTCGAAGAGCATCACATCGGGTTTCATCGCCAAAGCCCGCGCGATCGCTGCGCGTTGCTGCTGGCCGCCCGAAAGCTGGTTGGGATAGTGGTCGCGCTTCGGCGTGATGCCGACCTTCTCCATCAGCACCTCGGCCTCGCCGACGGCGTCCTTGCGCGTCATGCCAAGCACATGCATCGGCCCCTCGATGATGTTTTCGAGGATGGTCTTGTGGGACCAGAGATTGAAGCTCTGGAACACCATGCCGAGGCGGGTGCGGATATGCTCGAGCTGGCGCTTGTCGGCGGCAACGAGCTTGCCGTCCTTGCCCTTCAACGTCCTGATCACTTCGCCCGATACCGAGATTTCGCCCTCGTCGGGCGTCTCGAGATAGTTGATGCAGCGCAGCAGCGTGCTTTTGCCAGAGCCGCTGCTGCCGATCAGCGAAATGACGTCGCCGGATTTCGCTTCGAACGAAACACCCTTGAGCACCTCGACCGAGCCGAAGCTCTTGTGGATGTTCTTCACAGACAGTGCGGTTGCGACCATCGTCGTTCCTCCCGTGGCGCCTTTGCGCGCCGTGTACCTATGCCTTCGCCGTGCGGTAGCGGGTCAGCCGCTTTTCGACGACGTTCATCACCCGCGTCAGAATGAAGACGACGGTGAAATAAATGATGCCGGCCGCGATCAACGGCTCGAAGATCAACAGCGACTGGCGCTGCAGCATGCGCGCGGTGCCCATTACCTCGAGAATGGTGATCGTCGAGGCGAGCGAGGTCGTCTTCAAAAGAATGATCAGGTCGCCCGTCAGAACCGGCAAGCAGGATCGTAGCGCCTGCGGCAGCGTGATGCGCCTGAGTATCATCGACGATCGCATGCCGATCGATTTTGCCGCCTCGATCTGCCCACGCGGGATCGCCTTGATCGCACCGCGGATGACTTCGGCATTGTAGGCCGCCTGGTTGAGGCTGAGCGCGAAGATCGCGTACCACAGGCCGTCGCGAAGATACGGCCACAGGAAGCTGTGGCGAACCCAGGTTCCCGGCAGGATCTGCCCGAGGCCGTAATAGATGAGATAAATCTGCACGAGTAGCGGCGTGCCGCGAAACGCGAAGGTGAAGACATAGGCCGGCATCGACAGGATGCGTCGGGTCGAAAGCCGGGCGAGCGCGACAAACGTGCCGATGACCAGACCGAAGACGCCAGCAACGGCGGTCAACAGCAACGTCAGCGGGGTCGCCTTGATGAGCGCCGGCAGGAAGCCGACAACATTGGAGATCGTTTCCATCAATGGTGCCCCCGGTTAAGGCGGCGTTCGATCTGCGCGATCACCAAGGCTGAGACAAGCGTAATCAGCAGGAACAGGACGGCCGTCAGCCCGTAGAAGAAAATGTATTGCTTGGTGCCCGCGGCAGCGCGGTAGCCGGTATAGAGCAACTCGCTGAACGAGCCGAGTACGCTGATGATGGCGCTTTCCTTGGTGATGGAAAGCCAGAGATTGCCCATGCCGGGCACGGCGTGGCGCATCATCTGCGGCAGCACGATGCGGGTGAAGACCTTGCGTGGCCGCATGCCGATCGAAACCGCAGCCTCGATCTGCCCGGGCGGGACGGCGAGAAAGGCCGAACGCAGCACTTCCGTCATGAACGCGCCGGAGACGAAGGCAAGCGCGATGATTGCCGCCCAGAACGAGCTGAACTGAAACGTCTCGGCGACGAGACTAAAATGCTTCAGCAGCCGCTCAGCGCCGCTTGCCACCGAGAAATACAGAAGCAGGATAACCAGGAGTTCGGGAAGCGAACGCACGACGGTCGTGTAGATATCGGCCAGAAGACGCGGCAAGCGGTGCTTCGACAGCTTTCCGGCAGCGCCCAACAGCCCGAAGACGACAGCGACCGCATAGGCGACCACGGATACCTGCAGCGTCATCACCAGGCCCCAGGCGAAATCATCGCCCCAGCCCTCGCCGCCCCAGGCAAGCAATTGCCAGTAATACTCCATCCGTCGCTACCTGTTCCCGATTGGTGTCGTCAGCCAAAGGCTGCGATGATGCCCCGGACGCTGCGGTCCGTTTGGCAATCGAGGGCGAAGGGGCTCGGCCCGTCGCCCTCGAAAACGTCTGTTATCACTTCTTGCCGAAGATCCACTTGTCGACGAGCGTCTTGATCTGCCCATCCTTTTCGAGAGCGGCGAGGCCGGCATTGACCTTCTCGAGGTTCGCAGCGTCGCCCTTGCGAACCGCATAGGCAACACCTTCGCCGAGTACGGCGTTCTTGGGAACCTCGACCTTGACTTCGTAGTCGGCGCCGTCAGGCGACTTCAGGAACGTCTGGATGTAGAGGTCCGGGATCAGAACGTAGTCGACGCGGCCGGCGACGAGATCGGCGACGGAGTTGTCGGCGGTATCGTAGCTCTTCGCTTCAGCGCCCGGCAGGTACTTGGCGACATAGGCCGACTGAACGCTCGACGTCTGGACGCCGATGATCTTGCCGTCGACGCTGGCCGGATCGATGATCTGGCCGGTGCCGTCGGCAGCGTCGATCGTCTTGATCTCGCTGGTGTCGGACTTGGCGCCGACGAAGGACGTGCCCTCGGTGTAGTAAGGCGTCGAGAAGTCGACGACCTTGCGGCGCTCATCGGTGATCGAGAAGGCACCGATTATGAAATCGACCTTGTTTTCCTTCAGCGAAGGAATGAGGCCATCCCATGCCATCTGGTTGATGTCGCACTTCACGGCCATCTTTTCGCAGAGCGCACGCGACAAATCGGCTTCAAGGCCTTCCCATTCGCCGCCGGCATTGACCTGCGTGAACGGCATGTAGGGCTCGGGCGTCATGCCCAGACGCAGCGTGTCCTCAGCGAAAGCAGCGCTTGCCGCCATGGTGAGGGCGATCCCCGCGAACAGGGCCGACTTGAAAGTTCTCATGATGTTTCCTCCGCGAATATTATGTCTGGATCAGAGCGTGTTGCTGAACCAGCGCAGCGACATGCAGGACAGGCCCGCGTCGATCTTGCCGATTTCAGTCGTCTTCATCGGCACGACCTTGTAGCCGAGCTTGTCGAGCATCTCGATCGTGCGCGGGAAGTCCGAGCCGACCATGACGACGTCGTTGACGCGCAGCGCATTGGCCGCCGGCTCTTCGCCTTCGGGAATAATGACCTGCTTGAAGCGGTCGAACACGCCGGACTTGGCAAGACGAGCGGTCGAGAGCACGGTTTCCTCATCGAGCAGCGAGCAATCGGTCTTGAAGTGCAATACGCCTTCCGGTGTGGTGACGATCTCGCTCTTGCGGCCGAGCTTGTCGAGGCACGCCTGCAGCGCTTCGGCGCCGACCTTGTCGGTGCGGGCGGAAAGACCGATCATCACGCTTTCGCGGGTCGTCAGCACGTCGCCGCCATCGGCAAGGCCGGTGCCCGGCAGATCGAGAACCGTCTCGAACATCGCGCGAAGCGTCGGCTCGATCTCGATGGTTTCCTTGACGCGGGTGGCAGCACCCGGACGCAGGAGGATCGCGCCTTCGGTGAACACCAGCGCCGGATCTTCGACGAAGATCGAATCCGGGAAGGATTCGAGCGCCGGAAGCACGGTGACCTTGACGCCCGCATCCTTCATCGCAGCGATGTAGGTATCGTGCTCGGCCTTCACGCCCTCATAGGTCGGATTGCCACGGTCATCGGCACGCAGGCCGTTGACGACGGTGGTCGAGGGCGTGCGGACGATGATGTTGTTGAAATTGTAGACGGGGCGTGCTTGCGACATTTGTAGTACCTTTGGCTTGGATGAGGTGCTTCTATCGATCGGATGTGGCGGCGTAAAGCTTTTGCGTACCGGCGGGTTCTCTGCGTGACAAATGCACGCCGGCGAGCATGCAGCGCACGGAGCCGCCGGCAAGCTCGATGGTCGGCACGTCGAAGGCGAGCACGCGGGCCGAAACCTCGATCGCCTTGACCTGGTCCGGCCGAAGCGACGCAAGCGCACGCGCCGACATCACGACGACACGGCCATCGGCGCCGTCGAGTTCGATCGCGTTGCCGGCAAAATTCTCGATCTGATCGATCGTGAGATCGATGACCTGCCGGCCCGTTTCCTCCAGCCGCGCGCAAATTTCCTGTCGCCTTGCCGCGTCGGGGATCATGCTGGTGCCGATCAGCGCGAAATCCGTACCGATGCACATCAGCACATTGGTATGGTAGATCGAGTTGCCGTTGCGGTCGACCGCACCAAACACCATCGGCTCGAAGTTGAAGTGGGTGCAGAAGCGCTCAAGGGCCACCTCGTTGGTGCGGTTCGACCGGGCCGCATAGGCCACGCGACCGATATGGTCGAGCACCATGGCGCCGGTGCCTTCAAGATAGACGCCGTCCTTTTCGAGGCCTGAGTAGTCGATCACGTCCTGGACGCGATACTCGTTCTTGAGCATCTCGATAATGTCGGCGCGGCGCTCGCTCTGGCGGCTTTCCGAATACATCGGGTAGATCGCCACATGACCGCCCGAATGGGTGGAGAACCAGTTGTTCGGAAATACCGAGTCCGGACGCGTCACCGTCTCGTCTTCGAACAGGTGGACGGCGACGCCGGCAGCCGACAGGCCGTCGGCCATGCGCGTCACCTCATCGAAGGCGGCCGTCGCGATCGCCGAGGGTTTGCGCGCCTCGTCGGTCGACTGGAAGGCATTGTCCTTGGCAGTCATCGGATTCGGGCCGAAATGGTGCGGGCGGATCATCACGACGCCCTTCGGCGCCTGTACGGACAGTCTCTTCATCTCAGGCAACGCTCCGCTCGGCAATGACAGCGGCCGCCGGCTGCTTGAACAGACCGTAGAGATCACGCGGATGCTCCGGCTGCGTCGTCAGGTCGAGCTCGGTGTAGAAGGCCGTGCCCTGGATCCTGTCACGAAGGAAGCGCAGCGCGGAGAAGTCTTCCGTGGCAAAGCCGACGGAATCAAAGATGGTGATCTGCGAGCCCGACCGGCGGCCTTCAGCCTCGCCGGCAATCACGCGCCAGAGTTCGATCACCGGGAAGTCCGGCGCCATCTGCTGGATTTCTCCTTCGATCCGCGTCTGCTCCGGATATTCGACGAAGACATCGGCACGGCGCAGGATATCGCCCTGCAGTTCGGTCTTGCCGGGGCAGTCGCCCCCTACGGCGTTGATGTGCACGCCGGCGCCGACCATATTGTCGGAGAGGATCGTCGCGTTGCGCTTGTCGGCCGTCACCGTCGTGATGATGTCGGCGCCAGCAACGGCCTCTTCCGCGGTCTTGGCGACAACGATATCGAAATCCATGTCGGCGAGGTTCTTCAGGAACTTGTCCGCCGCTTCGATGTCGATATCGAACACCTGCAGGCGCTTGATCCCGAGCAGGGCCCGGAAGGCGAGCGCCTGGAATTCCGACTGCGCGCCAAGCCCGATGATCGCCATCGAGCGGGCATCGGGGCGAGCCAGGTACTTTGCGGCCAATGCAGAGGTCGCCGCCGTGCGCAGACCCGTCATGATCGTCATCTCGGAGACGAGGCAGGGATAACCAGTGCTGACGTCCGAGAGAACACCGAAGGCCGTCACAGTCTGCAAGCCAACATTCGGATTCTTCGGGTGGCCGTTGACGTATTTGAAGCCGTAATGCTCGCCGTCGGACGTCGGCATCAATTCGATGACCCCCGTCTTCGAATGGCTCGCCAGCCGCGGGGTTTTCTCAAAAGCGTTCCACCTGCGGAAATCGTCTTCGATATATTCCGCAAGACCCAACAGGAACGTTTCAATGCCGATCGATTTGACCAGCTCGATTACGTTGCCGACACCGACATACTGAACCACGATTTCATCTCCATCGGGAAATTCGATGAGGTCAGCGTAGGCACGCAAGAAGCGAGTTGAAATTTTAAACTTGCGCAAAATCTTGCAAAAGATTGCGCAAATTGTACAACTCATCTATAAGATTTTTATGCATATCTTCGATGACCTCGATCACCAGCTTATCTCGCTTCTGCGAGAAGACGGCCGCGCGCCCTACTCCAAGGTCGCCTCGGTTCTCGGCATATCGCGTGCAACCGTACAGACGCGCATCGACCGGCTGCTGGAAACCGGGGCGGTGCTGGGCTTCACATTGCGCGTCCGCCAGGACTATGACCAGCGCGCCATTCGGGCAATCATGATGATCGAGGTCAGCGGGCGCACGACCACAAAGGTGATCAAATTCCTTCGCGGCCTGCCCGAACTCTATGCTCTCCACACCACCAATGGCGCCTGGGACATGGTGGCCGAAATCCGCGCCAACAGCCTCAGCGACTTCGACCGCATCCTGCGCGAGGTCCGCGACGTCGAAGGCGTGCTCAACAGCGAGACGAGCATACTTCTCAGCACCATCTGACATCTGCGCGTCCCCCCGCCATCACCAATACAGGCATGACCGTGAGCCACATTCCCCAGATCGATTACGACACCGCTTCCGACGCTATCCGTGCCGCCCACGACGAGGAGGTCCAAGTCCGTGGCCGCATGACCAATATGAAGCGTACCCTCTTGCATTCGCCGACGGCGCACCGGATCTATGCCGAGTGGTTCACGCTGCGGGAGGAGTTGCGGCCTGTTCTCGACGACCGGGCGATCTGGCTGCTCTCGCATGCAATCTCCGAGGCGATGAAATCGCCGATCGCGATGGGCTTTTTCCGCCGCGCCTTCGCCAATTCCGGCGCCGACTTCCATTCCCTCGTGCCGACCGAGGACGAACAGCGGCTGATCGATTTCGGCCGGGCGATCGTCGCCAATTCGAATGCGGTGCCGGCAGAGATCTGGGACGGGTTGAAAGCGCGCTATGACAATGCGGCGCTCGTCAACCTCGTGGCATTTGCGGGGATCATGGTCGCAACCGCGCTGTTCAACAACGTGGTCGAAGTCGAATTCGATAGGGAATTGGCGCCGTTCATGGATTGAGCGGGCCGTGGCCCGAGACGGTCGGGCCACTCATACAAAGAGGGTCAATCTGCGTATCGGGTCACAAATTCCGGGTTGCCGCGCAAGGTGTTGCTGACGGTGCAGATTTCATTTTCGGCAGCCTCGGCAATGGCATGCCGGGTCGCGTCGTCAAAATCGCCTTTGATGTCGAAGACGATCTCGAATTTCCCGATCCGTGACGGTTCGTCATGGGCCTTCTCGCCCGTCACCCTGGCGCTGACTTCGGTCAACCGGTCGAGGACGCCAAAACGGCTGGCGGCAATGCGGGCGCTCAATACCAGGCAGCTGGCGAGCGAAGCATAGAGCAGGTCAAGCGGTCCGTAGCCCGGCTGCGACGGGCCCGTCACGATATCCAGTTCACCGCCGGTAACCGAAGTCACGTGCGGAAAGCCGGTCCTGCCCACCACTGCCGTGGCGCCTGTTTCTCGCGTCCTTACCTTCACGTCTGCCATTTTACTCGCCTTCTCCAATGTTCGCAGAATCGGGTTCAGCCACTACGCAGAAGTCCCGATTCGGCCGTGGTGCCGCGGGTCACAAGTGGCCCGCGGCTCTGATATGTCCGCGCTCAGTTGCAGGTGCAAGTGAGCGCGGACAGGAATCAGTTCTTTTTGACGAGGCGGTAGAAGACGAAGTCGGAGGTAGCGCCGTTGACGTAACCTTCGACCTTGTCCTTCATCGCAACCTGAGTTGCGGCCTGGAACATGATCACGATCGGTGACGTTTCCTGCACCTTGCGCTGCAGGTCGACATAGAGCGCCGAACGCTTGGCCGGATCGGCTTCCTTCAACGCAGCTTTCGTCGCTTCGTTGAGCTCTGCCGGGACTGCCCAGCCGTTACGCCATGTGGTCGTCGACTGATACTTGTCGTCCGCATTGTCTTCGTTATAGGCGAAGGCCTTGGCGTTCGAGTGCGGGTCCATGAAATCAGGGCCCCAATAGAGCAGCATGGCCTCATGCGTACGGGCACGGTATTTGGTGATGACCTGGCTGCCGGTTCCCGGGATGATGTCGAAGTTGATGCCGGCTTCGGCGAAGGAAGCCTGCAGCGACTGTGCCATGTCGGTGAACGGCGTCGAGTTGATAACATCGAGCGTCACCTTGATCGGCGTCTGGATGCCGGCATCGGCAAGGATCTTCTTCGCCTTTTCGACATCGTAGGTATAAGGCGTTTCGTCGAGCGAGCCCGGGAAGCCCTTCGGCCAGAAGGCCTGGTGGACCTCCATCTGGCCCTTCAGGAAGCTGTCAGTCATGCCCTTGTAGTCGACGAGATAACGGGCTGCTTCCCAGACGGCTGGCGGCTGCAGGGCTGCGGCCTTCTGGTTGAACGACAGGAAGTGGACGGCCGCCTGTGGGTAGGATTCGACCTTCATGCCGCTCTTGGCCCCAAGGCTTGCGACCTGGTCGGGCGTCAGGTTCTTCGCCATGTCGACGTCGCCGGTTTCAAGCATCAGCTGCTGGGTTGCGGCTTCCGCAACGTGACGGATGATCACGCCCTTGATGGCCGGAGCGCCGCCGAAATAGTTCGGGTTGCTCTGCAGGTTCAGAAGTTCCCCGGCGCGGAAAGCCTTGAGCACGAACGGGCCGGAACCGGCCGAGTTCGCCTTGAGCCAGGCATTGCCGTAGTCGCCGTCGGCTTCGTTCGCCTTGACGGCTTCCGCGTCGACGACCGAGGCCGGACGTGCCGCCAGAACGTTGAGTACGAACGCCGACGAGAAGTCGCCTTCATACTTGATCGTGACCTTGTTGCCGTCGGCAGTCACCATCTTGTCGATATTTTCAGGTGTCCAGCCGAGCTGCGTCAGGATGAAGGCAGGCGCCTTGTTGAGCGCGACGACGCGCTTGAAGGAGTAGACAACATCTTCGCCACGCAGCGGGTTGCCGGAGGAGAAGGTGACGCCATCTCGCAGGGTGAAGGTGATCGTCTTTGCCGCATCGTCGGCGGTCCATTCGCTGGCAAGACCAGGCGAAAGCTTCAGGACGTCCGGCGCATCATATTGCACCAAACGGTCATAGGTCTGCGTCACATATTCGCCGGACGAAAACTCGTAGGCTTCGGCCGGATCGATGCTGACGATATCGTCGATGTTCTGGGCAACCACCAGCACTTCGGCCGGGGTCTCCGCCAAAGCTGCCGGAGCCACGCTCAGCATAAGGGATGCCGCGAAAACCGCGGCCTTGAACATTCTCATCATCGCTCTCCTATTTTCGATGAGGTTTGGTTTTTGTTGTCGTCGCCGGCTTGGGGGTTGCCTGAGGCATACCGGTCTCGTTGGGCAAGGGTGTACGGGATCGGAACAGAGGCAGGGTGCCGGTCCAGATCAGCCGGACGGGCCGATCCGTCTTGTTCCACCAGTAGTGTGGCTGGATACCCCGAAAATGCAGGCCGTCGCCGGGGGTAAGTGTGGTCTCGTCGTCATCGAGACCGAACAGGATTTCGCCCTGCAGGACGTACACCAGTTCCTCGCCCTCATGGCTGAACACCTCCGAGCGGTGTCCGGCGGGGATGGTGATGACGAAGCTGGATAGCTGGTTCCCGGCAAAGTCCGCACCGATCCGCTCATAGGACACCGGCGAGCCGCCGACGGAAAAGACCATGCGCTCGCTGGCGCGTGACAGACCGGTATCGATCGCCGGTGCCAGGATGAAGTGGTTGAGCTCGGCGTTCAGCCCCTGGGCGATCTGCGCAAGCGTGCCGAGGGAAGGCATGGCGAGATCGCGCTCGATCTGGCTGAGATAGCCAACCGATACCCCCGCAGCATCGCTCAGCGCCTGCAGCGTCATATGCATCTGCCGCCGGCGCGCACGCAACAGCGCGCCGATCCGCGGCTGGCCCGCAGTCGCGGCCCTGGCGGATGCGGTCTCTGCATCCTCAGATGGCACGGTCACAATGGATTCTCCTCACCAGTAAAATTTTTTTGATTTAAGCAAACTTATTTATATACTCCAAGCGAATTCTTGCGCTATCGACAGCCGCGACCGCAAGCGAACGAGGGATGGAATCGCCACGTGGCAAACAACAAAACGACTACAGCGCCCGCGCCGACGCGCCGCGCCGGGGCACAAAGCCCGGGCAGACGGCGCCTTTTTTCGCTGCTTGGCTTTCTCGTCACGCTTGGCGTGACCTTCATCGGGCTGCTCGCAATCACCTTCTTCATCGGCCGCATCGTGCCGATCGACCCAGTGCTCGCCGTCGTCGGCGACCGTGCCCCCGTCGCCGTCTATGAGCGCGTCCGCGAGGAAATGGGTCTCGATCGACCGCTGGCCGCCCAGTTCGTCAGCTATGTCGGCGATGTGGTCACCGGCAACTTCGGCACGGCAGTATCAACCGGCAAGCCGGTGATCGAGGATCTCGCCCGGGTCTTCCCGGCGACGCTGGAGATGGCGACGCTCGGCATCATCCTCGGCGTACTGATCGGCGTGCCGCTCGGCGTCGTCGCCGCAAGCCGCCGCGGCTCCTGGCTCGATCAGGGCATCCGCGTCGTCGGCCTGCTCGGTTATTCGGTGCCGGCCTTCTGGCTCGGCCTCGTCGGGCTCGCCGTCTTCTACGCGAAGCTGAAATGGGTCGGCGGCCCTGGTCGGGTCGATATCTTCTACGACGGCGTCGTCACCCCGATCACCGGCCTTATCCTCGTCGACAGCATCATCGCCGGCGACTGGGAGATCTTCCGCAACGCGGTCTGGCATCTCATCCTGCCGGCGTCCTGCCTCGGCTTCTTCTCGCTTGCCTATATCGCCCGCATGACACGGTCCTTCATGCTCGATCAGTTGAGCCAGGAATATGTGACGACGGCGCGGGTCAAGGGCGTTCCGGAACGGCTCGTGATCTGGCGCCATGCCTTCCGCCCGATCCGCGTGCCGCTGATCACCGTCATAGGGCTTTCCTATGCCGGCCTGCTCGAAGGCTCCGTGATGATCGAGACGATCTTTTCGTGGCCCGGCATCGGCAACTACCTGACCGTCGCCCTGCTCAACGCCGACATGGCGGCCGTCCTCGGCTCGACCCTGGTGATCGGCGCGGTCTTCATCGGCATCAACAAGATATCGGACGTGCTCTATCGCGTGCTCGATCCGCGTGCGCGCTAGGGAGAAGCGGACATGACAACACTTCGCGACTGGCTGATCGACGACAGCCCCGCCTCGCCGATGCAAGCGCGCCTTGGCAGGTTCTACCGGATTTTCGGCGCGCTGATGCACAATCCGCTCGCCGTGGTCGGCGCGATCATCATCCTGGTGCTCGTGTTGACCGCACTGTTCGCACCCTGGATCGCGACGCATGATCCGCTTCGCCAGGCACTCGGCGAGCGCCTGCTGCCGCCAAGTGCCGAGCATTGGATGGGAACCGACGAACTCGGCCGCGATATCTGGTCGCGCGTCGTCTACGGTGCACGCATCACGCTGGCGATTGTGACGCTGGTGGCGGTGCTCGCAGCGCCCGCCGGCCTGGTGATCGGTGTTGCCGCCGGCTATTTCGGCGGCTGGGTCGATCGCATCCTCATGGGCATCACCGACATTTTCCTGTCGCTGCCCAAGCTGATCCTGGCGCTTGCCTTTGTCGCGGCGCTTGGTCCCGGCATCGAAAATGCGATCATCGCCATCGCCATCACCTCCTGGCCGGGTTACGCCCGTGTCGCCCGTGCCGAGACGATGACCTTCAAGAACTCGGAATTCATCTCGGCCGTGCGGCTGCTCGGTGCGTCGAGCCTCCGGGTCAATCTCGGTCACGTCCTGCCGCTCTGCACCTCTTCGATGATCGTGCGCGTCACGCTGGACATGGCCGGCATCATCCTGACGGCAGCCGGCCTCGGCTTTATCGGGCTGGGCGCCCAGCCGCCGCTTCCCGAATGGGGTGCGATGATCTCGCGCGGCCGTTCCTTCATTCTCGACCAGTGGTGGGTGGCAACCATGCCAGGCTTTGCCATCATCCTCGTCAGCCTCGGCTTCTGCTTCCTTGGAGACGGTCTGCGCGATGTGCTCGATCCGAAGAGCGGGGAGCAACGCTGATGAACCCGCTTCTCGAAATCGAAAACCTGCGCGTCACCTTCCCGACGCCGCGCGGCGACCTTGAGGTCGTCCGTGGCCTCTCCTTCACGCTCGGCCGCGAACGCCTTGGGATCGTCGGCGAGAGCGGTTCGGGAAAGTCGATGACCGGCCGCTCGATCCTGAAACTGGTGCGCGCACCGGGCCGGGTAACGGCAGACAAGCTGACCTTCGACGGCATCGACCTGCTGACACGCTCCGAACGGCAGATGCGCCCGATCCGCGGCGCCCGCATCTCGATGGTGATGCAGGACCCGAAGTTCTCGCTGAACCCGGTGATGACGATCGGCGAACAGATCGCCGAGGCCTTGCTGACGCATCAGCGTATGCCGCGCCGCGAAGTGAACAACCGCGTTCTGACCATGCTGGAATCGGTCCGGATCGCCGACCCGGAGCGCGTTGCGAAACTTTACCCGCACGAAGTTTCCGGCGGCATGGGCCAGCGCGTCATGATCGCAATGATGCTGATCCCGGAACCCGACCTCCTGATCGCCGACGAACCGACTTCGGCGCTCGACGTCTCGGTGCAGGCACAGGTCCTCGACATCATCGACGAACTGGTCAAGCGCAAGGGCATGGGCCTGATCTTCATCAGCCACGACCTCAACCTTGTTTCGAGCTACTGCGACCGGATCCTGGTGATGAACACCGGCGAGGTCGTGGAAGAGTGCAAGGCGGGCGAATTGATGAATGCCAAACACCCCTATACCCGTGGTCTGATCGCTTCGATCCCGCGTCTCGACGAAACCCGGACCGAGCTTCCCGTGCTCGACCGCAGCGCATGGGCAAAGAAATGACGGCGCTTTCCCTCAAGAACCTCGACATCTTCTACGGCGACGCGCACATCACGCACGACGTCAATCTCGAGATTGCCGATGGCGAAAGCTTTGCGCTCGTCGGCGAGAGCGGCTCGGGCAAGTCGACGGTGCTGAAGGCAATCGCCGGCCTTGCTCCCGAGTGGACCGGAGAGATCAACGTCTTCGGCAAGCCGCGCAGCCACGGTATCGACCGGGCCTTCTCCCGTCAGTGCCAGATGGTGTTTCAGGATCCCTACGGTTCGCTGCATCCGCGCAAGACCGTCGATGCCACGCTCGGCGAAGCGTTGACCATTCACGGCATCGGAAATCGCAGCGCGCGTATTGAAGAAGTGATGTCCTCCGTCGGCCTCGACCGGAAATTCCGCTTCCGCTTTCCGCACCAGCTCTCCGGCGGCCAGCGCCAGCGCGTCGCCATTGCGCGTGCACTGATGCTGAAGCCGAAGGTGCTGTTGCTCGACGAGCCTACCTCGGCACTCGACGTGTCGGTACAGGCGGAAATCCTGAACCTGCTCAAGCGTTTGCGGCAGGAACAGAACCTGACTTTCCTCATGGTCACCCACAACCTTCCAGTCGTTTCCTTCCTTTGCGACCGGCTGGCAGTGATGCGGCAGGGCCGCATCGTCGAAGTGGCCGATGTCGCCGACCTCAAGCGTGGCGACCTCAAGGACCCCTATTCGCGCGAACTGATGCACATCAGCGCAGCGCACGCGAACTAATCAACATTCCAAGGACTTATGATGAACAGTGAACAGATCGCTGCCGCGTTGGCTGAATTCGACGCGGCGATTGCCAAGGACATCGACGCGGACGCCGTATGGGGCGCGCTTCAGACGCTTTGCCGCCAGGTGATCGGCGCCAAGCTCTTCACGATCATGACCGTCGACATGGTCAACGAAGTCGCCCGTCGCGCCTATACCTCGCATCCGGAGGAATACCCGACCTCCGGCACCAAGCCGATCCGCTACGACAGCTGGTTCGACATCGTGCACAAGGCGCATCAGACCTTCGTCGCCAATACGATTGTCGACATCTCCAAGGTATTCGGCGACCACGAAACGATCTGGGCACTCGGCTGCGGATCGGTCGCCAACATCCCCGTCGTTGTCGGTGGCGAACTGCTCGGAACCGTCAACTGCCTCGACGTCGAACATCATTACACGCCCGAGCGCGTTGCCCTGTCGAAGCATCTGGAACTGCCGGCCAAGCTGGCTTTCCTCGCCGCCGCTCGCTCGGCCAAGAACTGACATGTCGTGGCCGGGGGCATCGATTGCCCTCGGCCACGCCTTTGCCTCAGCGACCGATCGCCATGCCGGTCTGCTTCAGGAAGAAGTGCATCTTCTGCGTCTCGATCGGGACCTCGATCGTGTCGTCCGGCCTGACCCGCGATGCCGCGTGGATCTGTGCGGTGAACGCTGCCTGACCGACCTTGCCGAGCGCCAGTGTGTGCGGCCCCAGGGGCTCGATATCGCGTACCTGCACGGAGAGCTTCGGCGCATCGACGTCCGACGCCATCGTGTGCTCCGGGCGAATGCCAAGCACGACGGCCTGACCGATGAAAGCGCCGAGTTTCTCGGCTCGTGTGTCTGGTATCCTGGCTGCGATGCCACCATCCGCCTTGAACCATAGCCCGCCGTCGCCGCGCTCGAGCGTTCCCTCGACGAAATTCATGCTCGGCGCGCCGATGAATGCCGCGACGAACAGATTGCTCGGCGCCTCGTAGAGGGTGATCGGATCGGCGGCCTGTTCGATGCGTCCCTGATTCATGACGACGACGCGGTCGGCCATGGTCATGGCCTCGACCTGATCGTGGGTCACGTAGACGGCAGTCGTCTGAAGACGTCGATGCAACAGCTTGATTTCCGTGCGCATTTCAATGCGCAGCTTGGCGTCGAGGTTCGACAGCGGCTCATCGAACAGGAAAACATCGGGCTGGCGGACGATCGCGCGACCGATGGCGACGCGCTGGCGCTGGCCACCGGAAAGGGCGCTCGGCTTGCGATTGAGGTAGGCGCCGAGATTGAGAATACGGGCCGCCTCGGCGACGGATTTTTCGATGTCGGCCTTCGAAGTGCCCCGCACCTTCATGCCGTAGCCGATGTTCTCGGCCACCGTCATATGCGGGTAGAGCGCGTAATTCTGGAACACCATCGAGCAATTGCGCAGGCCCGGGCGTAAATCGGTGACGTCACGCTCGCCGATCCGCACCGTGCCCGAAGATGCCGTCTCAAGGCCGGCAATCATGCGCAGGGTGGTCGTCTTGCCGCAACCGGACGGCCCGACGAGAACGACGAACTCCCGGTCGGCGATTTCAAGATCGAGCGGCGGGATGACGGTGATGTTACCGAAGGACTTGGTGATCTGCTCCAACCGGACCTGGGACATGCTGACGCCTTTTCTGCTGACGATAGCCGGCGCGAAAAGCGACCGGGATACTGCATAATCCCTCAAATCGACATCGATCTGAGGAGAACTTTATGCAGCAGGTTTCAAGCGCCACAGCGTCTTTAGTGCGCCATATCTGACGCGCGGCGCTGTAGCGTAGCTGCAACCGGGATGGTGCGCCCCGGCCGCAGATATCGAGAAACCCGCCCCGGTCACTTCGGAGCGGGCGCTGGCTCATCCTATTTCTGTGGCAGGCCCATCGATGCGCGATAGGCAGCAAGCTGCTTGTCACGACCGAATTCGTCCGTCAGCTTGTTCCACTGCTCAGCGACGCTATCAAGCGCCTGTTGCGGTGTGACTTCGCCGGCAAGTGCCTTGGAAAGTTCGATTTCAAGCACTTCGGTGTAGGAGAAATAGCCCGGCAAACGCATGTCGAGCGCGATGTTCTTCGCGGTCACCGCCTCCTTCTGCGCGCCCAGGTACTCCTTGGCTTCACGCTCGGAGAAGATCTTCGACCAGAGATCGACATTGGTCGTGTGGGAGATGCGATAGGGATTGACGCCGGTACCGCCGGTGATCGCCGCCTGGCCGGAGACGGCAGGGCTCGACAGATACTGAATGTAGTTCCAGGCCGCTTCCTGCTTGGTCGACGATGCGGGTACCGCCGCCTGCCAGCCGCCGAACGCCATGAAGGAGGTCTGCACGACGTGGTCGAACTTGTCCCACTTCTTGGTCTTGTAGTTCCAGACCTCGTCCGAACCCGGCAAGGACGCCGAGCCGACATTGCCTGCCACCTTCGACTGCTTCGGGTCGGCGCCGATAACGCCGGTATCGCCCCAGCCGATCGACTCGGCAACCTGGCCGCCGGCAAACGCCGCGTTCACTTCGCCGAAAGAGAAGTTCAGGGCATTCGGCGGAGCGAGCTTCGAGGCGCGGATATATTCCTCGAGGCCGCGGACCCAGCCGGGATTGTTGACCTGCGCATCCATCGTGTCCGGATCGAAGAACATGCCGCCTGGATTGTCGGGATGGCTGGTGTAGCCGGCAACGTGGCTGAAGAGGAACCAGAACTGCTGGCCGCCGCGGCGGAAGGCTTCGGCCGTTCCCCACAGGTTGTTGGAGGGCTGGTTGAAATATTCGGCGATGTCGAGATACTGCTTCCAGGTCTTCGGCGGCGCCAGATCGTAGCCGTATTTCGCCTTGAAGGCCTTCTGGTTGTCGGCATTCTCGAACAGGTCGATACGATAGCTGTAAGTATGGGCGTCACCATCCATCGTCTGTGACAGGATCTTGCCGTTCCAGACCATCAACTGTTCGCGATAGACCGGTGCGATATCCTCCCAGTCGGCGCCTTTCTGCATGTCGGCGGGCATTTCCGACAGGAAATCGGTAAAGTCCGGCGCCCAAGCCGGCGCAAAGGCGATGACGTCAAAGGCATCTTCG
This sequence comes from Ensifer sp. Root142, assembly GCF_001426785.1. Classification (NCBI taxonomy): domain Bacteria; kingdom Pseudomonadati; phylum Pseudomonadota; class Alphaproteobacteria; order Hyphomicrobiales; family Rhizobiaceae; genus Ensifer; species Ensifer sp. Root142. The sequence continues at coordinate 101,821 of NZ_LMFK01000049.1, forward strand.
CCCGATGTCAACGACGTAACGATTTTCGGATAGAGTTCCGACCACGGAAACTCGACCACCTTTACCTTGCCGCAGGTCTTTTCCTCCCAACCCTTGGCCGCAAGTTGCAGCGCGGACGCGATATAAGGCCCGGTCTGCGTGGTCGCCGTCAGTTCGACGCCGGAATAATCGGGGTCGCAGGCGAGTGCCGTGCCGGTGCTTGCCATGGCAAGGACACCCAGCGACGCTGATGTCAGTAGCAGTTTCCTCATTCTTTCCTCCCTTGAATGAATTCTTGCCGAAAAACAGGTCGTTATTTGATCGCCCCCAGCAGCAGACCGGAGCGCATGAGCCGGCTCAACAGCCCGGCCATGACCATCATCGGAATGATCGCCACCAGCGCGGCGGCGGAGATTGCCCACCACTCGTCGCCGCGCTGGCTGTTCTGACCGGCCACGAGGATCGGCAGCGTCTGCCATCTCGAATTGGTCAGGAACAGCGCGAACAGGAACTCGTTCCAGACGAAGGCTAGCGTGATCATGAATGTCGCGATCAACCCCGGCTTCGACATGGGCAGAACGATGCCGAAGAAAATCCGCCAGGACGGAACGTTGTCGACCATGGCCGCCTCTTCGACTTCGAGTGGCAGCGCTTCGAAGAAATCGCGCATCAGCCAGATGACGATCGGCAGCGAGAAGGCGACATAGGCGAAGGTCAGGCCGATATAGCTATCGACCAGCTTGAAGCCGAGCTTGCCCATTTCGGTGTACATCAGATAGAGCGCGAAGGCGGCAACGATTGGCGGGAACATGCGCTGGCTGACGAACCAGAAGACGATGTCGTTGTTGCCGAGTTCAGGCCCCGGCAACCGGAAGCGACTTGAGAACACCGCCAGCGCCAAGGCGGCGATGAAGGCGTAGATCAGCGAGATCCCCTGCCCGAAGCCGAGCACATTGCGACCGAGCAGGAAGCCGCCGAAGGCGATGACGACGAAGATTAGGGCGGAGGCCAGCCGGAAGCGGAAGGTAAAGCGCACCAGCGCATAAGCTGCCATCGCGCCGATGCCTGTCGCGAGGATAGACGCTGAAAGGCCGATGATCGTCGAGGCCAGGAAGGTGTTGTAGAACTGGCCGCGCTGGCCGGACAGAAGTTCGCGCCAGGCCGTGAGGCTCGGCTCGAAATCGACGAAGGGCAGATAGGTCGGCCCGCCGACGACGGCGATCGGCGTCTTGAACGACGTGATCAGGACCCAATAGAGCGGGAAGAAAGTAATGGCGAGCCAGATGAGGCAACCGCCGAGCGCGACCCAACGCCGTTTCCCCTTGAGGGTGCGCACGCTCATTTGTGCTTCTCCAGATACGGCTTGAGGATGGCGAGATAGACGAGGCCGATCACCGTGATGACGATCAGGAACAGAAACGACAGCGCCGAGGTGTAGCCGAGATTGAATTTCTTGAAGCCCTCCTGATAGGCAAAGAGCGTCAGCGTTTCGGTCGAGATTCCAGGCCCGCCGCCCGTCATCACGAAGACCGTGTCGATAATCTTGTAGCTTTCGATCAGCCGGATGAAGACGACAGCAACAGAGATCGGCAGCAGCATCGGAAAGGTGATGTCGCGGAACTGTTGCCAGGGTGTCGCGTTCTCCAGCGCCGCGGCCTCGTAGACGTCATCGGGCAGCGTCTGCAGCCCGGCCAGCAGCATCAGAATGACAAAAGGCGTCCATTGCCAAACCTCGACGGCGATAATCGACCCGAGCGCCCAACTCGGCTGCGTCAGGAACGGCAAATTGGGAAAACCGAGAGCACTCATCAACTCGTTGAGCGGACCCATCGTCGGATTGAGAACCTGACGGGCGATCAGCGCCACAGCAACCGGGGCCACCAGCATCGGCAATAGAAAGCTGACGCGAAAGATGCCCTCGCCCGGCACACGGGAATTAAGCGCAAGCGCGACGGAAAGGCCGATCACATATTGCAGGCCGACGGAGATGAACGCGATCAGCGTGGTCGTGCCCGCAACATGCCAGAAGCGTGGGTTCTGTAAGAGATCCGCATAGTTGCCAAAACCGACGAAACGCGCCGGCATCGGCGGCACCAGACGCATGCTCATGAAACTGGTGGTCAGCGAATAGATCAACGGAAAGATGGAAATCACCAGGACGATGATGAGAGCCGGCCAGATGAAAAAGTGCTTGATCGGGTCGTTGCGCGTGGTCATGCGGCCGCCCCTCGCCCAAGTAGAGCCTCTATCTCCGCAAGGGTCGGCATGGCAGGTGCTGTGCCGCGGCGGGTAACCGAGATCCCGGCCGTCGCGCAGCCGAAGCGTGCTGCCTCAACCGGGGCCAATCCCCGCGCCAGTGCCGCCGAGAACCCGCCGACGAAGGCATCGCCCGCACCGGTCGTGTCGATAACCGCGCCGCTTGCCATCGCCGGGACGAAAACGGACTGGCTCTCACTGTGGAGAAGGACGCCCCGTTCGCCGAGAGTGATCAACGCGGACTTTGCGCCCTTCTTCAGAAGGGCGTCACCTGCCCGCCGCGCATCGTCGGCCGTGGCAAGAGCAAATCCGACCAGCGCTGCTGCTTCGGTCTCGTTCGGCACGATGTAATCGCAAAGCGGGTAGATCGCATCCGGGAAGGGTTCCGCCGGCGCCGGATTGAAGACGGTGACGACACCTGCCGCATGTGCGATTTCGAGCGCTCGCTGGGCGGCAGCCGCAGGCTGCTCCAGCTGCGTGACGAAGATGCGCGATCCTTCGATCGTTTCTCGCGCCGCCTCGACATCGTCGATACCGATCGACCCGGCCGCACCGGGATAGACGATGATCGCGTTCTCGCCATTCTGGTCGTTGACGTAGATGAAGGCCGCACCGGTCGGAAGGTCGTCCATCTGGACGATCTTGGGTGTCACGCCTGCCTCGGCATAGGTACGAAGCGCCATCTCGCCGAAGGTATCGCGCCCGATTTTCGAGATGAAGGAAACCTGACTGCCCGCCCGCGCTGCGGCGACGGCCTGGTTCGACCCCTTGCCACCCGGCCCGACCGAAAAGCCGCTGCCGGTAATCGTTTCGCCGACAACGGGCATGCGCCGCGCCAGATAGGCCGTATCGGCCACGAAGATCCCCAGGATCGAAACACCAACCTTCATTCCTGCCTCCCCTGGTCAGGCCGCGACGAAGGACGAAGCGGAGATCCAGCTAAATTTCACAACTTCAAGATCTTACGACGATCAGCTCAGGCGGCTGATGCTTAGGCTAACGTATGGTCAGCTAGGCCGTTTCCGGTGGAATGACGCCCTTGGTGAAAAGGAAGCAGCCATAGAAGCGCGTCTCGCCGGTGGTTATGACGCAATAGGCCTTCTTGGCTTCCTCATAAAACGCAAAGCGTTCGATGCCGTACATCGGCGCAGGCTTGCCCTCGGCGCGGTCGATTTCGGCCTGGACCTCCTGTTGCACGCCGGGAATTTCCGTCGGCGCCCCCATGATCTCCATGCGCCCGGCCGAAGGCTGCAACGGCGTGTCGAGCGGCAATACCGACAGGACCGCCTTCACGGCGCGTGCAGCAGATACGTTGTCGATCCGCAAAAGCTTGCCGAGCGTGGTCTGCCTGGCGATCGCATCGGATGGGAAATTGGTGTCGGAGATGACCAGTGTATCACCGTGCCCCATGGAACGAAGCGCGTGCAGAACATCGGCATTGAGCGCCGGGTCCAGATTTTTCAGCATAGACAACCCTCCTCCAGACGCCCGCTCGCATGCTCCCGAGTGGCGTGAAACTGCGTGCCGCCATGTCGGCGCCACGCTCTCCCAAATCTAACCATGCAACGTTGCAGTCGCTGCATTCTCGAGCCGGCTCCCCCCGCCCCGAGATGGGGATCCCTTACTCGCCGTAAGGGATCCAGATGTTTTTGACGTCGGTGGCGCGGCGCAGATAGGCTTGTCCTTCTGCAGCCGAGCGATCGAACCAGTCGGTCGCCTTGCCATTGTCGACAAAGGTCCGCTTCAGGTTCCCTGCCGAGAGCTTTTCGACCATTGTCGAAAGCTCCTGCGTGCCGAAGGCCCAGAGCGCGTCGACGTCGTTGTGGCTTGCCAGCGTTTTTGCCAGCTCCATCGCCGAGCCCGTGACGATGTTGACGACCCCCGCCGGAACATCGGACGTCTCGAGGATCGAGTAGAAGTCCGTCGCTGCCAACGAGTGCTGTTCGCTTGGAACCGCAACGACGCGGTTGCCGGTAGCGATCAACGGTGCCACCAGACTGATGAAGCCGAGCAGCGGCGCTTCCGTCGGGCAGACGACACCGACGACACCGATCGCTTCGGGCATGGCAAGCGCGACGCCGCGCAGCGGCGGCTGATGGACCACGCCCTCGTATTTGTCGGCCCAGGCGCCGTAGCTGAAGAGCCGAGAGATCGAAGCCTCGACCTCTGCCTTCGCGTTGGCTGCCGAGGCGCCGGTCATCGCGACGATACGGTCTGCAAATTCATCCGCCCGGCCGCTCAGGTTTTCGGCGACGTAATAGAGGATCTGTGCACGATTATGCGACGTCGCCGACGCCCAGCCGGAGGCCGCATGCGCCGCAACGACGGCGTTGCGGATATCCTTGCGGTTGCCCTCACCGACCTCGCCGAGCACTTTGCCCTTCGGCGAAAGGACAGGGCGCGAATAGTTGCCATCCGGGCGCGCCTGCTTGCCGCCGATGAAAAGCTTGGCCGTGCGATCGAGCGACGGCAGCGAGAAATCGCCGGACGCCTGCTTCAACACCGGTTCTGCCGGTGCTGCACGCAGCTTGCGACCGACCCAGGCCTTGGGCTTCAGATATTCGTAGCAGCCTTCGCGGCCGCCCTCGCGGCCGAAGCCGGATTCACGCTTGCCGCCAAAACCGGCCGCAGCGTCAAAGAGATTGGTGGCATTGACCCAGACGACGCCGGCCGCAAGCTTGGCTGCGACGTTCAGCGCCAGGCCGATCGTTTCGCTCCAAACGCTTGCGGCCAGGCCGTAGCGCGAATGGTTGGCGAGCTGGATTGCCTCCTCCGGCGTGCGGAAGGTCATCGACACGGCGACGGGTCCGAAGATTTCCTCGGTCGCGACGATCGAAGTCGGCTGCACGTTGGTGAGCAAGGTCGGCGGATAGAAGCTGCCGCCCTTCGGCAGCTCGATCTTCGGCTGGTGAAGCTTCGCGCCTTCGGCGACGCCCTTGGCGACCAGGCTCTCGATGCGCTGCAACTGCACCGGCGCAACAATCGCCGCCATATCGATCGCCTTGTCGAGCGGATGGCCGACGCGCAGGGTCTGCATGCGCCGCGTCAGGCGCTCGTAAAAGAGCGGAGCGACGCCTTCCTGCACCAGAAGTCGGGAACCGGCACAGCAGACCTGGCCCTGGTTGAACCAGATCGCGTCTACCACACCTTCAACGGCGCCATCGATATCAGCGTCGTCAAAAACAATGAAAGGCGACTTGCCGCCGAGCTCAAGCGTCAGCGATTTGCCGGTACCAGCCGTCTTTTCGCGGATCAGGCGGCCGACCTCCGTCGAGCCGGTGAAGGCGATCTTGTCGATATCCGCATGCTCGACGATCAGCGCGCCTGTTTCGCCTTCGCCGGTCACGACGTTCAGCACGCCGGCAGGCAGTCCGGCTGCAGCGGCAAGTTCCGCGAAAAGCAAGGCCGTCAGCGGCGTGAACTCGGCCGGCTTGAGGATGACCGTGTTGCCCAGCGCCAGGGCCGGCGCGACCTTCCAGGCGAGCATCAGGAACGGAAAATTCCACGGGATGACCTGACCGACGACGCCAACCGGCACCTGATCGGCAAACTCGGTTTCCTGCAGCTGCGCCCAGCCGGCGTGGTGGTAGAAGTGGCGGGCGGCCAGCGGAATGTCGATGTCGCGCGTTTCACGGATCGGCTTGCCGTTGTCGATCGCCTCGACCACCGCGATCAACCGCGCATGGCGCTGGATCATGCGGGCAAGGGCATAGAGGTGGCGGGCACGTGCATGGCCCGGCAGCTTGGCCCAGGACCCTTGCGCCTTTCGTGCCGCCGCGACCGCGTCGTCCACGTCCTTGGCGCTACCCAGGGCGACCTTTGCCAGAAGAGCGCCGGTTGCGGGTTCAAAGGTTTCGAAGGCCTTGCCGGAGGAAGACGCGACAAAAGCACCGTTGATGAAGTGGCCGAACTCGCCTTTGTGGCGCGCCAGCCACTGACGAGCTTCGGTGTCGGCTTCCGGTGCGGGACCATAGGACATTTCGTCAAAATACCTTGCGACTGTCATCGGGATCATCCAATCGGGTGTCGGTTGAGGGCCGAGTAGGCGCCGGTCACGTGATGCTCCAGCTGGCGTTCGATATCGCCGAGGAGGCTCGATGCGCCGACGCGGAAAAGGTCCGGCTCCAGCCACTCACGACCGAGTTCGTCCTTCATCAGGAACTGGTAGTTGAGGATATCCTTGGCGGCCGAGATGCCGCCGGCCGGCTTGTAGCCCACCTTGATGCCGGTGCGTTCCTGATAGGCGCGGATCATGCGCAGCATCACCAGCGTCACCAGAAGGGTGGCGTTGACGCCTTCCTTGCCGGTGGAGGTCTTGATGAAATCGGCGCCCGCCATCATGCAGACGAGCGAAGCGCGGGCCACGTTGCGCAGCGTCTTCAGGTCGCCGGTCGCCAGGATCGCCTTGACATGCGCATCGCCGCAGGCGGCGCGGAAGTCGCGCATCTCGTCATAGAGAGCCTGCCAATTGCCGGTCAGCACATGCTCGCGGGTAATGACGATGTCGATTTCCTTGGCGCCATCGGCAACCGAAGCCTCGATCTCGCGCAGCTTGACGTCATGCGGAATGAGGCCGGCAGGAAAACCGGTGGAGACGGCGGCAACCGGAATGCCCGAACCTTCAAGCGCGTCGACGGCGGTCGAAACGAAACGATGATAGACGCAGACGGCGCCGGTGGTGATACCGCGACTGCCCATGCCAAGCGCATCGAGAATGTCCTGGCGAACCGGCTGGCGCGCCTTGGCACAGAGCCGCTTGACGCGTTCGGTCGTGTCGTCGCCGTTGAGCGTCGTCAGGTCGATGCAGGTCACGGCCTTCAGCAGCCAGGCGGCCTGCGCGTCCTTCTTCACCGTCCGGCGACCAGGCAGCGTCGAGACGCGCCGTTCGGCAGCCGAAAGGTTGACACGCTGGTCGACAACCCAGCCGAGATCAAGCTCCATGCCATCGTTGCGCGGCCAGTTATGGCCAGCGGCCACAGGTGCCACGGCTTTCGCGGCCACATTCTTCACAGCAAGGTCTTCCAAGCGATTGCTCCTCGAACTCCCTGACATCGCGGCACGATAGCACGGCTGTTACCCGTGTCGGCGGCGATTCTCATTTTGTTATTTTTCTATCGTATTTTTGTTAGCATTCCACCAGAAACGCGACGTGTCAAGCGACCTATCGCGTTTCGGTGAAATGCTGCCATTTTTTGGCGAGGTCTCAGATCACCGGAATGCGCGTGTCGCCGTCCTCGGTGATCACCGAACGAAAGACGTTCATCGGTGCAAAGAATGCGGGCTTCAGCTTGCCGATCTTGCTCAGGTCGACAACGAGGTGGCTTTCGCGCGCGAGCGAGATCACCTTCTGCTTCACCGCCACCTCATGAAAATGCACGCAGGTTGCACCACGTCCCGGGTCCACGCCTGCGGCCGAGAGAAAGGCGACATTGATCCCAAGCAAATCGAGCGTTTCCAGCCCAGAATTCCCCGAGAACGACGCCGAGGCCGGATGATAGACACCGCCGAGCATGACGATGCGGACATTGGGTTTTCGCGTCAGCCTGTCAGCAACATTTAACGAGTAACAGACTGCAGTAATTGAATAATTGTCCGGAATGAGATCGACCAGATACTCGAGCGTCGTACCGCAATCGATAAAGATGGTTTCGTCCGGACGAATGTGCTGCGCCGCATGGACACAGGCCTCGCGTTTTGCCGCTGCATGACTGTCGGCCTCGCGCGCCAGCTCATAGGGCATATCGCCATCGATCTCGCCCGCAGGCACGATGTGGCCGCCGAGGAAGGTGAATTGCCCGGGATTATCGGCGACATCCCGCCGGATGGTCATCTCGGAAACCCCGAGCAAGGCAGCGGCATCGCGCAGATGAAGAACGCGACGGCCGGAGAGCGCGTCGGCGAGTTGAATGATGCGGGCTGTCTTGCGGCTGGCCATAATCGTTCCGTCTGTCCGGTCGTTCGAGCCAAAACATCACAGCAGAGATGGCCGAACACAATTTGTGACAATTATCACAAAGTGTCGTTATTCGGCAAGTAACTTCACACGACCCGGCAAAAGCAGACGACGGAGACCGCAATGCAAGCCTCCGTCGTCGAAAATTGTCGCTTTGAGAATGCCGACGGCGGTAGATCAAAGAAACCCGCCGCCGCTTTTCGCTCGGCTAGCTGGCGATCGGCGCGGTACGCGCTGCCAGCCACGCTGCGGTCTCCGGATCGAACACCCCTTCCATGGTCTTGGCTACACGCCAATGGTAGGTGTCGATCCACTGCCGCTCAGTTTCGCTCAGCAGGCTGATATCCGCGAGCCGCAGATCGATCGGCACCAACGTCAGGCTGCGGAAGCTCATGAAACCATCGCGGTCGTCGATCACTTCCACCTGGTTCTCGATGCGGATGCCGTATTCCCCAGCCTTGTAATAGCCAGGCTCGATGGTCGTCACCATGCCCGGCCGCAATTCGATCTCGTTGACGCGCCGGTCGAAACGCTGCGGCTGCTCGTGCACCGACAGGAAGTGGCCGACACCGTGACCGGTGCCATGATCATAGTCGAGCCCGAGGTCCCAAAGCGGCCGGCGCGCGAAGGCGTCGAGGTGATGGCCGTAGGTCCCCTTCGGGAATTTGAGCGAGACCATGGAGATCAGCCCCTTGAGGACCGCCGTATAGGTGCGGCGCACTTCATCGCTGACAGCTCCGATCGCGGTCGTGCGCGTCGCATCCGTCGTGCCGGTAAAATACTGCCCACCTGAATCGAGCAGATAGATGCCTTGCGAGGTGATCGGCGCATCGCTCTTGGCGCTGGCCGCATAGTGGCACATGGCGGCATGGCCGGCGGCCGCCGAGATCGAGCGGAAGCTCGGCTCGACGAAGGTCTCCTCCATCTGCCGAAGGGCGAGAATACGATCCTCCGCCTCCAGTTCGGTCACCGGGCGCCCGTCCTTCTCGCGCTTGGCCGCATTGGCCTCCAGCCATGCGAAGAACCTAATCCACGCAGCACCATCATGGCGATGGCAATCGCGAAAGCCCTGGAGTTCAACGGGATTCTTCAGCATCTTGGCAAGCGTGATCGGGCTGCGCAAAAGGCGCACGCTGCCGCCAGCCTCGCGCGTCGCATGGGCGACCGCCGATGGGGCAAAGCCGGCATCGACGAGCGCCACCCGCCCGGCGGCAGCGGTCCGGACGCGGTCGAGTAACACCTCCGGCTCGGACATCGTCACGCCGTCGAGTTCGAAGTCCGAGAGGTCATTGGGCAGCTTGCGGTGGTCGACGAGCCATTCGACCCGGCCGTCCCTGTCGGCGATCATGAAGGATTGCGGCATTGGGTTGAACGCTATGTCACGGCCGCGAACATTCAGGAACCAGGCGATGTTGTCGGGCTGCGCCTCGATCAGCACGTCGGCGCCTTGCTCCGCCAGCATCTGGCCAATGCGGCGCTTCTTGTCGGCGACGCTTTCGCCGGCATAGTCGCGCGACAGGGCCATCACGTTGCCAAGCGGGCGTTCGGGCTGGTCCGACCAGATCGCATCGACGAGATCATCGGTTACGGCGACCCACTCGGCGCCAGCGGCGACAACCGATTGGCCGCAATCCATGTCCCAGGTCGACGGCAGCAGCATCGAATTGAAGCCGACGCGTTCGCCCTTGCGCAGGTTCTTCCGCAGCCAGTCCTTGAGCGGTGCGTCGTAGAAATGCTCGATGGCGAAGCTGTCGGCATCAATCTCCTGGCGAACCTGCACCTGATAGCGACCGTCGACGAAGATTGCCGCGCGGTCGCGCATGACGATCGCAACGCCGGCAGAACCGGTGAAGCCGGTGACAAAAGCGAGCCTGTTGTCATGGGGCGCACAATACTCGCCCTGATGTTCGTCGAACCGCGGGACGACGTAGCCGTCCAGCCCCTGCTCGTCGAGTTTGCGGCGCAGGGCCTCGATCCGGCCGGAAGCCTCCAGCCTGTCTTTCGATGTCATGTGGTCTTTCCCTATTGAATATTTGTCTTCACGCGCCGCCGATCGTTTCGGCGAAGTGACAGGCGGTCATGCCGTTGCCGACCGGCCGCAGTGCCGGCTTTTCCCGGCGGCAAAGCTCGGTTGCGTGCGGGCAGCGGACGTGGAAGGGGCAGCCGGGCGGAATGTCGAGCGGGCTCGGCAACTCACCCGACAGGGCTGGCGCCCTGCGCCGCTCCGTCGGGTCGAGCGACGGGGCCGCGGCCAGCAGGGCTTGCGAGTACGGGTGCATCGGCTTGGAAAACAGCGCCTCCGACGGCCCGATCTCGACGATGGCGCCGAGATAGATCACCGCCACGCGATGGGAGACATGGCGCACCAGCCTGAGGTCATGGGCAACAAAGAGCACCGTCAGCCCCAGATTGTCCTGCAGTTCCAGCAGCAGATTGACGACCTGCGCCTGAACGGACACGTCGAGCGCGGAGACGAGCTCATCGGCAACAAGGCAGGTCGGCTCCAGTGAGAGTGCCCGCGCGATGCCGATGCGTTGGCGCTGGCCGCCGGAAAACTCGTGCGGATACTTGTCGGCGGCGCCATCAGGCAGCCGCACAAGGTCGAGCAGTTCGTCGACACGGCGGTCGACGCCGGCGCCCTCGCGCATGCGATGGACAGTGATCGCCTCGCGCAGAGTATCGCGCACGGTCATGCGCGGATTGAGCGAGGTATAGGGATCCTGGAACATCATCTGGACGCGCTTGTTGTAGCCGCGTCGCCTGGCGCCCTTGAGGTCGATGACACTCTCGCCTTCGAAACGGATATCGCCCGATGTCGGCCGGTGAAGACCGGCGATACAGCGCGCAAGCGTCGACTTGCCGCAACCGGACTCGCCGACGATCCCCAGCGTTTCGGCCGGCATCACGTCGAGATCGACGCCGTTGAGCGCTGAGACGACCTGCCGCGGCCGACCGGCAAGCGTATCCGACAGCGAGCGACGCTTCTCGAACCGCATGAAAAGGTCGCGGATGGAAAGTAGCGGCGTGGCCGCTTCTTGCATCGATTGGCTCATTGCGCCGCCTCCCGTGCGCTGAAATGAACGAGGGCTTCCTCGCGGTGGTGGCAGGCGACCTGGCGCAGCCGTCCGATCGCTTCGAGGCTCGGGCGAACATCCCGGCATTCCGGCCCGGCCACGGGACAGCGTGCCGTAAACGCGCAACCGGCCGGCAAGGCGTTGAGTGACGGCGGTGCTCCGGGGATGGAATAGAGCGGCGTGCGTGGTGCGACATCGCGCGGGATAGAGCGCAGAAGTCCCAGGGAATAGGGATGCCGGGCGTCGCCGATGACATCAGCCGTCGGTCCTGTCTCGCAAAGACGGCCGCCATACATCACCGCTACACGATCGCAGGTCTCCGCCACCACGCCCATGTCGTGGGTGACGAGGATCACGGCCATGCCGAGGTCGCGGCTGAGCGCCTGAATGAGCCGTAGGATCTGATCCTGGATGGTCACGTCCAGCGCCGTCGTCGGCTCATCGGCCAGCAGCAGCTTCGGGTTGGACGCAAGGGCGATGGCGATCATCACCCGTTGCCGCATACCGCCGGAAAACTCGTGCGGGTAATCGCCGAGCCTGTTGCGCGCCGCGGGAATGCCGACCATGTCGAGCAGTTCGATCGCGCGCGCCTTTCTGGCTTTCCCATCCAGATCGGTATGGGCGGCAAGGTTTTCCGATATCTGCAAACCGACGGTCAACAACGGGTTCAGTGACGACATCGGCTCCTGAAAGATCATCGCGATCTCGCGTCCACGCACCCGTCTGAGCGCGCCCTCGTCGAGCGGCACCAGATCCCGGCCCTTCCAGAGGATTTCGCCGCCGACGCGGCCGCGTGGCCGCACGATGCCGAGGATCGAGCGCAAGGTGATGCTCTTGCCCGAGCCGGATTCGCCGACAAGCCCAAGGATCTCCCCCGCCCGCACCTGAAACGAAACATCGTCGACGGCAACAAGAGGGCGCTCTGGCAGGCCGAATTCCGTGCGCAGATGCCGGACGTCCAGAACCGTTTCTTTCTCGAGTTGGTTCATGTCAGCGCCCTTTCGGTCGAAGCAGATCGGCCAGCGCGTCGCCGACGAGGCTGAAGCCGAGGCCGGTGAGCACGATGGCGATGCCCGGCATCAGGCTCATCCACCAGGCTGTCAGCAGGAAGTTGCGGCCTTCGGCGATCAACACGCCCCATTCGGCCGCCGGTGGCTGTGCGCCCAGGCCGAGATAGCCGAGCGAAGAGCCGAGCAGGATGGCGAGCGCCATATCGGTCATCCAGTAGACGATGATCGGCGAGATCGCGTTGGGAAGCAGATGCCGGAAGATGATGCGTCGGTCGGAATAACCGAGCACGCGGCCGGCCGCGGCATAATCATTGGCCTTTTGCGCCATGATCTCGGCCCGCGTGAGACGGGCGTAGTACACCCAGTTCACCGCGGTGATCGCCACATACATGTTGACGAGGCCAGGCCCGAGCACCGCGACGATGGCGATGACCAGAACGAGGAAGGGAAAGGTGATGATCGCATCGACGCAGCGGCCGAAGATGGTGTCGGCGATGCCACCGTAATAGCCGACGAAAGCTCCGACCGTCATGCCGATCAGAAGTGCGAAGATCGTGGCGAAGAAGGCCATCTGCATGTCGACGCGATAGGCCCAGATGACGCGCGAGAGCACGTCGCGCCCGAAATTGTCGGTGCCGAAGGGATGGGCGAGGCTCGGCCCCTGCTGGATTGCACTCAGGTCGAAGGCAAGCGGATCGTAGGGCGCGAACATCCCAGGGAACAGCGCCAGCGCGATCGACAGCGCGAGGATCGCAAAGCCGATGACGAAGGACGGTCGTAAGAAGGCCCGGCCGAGGAAGGCGCGCACGCGACCCGCCTTACGGATGGGAGATTGCACGACGATACTCATGACTGACGAAGCCTCGGATCGAGCCAGGATTGCACGATGTCCGTCAGCAAGAAGACGACGGAAACCAGCACGGCGAAGGTGAGTGTGAGCCCCTGGATCAGCGGATAGTCACGCGCGAAGATCGCCTCCAGCATCAGCCGGCCGACGCCCGGAACGGCAAAGACGGTCTCGGTGACCAGCGTTCCGCTCATCAGGTTGCCGATGGAAAGGCCGAGCAGCGTCACGGTGGAGACCAGTGCGTTGCGCAGCACATGCCGGGTCATGACGATGCGCCGCGAAAGCCCCTTGGCGCGGGCGAACTGCACGTAGTCGGCATCGAGCACCTCGATCAGCGAGGCCCTGAGATTGCGAAGAATGATGGCCGAGGTGTAAAGCGCGACGCTGAGCGCCGGCAGGATCAGGTGATGAAGATTGTCGAGAAAGCCCGTTCCGTAGCCGCCGACAGGAAACCAGCGCAGCTGGGCTGCGAGGACCGTCAGCAGCACGAGGCCGATGTAAAAGACCGGCATGGACAGCCCGACCTGGAAGACGCTGCGGATTGCAACGTCGACCGGACGATTGACCCGCGACGCGGCAAGGAACGCCAGCGGCCCTGCGAGAGAGATCGCCAGCAGAACGGAATAGAGCGCCAGGAAGACCGTGGTCGGCAGGCGCGCGAGGATGATCTCGGTGACCGGAGCCTTCAGCATGATCGAACGCCCGAGATCGCCGGTCAGCGTGTTCTTGACGAACACGAGGAACTGGATCGGCAGCGGCTGATCGAGGCCGAGATTGTGGCGGATCTGCTCAAGTTGCGCGTCCGTTGCCTTGGCCTCGGCCATGGCAATGGCCGGGTCGCCGGGCAGCAGCCGGACGAGCAGGAAGATGAAAATCATCACCAGAAGAAAAGTCGGGATGATCTGCAGCAGCCGCGCCAGAAGATAGGATAACGAGGGCATGGATTGAACCTTGTAAGAGATGTCGGGCAGCTCTCGCCGCCCGACATCCTGAATTCAGGCTGTCGTCACTTGGCCCGCCAGGCCTCGGAGAAGTCGTTCGCACCGAGCGGCGTCTGCACGTAGCCCTCGATCGACTTCGAGACGGCAACGGCAAAAGGGGTCTCGAACAGGAAGAGCAGCGGCGCGCCCTCTGCATAGACTTCCTGCATCTGCTTGTACTCGTCCTTGCGCTTGGCCGGATCGACCTCGATGTTGGACGCTTCGAACAGCGTGTTGAACTGCTCATTGTTCCAGCCCGTGCCCACGGCCTGGCGCTGCTTGTAGTAGCCGAGCCAGCCGGTCACCTGCGCCGGGTCGTTGACGTCGTTTGCCCAGCCATAGGTGTGGATGTCGAAGTCGCCGGAGCGGTTCTTCTCGCCACGTGTCGGGTTGTCGACCTGTTCGACCTTGAGGTTGACGCCGAGCGGCGACCACATCTGCTGCAGGGCGGTGAACAAGGTCGCGTCGTCGGCGCTGCCGGCAAGCGTCGTAAACTTCACCTCGAAGCCGCCGCCGAGACCAGCTTCGTCAAGCAGCTGCTTGGCCTTGTCTGGATTGTAGGGGTAAAGCGGCTCAGGTCCGTAATGGAGCTGGGTGGCGGCCGACATCAACGACGTCATCGGTTTGCCGGTATCGAAAGTGACGAGCTTGATCAGCACGCTCTTGTCGGTGGCGTAGTTCAGCGCCTGCCGCACTTTTACATCAGCAAGCGGGTTCTTGGAGCCGTCCTTGCGTGTCTCGCGCGTATTGATCGGCGCGTAGACGATGCGGGTCGAGGGAAAGAGCTCCATCTTCAGCGCCGGATCGGCGCTGAGTTCGCCAACGCGAGCGAAAGGAATGAACTCCGCGGCATCAACTTCACCGGCCTGAAGCTTGAGGATGCGGGTGGCATCGTCTGGGATGATGACGAAATCGACCTGATCGAGATAGGGCAGCGGCTGCCCATCCGTGCCGGGCCGCCAGTAGTTGGGATTGCGTGCGAAGGTCATGCTCGAGCCCTGCACGCGGCTCTTCATCGTGAATGGGCCTGATGTGACCGGGCCGGCCTCGAAGAAGGCACGCGCCTTTTCCTGGTCGTTGGCGCCGGCCGCCTTCTCGAAGGCCGCTTGCGGCATGATGCCGGTGTTGAAGGTTGCGAGGATAGAGACGATGGTCGGGTCCGGGTTCTTGAGCGCCAGCGTTACCTGATTGCCATCGGCGGAGACTTTGTCGACGGCGCCAAGCAGACCCGCCCAAGGACCAAGCTCGGGATTGCGGGCCCGGTCAAGGGAAAACACCACGTCGGCGCCGGTCAGGGCCGACCCGTCGGAGAATTTCAGTCCGTCGCGCAGCTTGAGCTTGATCGAAAGCCCGTCGGCAGCAACGTCATAACCCTCGGCCAACCCTGGAACGATCGAACCGTCCGGGCCGTTGCGCAGCAGCGTTTCGTATAGGCCGGTGACCATCCAGAGGTCCGGGTTGCGATCGGCATAAACAGGATCGATGACCGTGGAATCGTCATAACGCGCAAAGGTCATCGCACCGCCACGTTCGATGGCGAGCGCAGACGTGGCCGCGGCCAGCCCAAGAGCGGCACCCAGTAAGATCGGCAACAAACGTTTCATCTCTCACTCCTCCTGTTTGATCGACCGGCTAGCGCCGGCACGACGCCTCACGCCAATTGGATATTGGATCCAATTTTTCCGAACGTTTTCCTTTGCGTCCGGATTGCAGCGAAGGCATTCTTGTTGTTCCCCTTTTTAAAGCGGTACTAAGCCGAGTTGATCAGCTTGCATAACCGACTTTAGCTGGACTAAAGTACAACAATAGACGCGAGTCAAGCGGAAAGAAAATCATGCCTCTCGATACCGATGAGGCGCCAGCGGCAGACGCCGGCGCCCCCCTCACCGACATGCCTGCGGCCGCAACGATCGGCCAGATGCTGCGCGCCCGCCGCAAGGAAATCGGCAAGACGATGAAGCAGGTCGCGCGTGAAGCCGGCCTCACGGAGGGCTTCATCAGCCAGATCGAAAGAGGTATTTCAACCCCCTCGCTGATCTCGCTCTACAATGTCGCCAATGCGCTCGGCACCAGCGTCGATACGTTCCTGTCGCAGCCGCCGCAGCACGCCCATTCCATTGTGTCTCACGCCGGCGAACGCCGCGGTTACAATGTCGAGACGAAGGAGCGTGTCTATGAACTGCTCGAGCGCGGCTTTCCCGGCGCCCAGCTCAACGGCTGCATCACCCACATGCCGGCCGGCTACGCTTCCGAGCTGACCAGCCACGACGGCGAGGATTTCCTCTATCTGATTGAAGGCGAAATGCTCTACGAGATCGACGGCAAGGAGTATGTCCTGAAAGCGGGCGACACCCTGCACTTCCCCTCGTCGCTACCGCACCGCGCCCGCAACATCGGCGCAGGGCCGGCCCGTGAACTCTGGGTCGGCACCACGCGCATCATTGCCGAACAATAGCGTCTGACGGCCTATTGCTTGCGTGGCCAGGTATCGGCCAGCCGGTAGCCTGATGGCCACGGATCGGCCGGGTCGAGCATCACCTGATGCGTACCGGTCACCCAGGCACGGCCGGAGATTTCCGGGACGACGGCCCGGCGCCCGCCAACGGTGGTTTCGCCGACGATACGGCAATCGAACGTCGAGTCGATAATCGAGTGGCCAACAAAACGCTGGCCGACCTTGATCTGGCCGCGCGCGTGAAGCACCGCCATCCGCGCGGAGCAGCCGGTGCCGGTCGGCGACCGGTCGAGCTTTGCCGGCTGGATCACCACTGTGTTGCGTCCGTGCAGGACGCCATCGCGCTCTTCCACCGGCAGCGTCAGCTGGCAGAACGAGATATGTGCCCATTCCGGGTTTTCCGGATGCGCGAAGCCGAGCTGCTCGTTGGCGGCACGGGTGATCTTGATCCCGGTCTCGGCAAGCTCTCGCGCCTCATCCGGCGTCACGGAGAAGCCGAGCATGCGAGCATCGGTGATGACGAAGCTGTCGCCGCCATAGGCGGTGTCGACGGTGAGCGTGCCAAGCCCTTCCACTTCGAGCTTGGCGTCGAGCTTGCCGGCAAACGACGGCACGTTGGTGACCGTGATGCGCTCGGCCTTGCCGTTGCGGCAGGTGGCGACGACATCGACGAGCCCGCCTGGCGCCTCCAGTACCATTCTCGTCTCCGGCTCCTGCATCGGCACGATGCCGCTGTCGAGCAGGACGGTCGAAACGCAGATCGAGTTGGACCCGGACATCGGCGGCGTGTCTTCAGGCTCCATAATGATGAAGCCCATAGTCGCGCGTGGATCCTTTGGCGGCACCAGCAGGTTGATGTGGCGGAAAACACCGCCACGCGGTTCGTTGAGCACAAAATTGCGCAAGGTCTGATCCTCGGCGATGAAGCGTCGCTGCTCCCACAGCGTCTTGCCCGGCGGTGGCGCAACGCCGCCGACGATGACATCGCCGACTTCACCCTCCGCGTGGCAGGAAACAATATGAATGACCTTGCTGCTGCGCATCTTCTCGCCTCCACGCGATGCATGCGGACCGCATCCACATGCCATGCCTTGATATCTGCCCGTCGACGATCAAGAGAACGGCTCTCTTTCGGCGACCAAACGGCCGCCGCAGCCAACGTGGAAACAGTCATAGAAAGATTGGATCCAATATACAATCTGAAATATACGATTTTTTGCGCAAAGCCGCGGCGACCTCTGTTGCCCGACCAGGGGAATGGACCTATGACCAGAGCCACGGCAGTTTCCGCACTGTCAGGGACACGAAGCCTCCGGGGTTTAGACGCGATGAAACTCGATGCCGTTGATGTCAGGCAAGCCGCTTCCGCAGCCGATATCGTCTACGAGGCATTGCGCAAGGCGATCATCGAGGGTGCGCTTGCCGAGGGGGAGAACCTGCGGCAGGACCAGATCGCCCAGATGTTCAACACCAGCCGCATCCCCGTGCGCGAAGCGCTTTCGCGCCTTGAACAGCACGGGTTGATCACGACGCAACGCTACAAAGGCGCTGTCGTTGCCGGCCTTTCGATCGAAGAGATCGAGGAGATCTTCGAGTTCCGCGCTCTTCTTGAAGCAGAGGTGATCCGGCTTGCCGTCCCCAATATGGATCGAAGGACACTCGAACTCGCCCGCCGGCATTGCGACGAGTTCGGCAAGGAATCCGATTCGGCGAAGTGGGGCGAAACCAACCGGAACTTCCACTACAGCCTCTATGAGGCCGCGCGGCGGCCTTACTACCTGCAGATCGTGCGCGCCTCGCTCGACCGTATCGATCGTTATCTGCGCGCGCAGCTGACGCTGACGGATGGCATGAAGCGCGCAGCGCGCGAGCATGAGGCGATCCTCAATGCCTGCGCCAAAGGTGACGCCGATCTGGCATCGTCGCTCACCCGGGATCACATCCTCGACGCCGGCCGTTCGCTCGTCGTTTTCCTGAAGGAGCAGAGAAGATAAGCGCCCTGTCGCAGTAACGCCGCCTCACTAGGACATGTTGCTCGCTCTCGCGTAAATTGTCGTCCAACTCTTGAACGTCCGTGGTTGACAAGGCATCAGGAACCTTGAAAAAGTGAAGCTCTATCGAGACCGGCTGCGTTGGGAGGACTTATGTCTGTGCGCGCGTTTTTCGGCCTTTCCGCTCTTCTTGTTTCTGTTTTGGCCGCCGGATATCCGGCTTTTTCGGCTCCGACCGGCCGCCAGGTCGAGATCACCCAGGACGGTGACTATTTCGGCTTCGATCTGCGAACCGAACAGAATGTCTCGCTGGATCAGTGCGAGACCGCCTGCATCGCGGACCAATCCTGCCGCGCATTCACCTACAATCCCAAGGTGAAATGGTGCTTCCTGAAGTCCGACTTCAATCAGTTGAACGACTTCCCCGGCGCCATCGCCGGCAAGATCGTCCAGGCGCAGGCCGTGCAGCCGGACCTCGGCGCGCCGCCGCGACTCTCGTTTCTCTCCGACCAGATCCTTCAGGACGCGCGCGACGCCAAGGCGAACCTTTCACTTGCCGACGATCAGCAGGGCTTCGGTGTCAACAACCTGATCGAAACGGCGCGCGCGCAGGCGGAATCGGGCATTATCGACGGTGCATTGAAGGCGTTCCAGGGCGCGCTTGCGATCACCCCTGATGACAGCGAGCTGTGGCTTGAAACGGCGCGCACGGCAAATCGCGTCACCGGCAATACCGATGTCGCGACGCAAGCCGCCCTTGCGGCGATCAACGGCTATCAGCTGACGCGGACCGCAGAAAGCCGCGCCCATGCGCTGGCCGTTCTCGCCAAGGCGCTGGAAAATGCCGAGAATTTCCGCGGCGCCCTCAATGCCTACAAGGCCAGCCTCGAACTGGTGCAATCAAAAACGGTCGAGACCGCCTACCTCGACCTGAAGGAACGCAAGCGCTTCCGCGTCATCGAAAACACCGTTGATGCCGATAGCGCCTCGCCGCGCGCCTGCGTGCAGTTTTCGGAGCAGCTACTAAAGAGCGGCGCCGACTATGCCTCCTTCGTCACACTAGACGGCGCTGCCCCGAAAGCAGTGGAAGCCAAGGGCGACCAGATCTGCGTTGAGGGTCTGTCGCATGGCCAGCGTTACAAGCTGACGCTGCGCACCGGCCTGCCCTCGTCGGTCGATGAAGTGCTTGAGGCGCCGGTCACTCTTGAGGTCTACGTCAAGGATCGCGGCCAGGTCGTGCGCTTTACCGGCGACAGCTTCGTGCTGCCCTCGACCGCGCGCCGCGGCATTCCGCTGGTTTCCGTCAACACCGACAGCGCCAAGCTCAAGCTCTACCGCATCGGCGATCGCAGCCTGGCGCAGGTGCTGCAGAACTCGCAGTTCCTGACGCAAATCGACGGCTACAGCGCCCAGCGCATTCAAGACGAAAGCGGAGAACTGGTCTGGGAAGGTTCGATCGCCATCGACAGCGTCCTCAACAAGGAAGTGGTCACCAGCTTCCCGGTCGATGAAGCATTGCCGAAGCGCAAAGCCGGCGTCTACGTGCTGACCGCAGCATCCGAAACCGGCCTCAGCCAGGATTGGGACGCCCGCGCTACCCAATGGTTCGTCGTCTCCGACATCGGCGTGTCGACCTATGCCGGCACCGACGGCCTGAACGTCTTTGCCCGATCGCTCGCAACCGCAAAGCCGATCGAAGGTGTCGAGCTGCAGCTTGTCGCCAAGAACAACGAAATCCTCGGCACGGCAACGACGGATGGCGACGGCCGCGCCACCTTCACCGCTGGTCTCATCCGCGGCACCTCCGCCCTGACCCCGGCCGTAATCACAGCCAAGAGCGGCGAAGACGACTTCGTTTTCCTCGACATGACGAGGGCGGGATTCGACCTGTCGGATCGTGGGGTCACCGGCCGTGCGGCGCCCGGCGCCATCGACGTCCTCGCCTGGACGGAGCGCGGCATCTACCGCGTCGGCGAGACGGTGCACGCGTCAGCACTTGCCCGAGACGTTAATGGCGAGGCGATCGAGAATCTGCCGCTCACCTTCGTGTTCCTGCGCCCTGACGGTGTCGAATACCGCAGGATGATCAGCGACGGCGGCAAGCTCGGCGGCCACACGCTCGATCTCGATGTTCAGGAAAACGCCATGCGTGGCACCTGGACGATGCAGATCTTCACTGATCCCAAGGCCTCGCCGATCGGCGAGAAGCAGTTTCTAGTCGACGATTTCGTGCCGGACCGCACGGAGTTCGATCTGACGAGCGAAGCAAAGGAGATCGCTGTCGGCGAACCGGTACAAGTCGTGGTCGATGGACGCTATCTCTATGGCGCACCGGCCGCCGGCCTCGAGCTTGAGGGCGAAGTGGTTCTGAAGCCGACGCGCGAAAGTGCTGCCTTCAAGGGATATTTCTTCGGCCTTGCCGACGAAGAGGCGAGCGAGGACACGCGTCTGCCGCTTGAGGACCTGACGGCTCTCGATGACGACGGCAAGTCGACCTTCGACGTGGCTTTGAGCGAAGTGCCGTCGACGACGCAACTGCTCAACGCCAATGTCACCGTGCGGATGCGCGAGGCCGGCGGTCGCGCCGTCGAACGATCCTTGACGCTGCCGGTAAAGCCGGAAGGCGCGATGATCGGCATCAAACCCGAGTTTTCGGGCGACCTTCAGGAAAACTCCGTCGGCAAGTTCCGCGTGATCGCCATCGACCCCGACGGTGCCAGGGCCGCCATGCCGGGTGCGCTCTGGAAGCTGATCAGCGTCGAGCGCAACTATCAATGGTACCGAGACGGAACCGCCTGGAAATACGAGCCGGTGGTCACCACCAAGCAGGTTGCGAACGGCACGCTCGACGTGACCGCCGATGGAGGCGAGATCGCCGTGCCCGTCGGCTGGGGCCGCTACCGTCTCGAAGTCGAGACGGCGGCCCTCGACGGACCGACATCGAGCGTCGAATTCGATGCCGGCTGGTATGTCGCATCGACATCGACCGAAACGCCCGATGGCCTCGAAATCGCGCTCGACAAGGAAAACTACGCCGTCGGCGAAACCGCCAAGCTCAAGGTTTCACCGCGTTTTGCCGGTGAACTGCTGGTAACCGTCGGCACGGAAGGCCTGATCACGACAAAGAGCGCGACGATTGTCGCCGAGGGTGGCGAGATCGATTTGCCCGTCACCGCCGATTGGGGGGCCGGCGCCTATGTCACCGCGACACTCTATCGGCCTGGTGATGCACAGGAAAGCCGCATGCCTATGCGCGCGATTGGCATCAAATGGCTGACCGTTGATCCCGCTGAGCGCAAGCTTGCCGTGGCCATCGAAGCGCCCGAAAAGACCGAACCGCGCAAGCCGCTCGATATCAGCCTGCAGGTGGCAGGGGCCGGCGCCAACGAAGAAGCCTATGTCACGATTGCCGCGGTCGACGTCGGCATCCTGAACCTGACCCGCTATGAAGCTCCGGATCCTGCCGCCTGGTATTTCGGCCAGCGCCAGCTTGGTCTTGAAATGCGCGATCTCTACGGTCGCTTGATCGATGGCTCGCTTGGGGCGACCGGCAAATTGCGCACCGGCGGCGACGGCGGCCAGGTCGCGCTGCAGGGAAGCCCGCCCACCGAAAAGCTGGTGGCGTTCTTCGAAGGTCCGGTGAAGCTCGACGCCGATGGCAAGGCGACCGTCAGCTTCGATATTCCGCAGTTCAACGGCACGGCGCGGATCATGAGCGTCGCCTGGACGAAGTCCGGCGTCGGCCATGCTGTCCGCGACGTCGTCATCCGCGACCCGATCGTCGTGACGGCGAGCCTGCCGCGCTTCCTTGCGCCGGGAGACCGCGCCGAACTGCGGCTCGACATCGCCAACACCGACGCTCCGGCCGGTGACTACCAAGTACAACTGACCACCAACGGACCGGTGACGGTGGAACAGACCGGCGCCAGCGAAACGGTACGCCTCGAACAGGGCGGCAAATCGGTTCTGACGCTGCCGCTGGTCGGCCAACACACAGGCGACGGGCTCGTTACTGTCCAGCTCACCGGCGCCTCCGGACTTTCGCTCGAACAGGCGCTCAACATTCCGGTGCGCCCGGCCACACTGCCGGTCACGCAGCGACAGGTGGTCAACCTTGCGGCGGGCAGCAGCCTGACGATCGACGGCCAGTTGCTGGCAGACAGCGTGCTCCAGGGCGCGTCGGTTTCGCTGAGCGTCACCCGGTCTGCGGCCTTCGACATTCCCGCCATCCTGATGGCGCTCGACCGCTACCCCTATGGCTGCACCGAGCAGACGACGAGCCGGGCGCTGCCGCTTCTCTATATGAGTGAATTGGCCAAGCAGTCCGGCCTTCCCGATGACGGCGAAGTGACCAAGCGGGTGCAGGAAGCGATCTACCGCGTGCTCTCCAACCAGTCGTCGTCCGGCAGCTTCGGCCTGTGGGGGCCGGGCTATGGGGACCTCTGGCTCGACGCCTATGTCACCGACTTCCTGACACGCGCACGTGAACAGAAGTACGACGTGCCTGAGGCAGCGATGGTGCAGGCACTGGAAAACCTGCAGAACGGCCTCGGCTATGACACCAATGCCAAGGATCGCGGCAACGAGATCGCCTATGCGCTCTATGTGCTCGCACGCAACCGCAAGGCCGCCGTCAACGACATCCGCTATTACGCCAACACGCTGATCAATGATTTCCCGACGCCATTGGCCAAGGCTCAGGTCGCAGCGGCGCTGGCGCTCTACGGCGATGCCCAGCGGTCAAAGGAAATCTTTGCGTCCTCGGCCAACATGTCGACCGGCCTCGTCAATGTCAGCCTGTCGCGTTCCGACTACGGTTCTTCGCTGCGCGACGACGCGGCCGTCCTGGCTCTGGCCGCCGAAAGCCGTCCGGTTCCGCCGATCATTCCGGAACTGTCGAAGATCGTGGCACGGCAATGGGAGCAGAAGAAATATACCAGCACGCAGGAACAGGCCTGGATGCTGCTTGCCGCCCGTGCCGTTCAGGGCGGCGACGAGGGCATGCTGCTTGACGTCAATGGCGCGTCGAAGACCGGCGGCTACGCCGCGCGGATGCCCGGCGATGCGCTTCTGTCTCATCCGGTGGTGATCAAGAACGAGGGGGCGGACGCCGTCTCTGCGGTGGTCACCACGGTTGCTGCCCCGGCTCAGCCACTGTCGGCCGGCGGTGACGGCTTTGCCATCGAGCGCACTTATTACACACTCGATGGTGCCGAAGCCAATGTCAGCCAAGCCAGGCAGAACGAGCGCTATGTCGTGGTGCTGAAGGTCACCGAAACCAACGATTGGCCGTCCCGCGTGCTTGTTTCGGACCTTTTGCCGGCCGGTTTCCAGATCGATAACCCGAGCCTGGTCGACAGCGCCCAGCTGACGAACTTCGAATGGCTCGGCGAGATTACCGCGACGCATACGGAGTTCCGCAACGATCGCTTCGTCGCCGCCTTCGACCGCGCTACCGGCGATAGCCGCGAGCTGACGCTCGCCTATGTCGTCCGCGCGGTGAACCCCGGTGTCTACGATCATCCTGCCGCAAGCGTCGAAGACATGTACCGGCCGCAGTTCTCGGCGCGCACCGCGACAGGGCGTATGGAGGTTCTGGCAGCCCAATAGGCCCGATAATGTCGATAAGGCAAAAATTGCTGATCGCGATCCCCGTCGGCCTGTTGCTGACGGGGCTGTCTGCCTTTGCGCTCGACAAGGCTGACCAGGCATTTCCGCCGCCACTGGGAGCGGCTGGCATCGTGTCTCGCGAGGTTCTCGACGTCGACGGCCAATTGCTCAGGGCCTTTGCAACACCTGACGGTCTCTGGCGGCTGAACACGACTGTCGGTGACGTCGACCCGCAGTTTCTGCGGATGCTGGTTGCCTATGAGGACCAGCGGTTTTTCGAGCACGCCGGCATCGACTTCCTGGCGCTCGGCCGCGCCGCGCTGCAGTTCGTCACCAACGGCCGCATCGTTTCCGGCGCCTCCACCCTTTCGATGCAGGTGGCGCGGCTGATCGAACCGCGCGAACAACGAAGCATTGCGGCCAAGCTGCTTCAGATTGCGCGCGCGATCCAGATCGAGCGTCGGCTGTCCAAGGACCAGATTCTCGACCTTTATCTCAGCCACGCACCCTATGGCGGCAATCTTGAGGGGGTGCGCGCCGCAAGCCTGGCCTGGTTCGGCAAGGAGCCGAAGCGACTATCTGTAGGCGAAGCCGCGCTGCTGGTGGCGCTGCCGCAATTGCCGGAAAAGCGCCGGCCGGACCGCAACCACGCCGCAGCCGAAGCTGCCCGCAAGCGCGTCCTGACTCGGATGGCGGTTGCCGACGTGATCGGCGAAGGCGAAGCTGAACGGGCCGCGATGACGGCCATTCCGAACCGCCGCCTTCAGTTGCCGGCCTATGCCGCCCATCTGGCCGAGACGGCGCTGCGCAAGCAACCGACGGCCGTGCAGCATCACACGACGCTGCGCCGCAATGTCCAGCGCGGCCTCGAAGCGGTTGCGCGCGAGGGAGCGGCCAAACTGGGACCGAGAGTGTCCGTCGCCATGATCATGGCCGACGCACGCACCGGCGAGATCATCGGCGAAGTCGGCTCGGCCGATTATTTCGACGCGAGCCGCTCGGGCTGGATCGATATGACGCGGATCACCCGCTCGCCCGGTTCGACGCTAAAACCCTTCATCTACGGTCTCGCCTTCGAGGAGGGCCTGGTCAGCCAGGAAACCATTATCGAGGATCGACCGGCCGATTTCTTCGGTTACCGCCCGCGCAATTTCGACATGAGCTACCAAGGCGACGTCAGCGTGCGCCAGGCGTTGCAACTGTCGCTCAACGTTCCGGCCATTCGCCTGCTCGACGTCGTCGGCCCTGCCCGGCTGATGGTCAGGTTCCGCCGCGCCGAGGTGAAGCCTGTGCTGCCCGCAGGCGAGGCACCCGGGCTGGCAATCGGCCTTGGCGGGGTCGGCCTGACGCTGCGCGATCTCGTGCAGCTCTATGCTGGTCTTGCCAATCGCGGCTTCCCGGTGCGGCTCGGCGATGGCATCACCGGCACGGCCGGTCTGATCGACGGCGAACCGCTGCTTTCGCCCGTTTCCGCCTGGCATGTCTCGGATGTGCTCTCGGCCGTCTTGCCGCCGGCGGGAAGCCGGCAGCGCGGCATCGCCTACAAGACCGGCACCAGCTATGGCTATCGCGACGCCTGGTCGGTCGGCTACGACGGCCGTTATGTGCTCGGGGTCTGGGTCGGGCGGCCGGACAATGGCGCCGTTCCGGGGCTGACCGGCTATGGCGCGGCCGCGCCCATTCTCTTTGAAGGCTTTGCCAAATCCGGATTGCCGATCACGCCGCTGCCGGATGCACCGCCGGGCGCTGTGCGCATCTCCCAAATCGAGCTGCCGATCAGCCAGCGCCGCTTCTCGATGACCGCAAGCGGCCTCGTCAACGCCTCGGCGCGCGAGCCGGCGCCACAGATCGTCTTTCCGCCCGAGGGCGCGCGTGTCGAACTTGGCATCGACCATGAGACCATGTCACCGCTTACTTTGAAGCTGCAGGGCGGCCGCGCGCCCTTCCGGTGGCTCGCAAATGGCAAGCCGTTGCCCGATCCGACCCGCCGGCGGACGACGCAATGGCAGCCCGATGGCGCCGGCTATTCCACCCTCACGGTCATCGACGCCGTGGGTCGGGCCGCCAGCGTGCGCGTCTTTATCGAATAGATGAGACCCTCAGTCGGCTGCAGTTTGCGCACGTCGCTCGACCCGGCGTGAACGGTCAGAATACCGCCGAGGCGCCCGACTGTCCGCGTATGGAGGGTTACGGTGCATCCCGCCAACGGGTCTCACCGCATCCACTCCTTCGGATCAATGGCAACCGGTAGTGGAATGACCAAATTTGCGACCAGCACCGCGTAAGATTGACGAAATAGTAGTTCTATCAGGAGAGGTTGCAGTCGCTCACGCTGTTTGCATCGCCTCCGCACGCGAACCTGTTTATGGTTGCGGACAATTGCTGATATCAATGAAGGATTGCTGAAATGTCGAAGGCCATGAACGTCATCGTTGCCGACGACCATGCCATCGTTCGCGAAGGCTTGAAGATGCTACTTTCGACGATGGCGGGCATATCTGTGGTTGCCGAGGCCGCCGACGGCGAAGCCGTGTTGGCGCTTGCGAGAAGTGAGCCGGCAGACCTTCTGACCCTCGATCTCGGCATGCCGGGCGTGGCAGGCATCCAGTTCATCGCCGACATCAGGGAACTGGCTCCGAGAATGAAGATCCTAGTGCTGACCGCCAATATCGAACCGCGAACGGTCCGCGCCGCCATAGATGCGGGCGCAAGCGGTTATCTCACGAAGAACGGCGACCCGGCCGAGCTTGCCTCTGCCGTTGACGCGCTTGGCGCCAACGAAATCTACCTCGCACAATCGATACGCTTTGCCGTCAGCCACCCGGAGCGACGGACCTTGCCGTCCGCGACCGACGAAGCGCTTTCGCCCATTCCCCTGACCCGGCGGGAGATGCAGATCCTTTCGCTCGCGGCTCAGGGCCTGACGGCTCGCGAGATTGCCGAACGGCTTGGCATCAGCCCGCTCACCGCGCGCAAGCACCGCGAAAACCTGATGCGCAAGCTCAGCCTGCATAGCGCTGCCGAACTCGCCGCCTACGCTGTGCGCATCGGCCTGCCCATTGGCTGAAATCCGCATGCCGCGCCGGCTCCAGCGGTGACATTCCCTTAACCACCACATCATTGGCCGCAGGTTCGAGGCTCCGAAATACGGCACCTGCCGTATGTCGCCGATCTACAACCAAGCGTAGTTCTCTGCCGACCCGATTCCGCACCGACGGGGTCGGGCCGAATGCCACGCTGCCGGAGGGGCAGCCGGCAAACCGGAGGAACTGCGATGCCCTCGATCGAGCACTGGATTTCGTTTGCGGTCGCTACGGCGATCTTTGCCTGCATGCCGGGGCCCGCCATTCTCTACATGACGGCGCAGACCTTGGCGCATGGCCGCAAAGCCGGTTTTTTGGCCGCATTCGGCATCCATATCGGCTGCTATGTGCATATTGCAGCCGCAACCCTCGGGCTTGCCGCCCTTCTCAGCCATGCACCGTTTGTCTATGCGGCAATCAAACTTGCCGGCGCCGTCTATCTGGTCTGGCTTGGCGGCACGATGCTGCTCGGCATCGGCAAGCATGATACGCATAAGACCGATGCCAAGCCCGGCGTGCTGCGCGACAGCATCCTCGTCGAAATCCTCAACCCTAAGACGGCGTTGTTCTTCGTGACGTTCCTGCCGCAATTCGTCGACCCGGCAGCGGCAATGCCGGTCTCCCTGCAGTTCCTGGTCTTCGGCATGCTGGTCAATCTGGCGTTGTCGGCCGCTGATGTCGCCGCTGTGATACTCGCATCCCTGACCCTTGGTCGCTTCACCGGCCAGAGCAGCCTGGTCCCGCGGGCATGCGGTTCGATCCTCAACGGCCTCGGCATGATGCTGGCAACGCAGTCCGTCTGACACGAGGGGTCTTGCGATCAAACCCTTTCCTATCCCGATTGTTTCGGCGATGATATCCGGGCCTTGAACGTCAGCGCAAAGCTCGAAGTCCTTCGGATGCCATCGCAAGGCTATGGATGACGTCCTTGCGAGAGGAAAACGGTCGCATGCTCAGCCCTGCCGAGATTTCGCAAGCAGCCGAGAGCCTTCACCAGGCCGAAATCGATCGCAGCCAGGTCGGCCTGTTGTCCCTCAAACATCCGGGGATGACGATAGACGACGCCTATGCGGTTCAATCCGCCTGGGTGCGGCGCAAGCGGGACCTCGGCCGACGGATCATCGGCTTCAAGATCGGGTTGACGTCAAAGGCCATGCAGCAGGCGCTTGATATCGACACACCGGATTCCGGCGTGCTGTTCGACGACATGCTGTTCGAGGATGGTGCAACCATTCCCGCCGATCGCTTCATCCAGCCTCGCGTAGAGGCCGAAATCGCCTTCGTGATGAAGGCGCCGCTCAAAGGGCCGCGCGTCACCATCCTGAACGTGCTCAACGCCACCGACTTCGTGATCCCCGCGCTGGAGATCCTCGACACCCGCATCGTCAGGCGCGATCCCGAGACACAGCAGGCCCGAGGGATCGCCGATACGGTCGCCGACAATGCGGCCAATGCCGGGCTGATCCTTGGCGGACGACCGATGCGCCCCGACGCGGTCGATATGCGCTGGATGGGCGCCATCCTCTCGCGCAACGCCGAAGTGGAAGAAACTGGATTGGGGGCGGGCGTTCTCAATCATCCCGCCCATGGCATCGCCTGGCTCGCCAACCGCTTGGCGCAAAATGGCGACGCGATCGAACCGGGCCAGATCGTGCTTTCCGGCTCGTTCGTGCGTGCGGTGGAGGCGCGCAGCGGCGACACTTTCGTTGCCGATTTCGGCAATCATGGCACAGTCAGCTGCCACTTCGCCCAAAGCGCCGCCTGACCCAGCGGCACCAATGTCTTAGGCACCCTATCCTCGCGTGCTATTGTACCAGGATTGCGCGGAAATCATTGACATTCGTGCCGGTCGGCCCGGGCTTGAAGATATCGCCGAGCGCGTCGAAGGCACTCCAGCTATCATTCCGTTGCAGGAGTGCTGCGGCGTCGAGACGCTGTGCGGCAAGCCGGGCGATCGTCGTTCCGTCGGCGAAGGCGCCGGCATTGTCCTCGGAACCGTCGATGCCATCGGTATCGGCGGCAAGCGCCGAAACGCCAATGGCGCCATCAATGCCAAGGGCCAGCGACAGCAGGAACTCGCTGTTGCGTCCGCCCTTGCCTGCCCCGCGCATGGTAACGGTCGTCTCGCCGCCGGAAAGAACGACAACGGGCTTCGCGAAGGGGCGGCCGCGGCCTGCGACCTCACGGGCGATTGCCGCGTGAACACTGCCGACGTCACGCGCCTCGCCTTCGATTGCGTCGGAGAGAATGATTGCCTCGATGCCGGCCTCCCGCGCCTTGGCGGCAGCCGCCTCGAGCGAGACGGAAGCGGATGCGATCAGGCGTACTTCGTTGGCAGCGAAACGCGGGTCGGACGGCGACGGCGCATCGGCAGCCGGATCGGCGAGCCACGCCAGGACCTTTTCGGGCAATTGCAGGCCATAGCGCTCGATGATCTTCAGGGCGTCGGCACGAGTGCTTGCGTCGGGCTGGGTCGGACCGGAGGCGACCAGCGCCGGGTCATCGCCGGGAATATCAGATACGATGAGTGAAACGACCTTCGCCGGATAGGCCGCGGCCGCGAGCCGGCCACCCTTGATCAATGAGACGTGCTTGCGCACCGCATTCATGGCGCTGATCGGCGCCCCCGAGGCGAGCAGCGCCCGGTTGACGGCGACTTCATCGTCCAGCGAAAGGCCTGGAGGTGGTGACGGCAGCAGGGCCGATCCACCACCGCAGACAAGAGCAACGACCAGATCGTCTTCCGACAGGCCGCTGACCTCGGCGATCAGGCGCCGAGAGGCCTGCAGACCGCTTTCATCCGGCAGCGGATGCGATGCTTCCAGCACCTCGATACGCTGGCAAGGGGCTGCGTAGCCGTAGCGGGTGACGACGACGCCGGAAAGCGGACCATCCCAATGTCGCTCGAAGGCCTGTGCCATCTGCGCCGCACCCTTGCCGGCGCCGACGACCACGGTCCGGCCCTTCGGCCGCTCCGGCAGGTTGGCGGCAATCACCAGTGCCGGGTCGGCAGCGGCAACCGCCGATGTGAACAGCGTTTCCAGAAACGTGCGCGGATCGGCAATGGCTGCCATGTCTCTCCCCTTCATCCAAGATCTCGGGCGGCGGCTCCTCCTTCCGCCGCCCGGAGGCACGATCGGCAGACGGAACGGGCCGCCGGTCGATCACGCGTATTTTCATGCTGTCGTAGCGGTGCTTCAGGCGACCTGATGGTTCGCCATGCGCTCAAGGGCACGCACCAGGCCGGAATGGTCAAGCCCGCTGTCACCATTGGCGGCGCAGTTGTTGAACAGCTCCTGCGTCGCTGCCGTGTTCGGTAGCGAAATGCCGAGGGATTTTGCGCCCTGCAGCGCCAGGTTCAGATCCTTCTGGTGCAGCGAGATGCGGAAGCCCGGATCGAACGTGCGCTTGATCATGCGATCGCCATGCACTTCGAGAATGCGCGAGGAGGCAAAACCACCCATCAACGCTTCGCGAACCCGCGCCGGATCAGCGCCGGCCTTCGAGGCGAAGACGAGCGCCTCGGACACCGCCTCGATCGTCAGCGCAACGATGATCTGGTTGGCGACCTTAGTCACCTGGCCATCACCACAATCGCCGACGAGGGTGATGTTCTTGCCCATCAGCTGGAACAACGGCAAGGCCCGGTCGAAGCTCTCCTGAGAGCCGCCGGCCATGATCGAAAGCGAAGCGTTCTTGGCGCCGACTTCGCCGCCGGAGACTGGCGCGTCGACGTATTCCGCACCGGTTTCGCGGACCTTTTTGGCGAATTCCTTGGTTTCGATCGGCGAGATCGAGCTCATGTCGATGACTAACTTGCCCTTGGAAAGGCCGTAGGCGACGCCGTTCTCGCCGAAGAGAACGTCCTTCACTTCAGGCGTGTCCGGCAGCATCAGGATGATCGTGTCGACCGCCTCGGCAAGTGCCTTCGGCGTCTCGACAAACGTCAGGCCGTTGTCGAGCAGTTCCTGCCGCGGCGGGATCGCAAATTTCGAAGTGATGATCGTATGCCCGGCATCCTGCAGATGGCGTGCCATCGGCGTACCCATGATGCCCAGTCCAATAAAGCCGATCGTTGCCATTGTGCTTAACTCCTGATCTTGATGATATCTGCGGATTGCGTGCGCTTGCGCTCGGCGCCAAGCCAGCCAAGGCCCTCGACCGTGGTCGTGCGCGGCTTGTATTCGCAGCCGATCCAGCCGTCGTAGCCCGCCTCTTCGAGCGCATCGAAGACGTACGGATAGTTGATCTCGCCCGTACCCGGTTCGTTGCGGCCCGGGTTATCGGCAAGCTGGACGTGGGCGATGCGGCCGACAAAGCGCCTGTAGGTACCGATGAGTTCGCCTTGCGTGCGCTGCTGATGGTAGAGGTCGTACTGGATGAAGAGGTTGTCGCTGCCGACCTCGTCGATGATCGAAGCGGCCTGCTCGACCGTGTTGAGGTAGAAGCCGGGAATATCGAAGTGGTTGATCGGCTCGATCAGCAGGCGAATGCCCTGCTTGCCCAGTTCGCTCGCGGCCAGCTTGAGGTTGGCGACCAGCGTGGTGCGCAGCACGGCTTCCGCGACCCCGTCCGGCGCGATGCCGACCAGGCAGTTGACCTGCTTGCAATCAAGCGCGGTCGCATAGTCGATGGCGCTCGCCACGCCCTTGCGGAACTCGTCGATCCGGTCGGGCAGGATGGCGATGCCGCGCTCGCCGCCGGCCCAGTTGCCGGCCGGCAGGTTGTGCAGCACTTGTTTCAGACCGTAACGCTGCAACTCGGCGCGCAGGCTGACCTTCTCGAACTCGTAGGGGAAGAGATACTCGACGCCTTCGAAGCCGGCTTTTGCAGCAAGGGCAAAGCGATCGAGGAACGGCGCCTCGGTAAACAGCATTGTCAGGTTCGCAGCGAACTTCGCCATGCGATTTTTCCTCCTTGTGATAGTTTTCAATCGAGAAGCGCTTCGATCGCGGTCGGTGCATCTTCGCCACGCGCCGCCAGTTCCTCGAACTCGACGACGGCGTTGATGTCCGCACCCATGGCGATGTTGGTGACGCGCTCGAGGATGAACTCGATGACGACGGGAACCTGGTGCTCATCCATCAGGGCGCGGGCGCGGTCGAACGCTTCCTGGAACTCGTTGGGGCTGCGCACCCGGATCGCCTTGCAGCCGAGACCCTCGGCAACGGCGACATGGTCGACGCCATAGCCCTTCTCCGCGTCTTCAGACGCATTGATGTTGTCGAAGGCGAGGCTGACTTCGAAGTCCATGTTAAAGCCGCGCTGCGCCTGGCGGATGAGGCCGAGGTAGGAATTGTTCACGACAACATGCAGGTAGGGCAGCTTGTGCTGGGCGCCGACCGCCAGTTCCTCGATCATGAACTGGAAATCATAGTCGCCGGAAAGTGCGACGATCGGCCGATCGGGATCGGCGGCACGCACGCCAAGGGCAGCCGGCAGGGTCCAGCCGAGCGGACCGGCCTGGCCGCAATTGATCCAGTTGCGCGGCTTGTAGACGTGCAGGAACTGCGCGCCGGCGATCTGGCTGAGGCCGATGGTCGACACATAGCAGGTGTCGCGGCCGAAGGCCTTGTTCATCTCTTCATAGACGCGCTGCGGCTTTAGCGGCGTCTGGTCGAAATGGGTCTTGCGCAGCATGGTCCGCTTGCGCTCGCGGCATTCTTGCGCCCAGCCCGACCAGTCGCGCAGCTTGCCGGCGGTCTTCCATTCCGTCGCAACGTCAAGGAAAAGCTTCAGCGCTGCCCCCGCGTCTGAGACGACGCCGAAATCCGGCGCGAAGACGCGTCCGATCTGCGTCGGTTCGATATCGACGTGAACGAACTTTCGACCCTCGGTATAGGTCGGTATGTTGCCGGTGTGGCGGTTTGCCCAACGGTTGCCGACGCCGAGCACGAAGTCGGAGGCGAGCATGCTGGCATTGCCGTAGCGATGCGACGTCTGCAGGCCGCACATGCCGGCCATCAGCGGATGATCGTCCGGGATCGTACCCCAGCCCATCAGTGTCGGAATGACAGGAACGCCGGTGATCTCGGCAAATTCGGTCAAGAGATCCGAGGCGTCGGCATTGATGATGCCGCCACCGGCGACGATCAACGGCCGCTCGGCCTCGTTCAGCATCGCAATGACCTTCTCGGCCTGCGCGCGCGTCGCCTTCGGCTTGTAGGGCTCGAGCGGCTCATACGTCTCGGGATCGAATTCGATCTCGGCCAGCTGGACGTCGACCGGCAGGTCGATCAGCACCGGCCCCGGTCGTCCGGAGCGCATCAGGTGAAAAGCCTTCTGGAAGACGAATGGCACCAGCGCCGGCTCCATGACGGTGACAGCCCACTTGGTGACAGGTGCTGCGATCTTGGAGATATCGACGGCCTGGAAATCCTCCTTGTCCAGGCGGGCGCGCGGCGCCTGCCCGGTGACGCAGAGGATCGGGATCGAGTCGGCGGAAGCCGAGTAAAGGCCGGTGATCATGTCGGTGCCGGCCGGGCCTGACGTGCCGATGCAAACGCCGATGTTGCCGTGCTTGGCGCGGGTGTAGCCTTCCGCCATATGCGAGGCGCCCTCTACGTGGCGGGCAAGGATGTGGCGAACCGAGCCGCGCGCCCTCAGAGCGGAATAAAACGGATTGATTGCCGCACCGGGCACGCCGAAGGCACAATCGATGCCCTCTTTCTCAAGAACGTAAACAGCCGCATCAACGGCACGCATCTTAGCCATGGGAACTCCTCCTATTTGATGAGACGATACCCCATTGTCATCAATGTTCAACATTTAAATGGAATTCATTTCCATCAGATGGAAATAAACATCTTCAAGAATTTCGAAACAATCAATCCTGGTCCTGCTAGAGGATGATAGGAATGACTCGGCTGCTGGAGGATGGATCATGGATGCGACAGGCAAGGGAAAACGCGGCCGAAAGGCGGGCGAAAACGCAGCGCCCGGCTCCGTGCAGGTGCTCGACCGTAGCCTGACGCTGCTGGCGGTCGTTGCCGAAAGCGACGGCTCGACATTGACGAACTTGTCCGATGTCACAGGCATGGCGCCATCGACCGTGCACCGGCTGCTGACGTCTCTGGCCAACCACGGCATGGTGATGAACGACCCCGACACCGGCGCCTGGACGATCGGCCTCAAGGCATTCGAGATCGGCAACGCCTATCTGCGCTTCCGCAAGCTCGGCACCATCAGCCGTCCGTTTCTGAAACAGCTGATGGAAGAAAGCGGTGAGACTGCCAATATCGGCATCGAAGAAGGCGGCGATGTCGTCTTCATCTCGCAGGTGGAAAGCCATGCCCCGATGCGGGCCTTCTTCCGCCCCGGCCGGCGCGGGCCGATCCATGCCTCCGGAATCGGCAAGGCGATCCTGTCGACCTGGGCCGACAAGGATGTCGCGCATCTGCTGGCTGGACGCGACCTGGCGCATTTCACCGACAAGACACGCGACAACCTGTCGGCGCTGCTGCAGGACATCCAGAAGATCCGCCAGCGCGGCTGGTCGATCGACGACGAGGAACACACGCTCGGCATGCGCTGCGTGGCAGCGCCGATCTTCAACGAATATGGGGAAACGATCGCCGGGATCTCGATCTCAGGACCATCCGTGCGCGTCAATGACGACAAGCTCTTAGTGCTGGGACCGGTCGTGCGCGAGCGCGCCGATGCCTTGACCCGGGCCATGGGCGGCAAGCGCCCCGAAGATCTCTGATAAGGAGATCTTTGACAAGAAAGCCTCCCCTTGTGGGGGGAGGCTTGCGTACGCGGCGTTGAGTTGGAACGTTCAGCGTCGAACGTTGGGAGACCAGGCTTCCGCGATGGTTCAGACCGTCTCGAGTTTCCGGCCGCCCGTGGCTTCTGTCTCGGCTGCCTGGTTGCTGGCACGATGTTTCATCGGCTTGCCGGCAACATAGGTTTCGGCCACCGATCGGTCGTCGCCCATCGTCTGCAGGATGAAGAGTTCCTCGGCGAGCGTCTTGGCCACGCGCATTCTCAGCTCCATCGACGGCTTGGCGCGACTGTCGAGCACGACGATATCGGCGTCGGCGCCGATATGCAGCGAGCCGATGCGGTCGTCGAGATCGAGCGCCCGCGCGTTGCCGAGCGTCATCATGTAGAACGAGTTGAACGGCGAAAGCCGCTGACCCTGCAGATGAAGAACCTTGTAGGCCTCATCCATGGTTTCCAGCATCGAGAAGCTGGTGCCGGCGCCGACGTCGGTTGCCACCGACCAGCGCGCGCCGAGTTTGTCGAAACGGTCGCGGTCAAAGAGGCCCGAACCGAGGAACAGGTTCGAGGTCGGGCAGAAAGTGCCGACGGCGCCGGTCTCGGCGAGAACCGAGATCTCGCGATCGCTGAGGTAAATGCAGTGCCCGAGCAACGTCTTGCGGGTCAAAAGATCGTAGCGTGCATAGATGTCGGTATAGTCCTTCGCTTCCGGGTAGAGCGACGTCGCGAAAGCGATCTCGTCCTTGTTTTCGGACAGATGCGTCTGGACGTAGCATTCCGGATGTTCGGCGACGAGCGCCCGGCTCATCTCCATCTGTTCCGGCGTCGAGGTGATGGCGAAACGCGGGCTGATGGCGTAGTGGGCGCGGCCGCGGCCGTGCCACTTGCCGATCAGTTGCTTCGTCTCGTCATATCCGAGTTGAGGCGTGTCGCGCAGCGCATCGGGCGCATTGCGATCCATCATTACCTTGCCGCCGATCATCAGCATGCCGCGGCTTTCCGCAGCGCCGAAGTAGGCATCGACACTCTCCGGATGCACCGAACAATAGGCAACGGCCGTGGTGGTGCCGTTGGAAAGCAGTTCGTCCATGAACCGGCCGGCAATGAATTGAGCATGCTCCGGCTGGCGGAACTTTTGTTCCTCGACGAAAATGTAGGTGTTCAGCCATTCGAGCAATTGCGCACCATAGGACGCGATAGCCTGCGTCTGCGGGAAATGCAGATGCGTGTCGATCAGGCCCGGCAACACCAGGTTCGGTCGATGATCGGCAACCTTGACTGCTGGCCCGGCCCTGCGGGCAACGTCCGAATGCTCGCCGATATCGGCAATCTTGCCGTTGCGAACCAGCACGGCGCCATCTTCGAAGTAGCGATAGGAGGCGTGGTCGTCGATGCCTTTGGGCGCCTCGACAAACGTCAGCACGCGGCCGCGGATCAGCAAATCGGTCATTGAACCTTCTCTCCCTTTACGACCGTCTCATACCAGGCGACGAGGAGCTTGCGCTCCTCGTCCGATATGCCGGTGACATTGGCCGGCGGCATCGCGTGCGAACGGCCGGCTTGCAGATAGATTTCGCGTGCGTGGGCGGCGATCTCGCCGTCGGTCTCCAGCGTCACGCCCTTCGGCGGCACGACCAGCCCTTCCCAGCCGGGCTCCTTGGCGTGGCACATGGAACAGCGGCCAAGCACGGTGTCGCGAACCTTCGGAAAGGCCTCGGCGGTAACGAACGGCTGCTGCGCCGCCGAAACCTTCGCCTCCTCGTCGCCGCTCAGGATCTTCGGCACGGTCGACAGCCACATGATGACAATGAAGAGCAGCGCGGTCGCAAGCCACGTCCAGGTCGGATTGCCCTTGTCGGCGTGACGGGTGTTGAAATAGTGGCGGATGGTGACGCCCATCAGGAACACCAGCGAGGCGATGATCCAGTTGTACTGGGTGCCGAAGGCCAGCGGATAATGGTTCGACAGCATCAGGAACAGCACAGGCAGCGTCAGGTAGTTGTTGTGCGTGGAACGCTGCTTGGCGATGACGCCGTATTTGGCGTCCGGCGTGCGGCCGGCGATCAGGTCGGCAACGACGATCTTCTGGTTCGGGATGATGATGAAGAAGACGTTCGCCGACATGATCGTCGCGGTGAAGGCGCCCAGATGCAGGAAGGCGGCGCGGCCGGTGAAAAGCTGCGTATAGCCCCAGGCCATGCCGACGAGGATGAAATACAGGAGCACCATCAGCTTGGTGTTGTCGCGGCCGGCCGGCGACTTGCAGATCGCATCATAGGCAAGCCAGCCGAAGCCGATCGATGCCAGCGAAATGGCGATCGCCGTCGTCTTCGATACGTCGAGCACATTGGGGTCGATCAGGTAAAGGTCAGCGCCGGCGTAATAGACCATGCACAGCATGCCGAAACCGGAAAGCCAGGTGACGTAGGATTCCCATTTGAACCAGATCAGGTGCTCCGGCATGTTTGATGGAGCCACCAGATACTTCTGGATATGATAGAAGCCGCCGCCGTGGACCTGCCATTCCTCGCCGTAGGCTCCAACAGGCAGATCGGGTCTTTTCTTCAGGCCAAGATCGAGCGCGACGAAATAAAACGACGAACCGATCCATGCGATACCGGTGATGACGTGTAGCCATCTCATGGCAAAGGTGAGCCAATCCCAGGCTATGGCATACTCGTACATGCAATTCTCCCATTTCTCCGTCGCGCATTATGTGTCATTGCTGGAGGCCGCGGGAACGTCGCTGGTTCACCAACACTTTCAAAAAAATCTATAAAATCGCGACGGAATGGATGCGTTAGATAGTGCCCGGAGGAGAGATCGGGAGGCATGTCATATCTGGACAATGTTCGCGTCTTCGTACGCGTCGTAGAGCTTGGAACCCTGTCGGCAGCTGGTCGCGACCAGCGCGTAACGCCGGCGGTTGCCAGTAATAGAATCAAAGAGTTGGAGCGCCACATGGGCGTTCGGCTGTTCAATCGGACGACGCGCAAGCTGACCCCGACGGAGCACGGCCGTGTGTTCTACGACGGTGCCGTCAAGATTCTCGAAGCTGTCAATGAGGCGGAGAACGCCATCGCGGATCTGTCGCACAATCCGAAGGGTGCGCTGAAGATTACCGCTCCGTTGGGGATAGGTCGGCGGCTGATCGCCTCGGGCATTCCGGAGTTTCACGACAAATATCCGGATATCGAGGTGCGGCTCAGGCTCTCCGACCACAATGTCGATATCCTGTCGGAAGGCGTCGATGTCGCCTTCAAGCTCGGCATCCTCGAAGATTCGAACCTGCGCATGCGTGGCATCATGAACTGCGAGCGCGTCGTCTGCGGCGCACCGGCCTATTTCGAGAAGCGCGGCGTGCCGCAAACACCCGACGAGCTTATCGCCGACAAACATGACTGTCTGCTGCTGCGCTATCCCGGTTCCAAGGAGTACTTCTGGACATTGCAGACGCCTGAGGGTGTCAGGAAGCTCGAAGTGACCGGGCCTTACGATTCGGATGATGGCGATGTGTTGACCCAATGGGCGCTCGATGGTCGCGGCATCATCAACAAGCCTCTCTTCGAGGTGAAGAGCTACATCAACACCGGCGAGCTGGTGCCAATCCTTGCCTCGACACCGCCGCTCGGCGTGCAACTGGCGGCGATCTATCCGCACAAGCGCTTCCAGGACCCGAAGGTTCGGCTGATGATCGACTATATGGCGGAGCGCTGTCAGCGGCTGATCGGCAAGATGCTCGCCTAACAGCCCCGCCTAAAACAGCGCTCTGCTTGATCGGTTAAGGCACGAGCACGATCTTACCGGTCGTGCTTCGTGTTTCCATGGCACGGTGCGCCTCTGCCGCCTGTTCCAGCGGAAACCGACCACCGAGATGGACCTTGAGCCGCCCGTCCTCCACGCGACGGAACAGATCGCCGAGATCGGTTTTCAGGGCGGACGGCGTGAGCAACGGCAATAGAGCGAACCCACGCAGGGATTGATTGCCCGAAAGCATTTGTTCGACGTCAGCGGCTTCGAGTTCGAAGCGCCCCATCGCGCCGAAGACGAGCTCACCGCCTTGCGCCAGAACACCAAGCGCGGATTTGGTGAAGGATCCGCCGACCATGTCGTAGATCGTCTCGACTGACCCACCTGCCTGATGCTGTCCAAGCTCCGACCGCCAATCCGCTGCTTTGTAGTCGATTGCAAGGTCCGCGCCGAGCGAGCGTGTGAACGCGACCTTCTCGCTGCCGCCCGCAAGCGCGATTACCGCTTTTGCACCAGCCTCTCTTGCAAGCTGAATGAGCAGCGAGCCGACACCGCCGGCCGCAGCAGTCACCAGCACGGTCTTTCCCTGCGGATTGCTTTGCCGAACGAGATGAAGCGCCGTCAGCCCCTGGATCATCAGCGCTGTC
The DNA here is from genome assembly GCF_001426785.1 of Ensifer sp. Root142. Classification (NCBI taxonomy): domain Bacteria; kingdom Pseudomonadati; phylum Pseudomonadota; class Alphaproteobacteria; order Hyphomicrobiales; family Rhizobiaceae; genus Ensifer; species Ensifer sp. Root142. The sequence continues at coordinate 141,178 of NZ_LMFK01000049.1, forward strand.
GCCACTTCGAACGAAACGTCGCCGGGGATCGGCACGAGTGCGTCAGCGTCGATCGCGACATATTCGGCGCACCCGCCCGCCCCGCGGCCGAAGGCGAACATCGGCACGGCGACACGCGTGCCGACCGCCGGCGTTTTCACGCCTTCGCCCTGCGCCTCGACAATGCCCGCGATCTCGACACCCGGCACCATCGGCAAACCAGGTGTCACCGCGTATCGGTCCTGCCGCATCAGAACTTCGAAGAAATTGAGCCCGATCGCCCCGACCCGCACCAGCACTTCGCCGTGCGCGGGCACCGGCTTCGGCATATCGATCAGCTCAAGGACTTCAGGGCTCCCGAAGGAGCGGTACCGGATTGCTTTCATGGATCTCAACCTCATTTGACTGGCTTTGATCCATAATTAGCCTTAGACTCCCGTTTGGCTCTACACACCCTTTTGTTCCATACTGACCGATTGGTAACCATGGCCGATATCATCAAGAGACTGCCATCACTGCCATCCGAGCGTGCGCTCAAGGTGATCTCCGGGCGATGGAAGGCAGTGATCCTCTATCACCTGTTCGACGGTCCGAGGCGCCTCTCTGAGTTGCGACGGCTCGTACCGGCCGTCAGCCAGAAAGTCCTGATCCAGCAGCTTCGCGAGATGGAAGAACACGGCCTCGTTCATCGCGAGATCTTTCGCGAAGTGCCGCCAAGGGTGGAATATTCGGCAACGGCACTGGGCCAGAGCCTCGAGCCGGTCCTGCTTGCCCTGTGCGAATGGGGTCAGCGTCACGCCGAAGAACTGGGTGAATTCGACCAGGTCGGCGATTGCATCATCCGGCCGCGCCAAAGCGCCTGAGCGTCAGGCGCCGACGCGCTTGCCTGGCTTGACCGAGGAGACAGCCGGCGCCTCCCAATGATGATTGAGCGCGGCGGTCATGATCTCGGCTGCGGCCAGGGCCGCTATCACCGCCGGCCTCTTGTCTTTCACGGCCGTGCCGCCGATCGGGCAGATAAGACGATCGAAAAGATCGGGCCGGCCGATTTCCCGCGACAGCCAGTTCTTGAAGGTCGAACGCTTGGTCTTCGAGCCGATCATGCCGACATAGGAAGCGTCGTCACGCCTGAGCGCCTCGGCTGCAATCAGGAAGTCGAGCGCGTGGTCATGGGTGAGGATCACGAAGGCGCTGCCGCGCGGCGCATCGCGGACCACCGCCTCGGGCATCGCGGTCAGGCAGGTCTCGATACCGTGGATATCGGCGGCCGAAAGCTCGTCCTCGCGGGTGTCGACGAGAATGGTGCGCACCGGCACAAGCGATAGCGCCATCGCCAGCGCATCACCGACATGCCCGGCGCCGAAGACGTAGACATGGGGGCGGCTGGCAATCTCCAGATCGCTGCGTTCAATCAACATGGCGGCTTTCTCCCGATCGATGCGCGTGAAGGCGAGCGCGACGCGCCCGCCGCAACACTGACCGATCTCGGGGCCAAGCGGGACCGTCATCGTGTCGGCGCCATCGCCGCGCTTCATCGCGCGACGACCGTGGTCGATCGCCATATATTCGAGCTGGCCGCCGCCGATGGTGCCGAAGAGGCCGTCCGGCGCCACCAGCATCCAGGCGTCGGTGTCGCGCGGCGTCGAGCCTGCGGCACCCGTCACCTCGACCAGAACGCAGTCCGGTTCGCGACGCAGGAAGTCCCTGATATCCTCTCGGCTCGCAACCATCGCCATCAACCCTGTGCTACAGCCCCTTGCCTTGCGGCGGCTCGCAGCCGCTCGATCGCCATCAGCACCCGCTCCGGCGTCGCCGGTGCGTCGATGCGCGGGGGAATACGATACTCCGCAACGCTCGCCGCTGCCATCGACAACGCCTCCAGAACCGAAATGCCCAACATGAACGGCGGTTCCCCGACGGCCTTTGACCGCCGGATCGTTTCCTCCCGGTTGACCGACCATTCCGCCAGGCGAACGTTGAACACGCGCGGTCGATCGGAGGCAAGCGGGATCTTGTAGGTCGACGGCGCATGCGTGCGCAGCCGACCCTTGGCGTCCCACCACAGTTCCTCTGTCGTGAGCCAGCCCATGCCCTGAACAAACGCGCCTTCGACCTGACCCAGGTCCAGTGCCGGGTTCAGCGATCGGCCGACATCGTGAAGGATGTCGGTGCGATCGACCTGATATTCGCCGGTCAGCGTATCGACGCTGACTTCGGAGCAGGACGCGCCATAGGCATAATAGAAGAACGGACGGCCGCGGCCTTCCGAGCGGTTCCAGTGGATTTTCGGCGTCTTGTAGAAACCGGCGGCGGACAGCTGGATACGGGCGCCATAGGCAAGCTTGATGAACTCGCCAAAGGGCAAGCGTTCCGCGCCGATCCGCACTGTGTTCGGCTCGAAGGCGACATCGGCCTCGGCAACATTCCAGCGTTCGGCGGCAAAGCGCACCAGCCGCGCCTTGATCTGCTGCGCCGCATTGGCGGCCGCCATGCCGTTGAGATCCGAACCGGAGGACGCTGCTGTCGCCGACGTATTCGGCACCTTGCCCGTCGTCGTCGCCGTTACCTTGACGCGATCGAGATCAACCTGGAACTCGTCGGCCACCACCTGGGCAACCTTGGTGTAAAGCCCCTGCCCCATCTCGGTACCACCATGGTTGAGGTGGATCGACCCGTCGGTATAGACGTGCACCAGGGCGCCTGCCTGATTGTACTCGGTCTTGGTGAAGGAGATGCCGAACTTGACCGGGGTGAGCGCGATGCCGCGCTTGATGATGTGGTTTTCGCGGTTGAAGGCGATCACGGCCTCTCGACGCGCAGCGTAATCGGCCGACGTTTCGAGCTCCTCGATGATGCGCCCGATGATGTTGTCTTCGACCGTCTGGTGATAGGGCGTGAGATTGCGGCCCTCGCCGCCATAGAAGTTGAGCTTGCGGATCTCGAGCGGATCCTTGCCGACAGCATAGGCGACATCCTCGATCATGCGCTCGCCGCCGACCATGCCCTGCGGGCCGCCGAAGCCACGAAACGCAGTGTTCGAGACGGTGTTGGTCTTCAACGGCTTCGAACGAAGACGGACGTTCGGATAGAAGTAGCAGTTGTCGGCATGAAAGAGCGCGCGATCGGTCACGGGTCCAGAGAGATCGGCGGAAAAGCCGCAGCGCGCCGCAAACACCGCATCGACCGCCTCGATCCGGCCCTCGTCATCGAAGCCGACCTTGTAGTCGACGTGGAAGTCGTGACGCTTGCCGGTTGCCGACATGTCGTCGTCGCGGTCAGGTCTGACCTTGACGGCGCAACGGTATTTCTTTGCGGCCAGGGCCGCCACGGCGGCGAAGATGTTGGCCTGCGTTTCCTTGCCGCCGAAGCCGCCACCCATGCGGCGCACATTGACAGTCACGGCGTTGGACGGCACGCCAAGCACGGTTGCCACCATGTGCTGGGTTTCGCTCGGATGCTGGGTCGACGAATAAACCAGGACCTCATCGTCCTCGCCGGGAATGGCAAAGGAAATCTGGCTTTCGAGATAGAAGTGGTCCTGACCGCCGATGCGCATCTCGCCTTCGACGATGTTCTTCGCCTTGGCAAAACCGGCTTCGATGTCGCCACGCTCCAGCTTCAGCGGATCGATGACCAGAGGATAGTTCGCGGCAGCAGCCTCAAGCACGTCGGTCACATGCGGCAGATCGCGGTATTCGACCTCGACCTTGACGGCTGCACGCCTCGCGGCTTCACGCGACGTGGCGATGACGGCGAACATCGGCTGGCCGTAGAACTCGACCTTGCCGGTTGCAAACACCGGATCGTCGTGCTTGTGGGCGGGGCTGATGTCGTTTTCACCCGGGATGTCGTCAGCTGTGAGGATACCGATGACGCCCTCGCTGGCGCTGACCGCGTCGAAATCGATCGACAGGATATCGGCATGGGCGCGCTGGGACAGACCGAGATAGCCGTGCAATGTGCCGGCCGGTTCCGGAATATCGTCGATATACTCGGCCGTTCCCGACACATGTTTGTGGCCGGACTCGTGCCGTTCGTTTTCGTGGACGCCACCGCGGATGCGGTCGATGGGCTGCATCACATTCATGGGTCTCACCTCCTAGACGGCTACGGCAATGTTGCGGTCGATCCGGATGTTTCCGGTCGCCTGCGTTTCAAGATAGAAGCGGCGCAACAGGTTCTTGGCCACCAGTTGGCGATACTCCGCCGAGGCGCGCCAGTCGGTAAGCGGCGTGAAGTCCTGATCGAAGGCGGAGATCGCCTGCTCGACCGTTGGCTCCTGCCAGGCCTTGCCCTTCAGCGCCGCCTCGACATGAACAGCCCGCTTCGGTGTTCCGGCCATGCCGCCAAAGGCGATCGCCGCGTCAGCGACTTCACCGGCACCGTCGAATGTCAGGCGGAATGCGCCGCAGACGGCGGTGATGTCTTCATCCAGACGCTTGGTGATCTTGTAGACGGCAAAGCTGGTGTCAGCTTCGAGGAAAGGAATGTGAACCGCTTCGACGAATTCACCGGGCTCGCGATCCTGCTTGCCGTAGGCAATGAAGAAATCTTCGAGCGCCACGGTACGGCGGCGAGCGCCCTTGCGGAGCGTCACCGACGCGCCGAGCGCAATCAATGCCGGCGGCGTGTCGCCGATCGGCGATCCGTTGGCGATGTTGCCACCGACCGTACCCATGTTGCGGACCTGCTGTCCGCCGATCCGGTCCCAAAGCTCGCGCAATTGCGGGAAATGTTCGGTAATGACGGGATAGGCTTCGGCATAGCTGACACCAGCGCCAAGCGTCACACCCTTGTCGTCGACGGTGATGCGACGAAGTTCTTCCAGGTGCGTGAGATGCACGACCGGCGCGATATCGCGCATGAACTTGGTGACCCAGAGGCCGACGTCGGTCGAGCCGGCAACGATCGTCGCTTTCGGATTGGCTTCGAGCACATCGGCAAAATCATCGACGGAAGCCGGCAGCATGAACAGTTCCGCTCCCTCGCCGATCACCACGCGGCGGCCATCCTGAAGGGCTGCGAGTTCGCTGGCGATACGATCGCGTTCGGCAAACAATGGATCCTTCCCCAGATCGCCGATGGTCGAAATCGCCTCGGCCGCGCGAATGATCGCGGCATAGCCAGTACAGCGACACAGGTTGCCCTGCAGCGCCTTCTCGATTTCGGTGACCGACGGCTTGGCGTTTTCCATCCAAAGCCCGTAGAGCGACATCACGAAGCCAGGCGTGCAGAAGCCGCATTGCGACGCGTGCGTCTGGACCATCGCCTGCTGGACGGGATGGAGTGGACCACCCGGTGTTGCCAGCGAATCCACGGTCACCACGTGACAGCCGTCGAGCGAACCGACAAAGCGGATACAGGCATTGACGGATTCATACTTGAGCTGCCCGCCGAGCAGGCGGCCGACCAGCACCGTGCAGGCGCCGCAGTCTCCCTCGGCACAGCCTTCCTTGGTTCCGCGCAGGTTGCGATCGATGCGCAGGAAATCGAGCAATGTCTGCACCGCAGAAACGTCGGAAAGCTCGACAAGGCGGTGGTTCAGGAGAAAACGGATCGTGTTGCGTATCTGAATGGTCATTGCTGATCAGCTCCCGCGATAGGTCGAATAGCCGTAGGGCGACAAGAGCAGCGGCACATGATAGTGCGCCGCCTGATCGTCGATACCGAAACGGATCGGGATGACATCGAGAAACGGGTTGGCGCCGCGCGCAGCTTCGGACCCAAGATAGTCGCCGGCGTGGAAATGCAGCTCGTAGGTGCCGGCCTGCATCAGCGATCCGCTCAACAGCGGCTGATCGCAGCGTCCGTCATCATTCGTCCTGACCGAGCGCAGATGCGTCTGGCGCTCGCCCTCGATGCGATAGAGCTCGATGCGCAGGTCCTTGGCCGGTTTGCCACTGGCCGTATCGAGTACATGGGTCGTCAGACGGCCGTCGTTTCCACCATGAGATTGCATGCGTCTTGCTCCTCCCGAAGTCATCTTTCCATTTCGCAGTATCCCGGTGAGCCAGTGCATTGAGAAGCGGGCGGATCATTCGAGACTTTCAAAATTTTTGGGGGGAATGACGGCGGAAAAATCCCGTTAGGAATCGAGGTGCAGAGACAAATGTCTGGAGGACTGCTTGCATGAGATACCCCCGCGATCTTCACGGCCATGGCCCGAACCCCACCATCGTCTGGCCCGACGAGGCGCGGATTGCCGTGCAATTCGTGATCAATTACGAGGAAGGCGGCGAGAACTGCGTGCTGCATGGCGACGCCGCATCAGAGGCTTTTCTCTCGGAAATCGTCGGTGCGCAGGCTTGGCCCGGACAGCGCCACTGGAATATGGAATCGATCTATGAATACGGCGCCCGCGCCGGCTTCTGGCGGCTTCATCGCATGTTCACGGAAAAGGGCGTGCCCGCGACAGTCTATGGCGTCGCAACAGCGCTGAAGCGTTCCCCGGCGCAGGTGGCCGCGATGCAAGACGCCGGCTGGGAGATCGCCTCGCACGGTCTGAAGTGGATCGAGCACAAGGAATTCAGCCCTGAGCGGGAGCGGACAGAGATCACAGAGGCGATCCGGCTGCACACGATCGTCACCGGCGAACCGCCGCGCGGCTGGTACACCGGTCGCTGTTCGGACAACACGCTCGATCTGGTGACCGAGACTGGCGGCTTCGACTACGTCTCGGACAGTTATGCCGACGATCTGCCCTACTGGCATGAACATGCGGGCCGCCACCAGCTGGTCATTCCCTACACGCTCGACACCAATGACATGCGCTTTGCAACGGCGCAGGGCTTCAACAGCGGTGACCAGTTCTTCAGCTATCTCAAAGACAGCTTCGACGTGCTCTATGCGGAAGGTGCGGCCGGCGCACCGAAGATGCTCAGCATCGGCCTGCACTGCCGCCTTGTCGGCAGGCCGGGTCGCGCCGCAGCGCTTGCGCGTTTCATCGACTACGTGAAGGGCCACGAAAAGGTCTGGTTGGCTCGTCGCGTCGATATCGCACGGCATTGGGCAAAGACCTATCCCTTCAAGGCCTGGGACGACCGTCCATCGCAGCTTTCCGAGGCTGATTTCGTCGCTCGCTTCGGTGGCGTTTTCGAACATTCCGATTGGATCGCCAGGCGCGCCTTTGCCAGCGAGCTATCGGCCGCCAACGACACGGCGATCGGGCTTGCTGCAGCGCTCACTGCAGTCTTCCGCGAGGCGAGGCCGGAAGAGCGTCTTGCCGTGCTCAACGCCCACCCGGATCTCGCCGGCAAGCTGGCGCAGGCAAAGCGGCTGACCGAAAGCTCGACCAGCGAGCAGGCTTCCGCCGGCCTTAACGCCCTGACCGATGCTGAACGCACGCGTTTCACCGAACTCAACAGCGCCTATGTCGAAAAATTCGGCTTTCCCTTCATCATCGCGGTCAGAGGCCGCAGCAAGGAGGACATCCTGGCGGCCTTCGAAACCCGGATCGAGAACGATCGCGACAGCGAGCTCGAGACGGCCTGCCGGCAGGTGGAAAGGATTGCGCTTCTCCGCCTCAAAGACATGCTGCCGAGCTGAGTGCAGGCGATGACGATCGACAGCGTCGGCCTGCCTGACTTCGCGCGCAAGGCGATCAATCTCGCCTCCGCCGGCCTCGGGGCAAGGCCGGTGTTTGCCACCGACGAGTTCTTCGCCCCGCTCGAACGGCTGTTGCAGGATTGTCCCGCTGTCTTTCATCCCGGCGTCTACGACGAACACGGCAAATGGATGGATGGCTGGGAAACGCGGCGTCGACGCGGTCCCGGCCACGACCATGCGATCGTCGCGCTTGCCGCCACCGGCCGGATCGCCGGCTTCGACGTCGATACGACGCATTTTACCGGCAACTACCCCTCCGCCTGCGCAGTCGACGCCTGTCTGGCGCCTGATGGGCCGGATGAAGCAACCGCTTGGACCGAGCTCTTGGGCATGAGCCCGCTTGGTCCAAGCGCCCATCACTACTTCGCAGCCCTTGCAGAGGGGACCTGGAGCCATATCAGGCTGCGGATCTATCCCGACGGTGGCGTTGCCCGGTTGCGGGTCTATGGCACGCCCGCCCTCGACCGGGATCGGATCGGCGACGACGTGGTCGATCTCGCATCCTCGCTGCTCGGCGGCCGGATCGTCGTCTTCTCCAACGGCCACTACGGTCATCAACGACTGTTGGCCCCCGGGCGGGGGATCAACATGGGCGATGGATGGGAGACGCGACGGCGGCGCGAACCCGGCAACGACTGGATCATCGTCAGGCTGGCCGCACGCACGTCGATCGAACGCATCATCGTCGATACCGCCCATTTCAAGGGCAACTATCCCGACGCCTGTTCGGTGCAGGCGGCCGACCTCGACGAGACGGATTGTACGGTCGACGCGGCGCTAACAGCATCTTCGCTCTATTGGCGGGACGTGCTCCCGCGCCAGAAACTGAGCGCCGACAGCATTCATGAGTACGGCCCGGACCTGATCAAAGAGGTCGGTTACGCCACCCATGTTCGTCTCAACATCTACCCCGACGGCGGCGTCAGCCGGCTGCGTGTCTTCGGGCGCATTGCAAGGGCCGGCACCCCGTAAACGACCAACATAGGACGGAGGAGCGTCACATGAAGGAGATCGAGATAAAGCCGCTGACACGCGAGGCATTCGCGCCATTCGGCGACGTGATCGAGACTGAAAACGCCCACAGCTTTCCCATCAACGGTGGAAAATGCACCCGCTACCATGATCTCGCCAAGATCGAAACCACGGGCGATAAGGCCCGGCCGATGATCAGCCTCGTGCGCGGCGAGCCCTATCCGCTGCCGTTGAAGCTAACCATGGTCGAACGGCATCCGCTCGGCAGTCAGGCCTTCATTCCCCTGACCGACAATCCGTTCCTGGTTGTCGTTTCGGAGGAGACGGCTGAAGGTCCGAGCGAACCGATCGCGTTCCGGACCGCGCCCGGCCAAGGCGTCAATATCGCCCGCAATGTCTGGCACGGCATCCTGACGCCGTTGGAAGACGTCTCGGACTTTGCCGTGGTCGACCGCGGCGGCGAAGGCGTCAATCTCGAGGAGCATTTCTTCGAGCAACCATTCCTGCTGCGTTAACGGCGGGTTTGACACCAGAGGACGGACCCGCTCTACCGGAGTGGGTCCCGTCATCCTTTCGTTCACGAGCCCTAGTACCCGCCGTCGCGCCTGAATCTCGTCGGGGTGTAGCCGGTCAAACGGCGAAAATCGCGGGAGAAATGATAGGGATCGGGATAGCCGCAGTGCGCCGCGACTGCCGAAACCTTCGCCTCCGGCTCGACCAGCAGACGTTTTGCCTGGTTGATGCGCTCATGGCGCAGCCAGTCCATCGGCGTCGTACCGATGGTGTCCTTGAATCTCCGAAACAGTTGCGATGGGCTGAGATGCGCGAGGACCGCAAGCTCATCGATCGTCCAGGCTTTGGCAAGGTCTTTTCGGACTGCGGCAAGCACACTGGTTATGCGATCGCGTGAGGCAGAATCGTCGGGTGCGGCAGCACCCACCAATCGCGGCGCACTCAGGTTGGCGATCAGGCCGGCAATCGCCGCACTGACCAGCGCATCCGTTGCCGACGAGCGATCGTCGAGATAGCCGATGACGGCCTGGAACGCGACGCGGGCCGCCTCGCGATCCGACGGCTCGAACAACGGCGACTGCTGCACATTGAGGAAGGCATAGACCTCGTCCAACCCATGTCCCTCGACACCCATCCAGAGATATCGCCATTCACGGGCGTCGGGCGCGCAGCGGTGTTCATAGGCCTGCGACGTGTCGAGCCAGACCGACAGGCCCTCCTCGGCGACGAACCGCTGCCCGCGCACCTCGATCAGCCCCTGCCCCGAGGTGGTGTGAACGAGCACGTGCTGATGGAAGCGCTTGCGTATCGGCGGCTCCTCCGGCAACGCCACCCGCGCGCCGGCAACCAGCGCCTTGTAGGGGAACGCGCCTGCAAAACGTGCCGGTGTGTGAAAATAGATCTCTTCGCGCTCAGCCAACATGCGCGACACACTGCATGGCGATGCGAGTTTTGTCCATTATCTCGCGAGATTGTTACATTTCCCAGTACTGCCTGATGACGCTATCATGCAGTTTTTGCAGGGAGTGCGGCAAATGGCAGAGACCTTATCGACGGAGAGCCAGGTGGAGGTCGCGTTTACTCCCTTGTCCCCCGATTTCGCGCGCGATCCCTATCCGACCTACAAGGCGCTGCGCGACAAGGACGGTCTGCATTATTTCGAGGACTTCGACATCTGGCTGGCCTCGCGCTTCGAGGATGTCTCGGCAATCGTCATGGACAAGCGTATGGTTCGCTCGCTCGAGGACATCGCGACATCAGAGGAAATCGCCAGGATCCAGCGCGCCGCCAACTGGCACGACATGCCGCATCACTCCCGCTTTGTGCAGTTTAGCCTGCTCGACAGCGATGGCGCCGTACACGACCGGCTGCGCAGACAGGTCTTCAAACTGTTCACGCCGGCGATGATTGCCAAGCTACGCGATCAGATCCAGGCCTATGTCGACAGGCTGATCGACAGCCTCGCCGATCGCGGCCAGATCGATTTCGTCGATGATCTCGCCGCCCACGTGCCCGGTCACATCATCGGCCGACTGCTCGGCGTTCCGGACGAAGACTGTCCCCAGTTGCGCATCTGGTCGGAGAACATCGTCCAGTTTTTCGACGTCGACCGGTCGGATGAACGCAAGCGCATCGCCGAGACCAACACCACCGAATTCTACGAATACCTGACGGCTCTGAAACACGAGCGCGAGCGAAACCCCAAGGACGATCTCATCTCGGTCCTGATCGAGGCGGAACGTGCCGGCGCGATGAATTCAGACGAGTTCATCTCGACTTGCATGCTGATCCTGATGGCCGGCCATGGATCGACCATCGACGTGCTTGGAAGCGGCATGCATGCGCTGCTGCGGTTTCCCGAACAGATGGCGCGGCTGCGAAAGGACCCTGCATTGATCCAGACGGCCGTGCAGGAGATGTTCCGCTACGAGTCACCGCTGCCGTTCTTCCATCGCCACTGCATCGAGGACGTGGAAATCGGCGGGCGGACTTTCGCGCGCGGCACGAAGTTCGGAGTGCTTTATGGCGCTGCCAACCGCGATCCCAAGCAGTTCGAAAACGCCGATGCGTTCGACATCGGTCGCACCCCCAACAGGCATCTGGCCTTTGGCGGTGGCGTGCATTTCTGTCTCGGCAACCATCTCGCCCGGCTCGACATGGACATCATCTTCAGCACCTTGCTGCGGCGCTTCCCGACGATCGAGCTTGTCGACGAAGAGCCCGAATACAAGCGAGGCCTTTCGGTGCGCGGCCCCAAGCGGCTGCAGATCGCCATCAAGCCGGCCTGAACGCCAACAGATGCGCCCTCCAGCGCGAAGCAATTCGCACGATTTCAGATTTGAGTGGAGACCATGCAATGCCCAGAATTGTCTTTGTGGATGCCGAGGGGAAATCGACCGAGGTTGAGGCCGAAATCGGCCAGTCGGTGATGTCGGCAGCCGTGCAGAACGGCATAGATGCCATCGCCGCCGAATGCGGCGGTTCCTGCGCTTGCGGCACTTGCCACTGCTATATCGACGGGACATGGGCCGGCCGGCTGCCATCGCCCGACTATCAGGAGCAGGATATGCTGGATTGCGTCGTCAATCCGGACGAAAGAAGCCGGCTCAGCTGTCAGATCACTGTTTCCGACGCGCTTGACGGCCTCGTGGTGCATCTGCCGGCCGGGCAATACTGATTGAGGAGCGCTCGCGCCACCAACCACCGCCAAACGCAAAAAGACCGGAGCCGCAGGAAACGCCTGCAGTCCGGCCAGCTTCGCGGGGGAAGTTATGTGAGGCCGGGGCGTTGTCTGCCCCGGCCTTTTTCCTATTCGGCGAAGAAGGCGAAGCGCACGATGAAGAGCGCTGCGACCAGCTGCGTTGCCGGATGGATGACGCTCCACTTGCCGGTGAACACTTTGAGCACGACATAGCTCACGAAGCCGAAGGCAAGGCCGTTGGCGATCGAGTAGGTGAAGGGCATGGCCAGTGCCGTGAGTGCGGCAGGCGCCGCTTCCGTCAGGTCGTCCCAGTCAACTTCCGTCAGTTCGCGCATCATCAGGCCGGCAACATAGAGCAGAGCCGGTGCCGTCGCATAGGACGGAACGGCCGCTGCCAGCGGCGAGAAGAAAAGGGCGGCAAGGAAGAGCACGCTGACGGTCAGCGCCGTCAGGCCCGTGCGGCCGCCTGCCTGGACGCCGGAGGCGCTTTCGACATAGGCGGTGGTGCTGCTGGTGCCAATCAGCGAGCCGGCAACGATGGCGGTGCTGTCGGCCAGAAGCGCCCGGCCGAGGCGGCTTGGCTTTCCTTCTTCCACCAGCTTGGCGCGCTTGGCCACACCGATCAGCGTACCCGTGGCATCGAAGACTTCGACGAGCACGAAGACGAGGATCACGTGGAGCAAGCCGCCATGGAGCGCGCCCATGATATCGAGCTGCATGAAGGTGGGCGCGATGCTCGGCGGCGCGGAAACAATGCCCTTGAACTCACTCACCCCCAGTAGCATCGACAGAATGGTGACGACGAGGATGCCGATCAGGATCGAGCCGCGGACCTTGAGCGAATCGAGCACTGCAATGACGAAGAAGCCAAGGATCGCCAGCAGCGGTCCGGTCTGCTTCAGGTCGCCGAGACCGACCAGCGTCGCCGGATTGTCGACGACGATGCCGGCATTCTTCAGCGCGATGATGCCGAGGAAAAGACCGATACCGGTCGCAATCGCGCTTCTGAGCGAATGCGGGATACCGGCGATCAACCAGCTTCTGACCCCTGTTACCGTCAGGATCAGGAAGATCATGCCCGAGATGAACACGGCACCCAGCGCCTGCTGCCAGGTAAAGCCGAGGGCTGCGACGACGGTAAACGCAAAGAAGGCGTTGAGGCCCATGCCTGGCGCCATGCCGATCGGCCAGTTGGCGACGAGCGCCATGACGGCCGAGCCGAGCGCCGCGGCAATACAGGTCGCGACGAAGACGGCATCCCTATCCATGCCCGTGGACGACAGAATGTCGGGGTTGACGAAGATGATGTAGGACATCGTCAGGAATGTCGTGACGCCGGCGATCACCTCAGTGCGCACGGACGTTCCATGCTCGTTTAACTTGAATAGTCGTTCAAACATATTTCCTCCCTTGGCGGCGTCGCCACGACGCAGCCGAACGACAGAGATCGGGCCGACAGTCTCCTCCAGTACCCGACCAGTGCATTTCGATCATCCCCGAATTATCCGGTGCGATCGCATCACGGACCATTTCCGGTCCGTGCCGGGCGGGCGATCGTCCGCCCCCTTGAGACGACGCGAATGCCCTTGTGCACAGCCTTCGGATTGTGCGTCGTCCGGCGGCCGACCGCTAGCCGTCTATTCCAGGGTTCGACAAGGAAAGACTTTCAAATTTTTCGGAGCAGTTGCGGCCGATTGGCAGGCCGATTCCTGGCACTTTCGCCACCGGGTTCGGCGGCCGAAGCACGCCGAATTAATATAGTGGAATGGCCTCTTGACCTTCCAACGGTGGGAAACCTCATGTTTGTCTCACATCGAAAAGAAGGAGACAAGCGATGCAGAATTACAAGATCGACAACATGACCTGCGGACATTGCGCCGGCGTCGTGCAAAAGGCGATCCTGAGCGTTGATCCGCAGGCAACCGTCAAGGTCGATCTCGGCGCGCGCGAAATCAGCGTCGACACCGCCGCCCCATCCGGCCCGATTGCCGACGCGCTGAAGACGGCAGGCTATGAGGGCCGCCAGCTCTAAATCAAGATCGCAACGGTGCCTCCAGTCACCGGTTGGCGCGCCTCGGCTCCCAAAGCCGGGGCGTTTGTCGTTTGACCCCGCCGCACGCCTTGACCATACAACGGTGGGAAGCTCTAGCTTGCCGGCTCCGCATCTTCACGGAGACCGAGCATGCAACACGACGAACACGGCGGGCACCGACATGATCACCGCAGCGTGACCGCCGGTCCCTCGAAATCCGAAAACATGTCACTCAACCGTCTCGCGCTCTCTGCCACGGTGCATTGCCTGACAGGATGCGCCATCGGCGAGGTGCTCGGCATGGTCATCGGCTCGGCGCTTGGTTGGGGCAATGTCCAGACCATTGCACTCGCCGTCTTCCTTGCCTTTGTCTTCGGCTACGGCCTGACCATGTTTCCGCTGCTGAAGGCAGGCATGCCGTTCGCGGTGGTCCTGAAGCTGGCGCTTGCCGCCGACACGGCGTCCATCGTCATCATGGAAATCGTCGACAATGCCCTGATGCTGTTCATCCCCGGAGCGATGGATGCAGGCGTAACGTCTCTCCTCTTCTGGGCGAGCCTTGCGGTCGCGCTCCTTGTTGCCGGGGCCGCCGCGTTTCCCGTCAATCGCTGGCTGATTGCACGTGGCAAGGGTCACGCCGTCGTGCATTCGCATCACCAGCACTGAGCATTTGAATGCGATGCCTTGCTGCATGAAGAAATGTTTCAAACCGCCCTTGACCTTCCCATCGTTGGAAGCCCCATCTTCCGATAAAAGAAAAGGAAAAGGAGCACGATCATGGGATCCGTGACCACCATCGAAACGAAGAGCGCCGTAGCAATCGCCGGCAACGCCCTGACGGCCAGCATACCGGTCGAGGGAATGACCTGTGCCTCGTGCGTCGCGCGCGTCGAGAAGGCCATCCGAGCAGTCCCAGGGGTGACATCCGCCTCTGTCAACCTTGCAACGGAACGGGCCGATGTCCGGTTCGATGGATCGACCAAGACCGCCGACATCGTCAAGGCAATCGAAAACAGCGGCTATGGCGCCGCTGAGGAATCGATCGAGCTGGCAATCGAAGGTATGACCTGCGCCTCCTGTGTCGCCCGTATCGAAAAGGCATTGAAAGCGGTGCCCGGCGTCGCTGACGCCAGCGTCAACCTGGCGACCGAGCGCGCCTCGGTGCGCCTCACCAAGGGCATTGCAACAGTCGCCAGTCTCGAAGAGGCCGTGCGCGCCGCCGGTTATGACGCCAAGCGCATCACCGGCGATGAGAACACCGATGAGGAGGCCGAAAAGCGCGAGCGCGAAAGCCGGCGTCTCAGCCGCGCGTTGCTGGTTGCCGCAGCCTTGACGCTGCCGATCTTCGTCCTGGAAATGGGCTCGCACTTCATCCCGGCCGTGCACGACTTCGTCATGATCAATATCGGCATGCAGGAGAGCTGGTATCTGCAGTTCGTGTTGACGACGCTCGTGGTCTTCGGCCCGGGCTTGCGCTTCTACCAGAAGGGCATACCGGCCCTGTTGCGTCTCGCGCCCGACATGAATTCGCTCGTCGCCATCGGCACGGCCGCCGCCTGGGGCTATTCGGTCGTTGCCACCTTCGCATCCGGGCTTTTGCCCGAGGGCACGGCCAACGTCTATTATGAAGCCGCGGCCGTCATCGTGACGCTGATCCTGCTCGGTCGGGTGCTCGAAGCCCGCGCCAAGGGCCGCACCTCCGAAGCGATAAAGCACCTGATGGGCCTGCAGGCAAAGACAGCGCGCGTCGTTCGCGACGGAGAAACGATCGAAATTCCGCTCGCCGACGTGCATGCCGGCGACACCGTGCTGGTGCGCCCCGGCGACCGCGTGCCGGTCGACGGTACCGTTGTCGATGGCAATTCCTACGTCGACGAATCGATGATCACCGGCGAGCCGGTTCCCGTCGAGAAGATCGCCGGCGCTGACGTTGTCGGCGGCACCATCAACAAAACAGGATCCTTCACCTTCCGTGCCACCAAGGTCGGTGCCGATACGGTGCTTGCCCAGATCATCCGCATGGTCGAACAGGCCCAGGGCGCCAAGCTGCCGATCCAGTCGCTGGTCGACAAGGTGACGGCCTGGTTCGTTCCGGCCGTCATCGCCATGGCAGTCCTTACTTTCGCGGTCTGGCTGGTCTTCGGCCCGGATCCGGCCTTGACCTTCGCGCTCGTCAACGCCGTCGCGGTGCTGATCATCGCCTGCCCCTGTGCCATGGGCCTAGCGACCCCGACCTCGATCATGGTCGGTACCGGCCGTGCCGCCGAGATGGGTGTGCTGTTCCGCAAGGGAGAGGCGTTGCAGACACTGCGCAATGCCGAGATCATTGCCGTCGATAAGACGGGCACGCTCACCAAGGGTCGCCCGGAACTGACCGATCTCGACACGTCTGCCGGTGTTGAGCGCAGCGAGGTGCTTGCACTCGTCGCCGCCGTCGAAACCCGGTCGGAACACCCGATCGCCGAGGCAATCGTCGAAGCGGCGAAGTCCGAAGGCATCGCCATTCCGACCGCCGCGAACTTCGAGGCTGTTCCCGGATTCGGCGCCAGCGCCACGGTGAATGGGCGGAGCGTCCATGTCGGCGCCGATCGGCTGATGACCCGGTTGAAGCTCGACGTCTCGGTGTTTGCCGACCAGGCAGGCCGCCTCGGGTCGGAAGGCAAGAGCCCGCTCTATGCAGCAATCGACGGCAAGCTTGCCGCCATCATCGCCGTTGCCGACCCGATCAAGGAAACGACGCCGCAGGCGATCCGCATGTTGCACGATCTCGGTCTCAAGGTGGCGATGATTACCGGCGACAACCGCCGCACGGCCGAAGCGATCGCCGCCAAACTCGGGATCGACGAAGTCATCGCCGAGGTGCTGCCCGACGGCAAGGTTGCCGCTCTGAAGCGCCTGAAGGCTGACGGCCGCGCCGTCGCCTTCGTCGGCGACGGCATCAACGATGCGCCCGCTCTTGCCGAAGCCGATGTCGGACTTGCGATCGGTACCGGCACCGATGTCGCGATCGAAAGCGCCGATGTTGTGCTGATGTCCGGCGATCTCCTGGGCGTGCCCAACGCGATCGCGCTCTCGAAGGCAACGATCCGCAACATCAAGGAAAACCTGTTCTGGGCCTTTGCCTATAACGCGGTCCTGATCCCGGTTGCAGCGGGCGCGCTTTATCCGGCCTATGGCCTGTTGCTGTCGCCGATCTTCGCCGCCGGTGCCATGGCGCTCTCCAGCGTCTTCGTGCTCGGAAACGCGCTCCGGCTGAGGGGTTTTCGCGGCGTCGTCGCGCAAACGCCAGCGGCGCGATAACATCAAAGCCTCTCCCCGGCGGGACACGCCCGCATGGCGTCCGCCGGGGAGAGTTCCTATATTCGACATGAATACCCGCGCTCTGCGCGCCTCTTGAAAGGTGAAGCCATGAACATCGGCGAAGTCGCACGCGCCTCCGGCGTCTCGACGAAGATGATCCGCTATTACGAAACGATCGGCCTCATTCCTCCGGCCGATCGCAGCGAGGCCGGCTATCGCAACTACGGCGACAACGACGTCCACACCTTGCGCTTCATCCGCCGCTCCCGCGATCTCGGTTTCACCGTCGAGCAGATGACCGACCTGCTGACGCTCTGGCGTGACCGTTCGCGCGCCAGCAGCGAGGTGAAGAAGATCGCGCTCGAACACGTCGATATCCTCGAGCGCAAGGCGGAGGAGTTGAAGGCCATGAGCCGGACGCTCAAGCATCTGGCCGCCAACTGCCACGGCGACGGACGACCGGATTGCCCTATCCTTGATGATCTCGCCGACATGGCCAACGAACCGGGCAAGGCTCTGGAGCCTGCGCGCTTCGGCCCGGCCGGCATCGACCCGGTCCGCAACCGCAGACAGGCCTGACGACCGAAACTGACCGAGGCTCACGCATTCGTGAGCCTCGGTCCCGTCGGTAGCATTGACAGGAATCGACAGCGTTTCTACGGATTGATGATGGAAAAGGTACGAACTGCATATCAGCGTCTGCTGACGATGCTCAAGCTGGTGACGATGCTGTCACTGGCTGTGCTGCCCTTTTCCAGCGCCGCCGGCATGACCCATGTCGCATCACACACAGCCATGCAGATGCACACGGCGATGCAAATGAAAGCGGCGATACAGACAGATGCCTCGCTTGATATCAGTGCCTCAGCGCTGAGCGAGCATTGCCCAAGTGCCGAAAGCGGCAAGACAAAACCCATTGGCGATAGCGGCAAGGCCGACAAGAAGGACTGCTGCAAGACCTTCTGTGCGGCCGTTGCCGTTCTTGCCGACGTCAGCGAAGCGCGCTTCGGCCTGCCACGCTCCACCTTGAGCTTTGGCCTGCAGTCGCAGCTGAGCCCCGGCGAGCGCGCCGGTTTGCACCGCCCTCCGAGAGCCTGATTTCGTGAAAAGCTGACCGCTACCGCGGTCAAGGTCTTGGCCTGCCCGGCTTTGCCGGTCGGACGCCGATCTCCATCATTCACATTTCAGGTTGAACATGAAACGTCTGTTTCCCATGGCGCTCCTGCCCATCCTTTTGGGCGGATGCGCGACGACAATGCCTGCCGAGGTGACAAGCCTCGCCGATCCCTCGGAAAGTACCGCCGGCGCCAACGGCCAGGCCTACCGCAGCCCTGTTACCGGTTATGTCCATCGTGAGCCTGTCGGTCCAAAACGCTGGGTGCCGCTCAACGACGCCCAATCTCCCGCCAAGGGAGGCGCATCATGATCAGGCAAAGGTTCAAGCTCGCCGCGATCATCGGCTTGCCGCTGGCGCTTGCCGGCTGCACCACAAACGCGGAATATTCGGCAAAGGACGCCGGCTTTACGGCGGTCGAGGCCAGGGTCGGCGCTGGCACTGCGAAGAGAAGCGTCTGGATCCAGAACCGCGAGCAGGCCGCAAAGGCTGAAGCACAGGTGAAAGCCCTGCTGGCACGCAAATCGGTCGATGCCGACACCGCCGTGCAGATCGCGCTTCTCAACAACAGGGGCCTGCAGGCCGCCTATGCCGATCTGGGCGATGCGTCGGCGGATGCCTGGCAGGCAACGATGCTCCTCAACCCGACTGTTTCGATCGGTACCACCGGGATCGGGGCGTCGGAGCTTCAAGCCTATCGCGCCATTGAGGGGCTGATCACCACCAATATCCTGGCGCTCATCACGCGGGAGAAGACCATCGCCGTTGCCGACGCCCACTTTCGCCAGGCGCAGCTTGCGGCGGCCCTTCGGACGCTTGCGCTTGCGGCAGAAACCCGGCGCGCATGGGTCGAGACGGTTTCAGCCTGGGAAACAGTCGGGCAGCTCAACCGGGCGCAGGCCGCCGCCGACGCATCCTCCGAACTCGCCGCCAAGCTCGGCGAAACCGGTTCCATGGGCAAGGCTGACCAGGCACGCGAGCACGTCTTCAATGCCGAACTCGCCGGCCAGGTGGCGCAAGCCCGCCTCGCCGCACGGCTCGCCAAGGAAAACCTCACCCGGCGAATGGGGCTCTGGGGCAGCGACGCCGACTACCAGGTCCCGAACCGGCTGCCCGATCTGCCAAAAGACCTCGCCCGCCGGAACAGCATCGAGGCCGAAGCGCTCAAGCGTCGCGTCGACCTGCAGTTGGCCCGCCTCGAGCTTGAGGCCGTGGCAAAATCCTATCGGTTGACCGACGCGACACGCTTCGTCAGCGATCTCACGCTCGTCGCAGGGGCAGAAGCCGAGCGCGAACGCGAAGACGGGGACACCAAGGTCGAGACCACCGGCCAGGGTGAGTTGGAGTTCTCCATCCCGATCTTCGACACCGGCCAGGCGCGCTTGCGCAAGGCGGAACTGGCGCATATGCGCGCTGCCAACCTGCTTGCCGAGAAGGCCGTCAACGTCCGCTCGGAAGCTCGCTCGGCCTATCAGGCCTATCGATCGCGCTACGATATCGCCAGACACTATCGCAACAACGTCGTGCCCTTGCGCAGCAAGATCGAGGAAGAGGCCACCCTCAGCTACAACGGCATGATCACCAGCACCTTCGAAATGCTCGCCGACACGCGCGCCAAGGTGGACTCGGTGATCCTCTCCATCAACGCCAAACGCAATTTCTGGCTGGCGGACGCCGATCTGATGACGGCCATCCATGGCGGCGGGGAAGAAGGCACTGCGGTCGAGACCGCCGCTCCTGCCGCAGCGGATGCGGATTGAAAGGAACGATGACCATGTTCAACAGACGACAAATCCTCGGTGCCGGCGCGGCACTCGTTTCTACCACCGCCTGGGCGCAAACCTCGACATCCGGCCTGCCGGAGGCGGCAGGCATGGACAACGCCGCCACCCAGAAGCCGCTCGTGCCGACGAGCGGGCCGGACTACAACCCGGTCGTTACGCTCAACGGCTGGACGCTGCCGCACCGGATGAACAACGGCGTCAAGGAATTCCATCTCGTCGCCGAACCGGTGGAACGCGAGATGGCCGACGGCATGACCGCCTATCTCTGGGGCTATAACGGCCAGTCCCCCGGGCCGACGATCGAGGCGGTCGAAGGCGACCGGGTGCGCATCTTCGTCACCAACAAGCTGCCGGAGCACACGACGATCCATTGGCACGGCATGATCCTGCCTTCGGGGATGGATGGCGTCGGTGGCCTGTCGCAGCCGCATATCCCTGCGGGCAAGACGTTCGTCTACGAGTTCGATCTCGTGAAGTCCGGAACCTTCATGTACCACCCGCACGCCGACGAGATGGTGCAGATGGCCATGGGCATGATGGGCTTCTTCGTCATTCACCCGAAGGATCCGGCCTTCATGCGGGTCGACCGCGACTTCGTCTTCCTACTCAACGCCTATGACATCGACCCCGGCACCTATGTTCCGCGCATCATGGAGATGACGGACTTCAACATGTGGTGCTGGAACAGCCGCATCTTCCCGGACATCGATCCGTTGGTTGTTGCCAAGAACGACCGGGTGCGGGTGCGCGTCGGCAACCTGACGATGACCAACCATCCGATCCACATGCACGGCTACGATTTCGAAGTGACCTGCACCGATGGCGGCTGGGTTCGCCCGGAAGCCCGGTGGCCGGAGGTCTCGATCGACATCCCCGTCGGCGCCATGCGCGCCTACGAGTTCGACGCCAAGTACGAAGGCGATTGGGCGATCCATTGCCACAAATCGCACCACACGATGAATGCGATGGGCCACGACATCCCGACCTTCATCGGCGCCGACAAGACCCAGGTCGCGGCCAAGATCCGCAAGATCAAGCCCGACTACATGCCCATGGGCACGGCCGGGATGGCCGACATGGGCGAAATGGAAATGCCGCTTCCCGACAACACCATCCCGATGATGACGGGCTGGGGCCCGCACGGCGCGTTGGAGATGGGCGGCATGTTCTCGGTGGTGAAGGTGCGCGAAGGCATCTCCGCCGGCGATTACAGCGACCCCGGCTGGTACGAAAACCCGCCGGGAACGCAGGCCTGGGAATGGACCGGCGCGTTGCCGGAAACCAACCGGGCAACCGATGCCAAGACAGTGATTACGCCGCCTCCCGCAAAAAAGGGCTGACCGCAATGACCTCTTCCAATGCAACCAAGGAAACAAAGATGAAGACGACACTTTTCGCGCTGGCGTTCCTCGCCGCTTCCTCGCTCGCCTCGCCGATGCTGGCCAGCGGCTCTCACGCCGGCGGTCATGATGTCATGTCGGTCGGCAAACCGGGCGACGCCAAGAAGGCGACCCAGACCGTACGCGTGACGATGAAGGAAACCGACGACGGCAAGATGATCTTCACGCCGGCAAGCATCAAGGTCCGCCAGGGGCAGACCGTGCGCTTCGCCATCAAGAATGTCGGCGAACTCGAACATGAGTTCGTGCTCGACGACAAGGCGCAGATCCAGGAGCACAAGGCCGCGATGGAGAAGTTTTCCGGACATGGAACACGCTGATCCGAACGCCATCCGGCTCGAGCCCGGCAAATCCGGCGAGATCGTCTGGACCTTCACCAACAATGGCACGTTCCAGTTCGCCTGCCTGGTCCCCGGCCACTACGACGCCGGCATGCATGGGCCGCTCGAAGTCGTGAAGAAGTGACTGTAACCCACTGAAAGGATGACACTATGAAAACGCTCATCACATTGTTTGCCGCGCTCGCCATCGCCGCTTCCGCCCAAGCTGCGGAATTCACCAAGGGAACAGTCAAGAAGCTCGACGCCTCGGCCAAGAAGGTGACCATCGCCCATGAAGATCTCAAGAACCTCGACATGCCTGCGATGACCATGGTGTTCCGGGTCAAGGATGATGCGATACTGGCCAAGCTCAAGGAAGGCACTGCGATCGAATTCGTCGCCGACCGGGTCGATGGCAAGCTCACTGTGACCGAGATCAAGTAATCCAATGTCCAAGGCCCGGTATAACGACAATTCCGGGCCTTGGACGACGAGGCCGAACTGAAAAGAAAGGAGCGTCCGATGATGGACCTCAACCGCAGACATTTCATCGCCGGTGCGATCATGGGCATGACGATGCTCACGGCCGGTGTGGCGATCGCAGCAGGCCCGATGACGATCTACAAGGATCCGCAATGCGGCTGCTGCGAACAATGGGCGGAAGCCATGGAGGCAGCAGGCTTCAAGGTCGATATCCGCGACGAAGCCGACATGACGCCGATCAAGACGCGGTTCGGCGTGCCGGCCGACATGGAGGGGTGCCACACCGCCGTCATCGACGGTTATGTCGTAGAAGGGCATGTGCCGCTTGAGGCAGTACAGAAGCTTGTGTCCGAAAAGCCGGACATTGCTGGCATTGCCGTGCCCGGCATGCCCGCAGGTTCGCTTGGCATGGGCAACGATCCGCAGGCGTCCTACGACGTCTACACCATCGCCAAGACCGCCGGCACTGCTGCGACCGTCTATTACGAGGTCCGGCCGGCGCAATAGCGCGGGCACTTTATCGGCGATAAGGCTCAGGCGGCGCGCCAGGCGCCGTCTTCCCCTCGGGCCAGCAACGGCGTGCGGAACACACCGACCACGCACTCCGGCCAACGCGGCGCAAGATCGGCCAGAGGCTGTCGCCAACGCTCGGTCTGCAGCATGGCTGCACCGATTGCGATCGGCTCGACGCCGCAAGTCTCCATCAGCGTCAAGCCGGCAACGATCGACGTGCCGCTGGAGATGACGTCGTCGACGAGCACAACGCGCTTGCCCTCAAGCAGCGGCAGCATGCGCGGATCGACGTAGAGCCGTTTCTTCTGGTCGGGCGTGGTGATCGACGACAGCGGCACAGAGAGATCGTCGACATACCAGAATTTGCGCGACGTTCCGAGCGGCACGTAACGGGCATGGCCGAGCTTGCGGGCGACGGCAGCTGCGAGGGTCAGCCCCAGCGTCGGCAGACCGGCGATGACATCCGGTTTTAACGGCGCGAGCCTGGTGGCCAGTTCCGTTGCCAGCGCTTCTTCGACCGCAAAACTCGCCTGGTTGATGATCAGCGAGGCCAGCGCGTGTTTGCCATCGGAGAGCTGCCGGATCGGCAACAGGATCTGGCGACCGTCTTCGAGAGTTGCCGGGAAGAAATCCCGATAACCGCTTCCAGTATCGAAACTTTTCGGCGGGAACACATCCTGCCAGAATTCATGCGGCTGCATCGGTACTGTCCTCTTCTGCGCCACCAAGGCTTCGAACGAAAGGCAATGAAAACGCCGGCGCACTGTTCTGGTTCCGGCGGTTTTCGTCTATACCGTTTACCACTTCGATCAAACCGAAAGGGCGCCCCGGCAGACGCAAATCTGGGGAATTCGACGGCCCTTCTCCGACAGACATGCAAGGAACTGCCAGACAATGCGCGTGCCAGATGGGATCACCAACGATCTGCCCTTCCTCACCGAATTCCGTCGTGATCTCCACGCCCATCCGGAGCTTGGCTTCGAGGAGGTTCGCACAAGCGATCTGGTCGCGAAACTGCTTGAAGAAGCCGGGCTTAAAATCCACCGGGGCCTTGGAAAAACCGGTGTCGTCGGCACGCTGCAGATCGGCAACGGCACCCGCTCCATCGGCCTTCGCGCCGATATGGATGCCCTCGCCATGCCGGAGTTGGCCGAGCGGCCATACAAATCGAAGGAAGCCGGCAAGATGCATGCCTGCGGCCATGACGGCCACACCGCCATGCTGCTTGGCGCCGCCCGCCATCTCGCCAGGACGCGCAATTTTTCCGGCACGGTGCATTTCATCTTCCAGCCGGCCGAAGAAGGTCGTGGCGGTGCCAAGCGCATGGTCGAGGATGGCCTCTTCCGGCTCTTCCCCTGCGACGCGGTTTACGGCCTGCACAACATGCCCGGCCTTCACCCCGACGAGATGGCCGTCGTCGCCGGACCGCAGCTCGCCTCGTCCGACAGCTGGCGGTTGACTTTCCGCGGCGTCGGCACCCACGGCGCCAAGCCGCATCTCGGCCGCGACCCGGTGACGGCAGCCGGCACGTTCCTCGCCTCACTGCAATCGATCGTCGGCCGCGTCGTCGATCCGCTACAGCCGGCCGTCGTCAGCGCCTGCTCCGTTCGCGCCGGCGACCCGAAGGCGCTCAACGTCATTCCCGATACGGTCGAGATCGGCGGCACGGCGCGCGCCTACACGCCTCATGTTCGCGATCAGCTCGAGGAAGAGATCGGCCGGCTGGCGCGCGGTACGGCCGAGATGTATGGCATCAAGGTCGACTACGCGTTCGAGCGTCGCATTCCGCCCGTGGTCAATGACGCCGGCGCCAGCGAACGCGCCCTTTCGGCAGCCCGTGCCGTCTTCGGCGAAAAGACCCGCACGCAGTTTCCGCCATCGACCGCCGGCGACGACTTCGCCTTCTTTGGTCTCGAAGCTCCCGGCTGCTACGTCTGGCTCGGCAACGGACCCGCCGTCGACGGCGCACTGCACCACAACACGGCCTATGACTTCAACGACGACGCGATTGGTCCGGGCACCACCTTCTGGACGACATTGGTGGAACAGGAACTGAGTGCTTCGGCCGGCCTCTGAACATGTAACGCCGTCGCTCAGAATGTCCGCTGCTCCGAAACGTCGCGCCCCTTCGGTAGAGGCCGGTGGTTGCCGAAGGGATCAGCGGGGCGTCAATCGACGCCTGAGCATGATGACAAAGCTTGAGAATGCCTGGTTGACGAAAGGCTCGCTCAGTTCTGCCTCATTCCTGCCCCGTGCCGGAATCCAGCGAGCTGACGTCCGTCAGGTCAAAAGACCGTTCAGCCCAAGGACTTGGGCTGGCCAGATTCCTGTGACAGGCACAGGAATGAAGGAGAATTTGGCTAACGCCGAGCCTTCCTTACTCCTCGTACTGACGTTGTCAGCAGTCTGAGGGCGACAATCGTCGCCGTGCTTGATGCCTCAGAGGACTTCGAGCACCGGATTTTCGAGAAGCTTTCCGGTTAGCACATCGGCGATGCCGCGATCGGTCTGGTGCGGCCCTGCATTGCAGGCAAGCGTTGCCCCGAAGCAGGCCTTGAAGACGAGGTAAGGCGGCTGCCAATCGACGATCCGCCCGACAGCATCGCGCAGGGCGGCAAAGCCGGCAGACACATCGGCCAACGGTGCATCGGAGACGAGGCCGCAGAGCGGCAACGGCAGGACCGCGTCGATCTTGCCCGCCGATGCGACAGCCATGCCGCCACCGGCGGCGATGACGGCATTGGCCGCCTCCATGATGTCGCGGGCATTGCCGCCGAAGACTGTCAGGTTGTGGCTGTCGTGTGAAACGGTGGTCGCGAATGCACCGCGCCACTCTCCCCAACCGGTAAGCAGGCCGACGCGCGGCTTGCTGTCGGCGCGGCCGTGGCGATGAGCGACGGCGATCAACGTTGCGCCTTGCGGCGGAACGACGAAGCCATTCTCGACCGCGGCCAGAACCTCGCCCCACTGCGTGAAGCGCGGGCGATCGACCGTAGCGACCCTCACCTTTGAACCGGTCGACGCAATGGCGAAATCGGTCTCGCTCAATGGCTCGATTTTCATGGTGCCGGCAAGCGCTTCTACATTGGTCCTCGGCAGGGCATCGATCATCCGTCCGGCAACGGCGACCTGTTTGCCGCCGGCGATCACGGCACGGGCCTCGAGATCGGTAAGATCCTCGAAGATCACGATATCGGCGCGCCGTCCGGGGGCGATGAGGCCGAGGTCGGCACGGCCGAGGCGGGTCGCGGCGTTCAGCGTCGCGGCGCGAAGCGCCCATTCGGGCCTTAGGCCATAGCGCACGAGCCGCCGCACGACGTCGTCGAGCCCACCCGAGCGATCGAGATCATCAGGAAAGACATCGTCAGTGCAAAGCGTCACGGTTTGCGGCAGATGGCCGAGTGTATTCAGCGCCTCGACGAACTCGGGCAATAGGTGATCGTGCGAGCCGCGCAGTTCGATCGAGAGCCCGGCGCGAAGCTTGGCCATCAGGTCGTCCGAAGAAACCAGTTCGTGGTCCGAGCTGACGCCCGCGGTCACGAATGCCTGCAGGTCCGCACCGGCAAGGCCGCGCGCGTGGCCGTTGACCGGCTTGCCCGCGGCAAGCCCTGCCTGGACGATTGCGTGCATGCGCGGATCGCCATCGATAACGCCGCGCATGTTCATCATCTCGGCGATGCCGCCGATCTCGGGCCAGGAAAGCATCGTGGCGATGGCATCGGCATCGAAGTCGGCGCCCGCCAATTCCAGGCCAGGCGCTGATGGCACGCTGGAAGGCGCCAGCAGAACGCAGCGCAACGGCAGGTCCACGATGGCGTCTGCAGCCCAGCGAACGCCGGCCATGCCGCAGACATTGCCGAATTCGTGCGGGTCCCAGACTACGGTCGTGACGCCGCGCGGCAGCACCGCATTGGCATAGGTTGCGGGCGTGACCATCGAGCTTTCGACATGCATGTGCGTGTCGATCAGGCCCGGCAACAGGAAGGCGCCGGAGGCATCGACCATCGAGGCGGCGTCGCTGCGGCTACCGGGGGCATGCACGCTGGCGATCAGCGGACCGACAAGGCCCACATCGGCAGCGCGCCTTTCACCGGTGACCATGTCGACGACGACGCCGCCGGTGATGAGCATATCGAATGCGTCCGCACCCCGTGCCGCGGCAACCGCGCGCGTGCGCAGCGCCGGATCCATCAGGTCCATCGGTTCCTGCAGACGCGTCACTTGGCGGCTTCCTTCATCAGGGCGCCGAGGATTTGCGCGCGCGCCGTTTCCGCATGCACGTCAGTCGCATACTCGGCATTGAAGGCTGCGTGGCTTTCACGCATCTCGACCACGGTGCGCCCACGCGTCAGCGAGCCTGCAAGCTCCGCATCGATGCGCGCCTTGCGGAAGGAAATCGCCCCCGGATTGACGAATGCAACCGCAGCGGTCGGATCGTAGATCGCCATGCCCGGCCGGCCGCGGCTGGTACCAATGGACACATAGCCGGACAGCAGATCGGCGATCAGCGTGGCATTGACACCGCCCGTGGCACGAATGGGTGCAATATCATCGGGATAGGCGAAGACCTTGCGGCAAAGGTCGAGGTCGACCATGCGCAGCGGCAATTCGTGCGCCAGCACGATCGCCAGTGCTTCCGGGTCGGCGAAAGCGTTGAACTCGGCGGAGGCCGTATGGTTGCCGCTGGTCACGCCACCGCCCATCCAGGTCAGGTCGGTGATCTTCGCGGCCAGATCCGGGCGGGCAAGGCAGAGCGCGGCAAGGTTGGTCAGCGGCCCGAGCGCCAGGATACGACGCGGTTCCTCGGCTTCCTCCAACCAGCGGCAGAGCGCGGCGAAGGCGTCGCTCGTCGGCAGCGGCGGGGCCGCCGGAAGCGTCAGGCCGACGGTCGGCATGCCGGTTTGCCCGAGGATCCGCTCCGCGGTTTCGAGCTTGCCGAGCACCGGCAAGGCGCGGCCCTCATGGATGGGAAACGACCAGCCGAATGCCATCGCCGCACTCGCTGCATTGCGCTTGACCTGCTCGAGCGGCGTGTTGCCGAACACGAGCGAGATGCCGTCAATCGTCTCATTGGCATGGAGAACGACGAGCACCGCAGCGATGTCGTCGAAACCCATATCCGTATCGATCCAGATGCCCATTACTGATTACCCGAACCGCTCGAGCCGGGCCGCCTTGGCGACCGGCAAATCGAAGGTAAGTTCCGTGCCCGGCTGATGCGCGGCGAGGCCGGCATCCTCCTCGGCCTTGATCGCGCCGAGCGGCGTATCGAGCAGGTATTCGCGTGTGCTGCCTGAGAAAGAGGCTCCGCGCACAGTGCCTTGGAAAGGACCAGAACCAAGGGTCACCATGCGCGGACGCCACGCAAGCCCTGCCGTGTCAGGCGGCAGGGATTCGGAAAGGGCGATCGGGCCGTTTGCGGCTTTGAGCTTGCCGCGTTCGACCGCAAAAATGTTCTCGAAGCCGACGAAGTCGGCAACAAAGCGGGAAACCGGACGGTTGTAGATATCCTCGGGCGTGCCGATCTGCTCGATGGCGCCGTTGAGCATCACCACGATCCGGTCAGCAAGCGACAGCGCCTCGCCCTGATCGTGCGTGACGAAGATCATCGTCACGCCAGTTTCCTTCTGCACACGCTGCAGCTCGGTGCGCATCTCCAGCCGCAGCCGGGCGTCGAGGTTCGACAACGGCTCGTCGAGCAGCAGGACCTTCGGTTCCATCACCATCGAGCGGGCAAGCGCGACGCGCTGCTGCTGGCCGCCGGAAAGCTCGGCCGGCTTGCGCGTGGCGAACTTCGACAAGCCGACGGATTTGAGGCCGGCGGTCACACGCGTCTCGATGTCGTTTGCCGGCTGCTTCTTCAGGCGCAGGCCGAAGGCGACGTTTTCGAAAACCGACAGATGCGGAAAAAGCGCATAGGACTGGAAGACGAGCCCGACCGAACGCTTGTTGGCGGAAACCCGCGTGATGTCGACACCGTCGAGGCTAATGCGGCCCGAGGCGGGCGTCAGCAGCCCGGCAATCGAGCGCATCGTCGTCGTCTTGCCGCAGCCGGATGGACCGAGGAACGCCACCAGTTCGCCCTTGCGGATCGACAGGTCGAGATCCTTCACCGCAACGGTATCGCCATAGGCGAGCGTGAGTTTTTCGAGGCTGAGGAAGGAAGCGTCAGACATAGCGGGAAAATCCTAGGAAGCGTTCGGCAAGGAAAACGATGCCGATGGACATGAAGGCGAGCAGCGCTGAAAGAGCGGCCACCGACGGGTCATAGGTGATCTCCATATAGGAGAGCATGTCGATCGGCAGCGTGCGAACGCCAGGACCGGACAGGAACAGCGAGACCGGCACCTGGTTGAAGCTCGTGACGAAGCCGAGAATGAAGGCGGCGAGAATGCCGCTGCGAATATTCGGCATCACCACCCGGAAGAAGGCTCCGGCGCGCGAAGAGCCGAGCAGCACTGCCGCTTCCTCGATATCGGAGCGCAGATTGTTGAGGCTCGCTGAGACGACACGCACAGCATAGGGCAGCACCAGCGCCGTATGCGCAAGGAAGAGCGCCAGCGTGATGTTGAAGCCGAAAGGTACGACGATATAGCGCAGCAGCGCCAGGCCGACGATGATACCAGGCACGATGATCGGCAACGACACGATCGTGCGGATGGTTTCGCCGAAGGGCAGCTTGTAGCGCGAAAGCGCGTAGGAAGCGGGAATGCCAAGCACCAGCGCCATCGCGGTACCACCGATGGCAAGGAACATCGACACGGCGAAGCTTTCACGGAAGCTTTCGACGGTGAAGACCTTGGCGACCCATTTCAGCGAGAAGCCCTGTGGCGGGAAAGCCAGGGTCTCGCCGCCCGACAGTGATGCCGCGACGATGATGAAGAACGGCCCGATCAGGAAGGCGATCACCAGAAACAGGACGAGGGGAGAAAAGACGCGGGGGGTCATCGCTTGTTCCTCGCGGTGGCGAGCCGTTTCAGGAGTAGATTGGCGGCAAAGCTCATGACGATCAGGATGAAGGCAATGACGCTCGCCGAGACGAAATCATTGGCGACGGTGACGCGCTGGTAGAGCAGCGTCTCGAGCATCAGCACCTTGGAGCCACCGAGGATTGCCGGGGTGATATAGGCAGTCAGCGAACCGGTGAAGACCAGGGTACCGCCAATGACGAGACCTTCCTTTGTGAGCGGAAGAATGACCTTCCAGAACACCTGGAACCAGTTGGCACCCAGCACGCGCGCCGCCGGAATGGCATCCTTCGGCATGTTCTCGAGCGCGCTGATCAGCGACAGGATCATCAGCGGCAGGAACAGCTGCAACAGGCCGATAAACACGGCTGTCTCGGTGAAGAGAAAGCGGATCGGTTCGTCCGAAAGGCCGATGAGCTGCAGCGCCTGGTTGACGATGCCGGTGCGCCCGAGAATGACGATCCAGGCATAGGTGCGGGCGACCGACGAAATCATAAGCGGCAGCACGACAAGGCCGATCATCTGCCCCTTGCTGCGCGGTGAAAGATTGACGATCGCAAAGGCAGCGGCGTAGCCGAGCACGGCCGAGACGGCAGTCACCATCAGACCGAGCCGGAACGTGCGCAGGAAGACCGTGCGGTTCAGCGGGTCGGTGAAGAAATCGACATACGCTGTAAGCGACCAGCTGTCGGCGCTGCGAAAGCCTTCGGCGAGCAGAATGACGACGGGCGCCAGAAAGACGATCGCCGCAAAGACCGCCGCCGGCAAAGCGAGCGCCAGTGCCTCGGCGCGGTTCTGAAACATCCCTGGTCTTCCTTTCGTCGCGTTCATTCACTGCGGGATCGGCTCAAAGGTTGCCGGCCGACCCGCAAAACTGCCCCCATCACGGCGATGGGGGCGTTTGTCGATGGCTGTTACTGGCCGACCTGGGCGTTCCACTCGGAAAGCCAGGCTTCGCGGTTGTCGAGAGCGACGGCCGACGGAATGAGCTTGAGGCTCTTCACGGTTTCCTCGCCATAGGTGAGGTTTTCAGCGATTTCCGGCGCGACCTTGACGTCCTTGTTGGCCGGGCTGTCGACCAGCTTTTCGGCAAGTGCCGTCTGGATTTCGGTCGAGAGCCAGAAGTCCATGAATTCCAGCGCCAGATCCTGGTTCTTGGCACCCTTGGTCAGAACCATGACGTTCATGCCGCCCGTCTGGCCTTCCTTCGGCGTCGCCCACTTGATCGGCAGGCCGAGCTTGGTGAAACCCTCCCAGGAGAAGCGACCGATAGGTGCTGCCCAGATTTCTTCCTGCTGCATCAGCTGCACGAGCTGCGAAGACTTGACGTAGAACGTGACGATCTCGTCCTTCTTCGCGCCGACGGCGGCGATGGCTTCCTTCAGATCCGGCGTATTCTTGCCGATCGCCTCACCGACCATGTAGAGCGCTGGCGGGCCCTGGTTTGTGGTGACGTTCGGGAAGGCGACATGGCTGGCATTCTTCTCGTCGAGCAGGTCGGCCCAGGAGTTCACTTCCATCTTGTCGGATCGGTAGACGATCGACGTTGCGTAAAAGGTGTAGCCGACGCTCATGCCGTCGCCGTTCGGGTCCTTGGCAAGGTCGTAGAGCTTGTTGAAGTTCGTGAGCTTCGTGTTGTCGATCTTTTCGATCAGGCCGGCGCGCGAGGCCGAAAGAGCGTCAGCCATGGAGACGACGGCCATATCGACGACCGGACTTGCCTTGTTGGCCTCCATCTTTGCGAGGCGCTCAACGCTGTTGCCGGTCTCGACGACCAGCTTGCAGCCGCATTTGGCTTCGAAGGGCGTGTAGACCAGTTCCTTGAAAGCGTCCTGGGCAAAACCGTAGACGGAAATGGTCAGCGTCTTTTCCTGGGCGGAAGCGGCATGTGCAGCGACGAGTAAAAGCGCGCTGGAGGCGAGCAGGATCTTCTTCATGGCTGGTGTTCTCCTTCGGGGGCTGAGGTTCTGGCGTCGGCAATCGTACTTGCGTTGGCGATCGTCTGGGCAGGCTGGAACTGTGTTCTAGGCGGCGCGGCGCTCGACTGGCGCACGACCAGCTGCATCGGCACCTCGGCGTTAGCGGCGGTCACCGGTGCGCCGATGGCGGCATCGGTCGGGTCGCGCTCGCCGATCGCTTTTACAAGTGCTTCGACGGCAATCGCGGCGATCCGCGTCATGTCCATGCGCGCCGTGGTCAGTGCCGGCGTTACCACAGGCGACCAAATGAGATCGTCAAAGCCGGTAACACTTGCTCTCTCCGGAACGTTGATGCCGGCGCGCTGCAGTTCGGTCAGCGCCCTCAGCGCATGAAGATCGGAGACGCAGGCAAAGGCGGTAAAACCTTGCGCGACCTTCTCGGCAAGGCCGAGCGGACAGCCCTTGCCCTGCTCGCGCTCGAGCGGTTCGATCCACAGGGTTTCGACGAATGCGTCCTCGGCAAGCGCCGAGCGAATGCCGCCGATGCGGTCATTCTGCACGTTGGAGGCCGGATTGTTGCCGATGACGAGCACGCTCCGGTGGCCGAGCGCTTTCAGATGCTCGGCGATCTGGCGGCCCCCGCCCCAATGGTCGGCGGCAACAGTATTGCCTGGCGTGGACGGCGTATCGATGACCGCCACGGGACAGCCGACATCGGCGATGCGGGTCCCTCGCCGCGGCACGATGACCATGCCGTCGACATCGCGATCAATCAGCCGCTCGATGGCCTTGGTCTGGGTGGTGACGTCCCCACGGGAGTCGGCGATCAGAACGCCGTAACCGGCCGAAGAGGCAGCCAGTTCGATTGCCTGCGCGATCTGCGGGAAGAGCGGATTGGCGATATCGGGAAGCACCAGACCGATGACGGCGGTGCGGCCGGTGCGCAGCGCCCTGCCCGCGAGGCTCGGCACATAACCGAGTTCGGCGGCCGTCGCGCGGATCTTTTCGGCCATTTCGGCAGAGACACGCCCCTTACCGGAGAGCGCGTTGGAGACCGTCGCCGCGGAGACGCCCAGTGCTCTGGCAATCCTCGTCAGTTTTGGTCCGGAACGCGCCAAGGCCGTGGTTTCCGTTATCGGTGATTAAACGATTAATCATGCGATATATCAGAATGCCGCAACTGTCGAATCCTTTTGCCGGCACAGGATGAAATTGTGGATCCAATCGTACCGTGGACTGTGGACAAGCGGCCACCGACTCGCGTCCATTGGTTCAGTCTGAAATGCTGACAGTAAAGCGAAGCGGTCAAATGCCACCTGTTCACCGACATCACTTAACGGCCCCAGCAAAACCCTGCAGGATACCATCATGACGTTTCAGCGGAGGCGCCGGATCGTGCGGCGCCAGCGAACCGGGACCGCGCTTCTCGTGGTCGCGCTCATTTCCTTTCTGGCCGGAATGACCGACGCCATCGGCCTGCTGACAGTCGGCGACTTCGTCTCTTTCATGAGCGGCAACACGACACGAGCCGCGACAGCCGTCGCCGAAGGCAACATCCTGCGGTCGCTCATCCTTCTCGGCTCGCTCGCGGTCTTCGTTGTCGGCAATGCCATGGGAACGATCGTTTCAAGCAGGTTTCGTGCGGGCGGCGTTCTTTTCGGCGTCACCGTCACCCTCGCCCTTACCGCCGCCGGTGGCGACCACCTGCCGAACGAACTGCGCTTCTATCTCATCGTCCTTGCCATGGGCGTCGTGAACGCCTCTGTCGAGCATATCGAGGGCCTGCCGATCAGTCTCACCTATGTAACGGGCGCCCTGTCCCGCTTCGGCCGTGGTTTGGGCCGGTGGATCATCGGCACAGGCAACATACAATGGACGATCCAGATCGTGCCCTGGATCGGCATGCTTGGCGGGGCGATCGTCGGCGCCATGCTCGAGTACCGCTTCGGACAGCTCTCGCTCTGGGCCCCGACAATCCTCTCCGGTCTGTTGTTCACGCTGGTGTTGATGATTCCGCGGCGGTGGTCGCAGCGATATGCGCAGCGCTGAACCGGCGGGAGCGGCCCTCCGGTTTTAGGAACGCCCTTCGCTTGCCGATGCC
This sequence comes from Ensifer sp. Root142, assembly GCF_001426785.1. Taxonomy (NCBI): domain Bacteria; kingdom Pseudomonadati; phylum Pseudomonadota; class Alphaproteobacteria; order Hyphomicrobiales; family Rhizobiaceae; genus Ensifer; species Ensifer sp. Root142. Next base: position 174,882 of record NZ_LMFK01000049.1, read on the forward strand.
AACAGCGGGTGCAAATTTCAACTTCGCCAAACAAAACGAACCAAAATTCCCACTAAATTGGTAGGGAATTTGTATGATGCTCCGCAACCGCCCGATGTGTACATTCGGATGGCAAGCGCGACCTCGCGTGATGAGCATATATGCAGGAGTTAGGGAAATGACTGGCAACACGATCGACTTTGGCAGACTTTCAGGACCGGGCCGGAAAGGCAGGCGTTCGATCCTCGCCACCGCGGCCTTGGCCATGGTTCTGTCAACGAGCACGGCAGCGCTCGCGCAGTTCGCAAACTTCGATCCGGATGCCTCCATCGTCATCGGCTCGCTCTATGAACCGCAGAACCTGGACAACACCGCCGGCGCCGGCCAGGGCATCAACGAGGCGTTCAACGGCAATGTCTACGAGGCCCTGTTCACGCTGACCGACGCGGGCGACGTCGCTCCCGGCCTCGTGGCCGAGCAGGCGGTCAGCGAAGACGGCCTGACCTATACGTTCAAGCTTCGGCCGAACGTGACCTTCCATTCCGGCGACCCGCTGACGGCACAGGATGTGAAGCACAGCATCGAGCGCGTCGTGGCACCGGATTCCAAGAGCTCGCGCAAGAAGAGCCTGGCGACGATCAGCGAGATCCAGACCCCCGACGACCAGACGGTGGTGGTCAAGCTCTCCGCCCGCTCCATCTCGCTGCCCTATAACCTCAGCTACGTCTGGATCGTCAACGACGCGGCGAAGGACCTGAACGCCGGCGAAGATGGCACAGGCCCTTACCGCCTGGACGAATGGCGCCGCGGCTCCTCGCTGGCGCTGACCCGCAATGACAAATACTGGGGCACGGCGCCGACCAATGGCGAAGTCGTCTTCCAGTACTTCACCGATGCCACTGCGCTGAACAATGCGCTCCTGACCGGTGCCGTCGATGTCATCACCAGCGTCCAGAGCCCGGATTCGATCGCCCAGTTCAAGGACAATCCTGATTACACGGTGACCGCCGGCCAGTCGACCACCAAGGAGCTTCTGGCGTTCAACGACAGGGTCGAGCCGTTCAACAACGTCAAGGTTCGCAAGGCCATCGCCCGCGCCATCGACGACAAGAAGCTGCTGCAGTCGATCTGGGGCGAATACGGCACGCTGATCGGTTCCTTCGTGCCGCCGACCGATCCGTGGTACGTCGACCTGACCGGCGTCGATGCCTATGACGTCGAAAGCGCCAAGGCGCTTTTGAAGGAAGCCGGTTTTGCCGATGGCTTCTCGTTCAAGCTTGACACGCCCAACTATGATCCGCATCCGATCGTTGCCCAGTTCCTGCAGAGCGAACTGGCGAAGGTCGGCATCAAGGTCGAAATCAACATCATCACCGCCAACGAGTGGTACACCAAGGTCTACAAGGCGCATGACTTCCAGGCGACGCTGCAGGAACACGTCAACCACCGCGACATCGTGTTCTACGGCAATCCCGACTTCTACTGGGGATACAACAACCCGAAGGTTGTCGACCTGATCAAGGAATCGGAAGCTGCGGCCAACACCGACGAGCAGACCGCCAAGCTGACGGAGGCAAACCGCATCATCGCCGAGGACGCGGCAAGCAACTGGCTTTATCTCTATCCGCAGATCGTGGTTTCGAGTTCCGCCGTCACCGGTTACCCCGTCAACGGCCTGAACTCACAGTTCTTCGCCTACAACATCAAGAAGAGCGGGAACTGATCGCTCGTTTCCCAAGCGATCCGTTATAGTCGCGTACATGTAAGGAGCCCCCGAGCGAGTTGGGGGCTCCCTTTGCCTTGCAGCTGACGGCGATTCATTGCGTCGACAACGCTACGTCAGATCTTTTCCAAGCAACACGACAGTCATGGCGCGCCAAGGACGCATCAGCGTTCGAAACGTGCTGCATCATTCCCGTGAAATCGATGAGGGTATAAGGGATTATGCAGTAGCCTCCTCGTTGATTTTGTGCAAAAGCCAGCGCTCCGGCCCCGGGTATTACACCCGTCGGACGAAAGGAAGCCGACCATTCTCGCCTATGTCCTGCGCCGCCTCGCCATCCTGATCCTGTCGCTGCTGATTGCGGCGGTGGTGCTGTTTGTGCTGTTGCGCCTGCTGCCGGGCGACCCGGCGAACGCCCTGCTTTCCGTCGGCGCCGATCAGCAGCAGATCGAGGCCGCGCGCGAACAGGTCGGCTCCAACTTACCGCTCTGGGAGCAGTTCCTGCGCTTCGTCGGCAGCCTTGCGCGCTTCGATCTCGGAACGTCCTTCGTCAGCGGCAAGCCCGTTATCGAGGAAATCGCCGCCCGTCTAACCGTAACGGTGCCGCTGGCGCTGCTGGGCTTTGGGCTCGCCGTTATGATCGCCGTGCCGCTCGGGATCGTTTCGGCAGTCAAGGCCAACCGCTGGTACGGCGCGGCCATATCGACCGTGTCGCAGCTTGGCATCGCCATCCCGGTCTTCTGGGTCGGAATCCTGCTTGTCACCGTCTTTGCGGTCAATCTTCGGATCTTTCCGTCGGGCGGTTATCCCCGGCGCGGCTGGCAGAACGAGGGCCAGGTTCTCTATGCGCTCGCGCTGCCGGTGCTGACGATCGGGCTGGTCATGGCCGCCTCGCTGATCCGCTACATCCGATCCGCAACCCAAGATGTTCTCGGCAGCGACTATCTGCGGACGGCGCGTGCGCTCGGCGCCAGTTTCTCGCAGGCGCTGATCCGGCACGGCATTCGCAACGGCGCCGTGCCGATCGTCTCGATCCTGGGCATCGAGCTTGCAACGACCCTGCTTGGCGCGGTCGTGGTCGAGCGGGTGTTCGCCCTGCCCGGCCTTGGCTCGATGCTGCTGCTGGCGATCGAACAGCGCGATTACCCCAACGTCCAGGGCGTGTTGTTCATCTCCACCCTGCTGGTGCTGCTGATCGGCTTTGCCGCCGATCTGCTTCAGCGGCTGATCGATCCCCGCTTGCGCGAACGGGCGACAGGAGCTGCGCCATGACCGCGCTTGACCTTTCGACGGGTAGACCCGCCCGCAGACACTCGCTGTCGCTTTCCATCGGGCTTGCCCTTGTCGGCCTCAATGTCGCGGTTGCACTCCTCACCCTGTTCTGGACACCCTATGACCCGCTCAATGCCTCCGGCGGCCGGCTCGAAGCGCCGTCGCTGCTGCATTGGGTCGGAACGGATCGGCTCGGCCGCGATTACCTGACGCAAATCATGATCGGCGCGCGCACGGCGTTGATCGTCGGTACTGGCGCTGTTGCGATCGGCGCCTCGATCGGCGTGACGCTCGGCATCCTCGCCGCTTTCGCGACGCGCCTGCTCGACGATGTCATGGCCGCCACCCTGGATATTCTGATCGCGTTCCCGACGCTGCTGCTGGCGATGCTGGTGGTCGCGGCCAGCGACAGTGCTAGCCTGTGGTCGGCGACCCTGGCACTTGGCCTGGCGATTTCGGCGATCGTCGCCCGCTTGACGCGGATCCTTGCCAAGCGTGTGCTGCGCCAGGACTACATCGTCGCATCCCGGACCTCCGGCACCTCGTGGCCCGGCGTCGTCGTGCGCCATGTACTGCCCAACATCTGGCCGACGCTCTCGGTGAACTTCGCCTTGCAATTCGGCCTGGCAGTGATCGCGGAAGCGTCGCTCTCCTATCTCGGCCTGGGCGCACCGCCGCCGAACGCATCCTGGGGCAGGCTGCTGCAGGAGGCACAGGGCACGGTCTATACCGCCCCCGTCGGCGCGATTGCACCCGGCATTGCCCTCGTCGCACTGGTCATTGGCATGAACCTGCTTGCCGACGGCCTGCGGGACGTTGGCGACCCGACACGCGGGAGATCGCGATGAGCGCCTTGCTTTCCGTTCAGGGCCTGACCGTCCGCGCTAGCGGCAAGACATTGGTCTCGGACCTGTCGTTCTCCATCGGCTCCGGCGAGCGAATGGGACTGATCGGCGAATCCGGCTCGGGCAAGTCGATGACCGCTATGGCCATTACCGGCCTTTTGCCGGCGAACATCTCCGTCACCGGCTCGATCGTGCTCGATGGCCAGGAGGTGGTCGGCACTGAAGACAAGCGCCTGAACCGGCTGCGCGGGGTCGCAACCGCCGTCGTCTTTCAGGAGCCGCTGACAGCCCTCGATCCGCTGATGAGAATCGGCAAGCAGATCGCCGAGCCGGTGCGCCGCAGGCTCGTGCGCGAACAGGGACGCGCGACGCGTTCTGCGGTCGACCGCGAAGTGCTCGACCTGCTCGACAAGGTCGCCCTGCCGCAACCGGAGCGCATTGCCAACGCCTATCCGCACGAAGTGTCGGGCGGCCAGCGCCAACGTGTTGCGATCGCCATGGCGCTTGCCTGCCGCCCAAAACTTCTGATCGCCGACGAGCCGACGACCGCGCTCGACGTCACCACCCAGGCCGAAATCCTCAAGCTGCTCGACGGGCTTGTGCGTGAAACGGGAATGGCGCTGCTCTTCATCAGCCATGACCTGCCTGTTGTTGCCGAAGTGGTCGAGCGTGTGATGGTGCTGCGCGACGGCATCGCGCTTGAAGAGGGCGCCGTTGTCGACGTGTTTAGCAACCCGTCGCACGACTATACGCAGACGCTTGTCGATGCCGCGCGCATGTTCGACGAGGCCCTTGGACGGACGGGATCGTGATGCTGGACCTGCAGAATGTGAACTTCGGCTATTCCCGTCACCGCAAGATTTTGAGCGACGTGTCGTTCAGCGTGCGCGCCGGCGCCAGCGTTGGACTGGTGGGCGAGTCCGGTTCGGGCAAGACGACACTGCTGCGGCTGCTGCTCGGTCTGGAGCGGCCCACGAGCGGCACGATCCGCTTCGGCGACGATGCACTCGATCCGGCCGATGGCGCGTTCATGCGCCGTTACCGGCGCGCGGTGCAGCCGGTGTTCCAGGACCCCTATTCGTCGCTCGATCCTCGCCAGAAGGTGCTCGACATCATCGCTGAGCCGCTGCAATCGCTGCGCATCGCCGGTCCACGCAAGGATGCGGTGGCGCAAGCCCTGGAGGCTGTGGGCCTGCCGCTCGATGCCATGCAACGCTACCCGCACGAATTTTCCGGCGGACAGCGCCAGCGCATCGCGATTGCGCGCGCAATCGTCGCCCGTCCACAGATCATTCTTGCCGACGAAGCCGTCAGCGCTCTCGACCTGTCGACCCGCATCCGGATCGTCGAACTGTTCAAGACGCTGTCGGCAACGCTGACGCTGGTGTTCGTTTCGCACGACCTTGGTGTCGTCGCATCGCTTTGCGAAGAGATGGTCATCCTCGAAAAGGGACAGGTGGTCGAGAGCGGCAAGACGCGCGATATCCTGACGGCGCCCCAGCATCCCTATACACAGCGGTTGCTTGCCAGCATTCCGCGCATGCCGGCCTGAGCGCTTCGGTCACTCACGAATCTACCGTTAGCGACCCCCTCACCAACGAACAAAGTACCTTGATCTAGAACAACCCCCCGTCGAGCGGAGTTGCCCATAGTGCCGCCGGCCGCAGATTCCCTGCCGCCGCATGCCCTGAATGGCAATTTTCAACTTCTTCTGGGGGTCCGGAATCATGTCTACTCGCTCCATCCTGCCAACCGCCGCCGCACTCGTTTTGCTGGCGGCCTCGGTCACTGCGGCTCAAGCCGCGGACCTTACCGCGCCGAGCGAGGCCGCCGCTCAGCTACCGGCTGCAAGCGAGCAGAGCCCATGGATGATCCGCGCCCGCGCGCTTGCCGTTTTACCCGAAGACAAGGCATCGCTGCAGTTGAATGGCACGTCACTTGACGGCGAAAAAGTCGGCGTCAGCAACTCGGTCGTGCCCGAACTCGATATCACCTACTTCTTCACCGACAATCTTGCGGCGGAACTGGTCCTGGGCACGACCCCGCACAGCGCAAGGGGCAGCGGTTCGATCGCCGGTCTCGGCGAGATCGGCAAGGCCTGGTTGCTGCCGCCGACACTGACGCTGCAGTACCACGTCAATCTCACCGACACGATCAAGCCCTATGTCGGCGCCGGCGTGAACTACACCATCTTCTACAATGAAAAAGCCCAGGGCGACTTCTCCAGCTTCAACCTCAAGAACACCTTCGGCGTGGCCCTGCAGGCCGGTGTCGACATCAAGCTCGACGATCACTGGGGTATCAACTTCGACGTGAAGAAACTGTTCCTCGAGCCAGAGGTCAACGCGACCCTGCCGGGCGCCGGCACGGTGACGGGCAAGGTCAAACTCGATCCCTGGCTGATCGGCACAGGCATCACCTACCGCTTCTGACGTTTTTCGCCAGCGGATGACACCGCTTCAGGTCTACAGCGCCGCGCGCCATATTAGACGCGCAAAGGTCGCTGTAGCGCTTTGAATGGCTGCATGTTTTTATCCTTGAATCGAATAGGATTTAAGGAAACATGCAGTGGAAAATCTCCGCCCTCGCCGTTACACGGCGAGGGCAGCAACCAAACGGACAGTCGTACGTCATGCGTGATGGGCGGTGACGGCCTTGACCAATCCGGTCGTCAATTCACGGCTGCTCGCATGCGAAATATCGCCGAGCGACAACATGCCGACCATTCGCTTTTCGTCATCGATCACCGGCAGGCGCCGTATCTTCTTGCTCTCCATCAGGCGAACAGCCTCCTCGATCGTTTCGCTGGTGCGGCAGTAGACGATATCCCTTGTCATGACATCGCGCGCAGTCAGCAACGCAGCGTCGTCGTGCCCGTTTGCCCATGCCCGCAACGCAATGTCCCTGTCCGTCACCATGCCGATGAGGCGATCGTTTTCGCCGACCGGCAGAGCGCCGATGTCTTCGTCACGCATAATCCTTGCCACGGTGCGCAAGTCCGTTTCAGGCGCTATCCAGCGCGCGCCGGGGTGCATCGCTTCCCACGTTCTCATTGCATCCTCCTACGGTTTGGAGGAATGACGATAGCCGAAGATCGTGGCCAATCATTGATCCTGACGGCCGACTTGTTCGCCGAACGTCGCTTATCGCAACTCCAGCAGGAAGTAGGTCGTCGGGCCGGACGGGCCGTCGTTGCTCAGGCGAAATTTAACCGCACCGGCGCCATCGACGACCGGTGGGTGAACTGTTCCGTCAAGACCCACCGGTGAAATGCGCCACTTGGCCGCCGTCTTCGACAGGGAGAGATCGACAGTCCCCTGCTGGATCAACACCGGCAACCGGCCAAAACTCTCGATGACCTTCTCTTCACTGTCACGGAACGTCATGTCCGTGTTCTGGGCGTCGGTTGCAAAGATCAACAGGAAACGCCGGCTGTCGGACAGGGTTGCCGGAGGATCGAGCGCCGAGAGAGCGACAAGACCGTTGCCGTCGGCGCGCTCCACCCGCAGCACACCGAGGTCGACCGGTTCGCGCAGGGACGCAAACGCCATCGCTTCCGTCGCCGGCGTCGCTACGCGCAGCTGCCTGGCGAAACGATCGAGAACGATTTCACCGGTGCTGCTTTGATAGATGCCGGCATCGACGGTCGTTGCGTTGTCCGGCTTCAACCTACTGCTCGCACGCAGCAGCGCCAGCACATTGTCGCTGCTTTCCCGCCGCGGCTGGGTAACCGCGATCGCATCACCCAATCGCTCGGCGCGTTCCAGACCGATACGACCGACCAGGGCAAGATCGGTCAGAGACTCCGGCTCGCGCGCCTGCATGTCGTCCGTCAGATCCTCCTCGCCGCGCACGGAAAATGGGATCGTCACATCCGAGGTCGCGACATCGCCGCGCCGATAGAGCAAGGCGGCCAGGGTTTCGCCCGCGCGCGCAACCGGATCGAGGGCGATCGCGTAGGGCAGCATCGCTTGCTTATGCGGAAACGGCTCACCATAGGCGAGCGCGATCGGTCCATGGCCGTGGCGGCAAAGGGCGTCCCAGCCCTGAAGGGCGGCATAGGCCGGCATGGCAAGACCACCCTCGTAGCGGTAGCGGTTCCAGAACAGGTGGTCGTATTCGCTGACGACAAACGGTTTTCCGAGCCAGCGCGATGCAGCGATCATCCTGATGTAGTTGACGCTATCGGCAATTGAGCTGGTTTGAAGGAGTTCGCTGCCCGGCGTGTAGCCGCCGACCCAATCGTGGTAGGTGTTCGCCGTGATGACTTGGAGGTCGCGCCTGCTGAGGGCCATCTGGCTCGACGGCCAGTTGTTGTAGTTGGTGATCAGGCCCGTGTAGCCAAGGTCGCGCAGAACCTTGCTCATGCGTGCGGTGGAGGCACGCTCGGTTTCGACAAAGAATGCCTGAAGATCGCGCAGACGCGGGCTGTCGTTATAGCGGTCCCGAGGCAACCTGATCCCGCCGGTTTCAAGCACTTCCCCGGAATCAAGCACGCCCCAGACCTTCGCCAGGCTCGCCGTCGTGCCGTAACGCTTCTTCAGCCAGAGATTGAACGGCTGAGCCAACCGGTCGTCATAGGGAGCCCGGCCGGGCCGATCATGAACCACCGCCTCAAACTCCAGGCCATTCTCATTGGCCAGAATGACCAGGGCCAGGGCCTCGTCGCGGATCGGAGCTTCGCCTGTGTAAGGGTTCACGCGCCCGAGGACCGCCTGCTGCAACCGCCTCCAATGCTCAAAGGTCCGATCGTCCAGATGTAGCATGAGTTTTACATCGCCGCCCGTGTCCCAGCGGTCATCGAAACCGCCATAGGCGCCACGCGGCGACGACAGGCCGTCGATAATCCAGTGGATGCCGTTGCGCTTCAGGGCCGCAAGCAGATACTGGATCCGATCGAGCGTTTCCGGGTCGAAATCGAGATCCCGATCACGCCCGAACATCAGACTTGCGTCGACGAAATGCAGGCGCGCGATGTTGTAGCCATGCATCGCCAGCTGGCGCGCATAACGGTCCGCGCCTTCATGATCGGGGAAGCCGCCGGACGCAGGGCTCCAGGCAAGCGAGGCGCACAACATCCTGACCGGCGTATCCGGCGCTTTCGCATAGGCGAGACGTCCCTCCTTGCCGACAACCAGTCTATGACCGCCATCGATCCGGCCGTTGGGCAGGATGGACGAGAAGTCGAGCGGGCTGCCTGGTCGCAATTCGAGGGAGATCTCCTTCACCGGAACCCATTGATCCGCGGCGCGCGCAGGCACGCACATCACCGCAAGCGCCAGCACCGTAGCCAGACATCTCTGGCGCATCAAGCTACCGCTCCAAGCAACTTGCTCTCGATCGGAACCTCCGGTCTTCGCCGCCGCCCGAAAAAACCGACAGGCAGTGCAGCGGCGTGGAAGAACCAGGCGACGACCGTGTACAGCCCCATGTTCAAGCTGCCTTTGCGAATGCTCATCAACACGATGACTGCGGCGAGGACAGCGAAGACGATGCCCAGGCCGACAGCCAGGCTCGGCGAGAACAAAAGCACACAGAGCGAGAGCGCCCACCACAGATAGACGAGACACCAGAGCTTCAGCTCGGGCAGCTCACGCAGCAGCTGGAAGAAATACGGCCGACCGAGCGACGCGCGCAGAAGTTCGCCGATACCGAAGAGATATTTGCTTTTCCAGCGTCGAACCAGCAGGCGATAGGAATTGACAGTATGTCCGAAGTGCTGGACGAAACGCCGGTCAAGGCGATGCAACCCCCATCCAGCGCTTCGCAGCCGGATGCCGAGATCGAATTCTTCGTATCCATGCAGGTTGCGATCGGAGAGGTAACCGACCGCTTCGATCGCATCGCGCCGGTAGAGCCCACCGCCGTTCATCCGGTCGATCGATCCGATCCGGTTTTCCGGCGAGTTGCGATTGACGCGACGCGAGAACTCGAGATTGGACGTCAGCATCTCCTGGACATGGCCGGTAACGCCGGCAACCTCAGGATTGTCGGCGAGAAACGCCACGGCGACGGCGAGAAAATCACGGTCGAGCAACATGTCTCCGTCAAGCAGACAGAGATGGTCGCCTTTGGAGTATTGAAAGCCAAGCTGCGGGCCAATGCCGCAGCTTGGCCGCGCCGGCGGGCTGATCTGGGCGATGACGACGGGATATTGCGCGGCAATCTCGACCGTTCGGTCGGATGAGCCGCTGTCGGCGACGATGACTTCGCCACCTGTCGCTCCGAGGGCAGCAAGCGCACTTTCAATCGTGGCCGCTATTCGCTTCTCTTCGTTCAGCGTCTTGATGATGACGGATACTGACAAGCGCGCCTCCAAAATCACCGGGGCGTCTACAGCGCCGCGCGTCAAATATGACGCGCGAAGGACGCTGTAACGCTTGAATCCTGCTGCATAATTTTCTCCTTAAATCGATTCCGGTTTAAGGAATTATGCAGTAGCCAAGCGTCCCGGCGCAGCCAGTTCTACCCGCGATACTTTGAGTTTTGGTTTATTTGCACCAGCAATTGCAGCAGACGCGACCGATTGCGGATAAGGACCCAACCCGAAGCCACGCCGCATGCACCGCCAAGCAATTTGATGGCGAGGTCCCCGATCCGGGCGTGACGGTCTGCCGACACCACCTGCAGCAATTCGAACCCGATGGCGGTGGCCAAAACGAGCCCGAGGACAAGCAGGAGCCGCCGGGGATAGGCAATTGCAAAGAGCAGCCCCATCAGCCCGAACGCGCCGAACCGCTCGACATGCACGAACGTGCCCATACGCGGGCGCAGATCGAGTGGTGATAGGGTCGAATAGGCGATCACGGCGAATATGAGCCAGCCAAATAGGCCAGCGGCGCGTTTGATATTCATACTGTTCTTGTCTCTCCGCACCGCACACAACACGGCAAAAATCAGCCCGACGGCAACAGGGATGTCGCGTGCGATTGCGCGCGATCTACTTTGCCACCAACGCGCTATACACCGCGACGGTCTTTTCCGCCACGCTTGTCCAGCTATAGGCGGCTTCGGCGTGCGCCGCACGGGCGCGCATCTCGCTTTCACTGGGCGGATTGGCAAGCTTCGCCGTCATGGCCGATGCCAGCGCCTCGACATCGCCGAGCGGGAAATATTCGTCGCGTGCAAGGCCAAGCTCGACATTGGCAACGATATCGCTCGCAAGAACCGGCAAGCCGTAGGCCATGGCCTCCAACAGCGCGATCGGCATGCCCTCGTGGCTGGAAGGCAGAACGAACAGGGCCGCATTGCCGAAAAGCTCCGCAAGCCGGTCACCGGACTGAAAGCCCGTTAGAACGACACCTGCGATATCACCTGCCAGCCTTCTCACCTCCTCGGTGTAGGACGTCTCGAATTCCGCACCGCCGGCCAGAACCAACCGGAACTCCGGACTGGAACATTTGGCATAGGCGCGGATCAGATCGAGCTGGCGCTTCTCAGGCACGATCCGTGCGGCAAGCAGAATGTACCGCCGTGGCGCAAGGCCGAACTCGGCAAGAATGCCGGTCTCACCCCTGGACGGCGTGACCGACACCCCGTTGGGCACAAGGGCCATGGACACATTGTGCCGCGCGCCCATGGTCTCAGCGATATCCTTCGAAATGGCGATCCGCCCGCTTGCAAAGCGCATGCCCAGGCGTTCACCGAGCTTCAGCGTACCCTTGGCAAGAGCACCCCATTTTTGCCGGTCGTAGTCATAGCCATGATGGGTCACGACCACCTTCAGGCCGAGCATTCTCGCAAGCGGGACGAACAGTGCTGGCCCGATCGCATGGATATGCAGCACGTCGGGACGCTGCCAGCCCGCGTAGCAAACACCCATGAAAGTGTGAACGATGGCTTCCAGCGCCATCCGGCGCGGCGCCCAGAAAGGAACGACACGAATGCCATTCCAGCTGAAGGGGACAGATGCCGGAAGATATCGGCGCCGCCCGATCACGTCGACGTCCCAGCCGTGCTTCGTGAGCTTGCCGGCAAGGATCTCGACATGCTTTTCGATGCCGCCCTGCACATCCGGAATTCCGCGCAGGCCCAGCATCATCACGCGCCGCCGTCCGGTTCGCGCGCTCAGCCGACGATCTTTGCCTGTCAGCTCGCGATGATTGTGCACGAGGTGGACTCCACGCTGGGCAGTACCGCCCTTCCCGTCGACGCCTTCCAATATTCCAGATTGTACAATCTCAGTGGAAACCGACGCTGTTGCCGACGATCAACTTGCGAGACTCGTAACTTCCTGCCCATGGCGTGGCCTCAAAGATTGCGCACCCAAGGCCATTTACGTTAACAATACTTAATAAGATCGTAATTAAATCGTTAAATATCTAATTGTTCGATCAATAAACGAACATATTTAATGCCGCGGTAAGTATATTCGCAAGCCTTGGTTAATGACGCAAGGATAAATCTGCCAACTAGGTCGCCCCGAGCGCAGCGTAGAGATCAAGCGTTCTGTCGCGATAAGCATTGGCGGAGAAATCTCTGGATATCCACGCCCTGCCGGCAGCGCCCATGCGGGCGCGCGCTGTCGGCCCAAGAGCCGTCATGTCGGCCAGCGCCCTTGCCAGATCATCAGCGTCTCCCGACGTTGCCGTCATGCCCGTTTCCCCGACCTGGATCATTTCCGGAATGCCTCCGACGGCTGAACCGACCACCGGCCGTCCCAGAGCATAGGCTTCCAGCAAGCTGATGGGCGCATTTTCGTACCATTCCGACGGCAGTACGAGTGCCCTGGATGATCCGATCAATTTGTGCAGGCTCTCGCCTGAGAGATATCCGGTGAACGTCACGTCTGCATTAAGCTCGCTCGCGAGCCGACGAAGCGATGCCTCTTCGGGGCCTGTACCGGCGACGACCAACCGCTGTTTCGAAAGTGCCGCCGCCTTGATCAGCGTGGCGATGCCCTTTTCGGGTGCAAGCCGGCCTGCGAAAACGAAATAGTCGCCCTCGTCCCAGGCGCTGCTGTAATCGTCCACATCCACGAAGTTCGGAATGTGCACCATCTGCTCACGCGGCCAGCCCCATTCGACAAGCTTCTCCACGTAGAACCGGCTCGGAACGACGATCCGGTCGACCTTGTTGCGATAGAGGCCCAGCGTACGATGCAGCACCGTTTCTGCCAGCACGACACCGCTCAAGATCGCCGAGCCCTTGACGCAGCGGTGACGCAGGACGTTGTAGACCCGTCCGCCGCGACAGTCCTCGCAGATCTTGCCGTCGCGCAGCATCTTGTAGGAAGGACAGGCAAGTTTGAGGTCGTGAGCCGTCATGACAACCGGCACGCCCGCTGCCTTCAACGTCGAAAAGATCGCCGGCGACAGGTGGTGATAGACGTTGTGTGCATGGGCAACCGACGGACGCGCGCGGTCAATCAGCCTGGCGATGTTGCGCTGGCCTTCGCGCGAATAGATCACGCTTGCCGCCTGCTCTATTTTCCGCAGAAAGCTCGTTTGCCGACCAAATTCGATTTCGGAGACGAAATACTTGGACCATTCAGAGCGCTCGTTGTCCTCGTGCTCCATGGCAAAGGGCACGACATCCCAGCCAATATCGGCGAACATCTTCATATGGTCGAAGAACACCGCTTCGGCGCCGCCGCGTCGATAGAAGTAGTTGTTGATGGCGAGAAGTCGCTTGCCGGCGGCTATCGTGTTGAGCACATCGTTCTCCTCATCCGCCAAGCCGATCGAGTGCCTTGTCGACCGGCAGGACGGTGCATCCCTTCTCGACCGCATAGCGGACCAGATGCTCGAACGTCTCCGGCGTGCAGCCATAAGGCGTCGGTCGTGGCGCGATGTCGTGCGTGAAAAAGACCAGCCATCCCGGCTGCGCGACGAGGTCATCGATCCAGCGGGTCAGCGCAAGAGCGTGCGCCTCGGGCTGGCGGATCTCGACCGCCTTCAACATCATTGGATCGACTGCACCGCGGTTGATCGCCTCCCCTGCGGCCCGGCACGTTCGGTAGCGCCGCCCCAATTCCCTGCGTGCCATCGGCCAGGCGGCGTTGTAGGGAAACGCAAAGTTCCTTGCCGGCTCAGCGACGCCACTGGCTGCCAGATAGTCCGCATTTCGGTCGAGGTCGCGCGCAAGCGCCCCCCCGGTGAGACGTCTTATCTTGCTGTGGCTGAAGGTGTGGCAGCCGACTTCGTGTTCGCGCTTGGAGAGAGCCTCACAACCCGCAGCGGTGATCAAGGTTCGATCCGGCTCAACCCGCCCTTCGAGCCCCCCGGCAATGTAGAATGTGCCGCGGACGCCGTGCCGTTCAAGGATTTCGGCACCCTGGTGCAAGGCGCTGTCAGGCACATCGTCGAAGGTGAACGAGACGAGCGGAACGTCGGTCGCAACGGCGAGCTTCTTCTGAGCAAGGCGCCAGATCAGACGATTTGCCAGCCGGTCGACAAGGCCGTCAACCTTTTGCAAAAACTCAGGCATAGGCCACGCCCCTTTTTTCGGCAGATTGAGACGGCAAGGCAAGGACCGCGCGGGCCTGCAAATGCAGACCGTAGAGCGAAAACAGGAAGGTGAACCACAGCAGGTTGCCGCCCTCGTAGAACAAGCTCTCAAGGCCGGCGTTGAAGATCGTATAGAGCCAGACGCGCGTAAAGAGCCGCGTGAGATGTGAATGCTGCTCGGCGGACGCCATGCGGGCAATATTGCGCAGCGGCAGGATGAGAATCCACAACACCGTGAGCAGCAGCCCGGGAAAGCCCGTCATCAAGGCGATGTCGAGATAGGAATTGTGGCCGTTGGCAGCCGCCACCGCCCAGGTCTCGATCGCTCCGCCGCTGTGGACCAGCTCTTCCGTTTGCCAGAATGCCTTGAAACCGTAGCCGGTGATAGGCTGCTCGGCGAGCGCGGTGAACGCGAAGCGCCAGATATCCGCCCGGTTGGTGAACGTCGCGTCGATGCCAAGTTCGGTGATGAACTCGCTGAGCGGCATGAATACGGCTGATCCGACGGCAAACAGATTGAACAGCCCGACGCCACCGATGACGATCGGGATGCGCAGGAGACGGATCTTCTCGAATATCCAGGCAAGCAACAGGATCGCCGGCAGCATCGCGGTCGAGGTCTTGCCGCCGGTATGGATGAGGAAGTTGAACGACAGCAGCACGATGGCGATCCCGGCCAATCGCGACCAGCTATTCATGACGAAAAGCCCGAAGAAGGCCGCGATCACCATCGCGGCGGCCGCACTGTTCTTGTGCGGGAAATGGCCGCGCCATAGACCCGCATTCATGGGCTCGCGCAGTTCTGACGCCTGATGAATAGAGAGCATCGGCTTAAAGGCGATGCCGTAATAGGCAACGCCGAGCATGATGAGCGTACCGATGCCCAGCATTTTGGCAAAATGCCGTTCGCTGGCGGGCAACAGCAGGTAGATGCTGGCATTGACCGTGACCATGATGGCAAGAACGGTGCCCTTGATCCCAAGCATTGGGTGGGCTGAGATCACCGATACGAAAAGGAACCAGGTAAACAGCACTGCAAGCAGCGGCCGCGGCTGCAGGATGATATTTCGCATCGGATGGCATAGGCCGTAACCGAGCATGCCCGTAAACAACAAAAGAGAAACGATCTGGTTCAATCGGTTCGAATTACCGGCCGACGGATCAAGCACTGCTGCTCCCGTCAGGTCGACGAACGGGGTGATCGATATCCAGAAGAACAGAAACGTCGTCATGAACAGGACGGTGCCGACACGCAGCCGCAGCGTTTCGGCGGCATTGGTTTCGGCGTAGGCGGCGCTCGTCATTGGCGCGCTCCCGTCAGGCAGTCGCCGGCTGCGGGCGGCGAATATATCTCCACAGGCCGAGGGCGATCGCTGCCGACACACCAAGGAAAAGGCCGAGCATAGCGCCGGCGACCAGCAGGGTCACCGTACGTGGCGGCCACGTGCGTGCGTTGGGCGGCAACGCCCGCGAGATCACCCGCACATTGGTCGTATCGATCTGCTGCTGTTCGGTAATTTGCTGGGCGCGCGCAAGGTGCGTCTCGTAAATCGCCGCTTTGGCACGGGCATCGCGCTCCAGATCGCGCAGTTGCACCTGAGACTCATTGTCGGTGAAGACATTCGACTTCTCGACGTTTGCCTTACCGCGCAAGGCTTCAAGCGCCTGCTGCTCGCGATCCATGTCCGCCTTGGCCCGCTCCAGAATGCGCCGGGCCTCGTCGGCAAGCGCACCCTCGATCGTCGCGCGCTCGGATCGAGCCGACACCAGACGGGGATGCCGTTCGCCGAACGTGCGCTGCATCGAGGCAATCTGCTGCTGGAGCAAGTTGTACTGCTCGCGCAGGTTCGTCATGTTTTCGGACTCGAACTCCGACGCGCTGGCGGTTCTCCCTTGAGCGATTGCCGCACTCATCTGGTTGTAGCGTGTCTCCGCCTGGATGAAGCGCTGCTGTGCGTCCAGGACCTGGGTGTTGAGTTCACCGGAAAGCTGGTTGCTGACCAATTGACCATTGGTCGACTGCAGGCCGTTGACCCTGCGGAAATCTTCCACCGCCCGCTCGGCATCGGTCACGTTGCGGCGCAATTCGTCCAGCCGGGCGTTGAGGTTCTTGGCGACACGCCCTGCACTTTCGGCCGCCGACTGAAACAGCTCCTGCTCGAAGGCATCGACGATCGCGTTCGAGAGGGTCACGGCCTTTGCCGGCTCCTCGCTCCAAACCTTCATGACGACGACGAAAGAACGCTCCTCGCGCCGCGCCTCCACGCGCTCCGAAAGCCCGCGCATGGCTGCAAGCTCGTTGTTGACCTCTTGTTCCTGCTTCGATGAAAACAGGTTGCGCAGCGATGCAAAGGATGCCGGCTTGACGAACTCGGGATCGCGCGTGAGCTGCAATTCGTCGATCACCCGCGCCAGCACATTGCGTGACGTCAGGATCCGGAGTTTGCTCTCCACCTCCAACAGCTGCGCGTCACGCTGCGGATTGCTTGTAAAAACATCGTCGCTGACAACGTTGAGATTGGACGGGTCGACGACGATATCCGTGTAGACGGTGTATCGAGGCGACGCAGTCATTGCATAGACAAGGGCCGCAAATGTGCAAATCGTCACTGCGGCGATGATCCAGAGCATACCGTCGCGCAGCCAGCGAATACCGTCGTCTACCCCGATCTGGCTGACGAGGTGAAGCCGCGGGAAGAACAGGCCACCGACATGCGGCGTCGGCTGCGTCTCGGTCTGTGCCCGCGCAACCACCTGGGAACGCCGGACTTCCGGCTCTCTTCGCGGCGCTTGCTTTTCTTCAAAAGGAGGGAGCGCGTCCTCGTCGTCTGTCGGCAGAAGGTTGAGCAACGAACCGCCGCCGACCATCGCACGTTGACCGTGCGCTGGCTGAGGCGACCTTTGTTGTCGGGGCTCGTTCGGCCTATACATCCGCATCCCTCACGCCCGCTTCAAGACGCAAAAATCGCCGGCTTGCGCGTCTCGTATCTCCAATGAAGGATTAGAGTTGTACGGTGAAAATTCCGTTAATCGGCCCGGCAGCCGTTTACCTTGACGCTTAGAAGTCCGTCAGCAACCGGCTCCAGCTTTCGGATGCCAGACCGCCGATATAGAGGTCGTTGCGCAATGCCGCGTCCTTGAGATCTCCATGGCGCGTTACCATGCAGAAATAGCCACGGTGGCGGAACGTCAGCCAGCGTTGGCGCGAGATCGCGTTCATCAGAAATGGTTGTGCGGCGCCTGTGGCCTGGGCGTAACCTTCGCGGTCGAGGCAGGCAAACATCTCGGCCGTCACCTCAAACTCCCGACCCGGTTGGCAAAGCACATTCAGAACCGTCGCAGTCCTGTTCGCCCTGCCAAGAAAGAGGAAAACGCCAATCGCTCTTCCATCCGCCGTTACTTGTCGGAAATGCACTTCACCGAGGCCTTGGTTCTTACCGGCGATCGCGACGAGCCAATCGAACTCCTCGGTTGACCAAACGGGCCTGACCGAAAACCGTTCCATCATCGGTCGGGCGCAACCGAGAAACTCGCCGGCCCCGATCACCTTCGTCATACATCCTGAAGCCGGGGTGGGTTTGACGGATGGTCTTCGCCAGCGCAACACCCTGTCGAATGCACCAAGGACACCGAGCACCAATTTCGAACCCAATGCCGGAAATTGACGGCTGGCACGAATGGCGCTGCTGGTAGCCGGTCGAAACGATCGCTGCCACTCCAGGCTTTGTATCGGAAGCACGACCCCGCCCCCGGCAACCCAATGGTCCGCACTCACCGGCGACGAATTATCCGAGAAGCACATGTCCTGGCGCGTGGAGCGCATCGTACGAGCGAGACATGCCGCACCAACGGCACCCGCCTTGCCGTCTGACATGAACGCGCAAAGAAGCTTGCCGACGGTATGGCGACCGTGGATCGAGAATTCCATCGGCAATGCCAGGATTGCGCTGGCGATGGTGCCGTCATCGTAGACGATACTGCCATGCTCGGGAGAGTAAAGCGGACTGCCGAAGAAGACCGCTTCAAGATACTGCCGGAGGTCACCACTTGGCTCAATGTCGCGCTTGCGGAAAATCTTGCTGAAGAGCGAGCTAACTGCAGGGATATCGCCCAGCTCCATCGGTCTCACGCGGCCCGGGTGCTGCATGCGATGCCCGATGGCTGTGGCAGTTTCCAGTTCCCTCAGCTCAGCCTTCATGCGCCATCCTCGCCGGGACGACGTGCTCAACCGCTCCCTCCCTGTCGCGCCGGACGAAGCGCAGGAAGACACTCCAGGAAACGATGACCATCGCGATCTCGATCACATAGAAGGAGATGAACGTGCCCGCAGGTGGCGCATACCAAGTCGCCCACGCTGTCAACGCAGCGCCAAGGACGCTGCCGAGACCCATAACAGAGGCACGCGCAGGGTGATGCCCGGATGCTCCGAGCGCTTCCATTGCGACCGACCACATGGCAATCGGCACGACGACCCAGCAGAGAATTCGAACGAAGGACACCAACGAGACATAGTCCTTGCCGAAGAGGTAAGGCAGGACCGGCGCAAGCACGAAGACCGCGATCGCCGCCGCAATACTGATCGAAGTGGCAGCAACGAGCACCTTGCGTACCCGCTCGAAGGCATGGTGCAGGCCGGAGGCCGTTGCCTTGGCCGAACCGGGATAAATCAACCGGTTCAGCGCCTCGACCGAGAGATAGCTGCTCTCCAGCATGCGCCGCGCGACGCTATAGCTCGACATCACTTCTGCGGAGGCAACGAGGCTCAGGACGAGCAGGTCGGCATTCTGGCGCACCGCGCGCAGAATGAAGGGGATGCTGAAGTAGAGCCCCTGCGGCAGCTCTTCGCGCACGATCCCATAGACGGGCCGGCCAAGGCCCTTTACGGCATACCAGCAACCGATGGCGACAAGCACATGGCATACGAACTGCCAGACCGCCCAGGAGGCAACGGTCGCCACGCCAAAGACGATACAGGCGAGCGCCGCGGCGATGGTGCGGGCGATGGCGAAGCCGACGACAACCTTGTTGGCAGATGCGAAATTCGAGTGAGCGAGAAAGATCTGCTCCGTCAGCACGATGACGCGAACGAAGATGATGTTGGTGATCAGCATCAGCGTAATCACGGCAATGTTGGTAGCCGGGTCAGCTGACAGCGTGAAGAAGAACGGCAGCGCAATCGCGCCAAGCAAAACCAGAACGATGCCGCTGATGGCGGTCAAGATGACGTTGTGACCGAGCATGCGAGAGTACATGCTCCGATCGCGTGCGACGCGGCGCACGAGGCACTCCATCGCCCCCAGCCCGCAGAGATGCACGGCAATATTGGCAACCGCCGTGATCGCCACGAAGACACTGAACTCATGAACGCCGAGCCAACGTGCGAGGATCGCGAACGTCAGAAGCTGGGCAGCGGATCCAATGATGAGGCTGCCGCCCGAGGCGGCATAGGACATGATCATCGACAGGAACGGTCTGTGCGCGCCCGGTTCTCTGAGACCTTCCGATGCCATCCCGATCTGCCTTTGACAACAATCCGACGAAATGTGCGTCCGATGCCGGATGGGCGTTGCCGCAACAGCCGAGCACACGCTTCCGATCATCGCAAAGAATAGCACTTAGAAATGATTGCGCGGTTAACACTCCCGCATCAATTGCATTTTAGCTTCCGTTTACCTGATTGCAGTAGTGTGGATCGTGCAGCCATCGATCGACGCATGAAGGAGAGGCCGTGCCGCAAAACAACAATCCCCTTCAGGATGATCAGGCAAGCGGCGAGGCGCCGCGTCTGCACCGTTTCATGGACGTCGAACTCGAACTGGCACCCGATGTCTTGGTGCCACGAGAAGAAACGGAGCTGCTCGGACGCACGGCTTCAAGGATCCTGCATGACCGGCCATCCGGCGCAACCGTCATCGACATGTGCTGCGGCTCCGGAAACCTGGCGCTCGGGCTTGCGGCCGATGTCGTTTCCGCCCGCGTCTGGGGTGCGGACTTGACCGATAGCACCGTTGCGCTGGCCCGCAGAAACGTCACTCGCCTGAACGTCGCCGATCGCGTCACCATACGACAGGGCGATCTGTTTGGTGCGCTGGCCGACGACAATCTCGAGGGCTCGGTCGACATGATCGTCTGCAACCCGCCCTATATTTCGACATCTCGGCTCGAAGGTGACAGCGCCCACCTGCTTGAAGCCGAACCGCGGGAAGCTTTCGATGGCGGCCCATACGGCATCTCGATCCATCAGCGCCTCATCCGCGATGCTGTGGCTTTCCTGAAACCGGGCGGCTGGCTGCTCTTCGAGTTCGGCGCTGGCCAGGATCGACAGGCATCCGCCCTTCTCGCCCGCACCAAGGCCTATGAGGCCGTCACCTTCGCCACCGATGTGGAAGGCCGGCCACGCGTCGCCATCGTCAGGAAACTTGTTGCTCAAGCATCCGTTGCGGCGGGTGCCGGGGACGAGGAACGATGAGTAACATCCGGCCGCTTGAACCCGCAGACATTCCTGCGATCGCTGGAATGTTCCAGAGGGTTTTCTGCAAGGATCAGACGGAGCCGCCAGCTGCGCTCGTCGACTATATGCGGCAGCTCTACCTGGACGCACCTGGCTGCGATCGCGAGATTCGGCCCCTCGTTCACGTCAACGGCGACGGCCGCATCTCCGGTTTCGTTGGCGTTAACGCGCTGCCGATGACGTTTAGCGGTCGGCCGTTGCGAGCCGCCATATGCGGCTCCCTTATGGCCGAGGATCGTGAAAGCGATCCGATGGCGGGTGCACGGTTGCTGAAGGCCTTCCTCGCGGGTCCACAGGATCTGTCGTTCAGCGAGACCGCAAGCGAAGTATCGACTCAGATGTGGACGAAACTGCGCGGTATCGTACTGCCGCAATACAGTCTTGATTGGGTGCGTGTCATCCGGCCATCGGCATTCACGCTCAGCGTCGCCGAGCACCGGATCAAGCTCGCTCGGCTGGTCAATCCGCTCGCGCATGCGTTTGATCGTTTCTATCGCAACAGGATGGGTCGCGGGGAGCGGCGCTGGTCGGCCGTCCCCGAAAGCGGAACGGGACAGGCAAATTTTCGCGTTGGTGAAATCGACAGAAGCGGTTTCGCCGATCTCGTCGGTCCGCTCACTGCCCAATTCCCTTTGCGCCCGGATTGGGCGGAAGGGCAGCTCAACAACATCCTCGCAGACGCGGTGCAAAAACCTGATCAGGGTAGCGCAATCTTCGCATCCGTCACCGCGCGCACCGGAACCGTCGTCGGCGCCTTTGCCTATCACGCTCGCTCCGGCGATATCGGCCGCGTGCTGCAGATCCTCGCCCTTCCCGGACAGGCCGGCCCCGTCATCGATTGTTTGATCGACCACGCAGCCGCGCGCGGTGTCGCGGGTCTGCGTGGTCGGACGCAGCCAGCTCTCCTTGAGGCCATGCTCGGTCGTCGCATCGCCTTTGTGCACATGGCGTCAACCGTGATCCACTCGCGCGACGACGAACTCGTTCAGGCGTTCCGCCATTCGCAAGGATTTATAAACGGGTTGGCCGGCGAACATTGGAGCCGACTTATGGGCGGCCGCTTCGACTGACCGATGCGGCCGGATTGGCCATCGCACCCTATGCCAATCAGTCAGCAATCTCCTCAACGGTCTGGACGAGTCGCGGCCCGAGATGAAGGTAGCGCGTCGCCTTGCGTTTGGCGGCAATATCCGCCCAGACGCGATCGACCTGCGTTGCCGTCAAGCCCGCAGCCTGCGCAACCGCCTCGATCGCCAGTCCGTTGTTGAGGCCATAAAGGCATAGATCCATGCGGTCGTAGGGCAGCGAGAAATAGAACTCTTCCTGCGTCTGCTCCAACGAATAGGTATCCGTCGTCGGCGGGCGGCGGCGGATTTCCTCGGGAATGCCGAGAGAGGCCGCCAACGCGTAGACCTGCGATTTGTAGAGATGCGCTATCGGCTTGACGTCGGCGGCGCCATCGCCGTTCTTCACGAAGAAGCCTTGGTCGTATTCCAGCCGGTTCGGCGTGCCGAGGACGGCGAAATTCAGCCGGTCGGCATGGTAATATTCGATCTGCTTGCGCGTGCGCTGCTTCATGTTGGTGGCGGCAACGATACCGAGATAGACAGGCGGCGGCATGCGCAGCTTGGTCTGTTTGCCCTGTGGATCCTGGACCACCAGCGACGAGATGTTGTAGCCCTCACCTTCGAGCGCGTTGGCGATCACGATCTTCGATGCCCAGCCTTCGCCGTAGGCAGGAACAAGTTGGCGGATGAAGGCGTCGCGACGCTCGTAGCAGCCCATTGCCTGCAAGATCGGCCCGATATCCTCAACCACGGCATCGACGCCAAAGGTTTCGGCGACCAGACGGCCGAGCCTCAGGCTTTCCGGGTCGCTGTCGTTCTCGGGCATGAACAGACAAAAGACGTTCTTCGCACCCACAGCTCGCACAGCCAGGGCGACAGACACGCTGGAATCGATGCCGCCGGAAAGACCTAGCACGAGGCCGCGCTTCTTCATTCCACGCAGCTGCTCACGCAGCCCTGCCACGATGCGGTCGGTTTCAGCCGCATGGTCGATATCAAGCGTTTCGGCCGAAAACGCAGCCGTGTCCTGGGTCGGGCGAATGTTCATTCTGCAGGCTCCATCGTCTCGGCCGCAAGTCGGCGGCTAACCTTACCCGTGTCCGTCTTCGGCAACTCGATGCGAAATTCGACAACCTTCGGGACCATGAAGTCCTCCAGATGGCGCGAGCAATGACGGATGATGTCCTTGTCGCTGAGCGTCTGGTCCGAGCGCACGACAAGTGCCGCGATCGCGTGGCCGAGAACCGGGTCGGGCACACCAAGCACGACGGCTTCCGCAATGCCTGGATGGGAATGCAGGACCGTCTCGACTTCCTTCGGCGCAACTTTCTCGCCGCGGGTCTTGATGATATCGTCCTTGCGCCCGACGAAATAGAGGAAGCCCTCCGCATCGGCCTGAAACAGATCGCCGGTGTAGAGCACCTTCTCCCAAGGGTGCGGTCCCGGCCGAAGCATGCGTTCGGTCGAGGCATCGTTGCGCCAATAGCCCTGCATGACGTGCGGGCCACGGATGACGAGTTCGCCGGGCACGCCCGGCGGAACGCGCTTACCCTCATCGTCGACCACAAAGGCCTCGGTGTTGGGGATGGCGATGCCGACGGAGCCCGGCCGACGATCAAGTTCTTCGGGCGGCAGATAAGTGCAGCGCTTGCATTCCGTCAGCCCGTACATCGAGTAGAGCCGCGCGCCGGGAAAGAGTTCTCTTAGCCGGGCAATATGTGCCGGCGGCAGCGCCGCGGCAGTGTTGGAAAGATAGCGAAGGCTGGGTAGAAAACCCGGCTCCAGATCGCGCATCTGCAAGATCATCGCCGCCATCGTCGGCACGAGCGGAAATCCGGTGACACCCTCCTCGCGAATGCGCTCGAAGATCGCATGCGGAAACGCGAAGGACTTTTCGAGAACCAGCGTCGCTCCGAGCCGGACCGCCATCAGCAGCTGATAGAGGCCGTAGTCGAAGGCGAGCGGCAGGACGTTGAGGATGATGTCGTCGTGCTGGTTGCGCAGATAGGTGGTGATCGATCCGGACGCCGCATCGATATTGCGATGTGTCATCATCACGCCCTTCGGGCGCCCAGTGGAGCCGGAGGTATAGATCAGCATCGCCAGGTCAACATCGATCCCGCCGTGGACAACCGGCTGCGGCTCGCCTTCCAGGCATGTGTCGAATGCGGTGGCACCCGCAGGCACCTGGCCGTTGGGCGCCGCCGTGGAAGCAACGAACAGCATCGCGTCGCCGGCAAGCGCACGGGCATCGCCCACGACCGGCATCAGTTTTGCCTGTGTGAGGATGGCGGCTGCCTCGCAATCGCCGATGATGTAGGCCAGCTTGTCTGCCTTGGTCGACGAATTGATCGGACTGAAGGTCGCGCCTGCCTTCAGCACGGCAAAGATCGAAACAGCGGCTTCCCAGCAATTGTCCATGAACACCAGCACGCGGTCATTGCGCTTGACACCGTTCCTGGAAAGCGAGGCCGCCAGTTGGCTCGAAAGCCGATCGAACTCGTCATACCGCAGCCGCTTGCGGTCGGTGATCAATGCTGTTTTCGCCGCATGCGCCGCGGCGTTGTCGATAAGGAATTGCTCGAACCGCATCTGCGTGGACCTCACCCGTTGTCGCTTACGCCGCTACCGTCGCGCCAGATTTGGCTTCGATGAAAGCCGAGATGCGCGCGAGCGAATCCAGGTTCGCCGGTACGATATCGGCGTCCGCCATGGCGATGCCGTAGTGATCCTCGATGAATGCGACCAGCTCCAGCACGCCGGTGGAGTCAATGATATCGTTCTCGATCAGCGATGCCGTGTCGGCAAGGTCGTAGGACGTGTCGCCGAACAAGAAGTTCTCGATGACAAAGGCCCTGACCTTGTCCTTGATCGTCTCCGTCATGTCTTTTCCTTTCCTTTCCTCAGTCGTTCAGGCCGCCTGGGCGGCGTGGATGCTCGTGCCAGTGAATGTCTTCAGCCATAGCTGTGTCGACAGGATTCCGACGAACGCTGCATTGTCGCGGAAGCCGGATACCGGTTGGGATTGGCACTTTTCGTAGAGTTTCGTGACCGCCTTCGGGTTGAAGAGACCACCCGCGGCAATTCTGTCTTGGCTCATTGCCTCGCGGACGTAATCGAGTTCACCGACGCCGGTGAACGAAAGGCTATCGGGTGCTCGATAGGGTTGCTTGGTGCGCTTGCCGATCGCTTCCGGCATCAGGTCCTTGGTTGCCTCGCGCAGGATGTGCTTTTCCACCAGCCCCTTGAGCTTCATCTCCGGCGGCAGACCGGACGCAAACTCGACCAGCCGATGATCGAGGAACGGGAAACGCCCTTCGATGCCATGCGCCATCGCCATGCGGTCGCCCTGGCTCGAAAGGATATAGCCGGGCAAAAGGAACCGACCCTCGAGATACTGAGCCTGATGCAAGGGATGCCAGCGGCCGAAATCCTGAGGCAGACGGCTCGCCAGCTCCTCTGCCGCGTCGTAGCCGGCAAGGCTGGCGCGCAGATCGGGCGAGAAGAAGATCTTCGTCGCCGCCGTGCTCTTGAAGCGGGGGCGATGGGAAAAGAGCGGATCGTCTAGCGCAACGTCTCCCGCCCCGAAGAACGCGGCGAGATATTCAGCCGACTGCTGCTGTAGGCCAGGGAGATAGGGATAAAGCTTGCGGAACAGATGCGGGCGGATGTGCGAGCCAGGCTGACGCCCGCAGAACCGACGCACGCGCGCTTCCTTGAAGATATCATAGCCGGCAAAGACCTCGTCGGCCCCCTCGCCGGTCAGTACGACCTTGAGCCCCTGTTCGCGCACCAGGCCCGAAAGCTGATAGAGCGGCGCCGGCGCCGTCCTGATGATCGGCCTTTCAGCAAAACGTACCACATCCGGGAACACCCTGGCGATATCGCCGGCACGGCAGGCAACGGTGCTGTGCTGCGTGCCGAGGGCCGCGGCCATCTGCATCTGGTAGGCGCTTTCGTCGTGCTCGACGCTGTCGAACGTGACGGAGAACGTGCGCAATCCTTGCGGCGCCATACCCGCCGCCAGCGCCGCGACGATGGAGGAATCAAGACCGCCCGACAGATAGGAGCCGACCGGCACATCGGCCCGCATGCGGATCCGCGTCGCGTCGCTCAACAGCGCCCGCAATTCGTCGGCGGCTTCGTCTTCATTGACGAAGCGTGAAGTGGCCTCGCGATCCGGATAGTCGAGACGCCAATAGGGCCTGATCGTCTGACGCCCCCGCTCGGCGATCATGAAATTTGCGGGTTCCAGCTCGTGGATATCACGAAAGCCTGTCCGCGGCGAGATCGGCGCCCAAAGCGTGAAGATCTGGTCGAGCGCGATCGGGTCGATCTCGGCTACGATGCCGGGCACCTGAAGCAGCGCCTTGATCTCGGATGCGAAGTAGAGTGTGCCGCCTCTGGTCGTATAGAAAAGTGGACGCACGCCCATGCGATCGCGAGCGAGCATCATTCGGTGGCGGCGGGCGTCCCAGATTGCAAAGGCAAAGTCGCCATTGAGGACGGACAGGCAGTCCTCGCCCATCTCATCGTAGAGATGGAGGATAACTTCGGTGTCGCTCGAAGTCCGGAAATGCCGGCCCTTGGCGCGCAGTTCCTCGCGTAGTTCGACATAATTGAAGATCTCGCCGTTGAAGGCGATTGTTAGCTCGCCCGTCGCATCTGACATTGGCTGCTGGCCGTCACCAAGCCCGACGATCGAGAGCCTGACATGACCGAGGCCGGCTTCCGGCGCCACGAATGTGCCATGCTCGTCCGGTCCGCGATGCGCGATCGCGGTCACCATCCTCTTGAGAAGGGTTTCTGCTTCCCGGACCGAACCGAAATAGCCGCCAAAACCGCACATGTTCAGAACTTTCACACGGGTCAATCACAACCGAAACATAATCCGCATGAAGAGTTCATGGGTTAACCGCCGGCGTTTTCTGGTTGTATGGTAAATTCTCCAGGAAGACAAAAATACGTCATCAAAACATCACAGAAATACCTTTACCCCTGCGGAATTTTTCTTTTCGTTACAATTTTAAACATTAGATAGAAAATGAGCACCGGCCAGAAAATACAGATCACAATGCCGGCGACACGATAGACATTCCAGGGCGCGTGCGCCTGCAGACCTTCCAGATAGGTCATCGCCAACAGGAAAAGCGCAGCGATACAATAGGTTGCGCCAACAAAATACATCCAGGACATCTGACCGCTCTCATGGCACAGCAGAAAAACCGAGGAATGAAAATAGAAACTAGCCGCTTATACCAGCAGAAGTAACATTCTTAAACCAAGAATTAACCTTGTTGCAGACGTGGTTAATTCGTGGACTCAGCGCCTTTCAGCTAAGTCCTGCTTCCACAAGGCATGTATTGGCTGCGGCCGTGGCTCAGAACGTCAGCGACTGTTTCTCTTCAGCGCGCATCGTTACGGGTCGCTGACCTTGCAACAAAGAGTAGATCGAACCCGCGGAATTCACGCCGGAAGGTGGATTTCTTGAGGGCAGTCCATATCGCTGATGGATTGTCGAGGCGGAAGCCGCGAAAGCTGCGCACGAGCCCGAGGGTGGCAACGACGGTGCGCAATGCCCTGACGATTGCCGGCCCGCTCAGTGACGCAAACAGGATCTGCGGATGAACGGCGAGCAAAACGCCCGTCGTCCGCGTGCGGTCGATATCCCGGAACTGGGCCAGGGAACGGTATTCGTAGCCTTCGATATCGATCTTGAAGCATAGCTTCTCGGTTCGCGCCAGCGACTGCAGTTCGGCAATCGTGATCGTTTTCGCCTTGATCGCCTGCCCCGTGTCGTCGGCGATCAGCGCCGAGGTCTCCGAGCTACCAAATCCGCCGACCGAGTTCAGCACCAGGACGTCATCCTCGGAAAGTGCAGCATTGATCAGCGCGACCTCCCCTTCGTTCTGCGGTTCCATTTCCTTGAGGATGCCGAAGCAGACGGGGTCGGGTTCGACCGTAATGACGTTGTCGGCTATCTGAGCTGCCCAATAGGGCGTCACGCCGATCCAGCCGCCGATATCGACAAAGGTCGTGTTGCCGTCGACCAGCCGCTCGATGTTTTGAAATGTGCACGGCTCCCACTCGCCGCTTTGAAGCCGCGCAAAGAAGCGCTTCTTCTCAGGCTTGTCAGGGAAATGGACGGTCTTGCAGAAGTAGGTGATCGCACGCATGGCGCTTCTCTAGCCCATATCCCGGTCAAGCGGAATCGTTTTTGCGAAGGTCTTCCATGCGGCCAGGACATGCCAACGACGGGCGCCGCCGGTTCGATTTCACGCTTCCATGCGCTCGTTTCGGCTGCGCGCTTCCGTAAGTTCGGCCGTCGTCTGGCTGAGGCGGTCAGCGAGCACGCGCATGATTTCCACCGCCATTTCGGGGAAGTCGGCCAGCAGCTTCAGGAAGTCGTCCTTGCGGATGCGCAGGGCTTCCAGCGGTGTCGTGGTGCGCACGGTCGCCGTGCGCGGGGTGTTACAGAGAATGGCGATTTCGCCGACGATCGAATTCTGTTCCACTTCCGCAAGCTTCAGCGGCCCGCTTGCAGTCGTCACCAGCACGTCGGCCTTGCCTGAGAGAATGACATAGGCGGCATCGCCAATATCGCCCTGATAGAAAAGGGCCTCCCCGGCGCTGTACATGACCCGGTCAGAGGTGAAGGCAAGGAGTTTCAATTTTGCAGGCGGCAATCCTGAAAACAGGGTTATCCGGCGCAGCATTTCGACTTCATCCTTGAGCAACATCACAATCCGTTTCTCCGAGTATCCAGCCGGGGCGACCTGCCTCCCGCGTTGCCGCGGGACCTTATGCTGGTGCCCTGACATTAATATTACATCAAGATGCCATTTCCTTATAGTCGGGTCCTTCGTTAGCCCCCACTTCCGTTTCGTTGTCGCGAACCAGTCGGCCATTTTCGAATACGGCGACACGATCGAACAGTTCCATCACCGCCGGATTTGCGACCACCCAGACGATTGCCGGATTGCGCCCGCCCTGCCGCAAGAGCGCAAAGACGTTTCGGACCACCTGCTCCTGGACCCGTTGGTCGAGCGCCAGCAGCGGTTGGTTGAAGATATAGAAGTCGCAGATGCGGATGAGCGCGCGGGCCAGGTCAAGCTTCTGGCGCTGGCCTGCGGTCAAGCGTTTGCCGCCGGCGCCGACATTGAATTCGAAGCCGAAGGCCAGCACCTCGTTATAGAGGCCAACGGCTTCGAAAAGATCGCGCACGATCGCCCGGATTTTCTCCGATCCATCGGCGTGCTTGTGACCGATGCGCCCGAAGAGCACGTTGTCGATGATGCTGCCGGACGCGATGTAGCGGTTCGGACGATAGTGCTCGATCATGCCGGCGAGGTCCGTCGGCAGGCCCTCGTCGAACTCGCGCCGGGCAGCTACGATCTTGGACATCAGTTCGTCGGTCAGGAGACCAAAGCGGTGTCGAGGCTCGATGTAGCCGAAGCACAGCCGAATGATCTTGACTTGGTCATCCTCGGCAACGTCCGCGCGTGGTCGCCCACGGACCTTTTGCAGCAACGCCTCATAAACAGGAATTTCTTCGGCCGTCATGAATGTCAACTGCTGGAAGAACGGGTGATCCGGCGGCAGGTCGCGGAACAGTTCGACGACGTTCTCGGCGATTTCCAGCCCCATTTCGTAGAAGACGTCACGCAAGCCGACGCGCTGAAGCACGGTCTTGAAGAACGGGTGTCCCTCGAGCGCACCGTCCCACATCACCTGATCGGTAATCGTGCCGAAGAGCAAGTTTTCGCCGATGGTCGCTTCGATGTTGTACGAGCCGGGCTCGAAGAACACCACGAGATCGCTGAGCTTTTCCTGTTCAAGGCGCTCCCGAAGCGCGCTGCGCATCTCGACGATACCAGAGGCAAAGGCCGCATTGCGGTTCGGGTCGATGGTGGAGCGCACGGCAAGCGCCAGAACGTCATTGGTCAGGAGGACAGCATCAAGGACAGGCCTGATCTTGATCAGAAGATCGTCTGGTCCGGTCGCCCCGGCTGCCTGATAATCGACCCAATCGCTGTTGACGTCGAAGGATGGATTGCCTGCAAGCTTGGCTTCGACCAGCTCCCACTTGCGATGGGCCGCCCTTTCGCCTTCATACCGGACCTCGGTCATTGGCGCGTGCTTCAAGCCGTAGAGCAGGTTGTCGCCAAGGCTGCCCTGAAACACATACACGTCTGAGGAGGCATAGGAAATCCGCCGGCCAGTGACCGACTCCGGCATCTCCAGTATATCCTGACCGCCGATGACAACACGACCGCCAGCCGGCCAGATCAGTCGAGCGAAGGCCTCTGCCAGAACTTCCCCGCCGGCCTTGAGTGCGACCGCCTCGCCGGGCTGCACCTGCAGCGAGACGTGGTCGAGGAGTGTCACACCACCATCATCGGTCACCGTCAGGTTGACGGCCGCGAGCGAGCCGTTCAGCGGCGCCGGACTTGCCGCTGCGAGGGCGTGGACCTTGGGATCGAGCAGCGGTTCGATGCTGAACTGCTCGACCACCTGGGCGTACTTCACCTGCACGTCCTGGCGCGCCTGGTCCCAATCGATGAGCTCTTTCAGCGGCCCGGGCAGGTCCTTGTAGGCGCCGATGACGGCGACAAGCTGGCCGATATCGAGGCGGCCCTGAAGCGCGAAATAGCCGCCGATCGAATAGAACATGAACGGCGTCACCTGGGCGAGAAAATTGTTGATGAACTTGACCAGGAATTTCCACTGATAGAGGTCGTAGCGGATCTTGAAGATGCGCGCGAGCCGCGACGCGATGTCGGCGCGCTCGAGATTGGAGGTGTCGTGGCCGCGGATCGTGCCGATGCCGTCAACGATTTCGCTCACCCGGCCAGACAATTCGCGCGCAGTCAGCTGGCGCTCGCGGCCAAGGACGAGCAACCGCTTGCGCATGCGCGGGATGATCACCGCCTGAACGGCGACGATAACAGAGGCGATCAGCCCGAGCCAGAAGCTCTGTAGCAGGATGAAGATCAGCGCCGTCAGCGCCTGACCGCCAAGCAGTGCGGGCGACACGAAGGCATCGCCGGTAAAGCCGCCGAGCGGCTCCACCTCGTCCTTGATCATCGTTGAGATCTCGGCCGGTTTCACCCGTTTGAAATGCGTCGGTGGAAACCTCAGAACGCGATCGACAAGCTCGAAGCGAATCCGCCGCAGGAGACGCTCGCCGAGCCGCCCCTTGAAGGTGTTGATATAGAATTTGAAGAGGCCGTTGACGACAACCAGCAGCAGGAACACGAGGCTCAGGGCCAGCAACATGCCTTCGCGACCGAGTTGGAAGCCGTCAAAAAGATTGATCGTCCCGAGATAGGGCAAGTCAAAGGAGATCGCCAGGAACGCCTGCGTCGCTTCCGGGCTGTCAAAACCGTCGCCCTGAATTGGTCCGTTGACGATCTGCTTGGGCAGATCGAAGGACAGGAAGTAGGGGACCATCGAGAACGCCACGACCAACAGGATCCAGAGCTGGTCCTTGCGCGTATGAGTCCAAATGTAGCGGGAGAGGCGTGGTTCCATGTTTCTGGCAACGAGACCTTATTGAACACTGCGTTGTTTGCGGCGCGGGCAGCCACCGATACCCGGCCACGATATGCTTGCTTGTGGTCCTTTCCGACTGAACTGCCACGGGCGGCCGGTCGCGAAGGCGTTTCGGCAAAAATCTGATCCGGTTTCGAATCCGGTTTATTAGATTATGCAGGAGCGCGAGAAAACCGCAATGGACGCCTGAACGCACCTTCAAGATCGGCGCTCATGCCTCCCTGCGGCGGATCAAGGCGTGGGGAACGAAAAATGCCCATATTGCACTCCATTGTCTGCCAGCTTACAACGAGTGCATGAAACACACCAGCCATCCCCCTACTCCTGCGAGCGACTGGTACGAAAACGCTTTCGACCTGACGCGCGGTATCGCCGCCTATACCGGAAGCCCGCTGATCGATGGCATCGCCAAGGTGATTGCCAGACACCCTGACGCCGATATAGCCAATGCCTTCAATCATAGGCAGGTTGCCTGCAAGCTCTGGGCTCGCGACACGCTGCTGCAAGCGGCGGGCAAGTCTTATAAGCGGATCGTCGTTCTCGGCGGGTGGTACGGCATCCTTTCGGCGATGTTGCTTGAGGATTGTCGCTTCGAAATCGCAATGGCTGAGAGCTACGACATTGACGCCTCCGTCGAGGCTGTCGCCCGCACCCTCAACGCGACCTTTGCCGATCGTTTCCGGGCCATCACGGCCGACATGTATGCGATCGACTACGCAAGCCTCGACGCCGACCTGATCGTCAACACGAGTTGCGAGCACATCGCCGATCTGCGGAGCTGGCTTGCGCTGATCCCATCAGGCACACGTGTTCTCCTGCAGTCGAACGATTACTTCAGCGAACCGACGCACATCAACTGCGTCGAGTCCGTCGATGCTTTCGCCGACCAGGCGAAACTCGCGACGCTCGATTTCGTCGGTGCGTTGCCGACGAAGAAATATACAAGGTTCATGCTGATCGGGACGGTTTGACCGCCACTTGCGAAAGCCGCTCACGCAGGATCGCCGCCGTGTGGGCGGCGCCTTCGAGGTCGAGCGGCGGCATCGTGGGCTTGGCCCGTGCGAGCTGCGTTTCAACGTCGCGCGCCAATCGGGCCGGCGTTACCTCGCTCTCCGGCAGGACACCGGCAAGCCCGAGCTTTTCCAGTCGAACCGCACGCGTTGATTGCTCCGTTTCCCCGCCCGCCGTGAACGGGATCAGCAGCGACGCACAACCGGCGCGAATGATGTCACACACCGTATTGTAGCCGGCCTGCGAGACGGAAAGCCGCGCACCCGAAAGCAGACTGGCAAAATCCTGCCGGAAACGGAACAGCTTCACATTGCCAGGCGCGGCGGCCTCGAATGCGTCATAGTCGACCTGCGGAAGGTTTGGCCCGGTAATCATGCACCATTGCAGCCCCGGCGGCAGGAGCTTCGCAGATTCCAGACCGGCGCCAATCAGCTCCTTGCCGACTGCGCCGCCACCGGCCGAGACCAGCACATCGAAACGCTCCAACGGCGGCGCCGGCGGATCGCCCGCGACCAGAC
The DNA here is from genome assembly GCF_001426785.1 of Ensifer sp. Root142. Taxonomy (NCBI): domain Bacteria; kingdom Pseudomonadati; phylum Pseudomonadota; class Alphaproteobacteria; order Hyphomicrobiales; family Rhizobiaceae; genus Ensifer; species Ensifer sp. Root142. The sequence goes on from NZ_LMFK01000049.1 coordinate 207,811, forward strand.
CGGTATAGGCAACCTTGTCGGCGATCTCCTGCGCGTAAGGGAAGGTCTCTTCAAGCCGAGCGAAGGCGGGATCCCCATGCACGAGTACAAGGTCAAAATGCTCCTGTACCAGATCCAGCATCTCCTCGGCACGGCCGGGCTTCGTCCGCTCCTGCAGGATATCGCGAAGGGATGTCGCCACCAGTGGGCGCGGGCTCGATGCCTCGATGAGGTCGAGCAGCGGCATCAGTTCAAACCGCATCTGGCGGCGACCGAACGGAAACGCCTCGAAGATCACGACATCCGGGTCGCAGGTGCGAAAAGCGTCAAGCAACATCTTCCGTCGGCGGTCCTTGAAGTCATCATCGACCGGATTTCCGGTTTCGTCCGCCAGGCCGGAGAACCCCTTGTCGCCGGCAACAACCGGCGGCAGGGCTACGTGTTTGAGGTCGGCGCTTGGAAAGCCGGGAACGGCCGTGCCTCCGGTGACAACCGTGACGTCGAAACCATCGGCGGCAAGTGCGCTGGCAATGCGGCTTGCCCGCGCGAGGTGGCCGATCCCCAGCAGATGCTGGACATAAAAGAAGACCCGCCGCTGCCGCATCACGCCGCTTTCCATTCGTTTGCAAACAGGGTCGTCAGTTGTTCGATGCTGGAGTGGTGGTCAAAGTGCGCCCTCACCCGTTTCTCGGCGGCAGCGCCCAGCCGGCGGCGACCCTCTGGGTCGCGGATCAGCTGTTCCAAGGCGAGAGACAGTGCCTTCGCGTCCTCGGAGAGCACGATACGACCGTTTTCTCCGTCGACCAGGAGTTCCGGCACGCCCGAGATTGCCGTAGACACACAGGCGAGCCGCTGGCTCGACGCTTCGACCAACACGTTCGGCAGTCCGTCACGGTCGCCATCTGCCGTCACCCGGCAGGCGAGCGCAAAGATATCGCTGGTGCGATAGTGGGCGAGCACGTCGGTCTGATCGAGCGCACCCTTCCAGGCAATTCTGTCCGAGATACCGAGCTCGCTACCCAGGACCTTGAGCTTTGCTGTCAATTCGCCGGCGCCGATATGCTCGAAGCGCCAGTGAAGATCCTCAGGCAAGAGGGCTAGAGCTTGAAGGAGAACATCGTAGCCCTTCTTGCCCACCGCCCTGCCGACACTGACGATGCGCACCGGGTCTGCCTCATCGGAACCGTCGCGGCTCGAATGTTCGCCGTCGAAACGCGGGAAACGCTCGAGATCGAGGCCGTGATAGCTCAGATGCACTCTGGCCTTTTGCGAGGTCAGGCTCTGCAGATGCTCGTAGCCGGTCCGGGTGCAGGTCACCGTCCAGCGCGCGCGGCCGAGCTTTTCGGAAAGCTCCCAGTCGGGCGATGTCCAGATATCCTTCGCATGCGCCGAGCACGTCCAGGGCGTACCGGCGATGACGCTGGCATAAGCTGTGACGGAAGCCGGCGTGTGGATGAAGTGGGCATGCAGCCAGCGCGGATCGCCCGGCCATTCCGATGCCAGAACCAGCGCCTGCCCGAAACGGCGGAAGCGATTGCGCGTCAGGTCCCGGCCCAGATCTTTCACAAACAGCCCAAGCGCCTTCCAGAATCCGGGCTTCGGCAGCGAACGCACCAGACCCTTGAGGACACGCAATGGCTCCTCGTGCAGGTACTCCGGCAGATAGTGCACGTCGGCGCGGATCTCGTCATGCACGGGATGGCGCTTGCCGTCGGTCGGGCGCCTCAGCGCGATCAGGACCAGCTCATGCCCCGCTTTCTCAAGTCCGAGCAATTCCTGCGCAATGAAGGTTTCCGAAAGGCGCGGATATCCCTTCAGAATGACGGCAATCTTGCGGTCCGTTGGCAATGCTTCAGCTCGATTTCTTGACAATACTCAGGTGCTCACTCGACTGCTCGTCGAGCCACCCGCCTACGATTTCGGAGATATGCACCAGCCCCTCGAGCCGCAGGCCGTTGGCACAACTTTTCGACGGCGGCGCGCGTTGCGGCAAAGCCTTCAACGCGGCGGCGAAACGCAAGGGATCCACCGCCTCGTCGGGCAGCAGCATGTCGATGAGACCCCACTCGGCGGCACGACGTGCACGGATCAGTTGCTCCTCGCGCGGCTGAATCCGCGGGACGATCAGCGCCGGTTTATCGAAAGACAGGATCTCGCAATAGGTGTTGTAACCGCCCATCGCCACCACGCCCTTGGCGCCGGCAATCAGCTCTTCCATGCGATTATCGAACTCGATGATCTTGATGAAAGGGATCTTGCTTCCTTTTTTGATCAGCTTTTCGCGCTTCTTGACCGGCATATAGGGGCCAAGGACCACAAGCGCCTTATGCGTCAACTCCGGATCCTGCTGGTAGGCGTGAATAAAATCGTGGATCAGGTCGGCACCATCGCCGCCACCGCCGGTGGTGACGAGAATATAGTCGCCTTCCGGCTTGTGACCGGGCAATTCCTCGCGCGGTACGCTCCTCTGCAGGAAGCCGACGAAGTTCATGCGCTCGCGCACGGCGGGCGGCACCTCGAGTTCCGTCAGCGGGTCGTAGAAGTCGGGCGGCCCATAAACCCAGATCGTATCGTAATACTGCTCGATCTTGCGCATGGTGTCGCGGCGTTTCCATTCCGCTTCGAGCAGATGCGGCGCATCCATCACCTCGCGCAGGCCGAGAACGAGCGTCGTGCCATGGGCCTTGAGATAGGTGAGCGTCTCCTCGACCTCGCCTCGCAACCCCATCGGCTCCTTGTCGACGATAAAGATGTCTGGCTTGAAGGTTTCCGCCGTGTGACGGATGATCGACTGGCGCATCTTCAACGTCTCGTCCAACTCGATATGGCGATCGAGAGACGTGTAGTCGCCGTTGTGCAGCTTGATGACGCTCGGAATCTTCACGAAATCGACGCGCGCGCGATAATCGAAGGCGCCGGCAATCGTCGCACCCGATATGATCAGGATATTCAAACCCCGATAATCTTCCACCAGCGAATGCGCAATCGTGCGGCATCGGCGCAGGTGGCCGAGCCCGAAAGTGTCATGGCTGTACATGAGTATCCGGGCATCTTCTAAGCGCCGCGTCATGCCAGAAACCTTTCGCTCAGGAAAAAACGAATCAAAACTCGCGACGCCGGCTTGCGGCCGGCATTTGTAGGGATCGGCGGCATCGCGCAACCCGTCTCCCAAGAAGTTGAACGCCAAAATCACAAAAATGACCGGGATCGTTGGGAATAGCAGCCAGGGGTAGAAGGCGATGACGCTCACGCTTTTCGCCTCCGTCAGCAGGATGCCCCAGCTGGTGATCGGGGGGCGCAGCCCCAATCCGAGGAAGCTCAGCGCCGTTTCGCCGAGGATCATCCCTGGAATGGAAATGGTCGCAGTGGCGATGAGATGGGACATGAAGCCCGGAACCAGGTGTCGACCGATGATGCGGCCGCTCTTTGCGCCCATCAATTGCGCGGCAAGAACGTAGTCCTCCTCGCGCAGCGCAAGCAGTTTCGAACGCACCGCTCGGGCAAGCCCGGTCCAGTCGAGAAGCCCGAGGATGATCGTGATACCCAGATAAATCAGGATCGGGCTCCAGGTCGCAGGCATGATTGCGGCCAGCGACAGCCAGAGCGGAATGCTCGGGATCGATTGCAGCACTTCGATGATGCGCTGGACGATGAGATCGAAGACACCGCCGTGGTAGCCGGCGAGACCGCCGATGACGATGCCGAGCACGAAGCTCACCGTAATGCCGAGAAGGCCGATCGTCAGCGAAATGCGCGCACCATAGATGATGCGCGACAGGACATCGCGGCCGAGCCGGTCGGTGCCGAGCAGGAAGAGCTGACCGTCCTTTGCCGGGCATGCCAGGTGCACATTGCTTTCGAACAGGCCCCAGAAGCGGTAGCTGTCACCGCGGCAGAAGAAGCGGATCGGCTCGACGTCCTGCAGGTTGTCGGTGTAGTTGCGCTTCAGCGTCTCCATATCGAGTTCCATCGTCCGCCCGTAGACGAACGGGCCAACGAACTTCCCCTCGTGGAACAGGTGCACAGACTGCGGCGGCGCATAGATGTAATCCACATTGCGCGTGTGCAGATTGTAGGGTGCGAGGAACTCGCAGATCGCGATCATCAGGTAGAGCGCGACCAGGAAAATGCCTGATATCAGCGCCAGCTTGTGCCGGCGGAACTTCCACCACATTAGCCGCAGCTGCGAAGCCTGGTTAACCCGCACCTGTTCTTCCGTCATCGCTTCGACGGAATAGGGATCGAATGGTGCTGTCGATACGTAGTGCGGCAGCGGTTCGCCGGGCGCCGGAAGGAATGACGTCACTTGGTGCTCCTGCCTTGCAGCCGTATCCGAGGATCAAGAATGGCGAGCGCGAGATCGGAAATCAGCACGCCGATGACGGTCAGAAATGCGAGGAACATCAGGAACGAGCCGGCCAAGTACATGTCCTGGCTCTGCAACGCCTTGATCAACATCGGGCCGGTCGTTTCGAGAGACAGCACGATCGCGGTGATTTCCGCGCCGGAAATGATCGCCGGCAGGATGGAACCGATATCCGAGATGAAGAAGTTCAGCGCCATCCTGAGCGGATACTTGACCAGCGTACGCATTGGCGAAAGCCCCTTTGCGCGGGCGGTCACGACATACTGCTTCTGCAATTCGTCAAGCAGGTTGGCGCGCAGACGCCGGATCATGCCGGCGGTCCCCGCCGCACCAACGATGATGACCGGTATCCAGATATGTTCGAGGATCGATTTCGCCTTCGCCCAACTCATGGGCTCTGCCAGATATTTCTGGTCCATGAGATGGCCGATCGAGATGCCGAACCAGATATTGGCAAAGTACATCAGGATCAGCGCCAGCATGAAGTTCGGAATGGCGATGCCAATCAGCCCCACCAGCGACAGCCCATAATCGCCCCAGCTATACTGGTGAGTCGCGGAGTAGATGCCGATCGGGAAGGCGATCAGCCAGGTAAAGATGATGGTGACGAACGAGACGAGGATCGTCAGCCACATCCTGTCGCCGACGACGGCGCTGACCGGCAGTTCGTACTCGAAGGAGTAGCCGAAATCGCCCTGCAGCATGCCGCCGAGCCAATGAACATATCTCAGCAGCGGCGGCTGATCGAAGCCGTATTCCTTCCGGAGAGCCTCGATCTGCTCCATGTTGACGCCTTCGCCCTGCGCCCTGATCTCGGCGACGTAACTCTCGAAGTAGTCGCCGGGCGGCAGCTCAATGATGGTGAAGACGAGCGCTGAAATGATGAGCAAGGTCGGGACCATCGCCGCGATGCGCCAGAGGATGTATCGCAGCATGTCAGCCTTCCTGCTCGATCCAGAACGTATCGGGTTTGTAGACGCCGAAATAGCTCGTCGGATCGAATCCGTAGAGCCCTGCTTCCGGGACATTCTTGATCTTGTTGGCAACGAGAATTGGCTGCAGGGAGGCATTCACGATGCCGATCGAGAAGACCTGGTCGGTGTAGATCGACAGCATCCTCTCCCAGACCTCGGTGCGCTCGGCATCCTCGGCCGAGTGCCGCCAACGCTGCAGAAGCTCGGTTAGCTCAACGACGGCCGGAAGATCGGGCGCCTGCCCCATCTCACCATGCGAGAGATAGTTGAGCCCCCAAACCGGCCATTGCAGCTGATCGTCCGCAGTCGGCGCCAATTGGCCTGGGTTCATGTCCGCAGTCGGCACACCATTGTCGAGTCCGAACCACATGGACATGACGATCTCACCGCCGACGGCACGGCTGCGGAAGGTGTCGCGTTGCGACGTGCGGATGAAGAGCGAAATGCCGATCTTCTGCCAGTAGTCGGTGATCAACTGCAGGACATCGGTCTCCAGGGTGCTTTCGCCTGCGGTCTCAACGACGATCTGAGCGGCACGGCCGTCAGGGAGAATACGAATGCCATCGCTGCCGCGGTTCGTCAGGCCAGCCTCATCCAGCAACGCATTGGCCTGCACCGGGTCGTAGGCGATCCAGGCGGAGGCGAACTCCGGCCGGAACAGCGGGCTGTCCGGCAGGACAGTGTCGGCGCTCTCCTTGGTCAGTCCGTAGAAGACGGCCTTGTTGATTTCAGAACGATCGATCGCCAGCGACAGCGCCCGGCGGACGCGCACATCCTGCAGCAACGACCGCCAGACCGCATCGGAGCAATTGAGATTGGGAAGCAGCGCGACCCGTGAGCCTTGCGTCTTCTTCCAGAGGAGAACCTTTACCGGATAGCGCTTTTCCGCATCTTTCAGGAAGGTGTAGTCGATAAAGTCGATATTTGTCGCCTGCAGGTCGCTCTCGCCGGTGCCGGCCTTCGCCGGGATCAGCGCCGGAGAACTGACGTTGAGCACGAACTTGTCGATGTAGGGGAGCTGCAACCCGTTCTCATCGACCCGATGATAGAAGGCGTTACGCTCGAAGACAAACTGCTCGGCCGGCAAGGATGTTGTGTTGCGCCACGGGTCAAGCGTCGGCAGATCGGGATTTTCCGGGCGGTAGGAACGGGCCATGCGCATATGCAGCTGGTTCCACTTCTTGACCCTTTGCTCCTTCAGAAGCGCCTTGAGTTTGTCCTCATCCTGATATTTATCGTGGAACTGCTTGAGGTACGTCGCCGGCATCACCAGCACCAAGGGCTGTGGTGCGGCGAGCTTTTGCAGAAAATCGGGATTGGGCGTGGACCAGGTGTAGCGCACGGTCCGCTCGTCGAGCACCTCGAACTTTGCCGCCTCGCCGTCGATCACCAGCGCCATCGGCAGGCCCGCCGGGCTCAGTTTCTCGTTGAGCAGAACATCTTCCCAGCAGTAGCGGAAATCGTCCGTCGTAAGCGGGCTTCCGTCCGACCACTTGTGTCCCTCGCGCAGATGGAACGTGAAGATCCGGTCCTCGACCGTCTCGAAGCTTTCGAGCACGTCCGGCTGCAGTTCGAGTTCTTCGTCGTAGCCGACCAGGCGTGAGTAGCCGTAAACGGTCATCAACCGTATGTCTTTCGCGCTGCCAATCAGGCTCTGCACGGTGCCGCCGTGTTTGCCTGGCTGGCGTCCCATGGCCGCAACGTTGATGACGCGCGGGGTCTTCGGCAACCGTTCATTGACGGGTGGCAGCTTTCCCTCGGCGACAAGCGCCTCGAAAAATTTCGGCTCGCTTGCCGCTGCAAGAAGGTACTTGGGAAACGCCACTGTTGCGAGCAGGGCGAGCGCAGTTCGGCGAGTGATCATGGCCGTAACTCCCTTGCATCCACTGACTTGCGCGCGAGAACATAGTGGTCGCCACCGAGGTCAGCAGGAAAAAGCGCACCTTCCTCGCCGTCGTCGCTGAACTGCGGTCCCCAGCGCCGCATGTCCGACCCCTCAATGGCCTTGAGCAGATCGAAGTCCAGCGGACGATCGAGATCCGGATAGGGGACGGCAGCGAGCAGCGACTTCGTATAGGGGTGCACCGGTTTGCGCATCAGAACTTCGCGCGGCGCGAGTTCGACGATGCGCCCCGCACACATCACCGCGATCCGGTCGGCCATATAGTCGACCACCGCGAGATTGTGCGAGATGAACAGGCATGTAAGCCCAAGTTCCTTCTGCAGATCCTTGAGCAGATTGAGGATTTGGGCCTGGACGGAAACGTCGAGCGCCGATACCGGCTCGTCACAGATCAGCAGTTGCGGCACCAGAGCGAGCGCCCGCGCGATACCGATGCGCTGGCGCTGGCCGCCGGAAAAACTATGCGGATAGCGGTTGACGAACCGCTGGTCGAGCCCGACGGCCTGCAGCAGCGAGCGCACCGTCTCGACACGCGACTTCGCCGTTCCGCGCCCGTGGATTTCGAGCGGCTCGCTCAGGATATTCCTGACAGTCATGCGTGGCGAGAGCGACGACACCGGATCCTGAAAAACCATCTGGATCTTCGAGCGCAGCGTCTTCAGCTCATCACCTTCCGCCTTGAGCACGTCGATCGGACCTTCGCCGTCATCGAAGCTGACGCTGCCGCCATCAGGCGTGATGGCCCGCATCAAAATCTTGCTGACCGTCGTCTTGCCGCAGCCGCTCTCGCCGACCAGACCCAGACACTCGCCACGACGGATATCGAAGCTGACATCGTCCACCGCGCGATGGCGAGACGGGTCCTTCTTGCCGAACCACGAGGTCTTGCGCGTTCCATAGGTCTTGGAAAGGTTGCGTACGGACAGGAGAACGTCGGGGCCAACCGCCCTAGTGGAGGCCTTGGCACCCAGCAGTGTCCCAGCCTTGACCGGCACCTCCCGCAATGCCTTCAACCGCTCGCCCGGCTTCATGTCGAAATGCGGGACCGCGGCCATCAGGCCCTTGAGATAGGGATGCTGCGGATTGCGGAAGATCGCATCGACCGGACCTGCTTCGACAATCTGGCCGTGATAGATCACCACGACTTCGTCAGCCATATTGGCAACCACGCCGAGGTCGTGGGTGATCAACAGCATCGCCATGTTGAGCTTGACCTGCAGCTCGCGCAGCAACTGCAGGATTTGCGCCTGCACCGTCACATCGAGCGCAGTCGTCGGCTCGTCGGCGATCAGCAGCGCCGGTCGGCAGATCAGCGCCATGGCGATCATGGCACGCTGGCGCATGCCGCCGGAGAGCTCGAAAGGATACATATCATAGGCACGCTTCGGGTTCGAAAACCCGACATAACCAAGAAGCTCTTCCGTTCTGGCGCGCCTTTCAGCTTTTTCCGCATCCGTATGAATTTTCAAGACTTCGGAGATCTGGTTGCCGATCGTGTGAAGCGGCGACAGCGACGTCATCGGTTCTTGGAAGATCTTGCTGATGCGGGTGCCGCGCAAGGCACGTATTTCTTCACCTTCGCGCTCCAGCGAAAGCAGATCGATCGGCTTGCCCTTGGCCGCCGGATCGTTGAACAGGACATGTCCACCGACCCGCGCGACATTCGGCAGGATACCCATGACGGCCTGACTGATGGCCGATTTCCCGGAACCGGACTCACCGACGAGGGCGGTCACCTTTCCTGGCAAAATTCTGAAATTCGCTTCCTTGACGGCTTCAACTTCACCGCCGAGCACCGAGAATGTGATCCGCAGACCTTCAACTCGAAGCAGGTCCGCCCCTGATGTCATCACAACACACTTCCCTCATTGCCCTTGTATCCGCCGCCTCTAAAAAAGACTATCGCAGCTTCAGGGGGCTGTCCAGCTTAGCCCCTTGCAACCACAGCATAGTTTACGGTCGCGTCGCAATCTCAGGGAAGAGGGCAAGTTTCTTGGGGCAGCACGTCGGCGCAGCGCGGCGATCGACGGAAATCGTCATAATAGAGCGTCCAGTCGGTCGCATCGGCCGCGCGATAGGGGCCGAACTTGAAATACTGATTATGGCCGAGCCCCTTGTCAGCATGCCCGACGTGGCCCTTGACCGTGATGATCGGCTTACCATTGGCAAAGAGCTCGATATGGCCGGTGCCGTCGGCGCCCGGCTTCGTATAAATCGCGAAATCGATCCAGCCCGACTTCGGATCGGGCAATGGATTGCCGTGGTTCGTCACCGTGATCGCATCTGTGCAGCCATTGAACAGATTGCCGTCATCCGCCTTCCACGCCGGATCAGCCGCCACGAGCATGCGCATCTGGTTGACGCCCGGGCGTCCCCATACCGGCACTTCACCCGGCTTGCAGGCGGCGGCGACCCCGTCCGGCCCGGTGGAAACCGGCGCGATATAATTGGTCTCGATAGTTGCGAACAACTTTCCGAAGTTCATGCGCAACGCCAGGAACGGGCTGAAATCGCCTTCAGCACCCGGGTCGATCTCGCGTTTCCATTGCGCCACGAGATAACGATGATCGCCTGAGGGGATCGGGTCGGCAAACTTCATGGAGAACCCGTACCAAATACCCTGGTCGTAGGGCACCCGCAGCGCCGTCTTCTCCCAGATTTCCGCTCTCTCACTGCAGCCGTCGAGCGAATCCGGACAGATCGGCACGACGCTCAGCTTGAGTCCGCCATTGCCGTTGCGCTTGACGATGCTCTGAAACTCGGCCGTCCCCGCGCTCTGCTCGAAATTCTCCCGGTAGTAGAGCCCGCCGTCCGGCGAGAAATCCTTTCCCTCGAACCCGTCGAAAAGCTTGGTTTCCCACGGCTGCGCTGCTGCAACGCCAGTGATGAAGAAGCTCGCGACGATGAGGGCTGCCCGGAACATTGAGGTCCTTACTGAAGCATCTTGTCGATAAGGCCACGCGGCGGTTGCAGCGGGCGTGTGTTGCGATGGAGCAGCATGACATGCTCTGCTTCCGAAAGTCCATCCTGCAAAACATCATCGAGGCGCTCATCCGGCTTTGGCAGAAGCGCTGCCTCATTCGGGTAGAGAATGGTGAATTTCTGGCGCACGCCGCGCAGCTTTTCCTGTCCGAGCGCGGTCCAGTCGCCGCCGCAATAATTGGCGAATGCCTCGCTGGCGACAACGCTGTGGGCGTATTTCTTCGTCAGGTTCTGCAGCCGCTGCACCTCATTGACCGCCGAGCCGAAGGCCGAGAACGTCAACCGGTCGCGAAGGCCGACATTGCCGAACATTACATTGCCGACATGAAGCCCGACGCCATAGCCGATCGGGTCACGCCCTTGCTTGCGCCGCTCGGAATTGAGCAATTCCATGCGCGCGGTTGCGGCGCGCACCGCGCCGAACGCCTCGCGCGCGGCAAATTCGGAAGGTTCCTTGTGCCGGCCGCAGGGATAGACTGCCAGGAAACCATCACCGACAAAGCTGAGGATATGGCCGCCGTTGCGGTTGAACGGCGCAGCAATCGCATCGAAGTAACCGTTCAGCGTTTCGATATAGGATTGGCGGCCCTCCTTTTCGGCAAGCATGGTCGAGCGGCGCATATCCGCCATGACAAGGATCGCACGCACCGTCTCGCCGTCGCCGCGCCGGACCTGCCCGCTCATCACGCGGCGGCCGGCGCTCGAGCCGAGATAGGTGGTCAGCATGTTGTCGGCGAGCTTGCCGAGAACGGCCATCTTGGCCGCAACAGCGAGATGGTTCTGCAGGCGCAACAGCGCGCCGATGACGTCATCGGTGAAGCCGCCGTGGCGGTCCGTCGTCCAGGAGCCGACCATACCGTGGCCGGAATCGGCGCCGAGCGACTGCATGAAGGCGATGTAGTCGGTCGCCCCCTGTTCCTTCAGCTCGTCGAAGATCGGGAACTCGGACGGCGTATCCTTGTAGAGGCGCCGACGGACATGATCGAGATTGTTGTTGAGCAGGTAATAGTAGGGGCTGCGCAGGAACCGCTCCGGATTGAGCGCGAGTTCCTCGTGCCGCAGGCCGCTGACCTCGACGCCCTTGCCGCGCGCCCAGGTGAAGCCGAGCGCGTCATAGAGCGGATGCAGCATGGAAAAGGAAAGGTGCACGCGCATTAACGGCAGGCCGGCAGCTGCCAGCCGCTCGCAGAAGCCCTTGACGATCGTCTCCAGCGACTCGTCGCTGAGCGACGTCCGCATGAGCCAGTCCGCGACCTTGTCGATCAGGATTTCAGATACGTTATCGTTTACCGGGCCCATTTCGCGTCCTCACCGTGACAGACAGTCCAGCACCATGCCCAATTGCGATGGGCGAACGGCCCGACGATGTGTCGGCGTTCGCTCGCGGCGGCTGATGATGATACGTGCCCGTTAAGAAAATGCTCCAACCGATTCCGGCGTCGATGACGTGCAGGCACCCGGAATGCGGCACTTATATACTGCAGATATTGATGGCCCTCTGCAATTTCCAGAGGCGCGCGAATTTTTTGTTTCGCGCCGCGGCCACACGAAGATTTGATGGCACGCCAATGCACCGCAGTCAGGGGAAGGCATCCGCGCCACGCTTGACTTGTACCTTGTTTCTATCCAACAAACCACGACATGTCGCCAGGCTGGCGCCTCCCGTTCACAAAAGCTGGAACCGAAAATTGACCTCACCCCATCACGAAAGGCTGCTGGCGTCGATTTCGGCTCGCACGGCCCATGTCGGCGTCATCGGACTTGGTTATGTCGGCCTGCCGCTCGCAGTTGCGGCGGCACGCGCGGGCTTTTCGGTGACCGGATTCGACATCGACCCGGCAAAGATCGTCGCGCTCGACGCGCACAAATCCTATATCGCAGCCGTACCGGACGCCGTGCTGGCCGAGCAGGCGACAGCCGGGCGCTTCAGCTCCACCACCAATTTCGGACAGCTGGGCAGTTGCGATGTCATCGTCATCTGCGTGCCAACGCCCCTGACGAAACACCGCGATCCCGACCTTTCCTTCGTTGAGAATACGGCACGTGCGATTGCAGCAACGCTCAGGGCCAGCCAGCTCGTGGTGCTCGAATCGACCACTTACCCGGGAACGACCGACGGCGTCGTGCGCACGATCCTCGAGGAGACCGGCCTCAGGTCGGGCGTTGATTTCTTTGTCGGCTTTTCACCCGAACGCGAAGACCCCGGCAACCCGGTCTACGAGACGACCAGCATTCCGAAAGTTGTGGCAGGCGACGGGCCGCTCGCCGCAAGCCTGATGGAACGCTTCTATGCCGCGGTGGTCAAAACGGTCGTACCGGTATCGTCCAACGCCACCGCCGAAGCGGTCAAGCTAACCGAGAACATCTTCCGCTCGGTCAACATCGCCCTCGTCAACGAGCTGAAGATTGTCTTCGAGGCGATGGGCATCGACGTCTGGGAAGTGATCGAGGCGGCGAAGACCAAGCCGTTCGGCTACATGCCGTTTTATCCTGGGCCAGGGCTCGGCGGGCATTGCATACCGATCGATCCCTTCTATCTCACCTGGAAGTCGCGCGAATACGAATTGCCCACCCGGTTCATCGAGTTGGCCGGAGAGATCAATTCGGCAATGCCACGCCACGTGGTCAGCCGGCTCGCCGAGGCGCTCGATCGCCATGCGGGCAAGGCGCTCAGCCGTTCGAAGGTCCTTGTCATCGGCCTCGCCTACAAGAAGAACGTGCCCGATATTCGCGAAAGCCCTTCGCTGAAATTGATCGAACTGATCGAGGAACGCGGCGGTCGGTGCGAGTACCACGACCCCTATGTCGCCGAGATTCCATCGACGCGCGAATACAGCGCTCTGAAGGGCAGACGGTCCGTGACGCTCGACGAGCAGTCGATCCGGCAGTTCGATGTCGTGCTGGTGGCAACCGACCACGACCAGGTCGACTACGCCGCCCTTGCTAGCGCCTCACCGCTTATCGTCGATACGCGCAACGTGTTTCACCGCCACGGCCTGACCGGCGCGCACATCGTCAAGGCCTAGCCAAGGCCGCCTTCAGCTTGCTGGCGGCAACCGCATAGCCGCCTGAGGCTCCGTCCACGAAATGCATGTGATCCCGGCTCATCGGGGTGGGCACGATGCAGGTCATCAGTGCAGAGTCCTGTTCGTGCAGGCCGTAGCGGCCGACGCCGGCCGCCTCGGCCCGACGCAGCCGCGCCTCGATCAAGGCGAGGCGCGCGGCGCTGATATCGATCGTCATCTTGAGGCCGTCATCGAATTTGCGGAAATCGGTGTTGTTGGCGAGATCGCGCCGATAACGGGTCGTATCGAACGTGCCGAGGTTCCAACCCATGCGAAAACAGACGAACAGCGCCAGTGTCTGTAGCGTGATCCAAAGGCGCGCCAGAAGCCGCCCTCCCCGCGGCGCCCTCGCCCGCGCCTCGGCTTCGATGCCTTGAGTGGAAAAGCGTGGTTCGGGCCCGAGCTCGGGAACCGGATGCGCGTGTCGCTCTTCCTCGTCGGCAAGAGCAACGATGTCGGCGATCAGCGCCTGAAATTCCGGTCCGCTGCCTTTTTCGCCGGGCACTGTAATGATCGAGGCGATCGAGCCGTGTCGTGACTGGATTGGGTTCCATCGGCACGACAGACCTGTGAGATCGGGCCGCGTGCCCGGCGGTGCTGCCTCCACCTGGTAACGCCCCGCCTTCATGGCCGCTTCCGCCCAGCTTGCACCGCCGCCAGCAAACATCGCGTAGGAAACCTCCTCGCTCGCCTTGAAGCGGGCGACGCGCATGTCGAGGCCATCCGCCCTGATATCTCTGACCGGCACCAGTGCCGCGCGCAACTCGAGCCCGAGTTCTTCAAGGACCCACGTTTTCACCGCGGCAAGCGCCGCTTTCGCGCGCTCCGCCATCGATGATGGCAGGACCGCCAGCGCCCCGTCGCCTCCGAAAACAAACGGCATGGATTTCTCGTCAAGCCCGTTCATCAGCGCGGAGATGACGCTAGCGCCGGCCATGTTCACGGTCTTGTAGCGGCCCTCGGCGATCGCGCCGGTTGAATTGACGATATCGGCGAGCGCGAGCATCCAGTCGTCCGGTAAGGCACGGTAATTCGTTTCGTCGGCAACCCCTTCGAACGCGTCGAAGAGCGGCACGCTGTCGTAGAATCGTGTTCCACTCGTCTCTGCCATCGATGCTCCGAGCTTTTACCCACTGGCTATGTCGATAGATGTTCCACGCAAGACCGCAAGAAAAAGTTTCAAATCCCGATACCCGTGTTGAGGGAACCTGCGACGACCCCGGCAACGCAAGAGGCCCGCGAAGCGGGTTTCAGCATCAGCCGTCAAAGACCTTGGCAACTGGACGTAACGCCTTGGCAACAATCCTCGATTGTCCGAGTTTCCTCCTAAAATTTGACGGTTGTCAGGTCTCGGCACCCGTGGCCCTATCCATGTCGCTAGAACAATCGCCGATCATCAGCCTTGGATTGAAAACGGCGTATTGGAGCAGGGGGGGGCCATCATGCATCTTGTAACGCAAGGCCGCCCAGACGGCATACCCCTCTCTTTGCTGCGCTTTCGGCGCCAACGAACGGAGGACTGTCCTTGCCGGCCCTGGCGTCGCGTCGCCCTAATGGCCTCAACCGCGCTCGGCCTCATTCTGATCCAGGACGTAACGGCTAACGCTGCTTGCACGTTCGCCCCTACCGCGGGCGACGACGTCTATGTCTGCGACAGCGGTACGTCGGGCAGCCTCAGCGACCTCGGCGGCAACAACAGCCTCACGCTTCCCGCCGGTGGCACCGGTACGATAAACGGCACCGTGACCTTCGGCCCCGGCGCCGACACCGTCGCGATTCACAGCGGCACCATCACGGGCAACCTGCAACAGGGTGACGGGATCGACGATTTCACCATATCCGCCGGCGTTCTCCAGTCGCTCAACCAAGGCGGTGGCTTCGACACATTCTTCATGTCCGGTGGCAGAATCGTGAATTTCTTCGACGACGGGGATCATGCGGTCATGACCGGCGGTCGGATCGGCCGCGTCAACATGCTTCTCGCAGATAACGTCTTCGACATGTCCGGCGGTGCGATCGACAACAACCTCGTCACCGGCTTCGGTAACGACACAATCATCCTTTCCGGTGGCACGATCGGCGGCAATATCAGCGTCAGCGGCGGCACGGACAACGTCACCGTGACGGGTGGATCCCTCGCTGGCGACGTGTTGATGAGTTTCGGGGCTGATACGTTTACCTGGGATGGCGGCGGCGTCATCCAGGGCACAGTCGAACTCGGCGCTGACAACGACACCGCGACGCTGCGCAACCTCACAAGTGCGAATCTTGGCGGCACGGACGCGATCACGGGCGGCCTTGGCATTGACAACCTGACACTCGCGAATGTCACGACAAACGGCGTCGCTCGTCTGCAGAACTGGGAAACCATCGCTGCCACCAATGGCACAGTACTGACTTTCGATGGAAATCTGACGCTTGGCGACAGCGGCACCGGAACGGGGACACTTGATGTCGATTCATCAAGCACCCTTCTGGCGGGCGGCACCAATGTCGCGATATCAGCTGCCACAGCCGGCCAATTCGCAAATCTCGTCAACAGCGGCAGCATCGACCTCACGAATGGCGCAGCAAGCACGAGCGACACTTTCACGGTCAACGGCAACTACACCGGCAATGGCGGCCTGCTCCTGCTCAACACCGTGCTCGGCAACGATTCTTCGCCGTCCGACCGACTGGTCGTCTCGGGGGGCACGGCTTCCGGCACCACCGGCATCGGTATCGCCAACACTGGCGGGCGCGGAGCATCGACGTTGCTGGACGGCATCATGGTGGTCGAGCTTACCAATGGTGCAACGGCGGCCGCCGGCGCGTTCGGGCTCAATGGGCGGGTTGCGGCCGGCGCCCGCGAATATTTTCTCTTCAAGGGCGGTGTTTCAGCCGGCACGGAGGAGAACTTTTACCTGCGCTCCACCCTCATTGCGCCTCCGGTTGTCACACCACCGGTGATCGTCCCGCCGGTAGAGATCGTCTCGCCGCCGGTGACGACCCCGCTGCCGGAGGTCGTGACGCCGGAAGTGGTCATCGTACCGCCTGGACCTGGCGTTACGCCCCCTTCAGAGGATGCCACGCCAGTACCCCCCGAGGTGGTGGTTGTGACGATAGACGGTACGCCGACAGCTGTGGAAGTCGTTCCACTCTACCGTGTCGAGGTGCCTACCTACGCGGCCGTGCCGCCCGTTGCCCAGTATCTTGCCCTCTCCAGCCTCGGCACGTTCCACGAACGTCGCGGCGAGCAGGCATTGCTTGACGGCGCAGGAGCGCTGCCGACAAGTTGGGCGCGTGTTTTCGGCCAGAACACCGAAATGGAGTGGGATGGAACTGTCGCGCCGGGATTCGATGGCAACCTGTTCGGCTTTCAGGCCGGTCAGGACCTTTTCGGATGGGAAACCGATACGGGCCATCATGACCGCGTCGGTCTTTTCCTCAGCCACGTCCGCGCCGACGGCGACATCACCGGCCAGGCGCTCGGCTGGAACAATCTGAGCGTCGGCGACATCGAGGTCGACGCAAACAGCCTCGGCGGATATTGGACCCATATCGGCCCCAATGACTGGTATCTCGATGCCGTTTTGATGGGTACCTGGTTCGACGGAGATGCGAACTCCAACGGCGGCACCGGCATCGGGGTTGACGGAACCGGCATTACGGCATCGCTGGAGGGCGGCTATCCGATAGCCTTGACCGAGAGCTGGACGCTCGAACCGCAGGCACAGTTGATTTGGCAACATCTCTCGCTGGACGAGCAACAGGATGCATTCTCGACGACGTCCTTCGACAGCGAGGACGCTGTTACCGGCCGTTTGGGCTTTCGGTTGCAAGGCGACATTCCGACAGAAACGGCAACGCTTCATCCCTACGTCAAAGCCAATATCTGGCACGGCTTCGATGCGGACCAGCGCATAAACTTCGGCTCAGACGCGATCGTCACCAAAGTCGGCGGCACCGCTTTGGAAATCGGCGGTGGTCTCGTTGCAAAAATATCGGAATCGACCAGTCTCTTCGCGACGGCGGACTACACGACCAACCTCGGCGGAGACAAAACGCAAGTGCTGGAGGGGAATATCGGCATCAGCATAAAATGGTGACATCGTGACCAGACGCTGCCGCAAACGTCATGAGTAGAGGCAGAAGCAACGCTTGGGATGTGCCGCTTCATATCCGCTGGCGATTGCAAGAATTCGCTGCATCAGCTCGAGGAGGAGCAACAGCTGCGATGGCCACGTCGCCGGATAAGCTCCCGAAAAGCCTGACGATTGTTGCAAAACGGCCGTTGGCCACTGCCCGCAACAAGGCTTCGGACCACCCGACACAACATCGAATATGCCATCGTCATTTGTGGGCATTGATAAGGTTAATGTCTAAACAATAACCCATGCCATTGCAGGGGGGTGGTCATATGTGCTTGTCTATCAGTTAAGCGCAGGCAACTAGGCTTGCGCGGACAGCGTGAAGCCGAAACAGGAATGCAAGAAGACAATTTTCGAGTGCGGTTCTGGGGCGTAAGAGGGAGTTTGCCGGTATCCGGCGAGCAGTTCCTGCGCTATGGGGGAAATACATCCTGCATCGAAATTCGATGCGGCAAGGAAGTGTTGCTCTTCGATGCAGGATCAGGATTGCGCGAAGCGGGCGCCTCTTTGATTGCCGAAGGCGTCGATAATTACGACCTCTTCTTTACGCACAGCCACTACGACCACATCATCGGCCTTCCGTATTTCAAGCCAATCTACAAGTGTCAGTCGTCGGTGCGGTTCTGGTCGGGGCATCTGCACGGCTTGATGACGACCAAGGAAATGATCCGCGATTTCATGCGGCCGCCATGGTTCCCCGTCGATCCGGATATCTGTCAGGCAAGCCTTGAAGGCGTCGACTTCAAGCCCGGAGACGTGCTGACACCGCGCGAGGGCGTGACGATCCGCACGACGAGCCTTACCCATCCCGGCGGCTGCGTCGGCTATCGCGTCGAATGGAACGGCCGCGCAGTGGCGCTCGTCTACGACACCGAACACGAACCCGGCATCCTCGACCCGGCGGTCCTTGAGCTCATCGCCGGCGCCGAATTGGTGATCTACGACTGCACTTATCTCGAAAGCGAGATGACGCATTTTCGCGGTTTTGGTCATTCGACCGGGATGCATGGCGCGCGCCTTGCGATGGCCGCCGGCGTCAAGCGCTTGGCAATGTTCCATCACGACCCCGCGCGAACAGACGCACAGCTGGACGCGATGGAAATCGACGTACAGTCCATGTTTGCCGGTGCGTTCGCTGCCCGTGACGGTCAGATCATCGATCTATGAGGTCTTTCGCCTGACGCCACTGGCAACCGGGGTGCCCGGCCGTGACGGTGAAGAGCTTCTCGAGAAAATCCCAGACGGCCTCGTCGTGCACGAGGTGATGGGTCAAGAGACCGACCGTGCGGCCCGACTGATGCTCCTTGCCCTCTATGTCGCCGCTGACCTGCCGCGTGCGCGAGACGATATCGGCAATGATAAGCCCGTGGTCCCGACATCCGCGCGTACCGCGCCAATCCATGACGTCAACATGAGTGTTGACCAGCGGGAAAGGCGACGGCTTCTCCGGTCCGAAAACCGAAAGGGCGGCAAATCCAGCCTCGGGCAGTCGTTGCAGCAGGGCCGGATCGATCCGGTTCCACGGCGGGACGAGCATCGGAATGAAATGTTCGGGAAAGAGCGTTTGCAGACGCTCGACGCCGCATCGCAATTCATCGAGGATCAAGACGTGCGGCCGGTGGGCACCGAGTTCCTGCTTTTTCTCGCCAGGCGGCGCATGATTGCGGTGCGCCCAGCCATGCACCGTCACGCAGACATCGGCAAGGCCGGCGAGACGTCGCGCCAGCGCTTCGGTTGCCGGCGCAGGCGGCACGGCGAGCGTCACCGGCACCGCATGGCTTGCGGCAAGTAACAGAAGCCGGTCGAGCGGAACACTCGGCTCGATGGCATCGTCGTCCCTCAGCCAGAAGTCGACCTTTCGTCCCCGCACGTGCGCGCGATCGAGTTCATCGACGAGTAAGTGCCAGTTGGCATCAATGGTCACGCGGGCTCCTCCAGAAATTCTTTGAAAATCTCGCCCAATCGCCGTGCTGCGGCGGGGAAGGACCGCTCTTCGTGGACGAAACGTCGGGCATTTTCGCCAAACCGTTGGCGGGTCTCTGGGGTGTTGATCAGACAGCGGATCGCTGCCGCATAGGCATCGACGTCCCCCTCGGGTGTCAACAGCCCGGTCTCGCCATCCCGCACCACCTCGGGCACGCCCGCTGTGCGCTGCGCAACGACAGGCAGTCCGGCAGCCTGTGCCTCGAGATAGGCCAGCCCATAGGCTTCACCGCAGCCCGGCCAAAGATAAAGCGCGCTTTCACCGAGGATGCCTGGGATGTCGCTCGCATCTTTTTCGCCAAGCCAAATCAATCGGTCTGCCGGCAAAGTGGAAAAAACGTCGTGGACATCCTGCCGGCACGGCCCATCACCCACAACGGTCATCGTCCAGGGCCGATCGACAACCAGCGACAGGGATCTGGCAAGCATACGATAGCTCTCCATCTTGTCGCCGCTGCGCATCATCGCCACGGTGACGAGGCGACAACCATCCGCAGCACTGCGGAATGCCCGTGTAAACGGAGCCGTATCGATGAAGGGGGGAAGCATCGCCTGCCGGCAGGTGGGTGCTGCCTCGACCAGGCCATCTCGATCCCGCTGCGTCAGGCAGATATTGACCGCGGCCTGTTCAATGGCGCGCAGTACATGCCGTTGAGCAACAGCGCGAACGCCTTCATTGCGGCGGAAGGAGTAGGAGGCCTCGGCTGTGACGTAGGGAATGGAAAACTCGGCAGCAAGCCCTGGCCCGATCAGATCCGGCGCCTTGTAATAGGGGTGATAGCAAAACCAGACATCAGGTGGCGTTAGGGACTGCCAAAGCGTGCGAAGACGCTCCGTTTCGCTGGCCGCGGCTGCCGCCAGCGACGCGAATTGTACCTCGCTGGCATCCGCCATGAAGCTGCGCAAATCGCTGGCAATCCACACTTCATGTCCCGCCTGCCGCAGCGCGTCGATCAACAGGCGCGCCATCAGCCGGTCACCGGATGGAACGGGGTGGCTGGGGGATTTCAGCGGTGCGTAGAAGGCGATTTTCATGCAGATCGAGCTATCGCGTCTTCGTTTGACACTGTCAACGGCAGCGGCAGTGCAAGCCGGCCTTCGGGCCGCACACGGACCTTAACCGGATCAATTGACAGGTATGTCGAAATAGTCCCTTCGAACAAGCCTGAGCGATCGATCCGGCTGGATAATGTATGTCTCTTTGACAAAGCTGTTGCCGCTCACGAAAGTATGCGGCACCATGCTGCCCACCGGCGCCTTCGTCAGCTTCGTCCTCGGCTGGCCGCCATAGGTGATGCTTCCCGGTATCGGCTCCAGATCCGGAGTGGTGCAGCCGGCCAGAGCCAGGCCCAACACTGCAAGCAGCACCAATGGCCCGCAGGGACGGAACGCGCGTCTCGATACAACCATCACCAAAACCTCCTTCGGGCCGGCCCCGGACGAGGCGCTCGTGACCCAGTATCCAGCGCCTCAAAAACGTACGTCATGGTCGCCGCAACATTTCACACTCGCCCAAAAATGCCTTCATCCGATTGATTGAAGGCATCATTCAATAGGCCGGTCGGCACCATCAGGTCCAGTTGGCTTTCGGGTCTCTGTCGTCAAGAAGGGCGCGGGCCACTCAAGACGACGTGACGCAAATCTACTGCGCACTGGCATTGGCAGCGGCCGAGGATTTTATTGTGGTGGCTTCCTGAGCCTGTTCCGCCAGCAACCCGTAGGCAACGTAGTATTTGTAGATGTTGCTGACATATTGAACCGTCTCGCGCCCAACAATCGCGGCCGCGGCATTTTCGACATTGCCGAACCACAAATTCGGATCGAGGCCCATGTCCTTTGCCTTTGCACGGAACTTGCGCAAATTGCCGGGGCCGGCGTTATAGGCCGCGAAGGCGAAGAGCATGCGGTTGCGCGGCGTGACCGCCGGGTCATCGAGATAGGTATCGATCAGGTACCTCAGATACTTCGATCCGGCCTCGACATTCAGGTTCTGGTCCTTGTCGATGCCATGGATGCCGACAGCCTTGTCGGCGGCGGTAGACGGCAGAAGCTGCATGATGCCGACTGCACCGCGCGGGCTGCGCCGGGACTGGTCAAGCTGCGATTCCTGATAGCCCTGCGCCATCAGCATCAGGTAGTCGAAGGAATAGGTACCGCCGTGCTTGCGGAAAATCTCGACCAGCTGCTGGAAGCGCTCCATGTCCTCAGGCGCATAGGCACGCTTCAGCATCTTGTCGCTCTTGTAGTAGGTGTTCTTCAGGATGTTGCCGAAGGTGGTGCCGACCCGGTGGGTCTTGACGAAGGCATCGAGCGCGGTCTTGAGCCGAGGACTATCCTTGCGGATCGCCCAGGCAATCTGTCCGTGATCGGACACAACGATATCGTCACGCATCTTGATATCCGTGAACACCGTAGCCCAGATGCTGCCTTTGTATCTGTCGACCACCGCCCAGGGCAAAAGGCCGGCATTCACCATCTCGAGAATGTCCTCGTCTTCGAGATTGTCGTCCATCTCCTTGATCGTGATCGGCGCGCGCCCAGCCTTGACGAAACCATCGCTCAGCGCGACCAGATGCTCGTGGTAGCTGCTGGACGTACGAACCCGGACTTCCCGGCCGCTCAGATCGTCCAGATTGGCGATCGCCGGCGCCGACGGTCCCGTAACCAGTACTTCCTTGGCCTCGTTGAACAACGGATCGGTGAAGTCAACCTTGGCCAGCCGTGCCTCGGTGATCGTGAGATTTCCCATGACGATGTCGCCAAGGCCTTCCTCGAGCGCCGTCAACAGGTGCCCACGTGCCATCGGCACGAATGCGACCCTTATCTTTTCGATCTCCTTCTTTCGCCCGGCATTCAGCTCTTTTTCGAGCGCCGTTCCGAACTCGACTGCCGTGCCGAGCTGCCGACCGCGATCGATAAAGTAGATTGTCTTGCTGAAGGGCACGATGATCCGCACCAGCCGCCGCTTCTCCATGACGTCGAGATCACCCATATGCGGGGCGATGATCGGCTGGAATGTACTTTCGTCCGATTGAGCCCATAGACGTCCGGTCCCCGCCACGGCGAAGAACAGCAGAAACAATGCGAGGCGTCTCATTTATGGCCTCCCCAGCCAGAGAAAACCCTATTCCGGTGGTGCACCCTCGGCGAGCGCTGCCGCTGCATTCTTCTTGGCGATCGCATCGCGCGTCGCGGCTGCCGCAGCCGCGTTCTGTTCGTCGCCGGCCACGTGCATTGTCGGCGAAGCGAAGGAGATGCCGTTCTTGTCAAAGGCCTCCTTGATCATCGCCTGTGCCCGGCGCCGGACCTGTGTCTGATGTCCCGGCTTGGTCGTCATCGCAAAACTCAAGGTGATGCCATAGTCACCGAAGCTCTCGACGCCCTTCATCTTCACCGTCTCGATAATCGTCGGCCCCAAGTCGGGATCATCGAGAAGCGCCGCGCCAATGCCCTTCACCACCTTCTTCACCTTGGCGATGTCGGCCTCGTAGGACACATTGATCATAAACTTGTCGATCACCCAGTCGCGACTCATGTTCTGAACCGCACCAAGAGACCCGAACGGCACGGTGAAGACCGGACCGCGATGATGCCGCAGCTTCACCGAGCGTATGCTGAAGGATTCCACCGTCCCCTTGTAGCTGCCGCTTTGAATGTACTCGCCAATGCGGAAAGCGTCATCCATCATGTAGAAGATCCCGCTGATCACATCCTTGACCAGGGTTTGAGAACCAAAGCCGATGGCGACGCCAAAAACGCCGGCGCCGGCAATCAGCGGGCCGATCTGAACGCCAAGGCCGGAAAGCACCATCAGCAGCGCCACCACGAGGATGAAGGCCGCAAGGAAATTGCGCAGGATCGGCATCAGCGTCAGCAAGCGGGTGTTGCGTGCGCGTTCGGAGGGGTCAGTCGTTTCGACGGTAGCGTGCTTGACGCGCAGGCTGATCAGGCTCTTCGTCAACTGCCATATCAAGTCAGCCGCGAGCAGAATGACGACACCGGCAAGCGCACCACGGAAAATCCGATTGAAAACGTCGTCCTGGACCATCATCGCTGCGTTGACGCGGAAGACAAGCGCGAGCCATCCGGCCGCCAAGGCAATGATCGCCAATCTGGCGCCGCGTTCGATCAGCACATTGCGCATGACGCGCATATCGTCGTCCGCCGATACATCCAGCATCGTGCGGGCAAAGGCACTGGTGAAGCGCAGGAGCGGCGGCAAGCCGATGAAGTAAAGGCCGATCCAGAACAGAACCCTCATGTCGGCCACCCACAGCACCCAAAGCAGCACCAGGAAGGAGACCAGCAGAATGTTGCCGACCACACGGCGCGATCCTGTGGTTGCGGCTGGTCTCCTCAGCACGGTGAGGATTGCAAGTGCAAGCACGATAAGACCGAGCGCGGCAGCCACAAGGTTGCGAACGTCGGGGGCGACAGAAAGGGCCTGCATGGCGTCGCCGATACCCCAGATGGCGGCGGCGGCACAAATGATTGCCACTGACGAGCGGTACCAAAAACGCGCATCCTCAGCCGTCAGCGAGAGATAGCCGGCTCGACCGGATGGATCGGTCGCATCGACCGCTCCACCAGACATTACTGCGGCCCCATTGGTGATCAGCAAGCGGGCTCCGATCCAGGCAACCAGGAGCGGCGCGATGGTTTCTTCAAGCCGCGATGGCCACTCAGCGACGGCGAGCACGGCGGTCGTGGCAATAGCGAACACCAGGAGCGGCAGCACCTTGACCAGAATCGTGCGCGCCGCCCCGGTCAAGGCCGCCGAACGCAACGTCCGCCTCAAAAGATAGCGTAGCGCGTATTCGGCGCCGTACCCGACCAGCAAAATCAAGAGGAATCCCTTGAGGATCGGGGCGGAGCCATGGTTTTCCATGTCTCCAGCGAGGCGGATGCGCGCCGCGTCGAACTCGGGGCCAATGCGCGGCACGGCGTTGGTGATGCCGGTCAGATGGTGGCGGATCTCAGCCGTCCAGCGGGCCGCAAATCCGGGCTCCGGCTTGGCATCGGCCGATGTCGTTGCCGCCGGCGCGGTCGCACCGGGCGCCGCCGGCTGCTTGGTGGCCAACCATTGCCGCACTTCCGGATCATCGAGCAGCTCGATCAGTTGCTGAACCTTGGCCGGCTCCGCAGCGGACGTGGAGCCTTGGCTCTGCGCGTGGCTTGCGGACGCAAGTCCTAGGAACACCATCAAGAAAGCGAGAACGCGGGCCATCGGCCCCCAGAATCCACGCAACGAACTGACACCGACCATGCTGACCATACCCCCAACGACCGGCGAGAGCCGATCGATTCCTGTTCTCATTTGCACAAACGCTAACACAGTCCCCGACGTTTATACCAACTTCCGTTTTCGGTGCACATTTCTGCGGTCAACGGCGCCGGAAACCACCACCACCGTGGAAGCCACCACCTCCGTGAAAACCACCGCCGCCGGAGAATCCGCCGCCGCCGCCGTGGAAGCCACCGCCACCAAATCCGCCGCCACCACCGCCAAATCCGCCGGGGCGATCGAACCCGCCCCCTCCGAAGCCGCCGCCGCTCGGGAAATTCAACGGCCGCTGGTCGAAGGACTGATGTTCGAATGAACGCTGATTGCCGATCTGGCGGCCCGCACGGTCGATTGCCAGATGGTCGGGTGCACGGTCACCAATCGCGCTGCCGTCGCCGATCTGACCGCGATTGTCTATGCGCTTGTTCAGGTTCTGCGCCGCATCCGGGTGCTGGGTCGCGAACTGCTGGCCGGCTTTCTTCGCATCCTGAATCGATGGCTTTTGAACCGGTTGCCATCCGTCGGGCGTATGCTTCTGCCATTGGCCATCGTCGCGGCGATAGACATTGCCGTCGCGTCCGGCATAGACGTCGCCGCCCTTGCCTCCTGCGACAAATCCGTGGTTGCCATCGGACGTGCGCCAATGCGCACCGGCGCCGCCAGCGGTCGACCCGCCGCTGATACGGGCGAAGTCCGAGCCATGCTTGACGGCGGCCGTCCCCCAGCTGCCGTAAACATTGTTCCCGCCGCGCGCGATTGCAGCGTTGCCGGTACGGGGATTATAGGCTGCGACAAAGCCGCGTTCACCCGCAGGTCCATAGCCTGCCGCACCGCGGATATAGGTGCCGGTGCGTGGATTGTAGGCAGCGCCGGCAGCGATGCCGCGATAGGGGCCATAGGCGTAGCCGTAACGACCGAATGTGCCTACCGCCGGATTGTAGAATGCGCCGACGCCATAGGTTACCGGGCGCGGATAATATGGCCAATAGCCGCCACCGGCCCAGCCGTAGTCCCAGTAGTCGTCATAGTACCAGCCGGTGCCGTAGACGAACGTGTCCCAGGCAAGATACGCGCCGAGATACCCCATGGTATATCCGAACCAGACTGCGTCCGGCTCGGTCTCGTAGATCCGGACATAGGTGGCATTGTAGACAGGCGACGACGGCGGGATCGTGTAGACTTCGTCCGGAACGGCCTTCGCAACGGTGAACGGCCCGGTCGGCGTATCGCCGACAAACCACACTCCATCCTTCAACACGAAATACTTGTCGGCAACCTTGATGACCGTCTCATTGGTGTTGACGGCGTAGGTGAGCGACGTTCCGTCGATTTTCTCGAATTTCGGGTCTCCGCTATAGGCGACGTCAACCTTGACCGAGCCGTCCAACGAAACGCGAGCCTTTTCGGGGATGCTCGCCTTCAGTCGCGCTTCCGCATTCTCCGAGGTGCCGGGAACCGAAGAGCGGACCGTATAATAGGAGGCATCCTCCGGAATATTCTGGAAATCCTGTGGAAGGTTAGGCGTGGCGAAGGTCCAGGGACCATCAAGCGACGCGGCAGAGAACCAGCGGCCGGAGACAAGAACGTACCAGTTCGAATCCGCGGGCAGATAGAAGACATCGCTCTCGGTGTTCGTCGCGATCTTCAGGCCGGTCCCGGGCACCGCCTCGAGCTTCGGTTCACCGTTGAAGACGAGCAATTCTGACGGCTTGTCGGAATAGATGACCTTTGGCGTCACGCCCTCACCGGTGGCAAGCGGGATTGCCGCCCTGGCGTCCTTCCAGTTGTCATCATCCGGCAACTTGCCGAAGATATTCGGCAGCGACGTTGCGGCCTGCCAGCCGCTCGACAGGTCTTTCGACTGCAACCACGCCTTTTCGTTGCGAAGGTAGTAGGTGCTGTCGGCGTCGAGCTTGAACAAGTCCCAATTGGTATTGACGGCGAAGGAAAGACCCTCGACGCCCTTGACCGGCGCAAACACCGCCTTGCCGTCGGTCTGGACAAGCACCGCCGGCTCCTTGCTGACATAGATCGGCGGTGGATCTGCTTTCAGCCCTTCGACATTGCCGAGCCGCTCATAGTCGGCAAGGCTCGCGGTCAGCTTGTCCTCCGACAGCGTTATCGTGCCTACAGGCATCAACTTGCCGACTTCCAGTGCCAGGTCGGCGAGTTCCGGACGATCGAGAACCGAGAAGTTGATCTCGTTGACCTTGATATCGGAGACGACGACCTCGTCCGAGCCGCTGTCCGTCACGGTCTTGCCGGTGACGCCGATGACGCCGAAAATCGGCTTGGCATCGTCGGACTGCTTGTATTCGGCGGCGATCAGGGCGTCGAGATCGACGAAATTCTTCCAGGCGTTCACCTGTGGCTGGTAGAGTGTGATCGTCGCTCCCTTGTCGGTCTTGTAGGCGCGTGGCCAGCCAAGGGCTTTCGGATCGGCAGCGTTCAGATACTTGCCGCTGACGAAACCGTCCTTCCCCTCAAAGCTGACGGCGCACCAGGTGCCGGAATCGTCACATTCCTTGACGTCGACCTGTCCGCCCTCATCTATCTTCCCCATGCTGTCGAAGCCGGTGCCGGGGCCTGCCCGAAAATTGACCGATGCAGTCGTCGTGGCCGGACCAGCCAACGCCGGCGCAGCGGCTATGGAAAGTAGCGTCAAGGTCAAGGTTATTCCGCGCATCTCGCATCTCCGACGTTGCCGAAATGGACTTCGTTGCAGGCGGGCATGGCCCACATTGCTCAACAGCAACCCGCTGCCCCGGCCGGGCGCAAGTACGTAACAGTAACAACGGCCGTAACGCCTGCCATCCAATGGGGAATGAGTCGTGCCATACAGCGCAATTATCCGTGTTTTGGCGCGTAGTGATTGCATCGAGTCATTTATTCGAGCAAACTCATATGTATGATTTGGTCACGCCTACATGCGGAGGAAACACACGTGAACACAAAAGCACCCAGCCAGATTGATGTCTTTGTCGGTTCCCGCGTCAGGATGCGTCGGTTGATGGCCGGGTTGAGCCAGGAAAAGCTCGCAGACGGCCTCGGAATTACGTTCCAGCAGGTCCAGAAGTACGAAAAGGGCACGAATCGCATCGGTGCCAGCCGGCTGCAAGCCATCGCCGACGTTCTCGGCGTTAATCCGAGCTTCTTCTTCCAGGAAGGCGAAGAGGGTGCATCCCCGAGGGCAGGCCTCGGCGATGTCCGCGAGCCGAACGAGATCTCGTCCTTCGTCTCGTCAAAGGAGGGCATTGCGCTCAATCGGGCCTTCCTGAAGATTACCGATCCGGTCCTGCGCAAGAAAATCATCTCGCTGGTGGCTGCCGTCGCACAGACACCCGAGGCGGAAACAGTCGCAGCCCACGGCAGCACTGCGCCCGCCCCAGACCTGCATGGATAGCCGCCACCGGTTGCCGATGAGATAGCCAGATGAAATTTAGATTGCAGACCCTCGGGCGATTACGTCTCGTTGACGAAGACGACTGCGATGTCGCTTTCCCTGAGAAGGGTCTGCTGATTCTCGCTCAGGCGATCGCCGGCGGCCATCGCGAGCAATCCCGAAACGATGTCGCCAAGCTCTTGTGGAACGAAGTCGTTCCGAGCCAGGCCTTGGTCAATCTGCGCAAGACAATCTCCCGCATCACGTCGCGTCAGGAAGAACTCGGCCACACGTTCCTCAGTTTTTCGCCATCGACTGTTCGGATGCAGCCGGATTCGATTGCGAGCGACCTCGACGACATCGGCCGGAACGCCGAGCAGGACGCGCTATCGCGCTTCCAATGGGCCGGGGAGAAATTCCGTGACGATTTTCTCAAGGATTTGAAGTCGCAGGGCCGAGCGCTTCACGAATGGATCGAGCAACGGCGCGCCGATCACGCAGCCCTGCTGCGCGAGTGCCTGATCAATGCGGCCGAGATTGCGACCGGCCCGGATCGAAAGCTCGTCAGGTCCGCTGCCGTCAAGCTTCTGGAGAAGAACCCCGACGACGACGAGGTTCGCAAAATCCTCAAGACCGTCCTGACGCTGGAGGGCCGGCACTATGACACGCGCCTTCTTTCGGGCGGCGGACTGGTGGCCGCAACCGCCAAGGCGGCACCACCGTCTAGCTTGACCAACATCCAGCTGCTGGAGACCACGGGCGAAACCCGTCCGCCGCGTGTGGTACTGCTGCCGCCGGGTGCCGGCAATGCCGACGCTGCTGCCACGCTGTTTGCTCACTCCCTGATCGAGGACGTGACCATCGGCCTTTGCGCGCTCCGCTCGGTTTCGGTGATAGCGCCCTACACGGCAGCGCAGATCAGCCTGCAGGCGGACAAGGCCAGCACCTACGAACAACACGCCATCAGCTATATCCTCGATACGCGCCTGACGAACGAAGGCAGCCGACAGACACTGTTTACGCAGCTGATCTTCTTCGCCAACGACGAAGTGATCTGGGCCGATCGTTTCACGCTCGATGACGATGGCTTGATGAGGTCACGCCAGGAGATTGCGCGACAGATCGCGTTTGCCATTGCCAGCCAGGTCGAGCGCAACGAGACCATGCGCAAGACCTATGAAAGCAACGGGAGTTCCTATCGCAGTTACCTGCTCGGCCAGCGCTATCTCAAGCAACTCAACCTGCCCGAGGTCCGTCGCGCCCGGAAGAGCTTCCGCGAGGCGCTCAGCCAGAATGCCGATCTGGCTCCGGCGATGAGTGGACTTGCGCGAAGCTATTTCGTCGAGTGGCTTTTGACCGCCCGCGGCGACAGCGAACTTCTGGCGCTTGCCGAACAGCACGCCCGTGATGCGATCGCCATCGACGATACGCTTGCGGCGGGCTACCGCGAGCTCGGTGTCGTCAAACTCTACAGCCGGCAATTCGACGAAAGCATCGAATTCCATGAGAGGGCCGAAGCGCTCAGCCCGCAGCATGCCAATGTGATTGCCAGCTACGCCGATACGCTTGTACAGGCCTCGCGCCCGGATGGCGGCCTGCGCAAGATCGAAGCGGCAATCAATCTCAACCCGATGGCTCCGGACGAATATTTCTGGACCGCCGCCGGCGCCTGCTACTCACTTTCGCAATATGATCAAGCACTTGACTATATCGAGCGGATGCGCGATCCCACCCCGGCCGATCGTCTCGCCGCGGCGAGCTGGGGTATGCTCGGCAATCGCAAGAAGGCTGGCCAATACGTGCGCAAGACGTTTGAGGTCCACCCGGACTTCAACCTGGACAAATGGATTGCGATCGTTCCGTTCCGCGAGGAATGGCAGCGAACCCATTACTGCGAAGGCCTGCGCAAGGCCGGATTCTAAGTATCATCACCACATGAGGGACAAGGGGAAAGATGATGACGACGACTCAGGTAGTTGTATTTGGCGTTGAGGGCGACGATGGCCTGTGGCTGGCCGATCTCGGGACGGGAACTGTCACACGCATTGTAGATCCGCTCACGGGCGCCCTGGCTTCGGCCAATGAGCACAGGAACGCAGGCGCAACGGTGGTCAAGGGTGTCAACTTGGCCGTGCGTGCAAACTCCGCGGGCTCCGTGTCCGGCGGGTTCATGGACGGCTAAGTCTCGGCGCGCTTGCGCATGGCTTCGGACACACATTCAGATCGGGCGAGCGAAAGCCGCCCGATTTCGGACAATCCTTACATTGCAGATCATTACTCCGACCGTGTCTGCGCGCCCGAAGAGACCTTCGCGCGCGTCGCTCCTCTGTTGCCCTCACTCGGCATCAGCAGGCTTGCCCGTCTGACCGGGCTCGATAGCATCGGCATACCCGTCTGGAACGCGGTTTCGCCGAATGCGAAGTCGATCGTCATCAACCAGGGTAAAGGGATCACCGATATCGACGCGAAGGTATCGGCGGCGATGGAAGCGCTGGAGCGCGCGGTCGCCTGCAACCCGTCAGCACCAACAACGCACGCGACGCGGCGTGCATTGCTGGAAAAGGGCGAAAGGGCGCTCACCCTTCCGGGCCTTGTAGCGGCCGGCGAAGCCGATCTTGACGATGACGAAGCAACGGCGTGGCTGCGCGGCTTCGACCTTCTCGATCAACAGGCGACCTTCGTTCCACTTCAGGCGGTACTGCTCGATCGCACGCTCGAGCGCTGCCGCTACTGGCAGTCGTCGGACGGGCTTGCCTCCGGCAACACCGAAAGCGAGGCAGTTCTGCACGGCCTGCTGGAGCGGATCGAACGCGATGCCGAGACCCTGTGGCGGCTGCTGTCCCTGACGGCGCGACTGCGCACCTGCATCGACGCCGATCTGCTCGACGATCCCATCATTAACGACATGACGCGCCGCATTGCTGCAGCGGGCCTGACGTTCCGCCTGTTCGACATGACCAGTGACATCGGCATCCCCTGCCTCACCGCCGTTATCGCGGATGCGGGCATTCTGGCGGCGAAAGAGCCGCGTTACCATGACGTCACCATCGGCCATGGCGCCCATCCCGATCCGCGACGCGCCGCAATCCGCGCCATCACCGAGGCGGCGCAATCGCGTCTCACCTATATTAGTGGCGCACGCGACGATGTTTTTCCGGAAACCTTCACACGCAGGCTGCCGCGCGAGACGCAGCAACTGTTCGAGGCAGCGCCGGGCGCACGCAACCCCCTCGCCTCGGTCGCTGGCAACGGAGCCAACTCGCTGCTCAAGCACGTGCTCGAAGCGTTGAAGCACGCCGGTATCGGGACTGTCGTTGCGGTTCCACTACTCGCCGCGCCGCTACCGTTCTCCGTGATAAAAATCTTCGTACCGGAACTCGAAAATCCCGATGGAGCACGCAAGCGCCGTTTTGGCGCAAGGGCACTGTCGCGCGCGCTGGAGGTCGCATGAAGATCCTCTTTGCCGGCCCGACCTTACCGGACGCGCAAGCGCTCATCGGCACCGACATCGTGTTGCGCCCGCCAGCCGTACAGGGCGACATCCTGCGCGCCACGCAGGACGGCGCCACTGTCATCGGGCTCGTCGACGGTCACTTCGAACAGGTCGCACCCGTGTGGCACAAGGAGATCCTGTTCGCGTTATCCGAAGGTGTGCGCATCTACGGCGCCGCCAGTATGGGCGCGCTTCGCGCCGCCGAATGCGCGACCTTCGGCATGATCGGCGTCGGCAGGATCTATCAGCAATATGCGACGGGCGAGCTTGAAGACGATGCCGATGTCGCCCTTCTCCATGGCCCGGCGGAACTGGGCTATCTGCCCTTGACCCTGCCGCTGGTCAATGTCGTGGCGACGCTTGAGGATTTGCGCGCGCGCCAACAGATCGACGCAGCGTCTGCGGAGCAACTGCGGATGGCGTCCGCCGAGATCTTTTACAAGCACCGCAACTGGTCGGCGATCGTGGCGCGTGCCAACCTTCCATCCACCACGGATGTGAAACGGATAGAGGCGCTTCTCACAACCGGCTCGGTAGACCGGAAGCGCCTCGATGCCCTCGATCTGCTCGACATCATGCGCTCCGCCCCCGCCCAAAAGACGAAGGTCCCGGGAGGCTGGGCATTCAATTCTACAAGCCTTTGGAAGCGGTTGCTCAATCAACTTGTCGCTTCATCCTAAGAATGCAGATTTCCCATGCAACGTGTGTCACGCTGATGTCACGCGCATCAATAAAAAGTCACGCTATGATTTGCCATGTTGAAGCGGATCGGGCCGATCCGTAGGGAACTGGGGAAAATCATGCAATCTTCGATCGCCATGTCCTTTGAACCTGAAGACAAGGAGAAGGAGCTGCTCGCGCTGGCCCGCCTTGTCACCTACGCGCGCGATTCTTCGCGCACACTGAATGTCGAAGGCGTTCAATATTGCCTCGAGCTGGCGCTCGCCGCGCTGCTTAAGGAAGTCGAGGAATGCGGCGACAAGACCGCACTGCTGACCAACGAACTCATGAGCCGCGCCAGCCTGGGAAACTGCTGAGCAGACGAGGTCGACTTCAATTTCGCTGGTGGCACAGAAAAAGGCCCTGCTTCGCGCTCCCGCAAAGCAGGGCTTTTCATTTTAATCGGCCTGGCAATCCCACCAGAAACGCGAGAAGTTCAGGTCCCAGCTCTGCATCGGGATATAGGCGTAACCTTGCAGGCATTTGCTTGCTGCATAACGCTGAGACTCCACCGTCAGGAATACATCGGCCTGTGCATCGGCGACCTTGCGCTGAATCTCCTTATAAAGATCGTTTTGCGCGGCGGGATCCAGCGTCTCGCGTGACTTGTCAATCAGGGCGTCGACCTCAGGATCCTGCAGCCATTCCATCGAGGCCCAGGTGCCTTTCGCCTTGGAGTGGTACTGCACATAGAAGACGCTGTCGGGTGACGGATAGGTCGGGCCATAGAAGACCTGCGTGGTCGCTGGCGTCGTCTCGACCTTGGCCGCCAGTTCGGTGATGCGGTTCCACGGTTCCGGCTTGATGTCGAGTTCGATGCCGATCTGCTCCAGATTGGCCTGCATCAAGAGCGCCATATCTTCTTCGAAGGCCAAGCCCGTGACATAGGTATGGCTGAGCTTGATCGGCCCCTTGCCGGCATATTTCGACTTGGCGAGTTCTTCCTTCGCCTTCTCCAGGTTGTACTCCGGGGCAGGAAGGTCGTTGAGATAGGCGTCCTTGAACACGGATGCCAGCGGTCCGTTCATCGGTTCGCCGGGATGAATGACGTTGCGCACCGTTTCATAGTCGGTTGCGAGCGCAATCGCACGCCTGACGTGAATATCATCCGTCGGCGGCACCTTGGTGTTCATCTTGATGTAGAAGCCGGTTGCCGTCGTGCCGCGCAGGATCTTGTAGCCCGGCATCTTCTCGATCGCCTCGAAGGTCTCGTTTGCCTGGGCGCGCGCCGACATCCCGAGTTCGCCCTTGGCCGCGAGCGCCTTCACCGTTGCTTCGTCATGGGTGATGACGAAACGGATCTCGTCGATCGGCTTACCCTTGCTCCAGCCGCCGTGATAGCCCTCGTAGCGATTGACGACCATCTGCGACGAACGCTGCCAGGATGAGAGCATGTAAGGCCCGGCGCCGGCCGGGTGATCGGCCAGATAACCCGTCCCCCACTCTTCCTTGCTGTTTTCCCTGATCAGCTTTTCGTTGAGAACAAGGATCAGCGGCGTGTTGCTGATGAACGGCGCGTAGACTTTCTTCAGCCCGATCTCGACGGTCCGGTCGTCGACGACCTTCAGCTTGGCCGGGTCGACGATATCGGTGAAAAGGTAGGACGGGCCTTCGTTGATCGCCAGCAGGCGCTTGACGGTGTAGACGACATCGGAGGCCTTGACCGGCGTGCCATCCTGGAATGTCGCACCTTCCTTCAGCTTGAAGGTATAGGTCTTGTCGTCGTCTGAAACGCTCCAGCTTTCGGCAAGCTCCGGCACCACGGAGCCATCAGGGTTGACTGTCGTCAGGCCCGAATAGAGGTTCACGGCGGCCATGTATTCCGTGTAGTCGTTGATCTTGCCGGGATCGATGGTGCCGAATTCCTGCGTCGCATTGACGACGATCGACACCTTCTCCTGAGCCGCGGCCGGGGCGGTGAGTGCCGTTGTCTGCACCAGCCCCAGAAGCAGCCCTGTGATCAGTGTTCTCTTCATGTCTCAGTTCCCTTTTCGTTGATTGTCGTTGTTTTTCGGATCGGCCGCCTTCAGGCGGCCGGATTGAGCGCCTCGACCGGCTCGTAGGCATGGTCGTAGCCAAAGTAGCCGGGGCCGGCGAGTTCGAGCCCCTTGGCCGTCCGCCACTGGCGATCGCAGGGAAGTCCGGTGAACTCGACCGTCAGGCCGTAGCGCAACTGCTCGGTGGTGACCGGCAGCCCGCCATCGGCGTCGAGCGCGCAGATGAGGTCCGGCGTCGAGGCGATGACCTGTCCCCCATCGCCGCGGGCAACCAGGAACTCGTTCTGGAACGCGACTTCGAAGATGCGGCCGACAAAACCGTCGATGCCCTTGAGCACGGCCCTCCCCCGCGCAAATCCGCCGGTCGTCGCCCGGTCGACATCGACGACGCGGCCGGTAAACAGATGCCGACCGTCGAACTGCTCACGAAGCGCGATGCCGGGATGGCGCTTGGCGGCACGCTCGGCGGCGATCGTCTCGCCAATACCCTTGATGAGACTGAGCGTGCCGCGCAGGATCCCGGCCTTCATCTGCGCGCCGGTCATCGGATAGGCGGCGACAAGGCTGGCGCCGCCCATCTGGATCGCCTGGACGCGGGCCAGCCGTTCGGTCCACAGGTTCGAGACCGCATTGATGATCGAGCTGTTGCCCTTGTCATCGGCATGAACCAGCGGCGTGGCGCTGATGTCATGCATGGTAAAACTCACCATCTGCAGCTCGGGAAAGGCGCGACCCATGCCGTCCCCGTCGATCAGCGGCAAGCCGGTTGCAGCGGCCACGGCAAACGGGATGGTCGAGTTCAACCCGCCGGCTTCCACGCAGATCAGGGCATCGGCCTTGCGTCCGAGAAACCTTTCGAGCTGGCGCAGCGCCTCCAGCGCCTCGTCGCCGCGTGGCAGTTTTTCCACCATTACCGTCGGCGCGCCCATCATGAAGACGGGGACGCAGAGCGCATCATCGGCGATGGCATCGGGCTGAACCACGCGGACCGGACCGTTCGCCTCGATTGCAGTTCGGGCCATCAGCTTGCCGATATAGGGATCGCCGCCGCCGCCGGTGCCGAGATAGGCACCGCCGATGGCGATCGCTTCCATGTCGGCAGCGGTAATGAGCCGCTCGCTCATGGCTGCATCTCCTCGATCGGCTTGAAGGTGATGTCGTCGAAGCCGAAGGCTTTCGGGCCGACCACCTCAAGCGCTGCAGCCGACCGCAGCAGCGAATGGCAGGGCAATGCCACGATCGCGACGCGCTGGCCGTAGCGCAGCATTTCGGTGGTGATCGCGTTGCCGCTGTCGACATCCAGAACGATGATCAGATCCGGCACCGACACTTCGACTTCGCCGTTGCGGCTGAAAACGAGGTTTTCATTCTGGATCATCACCGAGGCGGTGTCGCCGTTGAAGGCATCGATGCCGGCAAGCTTGGCTTCACCGATGACGAAACCGCCACGCAGGTGGCGTTCGAGATCGACGATCTTGCCGGAGAAAACCTGTCGGCCGTTTTCCTGGGCGCAGATGGCCGCCACCGGATCGGCGTGCTCGCGCCGCGCCTTCAGCACTGCCCGCCCGAGCGAGACCGCCTGGGTGTAGGAATGCGGGATCGAGTACTTCTTAAGGAAGGAACCCGTCATCGGTGCCGAGGCGAGTGTCGATGCGCCCCCTTGCGAAACGACGCAGGCGCGCGCCATTCGCTCGTGCCAGAGTTCGGATGCCGCGTGCTGGAACAGGACGACATTGCCGTGCAGGTCGCACATGACGCTCGGGGTCGAGCGATGACCGTAGATCGAGAAGGTGGTCATCTGCATTTCCGGGAAGGCGCGCCCCATGCCGTCGCAATCAACGACCGGCAGGCCGGCAAAGGCGGCCGCGATCAGCGGCTCCATCGAATTGGCTCCGCCGATCTCTTCGCAGACGATCGCGTCGATGGCGATACCGAGATGCTCTTCGAGTGCGCGAACACACCGCAGGCCTTCGCGTCCTTCCTTCAGGCGCTCATAGGCAACGACCGGTGCACCGATCCCGCCGAGCGAGATGCAGCGCGCATCGTCCGCCAGCCGGTCGAGCGGCAGGATCGACAGGTTGTAGCCGCTGCGCATCGCAAGCCGCGCTCGCAGCTTGCCGATATAGGGGTTGCCGCCGCCGCCGGTGCCGAGAATGCCGGCACCGATTTCCAGCGCCTCCAGGTCCTCTTCGTCGAGCACCCAGAGATCGGACGGATCGTAGTTCAGGGCCTTCAGTGCACGCTCAGCCATGGAAGCCTCCCATTTCGCCGACAACCTTGACGTGGATGCGGGTGGCATTGCCCGGCAGATAGGCGAGCGGCACGTCCTCCCGCTCGATGACCTGGATCGTTTCGGCGATGGCGCCGGCCGAAAGCGCACGTTCCGTCGCTTCCTGCTCCGCCTGCTTCAGGCAGATTTCGCGCGTCAAACCCTTTTCGAGCGCAAAGACGCGATCGACTTCGCCGCTGATCTGGGCGATGGCCGCACCGACCGCATTGGCGACGGCGAAATTCTCAGGTCGGATGACCTCCAGATCCCCAAGCCTGTCCGGCATCAGGATCGAACCGCCGCCAACCGCGATGACCGGGATCGGATCGGACGAGACGCGGCTGCGCTCCACCGAGTTTTCCAGCATCGACACGATCCGGGCATGAGCCTTTTCGGCGAGTGCCCGGTCGAGATGCGCGACCTTGGACGCATCACCGATATCGGCCTTGCCGAGGGCGACGGCGATATCCGTCGTCGTCAGGGTCTGGCCGCCGAAGACCAGCGCCTCCTTGGCGATGCGATAACCGACCGATTGCGGGCCGACCGTAACCTCGCCATTGGCAAGTTCGCGCACCAGCGAGCCGCCGCCAAGCCCGATCGAGAACACATCGGGCATGCGGAAGTTGGTGCGCACGCCGCCGACGTCGACAATTGTCGCCGCCTGGCGCGGGAAGCCGTGGTGCAACGCGCCGACGTCGGAGGTCGTGCCGCCAATGTCGACGACGATCGCCTCCTTGCGGCCGGTCAGGAAGGCTGCGCCGCGCATCGAATTGGTCGGGCCGGAGGCGAAGGTCAGAACCGGGAAGCTTCTGACCGTGGCAGCCGCCATCAGCGTGCCGTCGTTCTGGGTGATGAAGAACGGGCAGGAAAGCCCGGCATCCTTCAGCGCCTTGGCGAAGGCGTCCACCGTCTTGGCCGCAAGCGACAACAGACTCGCGTTCATGATGGCGGCGCTTTCACGCTCGAGGAGCCCGATGCGGCCGATGTCGCCGGAGACGACGATCGGAAGGCCAGGGCAATGTTTTTCGATGACAGCCTTGGCCCGCTGCTCCATCTCGGCGTTGATGGGGCTGAAGACGCAGGTGATGGCAGCGGCCTTGACGTTCTTGAGGCGAATGTCGGCGGCGATGCGGATCAGTTCTTCTTCGTCGAGCGGCGCGATGGCACGGCCGTCGAATTCATAGCCGCCGCGCACGAGATAGGTGTGATGGCCAACGGCCTCGGCGAGATCGTTCGGCCAGTCGACCATCGGCGGCAGGCAGGCGGTTGCCGGGAGGCCGAGCCGGATGGCGGCGACATGGTTGATGTGCTTGCGCTCGATCACCGCATTGGTGAAATGCGTCGTGCCGATCATCACGGTGCTGATCTTCGACCGATCGATGCCGGCCTTGGCGATCGCACCTTCCAGCGCTTCGATGACGCCTGTCGTCACGTCTTCCGTCGTCGACGCCTTGACGCCCGACAGCACACTCCGTCCTTCCATGATGACGGCGTCGGTGTTCGTACCCCCGACATCTATTCCCAATCGATACACGGACAGTCTCCTTGTTGGCGGGCCTTCGGCCCTGTTTCCTCGTTCGGCCTCATGCCGTTGATCTCACCAGGAAGCGCGCTCTCTCCTCGACGCTTACCGTTGGTTTCAATGCTTCCTCCTCGTCGCTCATCACCGGGATCGCCGAGATGAGCGCGCGGGTGTAGGGATGCTTGGGGTCGGCAAAGACATCCGCCGTGCGCCCCTCCTCGACGATCTCGCCCTTCAGCATGATGGCGATGCGGCTGCAGAAATTGCGCATCAGCGAAAGGTCATGGGAGATGAAGAAATACGTCAGCCCAAGCTCGTCCCTGAGGCGTTGCAGCAGCGCGATGACCTGCTTCTGCACCGAGACGTCGAGCGCCGACGTCGGTTCGTCGAGAACGATGATCTTCGGCTCGGCCGCAAGCGCCCGGGCGATCGCCACGCGCTGCTTCTGCCCGCCCGAAAGCTCGTGCGGATACTTCGAGAGGTAGGCGGACGGCAGATTGACCAGCGCCATCAGTTCCTCCATCCGCACTGTCGCTGCCTTGCCGCGAAGACCGACATGGCTGAGCGGTACGGCCAAGGTCTGCGTCACCGTTCGTTTGGGGTTTAAGGACGTGCCGGGATTCTGATAGACGATCTGGGTCAGCCGTTGCGACGCGCTTGCCTGCGCAGGCAAGCCAACGCTGATCGTGCCGGAACTCGGCGCAATCAGCCCCATCACCATGCGGGCAATGGTGGTCTTGCCGGAACCGGATTCGCCGGCGAGGCCAAAGATCTCGCCCTCGGGCACCGACAGCGTCACCGGCTTGACCGCCTCGTGGCGCTTCATGCGGCCAAGGAAGGGCTTTTCGACATAGATCTTCCCGGCCCCTTCGAGCGTGATGATCGGCGCATTCGATGAAACCGGCTGATCGACCACTTTCGGCCCGTAAAGCGGCGGGATCGCATCGATCAGATCGATCGTGTAGCGCTGCCGCGGCGCCTGGAAGATCTGGCGCAGATTGCCGCTTTCGACGATCTCGCCATGGCGCATGACGAAGACGCGATCCGCCGTTTGCCGGACCACGCCGAGATTGTGCGTGATCATCAGCAGGGAAAGGCCCTCGCTGTCGACCAGCCGGTTGATCAGCTTCAGGATTTCGTCCTGGGTGGTCACATCAAGTGCCGTGCCGGGTTCATCGGCAATCAGCAGTTGCGGTTGATGCAGGAGCGCAAGGCCGATCAGCACGCGCTGGCGCATGCCGCCGGAAAGCTGCGAGGGATAGGCGTCGAAGACCCGTTCCGGATCCTGGAGCTGCACGCGACGAAGGACCTCGAAAATGCGCTGCTTGCGGTCCTTCGCCGAGCTTCGGACGCCATCGCGCCGATCGGCGTAATACATGACGTCGTCGAGGTGCCGGCCGATCCGGAACACCGGATTGAACGAAGACAACGGGTCCTGCATGATGATCGAGAACGCCGTGCCCTTCAACGCTTCGCGCTCGCGGCCGGACATATCGAGCACCCGTCTGCCGTCATATTCGATGTTGCCGCTTTCGATGCGGGCATTGTCCGGAAGCGTACCGAGGATCGCCTTTGAGGTGACCGACTTGCCCGAACCGGTCTCGCCGATCAGCGCCACGCGCTCGCCCCGGCCGATCTCGAAGGAAACATCCTTCAGGATATGCTGGCGGCGGCCATAGGTGGTGAAGGCGATATTGAGGTCTTCGACCTTGAGGAGAGGAGTGCTCATCGTCTCAGGCCTCCACATCGAACATGTCGCGCAGCCCGTCGCCGAGCAGGTTGAAGCCGAGCGTGGCGTAGAAGATCGCAAAGCCCGGGGCCAGAACCTCCCACCACTTCTCCGGCAGGAACTGCCGGCCGTCGGCAACCATCGAGCCGAGGTCCGGTGTCGGCGGTTTCACGCCGAGGCCGAGGAAGGAGAGCGTCGCGCCGAAGAGGATGACGAAGGCAGCATCAAGCGTCGTCTTCACCGAGATGACCGAGATGCAGTTCGGCAGGATCTCCTTGGCGAGGATGTGCAGGTGGCTGGCGCCGGCGAGCCGCGCTGCCTCGATATAGTCTTCCGCCGCGATCGACTTCGTGACGCGATAGACAAGGCGGGCATGCCAGGTCCACCAGAGCAGGGTGATCGCCAGCATGGCATTGACCAGATTGGGCTCAAGCACGTTGCCGATCGCCAGGGCCATCACCAGCGGAGGGATCGCCAGCATGATATCGGTAAAGCCGGTTAAGAGCCGCTCCGTCAGGCCGCCGGCATAACCGGCGATCATGCCCAGCGCCGAGCCGATCGGCACTGCCACGCCAAGCACGCCGATGACGAGCAGCAGCGACACCCGGAAGCCGAAGACCGTGCGCGAGAAGATGTCGCGACCGGCCTTGTCGGTGCCGAACCAGTTGTCGACATCCGGCGGCATATGACGGTTGCGGAAGTCGACGACGGCGCCGACATGTTCGGGAAAGCGCGCAATCAGCGGCGCGAATATGGCCATGGCGATGACCGAGAGCACGATCAGCGCGCCGATCACGGCGGCCGGATTTCGGCTGAACCGGTACCAGGTCATGTAGCCGGCGGACAGGCGGGTTGTATCCTGCATCAGCGGGCCTCCTTGAAGCGAAGCCGCGGATCAAGGATGCTGATGATCAGGTCGATGACGAGATTGGCGGCGATGAAGAAAATACCCGAGACGAGGACCACCGCCATGACGGCGTTGAGGTCTTTCTGCAGGATGGCGTCGAGACCGTAGGAGGCAAAGCCGCCCCAGGAGAAGACCATTTCGACGACGAAGGCGTTGCCGATCAGCGAGGCAAATTCGAGCCCCATGATCGTCAATGGCGCGATCGACGAAAGCTTCAGCAGATAGCGAAACACGATGACGCGGTCCGGCACGCCGAAGGACTTCAGCGTCAGCACATGATCGCGAC
Organism: Ensifer sp. Root142; assembly: GCF_001426785.1. Classification (NCBI taxonomy): domain Bacteria; kingdom Pseudomonadati; phylum Pseudomonadota; class Alphaproteobacteria; order Hyphomicrobiales; family Rhizobiaceae; genus Ensifer; species Ensifer sp. Root142. The sequence continues at coordinate 248,782 of NZ_LMFK01000049.1, forward strand.
GCTGATGATCGATCATGGCCGAGCGGGTGATGCGGGTGATCTGCCCGATACCGGCCATTGCCAGAGCCAGCGCTGGGAAGACCAGATGCTGAAGCGCGCTCAGAAACACATCCGGGCGTCCGGCAAGCAGGCTGTCGACCAACAGGAAGCCTGTCGGGCCACCGGGCGCGCCGAGCTGGAAATCGACCCGGCCGAGTGTGGGCCAGGAAGGGAAATGATCCGCGGCAATGATCTGCAGGGTAACCGCGAAGAGAAAGCTCGGAATGGTGACGCCGATGAGCGAGAAGAAGCGGCCGCTATTGTCGATCCAGCTGTTTCTGTAGCGCGCCGTCAATACGCCAAGTGGCACGGCCACTGCGAAGATGATGACGATGGTGGCGATCACAAGCTCCAGCGTCGCCGGCAGGAAGGTGGCGATATCGGCGCTGACTTCCCGATCGGATACGATCGAGCGTCCGAGATCGCCGGTCACCGCATGGCTGACATAGCTCACATACTGGGTGACCAGTGGCTCATCGAGCCCCATGCGCTGCCGGAGCTGGTCGACCTGCTCCTGGGTTGCGCTCGGACCGAGCGCCATGCGCGCCGGATCGCCCGGCACGATGCGGGCGAGGACGAAAATCATCAGCGACAACACGAACAGCACCATGAGGAAGCCGACCGCGCGCCGCGCAAACAATGCGACGTAATAATTGCCCATTGGCAACCCTTTCCCCTCGGCCGGTTATCGCCCGGCCTGTCTGCCGCTTTTTGCGGTCGAGGGCAGTTTCAAGCCGAAAGGGTCGTTTGCACAACGGCTTGAAAGGATAGGTTTTGACAAGAAAGGTATAGGTTTTGATCTGGCCCACACGAAGGAGTGGCGCATATCATGCCGGCTGCAACCTGGTCAGGAAATGACGCCGAGTGCCTTTGCCGCGGTAATCGCTTCGCGCCGACGACCGCAGCCAAGCTTGCGATAGAGATTGCCGAGATGGAATTTCACCGTCGCTTCGCTCAAGCCCAAAGCATGGGCGATGAACTTGTTCGACGCTCCCTCCGCAATCATCAGCAGCAGACGCGTCTCGCGTCGAGTCAGGCCATTCTTTTCGCCGAGCGTCGTGTTGGGCAGGCCGGTATCGCGCAGGCGCCGCATGATCTGCTGCGCGGTGGGCGTCGTCTGCAGGAAATCGCTGATGCGCCGGTCGCCCGTCAGCTCGCGCAGGAATTGGCGCTCCTCCGAGAGTGGCGCGATGGTGCCGAGCCGGGCTGCATTCTCGAAGGTCTTCTGCAGGATGGAGCGCGCACTTGTCAGATTGCGCCGGCGGCGGGCGACATAGGCCTGCCAGACTTCGATGCACAATCGCTGACGGCCGGTCAGGTTGAGATTGCTGGCCATAGCGGAGAGCTGTCGGTCGAGATGGACGCGACCCGGCATTTCGAAGACGATGTGGCGCAGCCAGACGACGGCCAGCGCGATCTCGTCGCGGTCCTGCAGGCGGGTCAGTTCGTCGACGGCCGCCTCCACCCAGGTTCTGTTGATGCGAGCCTGCACGGAAGCGAGCTTTTCCGCAGCCTCCTGCCAGCGGTTGCCGTTTTGAAGAATGACGGCGTCCCGGACCTCGATCATCAGGCGGAACTGCCTGTTGTAGACCTGATAGGCACGCCAGCGATCGAGGAAGCCTCGTGCCGCAATCATCGAAAAATGCTCGCTCAGCGCCTGGCTGCCGTATTGAAGCGCGAATTCGATCAGGCTCGGCCAGATCTCCCCATGGGAGAAATCATCCATCTCGGAGGTCAGGAAGCGCGCCAGCGGCTCGGGCTTGCCGTCCTCATATTCCACACAGGCCTCCAGCAGTGCCAGCAGTCGTTTGTCCATGGGGCTGTCGAACGGTACGCGCGACATCTGTTCAGCGGCATCGACAGCATTCTTGCGCGCCCGCACCGCGTCACCGCTCATCAGATGCATCATCGCCTGGTGCAGGTTGATGTAGAAACACAGGAGCGGCACGCCAGCACGCTCATAGTGGAAGAGCGCACGGTCGGCGATGTCCTGCGCGACAGCGAACCGCCGTCGCCGGATGTAGAACTCCAGGATCGAATTGTAGATGCTGCCGCGCTCCAGATCGGCGTCGAGCGGAAATTCCGACAGAAGCGTGGTCGATTGCTCCAGCAGGTCGTCGCCAAGCACGACATCCTCGTAAATGAGCATCACCAGGCGGAAGGAGCGGAAGGCCGCCGAGAACGCTGCACGGTCGCTCAGCACCTTCAGCACATTGTTGGCGCGCGATCCGTAACAATCGGCAAGCAGCCGCTGCGCGCGCAGGACCTCGCCGCGCTTCAGCGCCTGCATGGCAAGCGCCGTCACGATGCCTTCGTTCTGCGCCGCCAGCTCGGCCGGAAACCCGGCGAGAACCCGGTCGAACGCCTCGGAACCGTGGAAAAAGATGTAATACCGCCCGAAGGCCGCAACGAAGGCGCGAACTGCCAGTTCGTGAAGCCCGGCGCGCTGCAAGACAAGGATCGCTTCCGTCTGCATGCCGTGCGCGGAATAGGCCGCCGAGATCACTGGTACGCGGGCGCTATCCTTGAGCCGTTCGGCCAGCACCATGTCAAGGGCTGCGGCAAGCACACCGCCGATGCCGGTTGCCTGCAGATAGGCAGGCACCGCTTCTTCCGCGCTGGCCAACGGCTTTGGCGCCTGCTGGGCAAGGCTGAGCTGGACGAGCTCGGAATCTGCCATTTCGCGCAGGACATCGTCTGCCAGAAAGCGAATGACCGCCGCCTCGTCTCGCGATTGCCGGCCCAGCAGCCCAACCAGAAACGGCCATCCTCCCGTTTCGGCCAGCAGCCGGGCCGCCTCGGTCTTACCATAAGACGTCTCGAGTTCGTCGAGCGAGAAGCAGAGGTCGTCAGTACCGAGGCAGAGCGCCTTGCCATAGGCAATCGCCCGATCGAGGCCGAGAAGCCGGGTTCGCGGTCGTTTGGCAATCACGACACGTCGGCCCCCGTCCTGCCAGCCGGCAGCAACTTCGGCCTCATGGACGTCCGACGGCACGTCCCAGAGCAGCACCTCGCCGAAGGTGTCTTCGCCAGGCGGAAGCACCGATCGCCATATGGGACATTGAAGCTTCGACGCCAGCTGAGACAACAGCGTCGATTTCCCCATGCCCGCAACGGCGTCCAGAACAACGATCGGCTCCGCTGCCGTTGCGATGCGCCGCAGGAGGTCATCTCGCTGGATGTCGATCGCTTCGTGGGACGTATCAGCCATTCATTATCTGCCCGTCGGGATCTGGGCCCGGTTATCGCCGAAACCTAGTCAATGATGCTCGGGTTAGAAAGACCGAATGGACCGGGCGACTTGCGTCGCGCCCGCTTTATCCGCCACGCCGTTTCAGAAATCGCGAAAACAATCGACCAATGCGTCGACCGCGATGCGCAAGCGCGGGGTCGTGCCGAGCCGGTGCGGCCAGAGCGCGTAGACGGGAAGAGGTGTCGGCGCATAGGCTTCGAGGACGGGAGCCAGACGACCATCTGAGATCGCGTCGGCAACGATCCAGCCCGGCAATTGCACCAACCCGTGTCCACGGCAGGCGGCGTCCGCCATCAATGCGTGATCAGCGATGCTGAGGGTGCTGCGCACGTTGATGTGCCTCGTCTGCCCGGACTCAGTAAACCGCCAGCTCTCGGCTACAGGCCCTCGGGATTGTGTTACGCAGAGATGCGCAGCGAGCTCCGAGGGGCGCGACGGCGTCCCGTGCCTTGCCAGATAGTCCGGCGCGCCGCAAACCGTCAGACGTTGCTGGCCGAGCTTCCTGACCATCAGGTCACCCCCACCAGCGAGCTCGCCGACGCGCACGCATAGATCGATATTCTCCTCGACCAGATCCACAAGCCGGTTGGTAAAGGCAATATCGAGTTCCAGCTTCGGATAGTCGACTGCCAACGCGATCAGACTAGGCGCGGCAATGCGCCGACCGAGCAGCTCCGGCAAGCTCACTTTGAGCCGGCCGGCCGGCTCCTCCATGCGCGAGGCGAGCGCCGCCTCGACGGCGGCCAGTTCCGCCGCGGCGCGTTCGCAACCCTCCAGGAACACCCGGCCCTCTTCGGTCAGCGCAAGGTGACGTGTGCTGCGCTGGAAGAGCCGCACGCCCAACCGCCCCTCGAGCCGCGAAACCGCCTTGCCCACCGTAGAGGTGGAAAGGCCGAGCCGCTCCGCAGCTTCTGAAAAGCTCGAGGACCGCGAGGCCTGCATGAAGGCCCTGACAGCACTGAGATGATCGCCGGGAAGCATGGCACACTCCAGAATTTAAATCTCAGGTACTGCGAGAAGTGTTCTCATAAGCGATTTTTGATCGCGGATATAGTGCCACCCAGTCATTCACATCTCAGGGATCCGACAGAATGAGAAAGCAGAGAGTATCAATCATCGGCGGCAGTTCCGGTATCGGCCTGCGTGTTGCCGAGCGCGCCATCGACCTTGGCGCAGAGGTGGTCATTGGCGGGCGCGATCCGGAAAGGTTGCAGCGCGCAACGATCAAGCTCGGTCCGAAGAGCCGCGCCGTCGTTGTCGACAATATCGATCAGGACTCCTTGCGCCGTTTCTTCGAACAATCCGGCCCGATCAATCATCTCTTCACACCCGGCGCATCCTATTCGCGCGGCCGAATCGACAAGGCGTCCGACGACGTCGCCGAAAGCTCCTTCCGATCGAAGTTCTGGGGCCAGTATTACGCGGTGAAGCACGCCCTGCCCTATCTCGACAAGAACGGGTCCGTCACCTTGATGGCGGGCGCCTATAGCGTCAGGCCGGCGGCAGAAGGTTCCGCCTATGGCGCCTGCAATGCCGCGATCGAAGGTCTCGGGCGGGCGCTCGCCGTCGAGTTGGCGCCGATCCGGGTGAACGTCATTTCACCAGGGACGATCGATAGCGACCTATGGCGCCGCCAGCCCGACGCCATCAGGGAGGCCTCGTTCTCGAGCTACGCCGAGGCCGCGCTGCTGAAACGGGTCGGCACCACCGACGAGGTGGCGCATACCGTCATCTACCTCATGGAGAATGGTTTCATGAACGGCTCGACGCTCTATCCCGACGGTGGCTTTGCGTTGCGTTGACGAAGCCACCAGGAGCAGCCGCTGATTGGCTGCTCCCAGCACGCCAACACCATTCCCACAATGATGCGACTGAAGAGAACTGCCGCCCTCTCCACACTCCACCACGGCCGAGGGCGCATTTTTCGCTTGTCCACCGCGCCCGGCGCATGGCGATCGCAGTGATCAATGCCGGTCATGAGGCATCAATGCGACGGCCGGCGATCCCCCAGCAATCCGGAGCAGAATAGAAATTCTCGCAAATGGGATTGTTGCCCAAATGCTTCTGCGCCTGCGGCTCCGTATTTAGTCTAGATTTTCAATAGACAATATTGAATAACCGGCGCCGACAGGTAAGCTTCCCTCAGCATCTGCGGCCTGCCATTTCAGCGCCGTGTCGGCTTCACACAGGAGAAGACGGCATCGCCACCCGTCGCAGCCTAGAAAATGAAGGGAGCCACCATTGACCGACGCCAACTCATCCTTGCCCATTCTCGATTTGCAACGCTTTGCGGCGGGCCATCCCGAGCGGGCGACGGCGCTTGAAGAATTGCGCAGCGTCGCCCGCTCGGTGGGCTTTTTCTACCTCGAGGGACACGGCATCCCGCAGGAGCAGATCGATGGCGTCCTCGATCTCTCGCGCCGTTTCTTCACCCTGCCGGAACAGGACAAGCTGGCGATCGAGATGCGCAAGTCGCCGCACTTTCGCGGCTACAATCGCGCCGGCCTGGAATATACCCGCGGGACGCAGGATTGGCGCGAGCAGGTGGATTTCGGACCACAGCGCGCGCCCCTCGCGATCCACGCAAACGATGCACCGTGGAAGCGCCTGGTCGGCCCCAACCAGTTTCCGGACGCCTTGCCCGAACTGAAGCCGGCGATCCTCGCCTGGATCGAGGCTGTGACCCGACTTGGCATCCGCCTGATCGAGGTTTTCGCCGAGGCGCTCGGACAGCGCGCCGACGTGTTCGAGCCGATCTATCGCGACGGCCCCAACCAGCTGTTGAAGATCATCCGCTATCCCGGCCGCGACAAGACCGAAAGCGACCAGGGCGTCGGCGCACACAAGGACGGCGGTTTCGTAACCATCCTGCTTCAGGATGAAGTCGGCGGCCTTCAGGTCGATGACGGCAAGGGTGGCTGGATCGATGCGCCGCCGAAGCGCGGCACCTTCGTCATCAATGTCGGCGAACTGCTGGAACTGGCATCGAACGGCTACCTGCTCGCCAACATCCACCGCGTCATCACGCCGCCCGCCGGCGGCGATCGCCGCTCGGTCGCCTTCTTCCTTGGCGCCAACCTCGCCTCGACCATCCCGGTGCTCGATCTGCCGCCCGAACTTGCGGCCGAGGTTCGCGGCGTGACGCAGGACCCGCTCAACCCGCTGTTCCACGAGGTCGGGCGCAATGTCCTGAAATCACGCCTCAGGTCGCACCCCGACGTCGCCGCTGCCCACCATGCCGATCTTGTCGAGCAGCTGAAGGCGCCGGTGCCGGCCTGATCCATCCCATTGCAACCACTCGAACGCTGAAGGAAGCAATCCATGACGATCCATCAAAAGCCTGAGGAGCCTGCAGTCGAAATTAAGGCTCCGAGCGGCCTGCGCGATACGTCGCGACCGCTTCAGCCCGAAACACTGGCGCTGCATGGCGGCAGCTACCGTTTCGATCCAGTCAGCGGCGCCGTTGCCGTGCCGATCTACCAGACGACGTCCTATCAGCTGCCGGGCACCGATGGCGCCGACAAGCTGTTTGCGCTTGAGGCGGCCGGCCATCTCTACACCCGCGTGTCCAATCCGACGCAGGACGCATTCGAACAGCGCCTCGCCGAAATCGAGGGTGGTGCCGCCGCCCTCGCGCTTGGCTCCGGCCAGGCGGCGTCGGCCTTCGCCGTGCTCAACCTTGCCCGATCCGGCGACAATATCGTCAGTGCCGCCGGGCTCTACGGCGGCACCTGGGCGCTCTTTGCCTCAACGCTGAAGAGTTTCGGCATCGAGGTGCGTTTCGTCGATGCGTCCGATCCGGAGGCATTTGCGAAGGCGACCGACGAGAGGACACGGGCCTATTACGCGGAGTCGCTTCCCAATCCGAGCCTCGAAGTCTTCCCGATCGGCGAAGTCGCCGAGATCGGCCGTCGGTTCGGCATTCCGCTGATTATCGACAACACGGCGGCGCCCCTGACCATCCGCCCCTTCGATCACGGGGCCGCTATCGTCGTCTATTCCACCACGAAATATATCGGCGGACACGGCACCTCCATCGGCGGCGCCATCATCGATGGCGGCACTTTTCCGTGGCACGAACACGCCGAGCGCCATCCCAATCTGCACGAGCCGGATGCGAGCTATCAGGGCAAGACCTGGCTGGAAAAAGCCGCCGCCATCGACTTTCACCCCTATATCTTGCGTGCCCGCGCCGTTCTCCTGCGCGACCTCGGCGCTGCCATCAGCCCGCAGAATGTGTTCCAGTTCATTCAGGGGCTGGAAACCTTGCCGCTGCGCATCCGCCAGCACAGCGAAAACGCCATCAAGGTCGCGGATTTCCTCCGTGCGCACCCAAAAGTGGCGCGTGTGATCTTTCCGAAGTTTCAGGACGGCGACGCCAAGGCACGCGGCGAGAAATACCTGCGCAACGGCCACTATGGTGCACTGGTCGGCTTCGAGCTGAAGGAGGGACGCGAGGCCGGACGCCGCTTCATCGACGGACTACAATTGCTCTACCACGTCGCCAACATCGGTGACGCGCGGTCGCTGGCGATCCACCCGGCAACGACCACCCACTCGCAGCTCTCCGAGGTGGACCAGCTCAGAACCGGTGTCACCCCCGGCTATGTCAGACTGTCTGTTGGCATCGAGCATCCTGACGACATTATCGCAGACCTGAAGCAGGCGATCGACGCGGCGTAACCCGGCGAAATCAACAATGGGCTCAATGGCCCAACCGTCGGCAACGGTTGGACCATTGTCATATTCGATTATCGGCTAAAGCTTCGAAAGTTCGGGAGCGAGCCCAGGGCCAGAAGTCGCGGCTTGCCGTCTTGCGTGACGCCCGCGAAGGTAGCCAGCCAGAAACATCTTACCCGCTACGCTGCCACAGAGCGCATGCGCCAGCGGCGGAAGGAAATGCCATGACCTCCGAAAACACCCAGATCCTTCTTGCCTCCCGCCCGGACGGCAAGCCGACACAAGACAATTTCAGGATCGGTCATTCCGCGATCCCGGAACCTGCCGATGGCCAGGTCCTGCTGAAGATCGTCTACCTGTCGCTCGATCCCTATATGCGCGGTCGCATGAATGCCGGGAAATCCTATGCCAGGCCCGTCGAGATCGGCGATGTGATGGAGGGTGGGACGGTAGCCCGCGTCGTGCGCTCGCGTCACCCGGATTTCGCCGAGGGCGATTTCGTGCTTTCTCATTCCGGCTGGCAGGCTTACGCCGTTTCCGATGGCGCAGCCCTGCGCAGGCTCGACCCATCGACGGCCCCGCTGTCAACCGCTCTCGGGGTCCTGGGCATGCCCGGCTTTACCGCCTATTCCGGCCTGCTGACGATCGGCAAGCCGAAGGCGGGCGAAACAGTCGTGGTTGCGGCGGCAAGCGGCGCTGTCGGTTCGGCGGTCGGGCAGATCGCCCGCATCAAAGGCGCGCGAGCCGTCGGGATCGCAGGGGGTGCCGCAAAATGCGCTTTCGTTCGCGACGAACTCGGCTTTGACGCGGTGATCGATCACCACGCAGCCGATTTTCCCGAACAACTGGCAGCCGCCTGCCCTGGCGGGATCGACGTCTATTTCGAGAATGTCGGCGGGCATGTTTGGGATGCGGTATTTCCGCTGCTGAATGATTTCGCCCGCATTCCCGTCTGCGGATTGATCGCACAATACAACAGCCGCCCCGGCGAACAGACGGGCGGCGACCGCCTGCCCCTCGTCATGCGTGACGTCTTGAGCAAGAGCCTGCAAATTCGCGGCTTCATCCAAAGGGAATTTGTCGACCAGCGCCCCGACTTCTATCGGGAAATGGCCGGTTGGATTACATCGGGCCAGATCCGCTACCGGGAAGACATCGTCGACGGCCTCGATAATGCGCCGACAGCCTTCATCGGGCTGCTGGAGGGCCACAACTTCGGCAAGCTCGTCATTCGCGTCGCCGACGAGAACTAACGCCTGGCGCGGCGGCCAGGCTTTGTCGCCGCCTACAGCGCCGCGCGTCTTTTCAGACGCGCAAAGGTCGCTGTAGCGCTTTGAATTGCTTCATGTTTTTGTCCATAAATCGGGTACGATTTAAGGAAACATGCAGTGGAGCATGTCGCGCAAAAGTGTGCCCCGGTTTTGCGTAGACACAAGAACTTAAAGCGCAGCAAGCGAATCTGAAAGATCGCGACGCGCTTTAGGGATTTTCGGCCGGTCGGACACCGGCCTTGCCGAGGCCGTCTTCGATCATCGCCGCCAGTTCCGGCGCATAGCTCCTTGTCACCGGTTTCGCCAAAAGCGAAATATCCGCAGGTCCCGTCGGCGCGCGCACCTCGTCAAGAGCGCTGGCCGCCTCCTGCGTCAATCCGAGCTGGCCGGCGACGGCCAGGCGCAGCAGGTTGACGGCCAGGTCCGATGTGTTTGCAAGCTGGCGCACACGAAGCAGGGCCTCCTCGTAACGGCGCCCGCGATAGGCGTCGAGCGCCAGCGTCAGCGCTGCATCGTGATGCACATACTCCCCATTCGCCTCCGCCAGCCGCGCCAATCTTACACCTTCGGACCAGTGGCCGGAGATGTACTGCAACAGCCCCAACCTCGCCGGAATGGCCTCGTCCAGCGGATTGAGCGCGCTGGCGCGCTGCCCTGAAAGAAAGGCCGCCTCCGTATCCCCCGCCGCAAAGCGCGCCATCATCTGCGCCACATAGCTCTGGCTTGCCTGGGGGGCGAGCGCGACTGCCTTGTCTGCCAGCTTCAACGCCCTGTTGCCAGCGATCGGCGAAGTATCCGCTTCGCCCGTCACCACCAGGATCATTGCCAGGCTTGCCGATACATCCGCGTCGTTTGCATTGTAGGCAAGCGACCGCTCGAGGCAGGCAAGCGCGCTTGCGAGATTTTCGGGGTCGGTTCGTGCCAAAGCCATATCGGCCTGCAACACGCAGCCATAACCGAGGGATGGCGCACTGACCTGGCGTGCAGCCTCCAGGCTGGTGATGACGCCGTCTTCGCCCGCAAGTGCGCGCGCAAGTCTCACCAGAAGCGTTTGTTGAATCTGGTGGGCATCACCGCTCTCTAGTGGCAGCTTCGAGACACCGGAGCGCAAAGCCTCGCTACTCTGTGGGTCCACCACCTGCCAGGCGAGCTCGTGAGCATCGTTCGCCATGCTGTAGCTGATCGACAGTCTATATTCCTTGCTGCCGGCAAGGCGGACAGCCGGTCTGGGTGCAACCCAACCTGTCACCGATGCGACGTCGATGCCGGCAGGCTGCTCCTGCGCCAGCGTCCGTACCGACGAGAACTGCGACAGGGCATGCACCAGATAGTCGCCAATCTTCCTCTGCTCTTCGCCGTCTTTCACCCGTTGCGGCTGCACGTCGACAACGACGGTCGGCTTTTCGGACAGGATCGGTTTCCACGGGAAATGGTCGGCCATCGAAACGTAGAACGCTGCAGCCATCGCCAAAACCCCGGCGCTCGCAATGGCAACATTCGCCATGGAGATGCGGCGCCCGACGGCGACGGCCGAAGGCGATGGCGGCGGTGGCTCGGCGGCATCAGGCGCTATCGTCGGTGGAGCGAGGACGGCTTGTGACGGTTTTCCGTCAGCCCTGACGAAGAGCGGGACGTAGTTGCCCTTGGGGAGTTCGATGCGCAGGGCGGCTTCATCGCCAAGCGCCTCGTAATATTGTGCCAGGGCCGCTCGAAGCCGCGACGCCTCGACGCGCACGATCGGATCGGTCGCCGGGTCGAAGGAACTCGGCCGGGCGAAGACATCGATCGCGATTGTATAGGCCTTCACCGAGGCTGAACGACCGGCGAAGAACTCGTCAACCAGGTATCGCAAGAGCTTGCGGTGTCGCTCTGTCCCATGAAAGCGCGGGTCGCCCAACATACGGTCGAGTTCGGCTCGCGCCGGGCGCTCGGCAACTGGGTAGTAAGCCGCTCGGTCCGCGTCTTCTCTTGTGTTCATAGCGCGCCCCCATTTACCTACAACCCGAGAGAGAGTGCAAATGCGAGGTGAACTCTAGATCACAGAGCCGGGAGCGGAAAGAGAAATGTAGGGCAGTCACAAAACATTTTTCTAACAAATGCCGCAGCCCCAAAATGAAACGGCCAGTGAACTGGAAATCCAATAAGATTACAGGGGCTGAGTGATAGAAACCGAAAATTCCAGACCAACGAACAACTGATCACTATGGATTAGATTCACTGCTTGCACTGGAGAGGCAGATGGAAATCACCTCCTCTTCGATCTCTAGACAGATCAGTTCGTACTCTGCCACCATCGATGCATCCTGCGGATCACACCGACGCTGCCGATCCAGCATGGAGGTCGCCTCGTCATATGCCTCGCAAAGGCTTGCGAGCGGCATGTTCTTGGCGCTCAGCAGTTGCAACTGGCCGCGCAACGCCGGAAGCTTGAGCATCAGCTTCAAAAGTCCCCGTTGTTTGGCTTCGTTGGGCATTGTGCTCTATCCGCTTGAACGACGATCGATGCTTCATGCCACGCCTGCGCGCGAAAATAGCGTTCGCGCGCCTCAGTACAGATCCGGAATGCCACCGGTACTCTGATTGCCAGCGTCTCGTTGAGATATGCCTACCTGACGGGTGCAGCCTCGGGTCAGCTAAACGACCAACTTCTACCTATCCCTCTCCTGCCCCCGCAAAATCGCAGGAACCGTCCGTTTCCGGAAGTACGTAACAGTAACATTGCCGCCGCTGGCTTGACGGCGAAGCGATCCCGTCCCCGAAAACGCACCGATGACACCTCGTCGGATCCGGCATTGATAGCCAGGCCAGGGCACGTTAATCGCAACCGCCACTCCACAGGCCAGCGACGTGCAGCTTACCGTGATCGCGACGGCTTGCTTGGCATGGGCATTGCGCTACAGTTGGCTTCCACGGGGTGACACAGCTGACATATTGCGCTTCTCCACAGCGGTTCATCGCCGATTGTAACTGTTACGTACTTCGATGCGGAATACTGCGATGCTTAGAATGCCCGCGATGACATTCGGCGACAGGCCGTATCGCGTGCTGAGTACAACGGAGAGATTTCCATGCGATCCTTGGACAAGACATCTCATTGCGGACGTTTGGTAGCGTTCCTTTCTGCAGGGATCGCCGTGACCGGTCTGACGCTGCTGAGCACCGAGCTTGCGGCAAGCGACGACAAATTGAGCGGCCTGCCCTCACTCGTCCTTGGTGGGCTGACGGCGACAGCGCAGACACTCCAGTTCGAGACGCCTTTCAACAATCTCATCAATGCCGGCTCGCTTGCGATCACGCTCGAGAAGACGACACTCGACGAGGTCAAGGCCACGTTCGGAGGCAATATCCGCAGCCGGACGGTGGAGGGCATGACGGTCGGCTGGCTGTGCTACGAGCTTGCGACCGGAGATCTGCCGCGGCGGATCTGGTTCGTCGCGAACGACAGATCTGACGCAGCCACGCCCGCCCAGAAACCGGTGACATTCATCTCCACCGAAGAAGTTGCCAACGAAGCCGATAAATGTGACACCCCAACCGTTGCGCTCGCGCCGCTGTTGCTGCCGGTTCCGACCTTGAAGGACGGCACGGAAGCCCTGGAGGAACGCTTCGGCGCAGCTCCGAAGCAAGGCATGGTGCGTTACACCCACCAGCAACAGGGCGAACAGAACACGACAGTCATGCAAATGCTTGTCTATCGGCTGAAAGGCGGCCACATCGATGGCATCGCCTTCACGCAGATTACGTCGAAATAGCGGGTATAATTGACATCACTCGCGGCCGTGCCGACGGCGAGTGATGTCCCCGCAACGCCTGTCTATTTCTCGAAGGCGTAGATCCTGTTCCAGTCGGCTTTCATGTCGATGAGAAGCCAGTTCCGCTGCTCCGCCTCGTTCATCGCCTTGTCGAGCTTGCCGACATGCGAGTGGCGGTCATAGGCCCATTCCCGCTCGCCGTCGGTGTGGTGCACGATCATCCCGAAGCTCGGCCCTGCGCCAGAGGTAACCCAGCGCAGCATCTCGTAGTCGCCGTCGGAATTGCCGGCGGCAAAGATCGGGCGGCGACCAATGAACTTGTTGATGCCGACCGGCTTGCCGGGGCCATCGTCGATGAAATCCACCTGCGGCTCGCGCATGAGCACCGGCGTGTCACCCTGAAGTTCATACTTGGTGGTTATGGTGCTGCCGACAACCTGTTCCGGCGGTATCCCGTACATCTGCTCGGTCATCGGCCGCATGAATTCGATGCCGCCGCCCGAAACGATATAGGTCTTGAAGCCGTTTTCCCGCAGATAATCCAATACCTCCCTCATCGGCAGGTAGGTAATCTCGTTATAGGGCCGGTCGAAACGCGGGTGTTTCGCGGTTGCGAACCAATCCTTGACGATCTTCGTGAATTCGTCCGTCGTCATCCCTGCATGTGTCGCCATCGCGAGCTCGACGAGACCTTTCTCGCCGGCCGCAGCCACGCCGGCCATATCGCCCTTCAGCAGCGATGCGAACGGCTCCTTGTCCTTCCATTCCGGGTGATCCGGGGCCATAGCCTTGATGCGATCGTTGATGAACATGCCCTGGAAATACATCGGCTGCTCGGTCCAGAGCGTACCGTCGTTGTCAAACACGGCGATACGGTCCACTTCAGCGACATAATCAGGGCCGCCTTCGGTCGTCACCCGCGTCACGAAGTCGATGATTGCCGATTTCGCCTCACCGTCGTTCCAGGAAGGAAGGCCAGCCGGAGGTGCATCAGCGGCCACCACAAGCGCCGGCGCGGCCAGCATCAATGCGAATGATGCCGCAACTCCCATAAAGGTCCGCCGCCGCCAGCCCTTCCGATGCGCATCCACATCAATCGACGCGACCTCTCCTGCCGCCAAAATCATCGGGTGTCCTCCTCAACTGAAACAAGACTGTCGGTGTTAGACGTCTACGGCCGGCGAATGCAGCGAAAGCCGATATGGGTCGTTGCCGCATTTTCCTCATGCGCGTGACGGGCCGCGGGGCGGTAGCGACGGCAATAGTTCGGCGCGCAGAGATGCGATCCGCCCTTCACCACCCGCCGCGCGATCAGGATCTCCGGCTGCCGCGGGTCGTAGCTTGCCTCAGCGCCGCCGCCGCGCGGATTGGAGGGGATGCAGCAGCTTTTTTGCGCAGGCTCCGGGTGGTTGCTTGACCAGTAGTCGCTTGTCCATTCCCAGACATTGCCGATCATGTCGTAAAGGCCATAGCCGCTGGGCGGGAAGCTGGCGACCGGCGACGTGCGCTCGAAGCCGTCAGGGCGCAGGTTCTCGGTCGGGAAGGCACCGTGCCAGGTGTTGGCCATGAAGCGGCCCTCCGGAACAAGTTCGGCGCCCCACGCATATTCCGCGTCATTCAGGCCGCCCTTGGCGGCGAACTCCCACTCGGCTTCCGTCGGCAGATCCTTGCCGGCCCATTTCGCATAGGCCATGGCATCGACATAGGAAATCTGCACGACGGGATGGTCGAGCTTGCCGCGAATGTTGCTCTGCCGGCCATATGGCCTTTTCCAGTCGGCACCGAACTTGAAGTTCCACCATTGCGAGGGGTCACGGCTGGTGACGCGCTTCGGCGGATCGAAAATCACCGACCCCGGCCGCATCATTTCCGGCAGTGCACCCGGGTATTCCTTCGGGTCAGGCGCCTTCTCGGCAACGGTGACGTAGCCGGTCGCCTCGACGAATGCACCAAACTGCCGGTTGGTGACAGGCGTGACGTCGATCCAGAATCCGTCGACCTTCACCGGGTGAGCCGGTTTCTCTTCGGGGTAATGATGGTCGGACCCCATCGTGAAGGTGCCGCCTTCGATCCAGATCGGCTCGCGCGCGCTGATCGCCATTGGCGTTTCGTCGAGGGTCGGCCTTGTGGATAGTGTTTGCATGCGGCTTCGATCTCCCGGGCGGATGTCGCGTCCATCCTGATAGCCCGAAGTCTAGACGCAAACTTTCCGACTCCAAAGTACGTAACTGTTACGACGGCGCACGAATCGAATTCGGGCGCCGTTTGCCCCGCCCGTGGATTGATCGAGAACCACAATCGCCCGCTTCGTTACTGTTACGTTCTTTCCAACGGGCCGCATGTAACCTTAATCTCCCCTCAGAGTTCACAAATGAGAGTTCACACAGGGTTGGCGCCGCCGGGCCGGCGGGAGGGGCTAAATCTCAATGGGTACACGCGACGACATCGAACAGCTCGGCAAGCGGATCGGCGAAGCCATCGTTGGTCAACAGGGCATGATCGAACGCCTGCTGCTCGGTCTCCTGAGCAACGGCCATCTGCTGGTCGAAGGCCTGCCCGGGCTTGCCAAGACGCGGGCCATCAAGAGCATGGCGAAGAACCTCGACGCAGAGCTGTCACGCATCCAGTTCACACCGGACCTTTTGCCCTCCGACATCACCGGCTCGGAGGTCTATTTCACCGAAGGCGGCAAGGGCGAGTTCCGCTTTCAGCAAGGCCCGATCTTCGCCAATCTCATCCTTGCCGACGAAGTCAACCGCGCGCCGGCGAAAGTGCAGTCCGCCCTGCTCGAGGCGATGGAGGAGCGGCAAGTCACTGTCGGCGGCGACAGCCACGAACTTCCCGACCTCTTCATGGTGATGGCAACGCAAAACCCGATCGAGCAGGAAGGCACCTACCCCTTGCCTGAGGCGCAGCTCGATCGTTTCCTCATGCACATCCAGGTCGATTATCCCGACGCCAAGTCGGAGGCCGAGATCATGCGGCTGGTGCGGTCGGAAGAAACGGCTGCCGCCTCGAAAGTGAAGTCCAACGAAAAGCTGGCTCAGGATGCGGTGTTTACGGCACGCAAGGAAATCTCGGCAGTGACCGTCTCGAGCGCGATCGAGGACTATATCGTCGCCCTGGTTATGGCGACACGTTACCCGGACAAGCTCGACAAGGACGTGGCCAAATGGATCCAGGTGGGCATCAGTCCGCGCGGCGTCATCGGTCTCGACAAGGTCTCGCGCGCCCATGCCTGGCTGAAGGGAAGAGACTTCGTGACGCCGGATGACGTGCAGGCGACTGTGCACGACGTCTTCCGCCACCGGCTCGTCCTCTCCTATGAAGCCCATGCCGGCGGCACGACGGCCAACCAGGTCATAGACCGGATCGTGCAGCAGGTCGCTGTCGCCTGAGAGATGGAGAGGCCCGATGGCAATATCCCTGTCCGCATTCGCCCGGTCGAAAGGCATTGCCCATCCTCCGAAGGTGGAGGCATCGGGCGCTTACACCTCCGTCGACGAACTGGTCGGCCTTGAGGCGACAGCCCGCGACCTGACCTTCCTGCGTAAGGCGCCGGTCCGGCGATTGCTAGCTGGGCGCCATGAATCGCGCATGCGTGGTCGTGGGCTTTCCTTCGAGGAGCTTCGCGAATACCTGCCTGGCGACGATATCCGCACCATCGATTGGAGGGTGACGGCGCGGACCGGCAAACCGGTCGTGCGGGTTTATGACGAGGAGAAGGATCGGCCGGCGCTTGTGATCGTCGACCAGCGCATAAACATGTTCTTCGGCAGCCGCCGCGCCATGAAGTCGGTTGCCGCGGCGGAAGTGGCCGCCCTTTGCGCCTGGCGCATCACGGCGCTTGGCGATCGGGTCGGCGGCTTTGTATTCGGAGATGAGACCGTCGACGAGATCAGGCCCTATCGCAGCCGCGAGGCCGTCATTCGTTTTGCCGACGTCATCGTTCGCCACAACACCGTACTCACCGCGACCTCCAAAGTTGCAAGAGGCGACGAGCAACTGGACCTCGTGCTTTCGACCGTCGCCAACATCGCCAAGCATGACCATCTGATCATCGTCATCAGCGATTTCGACGGCCACGGCCTGGAAACGCGCGACATGCTGCTCAAGCTGTCTGCGCACAATGACGTGATCGCCATCCTGATCTACGACCCGTTCATGCTGGAATTGCCGCGCAAGGGCGACATCGTCGTCAGCGGCGGCGCGCAACAGGCAGAGCTTCAATTCGGTCATGCAAACGTCCGCGAGGCGATCGACAGCTTCGCGCGCAAGCGCGGCCGCGCGCTTCAGGCATGGCAGGAGGACCTCGGCCTGCCAATGCTGCCCATCTCTTCTGCGGAAGAGATCGCACCGCAATTGCGCACCATGCTCGGCCAGTTGGCCTGGCGTCAGCGGAGACGGTAGCGATGGAAGGGACCACGCCAGCGGTCGATCCCGGCCTCGCTGCAGCGCTCCGCGGCCTTGCCGATATCGCCTTGCCACCGCCCGTCTCGATGCTGCCGCAGACCTGGGCCTGGGCGGTACTCGCCGGACTTGTTCTGCTGGCAATCGCCTTCGCGCTCCGGCGCTGGTATCGCCACCGCGAGCTCAATCGTTACCGCCGCGAGGCGCTTGGCGAGCTTCGCCAGATCGAACAGCGCATCCGCGCGGCTCAAACACGTGGCGATGCGCTCGCTGCCCTGCCCGCCCTTATCAAGCGCACCGCGCTTGCGGTCTGGCCACGCGAGACGATCGCCAATCTGAGTGGCAAGGGCTGGATCGGCTTCCTCGACGCCCATTCCGGTGGCCCTGTCTTTCCCACAACCGCGGCGCATTTCTTCGAAGAAGCGGAATATCGCGGACCGGCAGTTTTGGCATCTGTCACTGAAGCCGAAGCGAAGGCTCATGTTGCCGCGGCACGGCATTGGATCGAGGCGCACCATGTACGTTCTTGATCATTCCTGGCTGCTCTTCCTGCTGCCGCTTCCAGTCATCATCTGGTGGCTGCTTCCGGCCTATCGCGAGCAATCGGCGGCGGTCCGGATCCCATTCTTCAAGGACATCACCGCGGCGGCGGGCATCAGCGCGACCGAAGGATCGGTCGTGCCCAAGTCAAACCTCGGACAGAAGCTGATTGCGCCGATCTGCTGGGGCCTGATCGTTCTGGCACTGGCGCGGCCGCAATACATCGAACCCCCGATCGAAAAGACCGAACCGCAACGCGATCTCATGCTGGCAATCGACCTGTCGCAATCGATGGATACGCGCGACTTTCACGATCCGGCCGGCAATCTGCAGGCCCGGGTCGATGCCGTGCACACGGTCGTCGCCGATTTTATCGACAAGCGCCCCGAAGACCGTCTCGGCCTCATCGCCTTTGGCGATGCCCCCTACCCGCTCGTGCCGTTCACGCTCGACCACAAGACGGTCAAGGCGATGCTGGCCGACAGCCTGCCGGGAATGGCGGGTCCACGCACCGCGATCGGCGATGCGATCGGCCTTGCGATCAAGATGTTCGACCAAAGCACGGCACCGGACAAGGTGCTGATCCTACTGACCGATGGCAACGACACCGCGAGCAAGATGCCGCCCGACAAGGCCGCCGGCATTGCCGCCGAAAAACACATCGTCATCCACACGGTCGGCATCGGCGATCCCAATGCGCAAGGGGAACAGAAGCTCGACACGTCAGTCTTGCAACAGATCGCGACGGCGACGCATGGACGATATTTCTTCGGCCAGGACCAGGCCTCGCTGCAGAATATCTACGAGCTTCTCGATCAGTTGACGCCGGAAAACCAAAAGACCCTGTCCTGGCGGCCGCGCATCGAACTGTTCCACTATCCGCTGGGCGCGGCGTTGATCCTCGTCCTCGTCTATCACGCGATCATGTGGCTGCTGTCGGCCCGCGCAGACCGGCGTCGCGAAAGGGAGGCGGGAGCATGATCGCCGACTTCCATTTCCTCAGGCCGCTCTGGCTGCTGGCGCTGCTAGCCGCCCCCCTGCTTGTGATGTTGATCGGCCGGCGCACCGACGTGCGCTCGCAATGGCAGGGCATGATCGCGCCGCATCTTCTCGACCACCTGCTGATCGAGAAAGGCGGAAGGCGACGGCTGCAACCGGTTCACCTGACGGCCGTGCTGATCGTGATTGCCGCGATCGCGGCGGCCGGACCGACATGGCAGCGTGAAAAGCCGCCCTTCGTCGAGGATACGGCGCCGCTGGCGATCGCGATCGACCTGACCGAAACGATGAATGCCACTGATGTCTCGCCGACGCGGCTCGAGCGAGCCAAGTTGAAGGTGCAGGATATCCTTTCTCTGCGAAAGGGCGCGCGTACTGCCCTGTTTGCCTATGCCGGCACAGCACACATGGTGCTGCCGCTCACCGACGATGCAAACCTCATAAAGACCTATCTGGCCGCCCTCTCGCCGAGCATCATGCCGGTAACCGGCCGAGACACCGGCAGGGCGCTGCAGGTCGCCGAGGATGCGCTTGCCAGCGAGACCGTACCGGGCACGATCCTGTTCATGACCGATGGCGTCGAGCGCACGGCATTCGACGCCTTCGCGCGATATCAGGGCCGCAACGACCTGATGGTGCTCGGCATCGGCACCGCCGATGGCGGCCCGGTGAAGACGGCCGATGGCCAGTTCCTCACCGACGCGACGGGTGCGCGGGTCCGTGCCAAACTCGACGTCGATGCGCTGAAGGCATTGCAGGCGGCGTCGAAAGCGCAGGTCGCAACAGTCACGCCCGACGATAGCGACGTGCGCTGGATCATCAGGCGGATCCAGAGCAGCTTCGCGCAAAAGACCGCCGAAGGCCTGACGCGCTGGTACGATGCCGGCTGGTGGCTGACCATCCCGATCGCACTCCTTGCCGCGTTGTGGTTCCGCCGCGGCTGGACAGTCCGTTGGGCGGTCTATCTGATAGCCGTCGGCACGGTGCTGCCAGGGGTAAAGGCCGAGGCAGCCGATCGCAGCTTTGCCGATCTCTGGTTCACCCCGGACCAGCAGGGCCAGCGGGCCATCGATCGCGGCGATTTCCAGGGAGCGGCCGGCGATTTCCAGGACCCGGCCTGGCAGGGCGTCGCCCTCTTTCGTATCGGACGCTATCAGGATGCCATCGATGCCTTTGCGCAGGGCGATACGGCCGAAAGCTACTATAACCAGGGCAACGCCCTGATGCATCTCGACAAGGCTGAGGAGGCGATTGCCGCCTACCAGCAGGCGCTCAAACGCCGCCCGGACTGGCCCGAAGCCAGGCAGAACCTGGCAGTGGCCGAGAAACGCAAGGCAGACAAGGACAAGCAGGATCAGGATGCCCAGCAGGAGGCGGCCGGGCTCGATCCGGATCAGATCCAGTTCGACGACAAGGGCAAGAAGGGCACGGAGGGCACGGTGGCGGGAGCGCCGCAAACCGCCGAGATGTGGATGCGTAATATCCAGGTTTCCCCGGCCGATCTGCTGGCAAGGAAGTTCGCGATCGAAGCGAAGGATGCGAAACCATGAAGCTCCGCATCTACGCGATTCTCCTGGGGACTTTCGCGCTCTGGCTGTCGCTGGCGAACGTCGCGCTGGCAGCCGACCCATTCGCCCGCGCCACGCTCGCCACCAAGGGAACGATCTACGCCGGACAGCAGGTTGAGGTCGACGTCGACGTATTCGCGCCGAACTACTTTCTGTCGCCGCCACAGTTTCCGCTGTTCGACCTTCCCGGCACCGTTGTGACGATGCCAGACGATCGCGGCCTGAACCTCAACGAGACAATCGATGGCGTCGATTTCTCCGGTATCCGCAAGACCTATGTCATCACCCCGCAGGCGGCGGGAGACTACACTTTACCGCCTGTCGATATCCCGTTCGGTTATGCGGCCGTTCCCGGCGAAACCACGCAAGGGCGAGTGAAACTGCCGACGCTGCGACTGACAGTGACGGAGGTGCCCGGCGGCGCTGACGGCAAGGCCGGCGTCACCGCCGCGAAAGTGACGATCACGCAAGTCTTTGATCGTGATCCGGCAAGCCTGCGTGCCGGCGACGCTCTGGTTCGCACCGTTACCTTCGAAGCGGATGGACTGGCGGCGATGATGATCCCGGAGCCGTCCTTCGAAGCACCGGCGGGTGTCAAAGTCTATGTCCACGACCCCTTGCTCTCCGAGCATAGGTCGGATCGCGGCGTGTTCCTGGGCGGCGTCCGCAAGGACACGGCCACCTATGTCTTCGCGAAAGCCGGGACCTACACGATCCCCGCAATCAGCCTACAGTGGTTCAATCCGTCGCTCGGCAAGACGCAAACGGCCGAAGCGCCGTTGGCCAAGGTTTCGGTTGCGGCAGCACCTGCAGATGCGACCGCCCTTGCCCCGCCGCACCCGCCGCCTGAGAAAGCGCCATTTGACTGGCAGTGGTGGGTCGGCGCAGGCCTGGTGGTGGCGGCACTGGCGCTCCTGATCCACTTTGCCGCCGTTATAGCCGGCCGTATCCAGGCATGGTTTGACGAAATACGGACGCGCAAGGCGCAGTCCGAGGCAACGGCTTTCCATCGCGTCGACGAGGGATGCCGCAGCGGCGATGCAGAGCGGTTCGAGGCGGCGATCGACGCATGGTCGCGCAAGACGGGGAATGTTCCAATGACCCAGTGGCTCGATCGCTTCGCCGACCCGGAGACAAGGGCCGCCTTCGCCAACCACCAGCAGTCGCTTTATCGAGACCAGCAGGACGCGGCGCAGAAGCCGAATCTCCTGCCGCTTAGGGCCGGCCTTGGCAAAGCCAGAAGCCGCTGGCTCGAGCAAATCTTCGACGACGAGCCGGTGCCGGCCAATGAACTCCCCGATCTCAATCCGGCGTTCGACGCCGATTTACCAACCAGTCGCTAGCGCTGCCGGACCGGGCGTTACGATCCTTCGTAACTGTTACGTACTTGCCCGTAACACCCGCTTCAACCCAAAGTTCAACGGTACGTTCCGAGACTTTGCCTACCTGACCAAAAGCAATCCATCGTGCCTCGAGGAGACATGAGATGCCCATTGATATGAAGAATGCCATCGGACTGCTGGCTGCTTCAGCAGTTCGAAGGTCCATCAAGCCGAAAGCGCTTGCGCTTGCGGGCACCGTGCTGATGTCGACGCTATCGGCATCGGTCATGCCAGCAATGGCCCAGGATGCGGCCAAGCCCAATATCCTCGTCATCTTCGGCGACGATATCGGCCAGACCAATATCAGCGCCTATTCCATGGGTGTCATGGGCTACAAGACGCCCAATATCGACCGGCTTGCCTCTGAAGGCATGATGTTTACGGACTACTACGCCGAGAACAGCTGCACCGCCGGCCGCTCCACTTTCATCACCGGCCAGTCGGTGCTTCGTACCGGCATGTCGAAGGTCGGCGTTCCCGGAGCGCCCGTCGGCATCCAGGACCGAGACGTAACGATCGCCCAGGCGCTGAAGCCGCTCGGCTATGCGACGGGCCAGTTCGGCAAGAACCACCTGGGCGACCAAGATCGTTTCCTCCCGACAGCGCACGGTTTCGACGAATTCTTCGGCAACCTCTATCACCTCAATGCCGAGGAAGAGCCGGAGCGCCCCTACTGGCCGAAGGATCCCAATGATCCTTTCGTCAAGGCGGCCACGCCCCGCGGCGTGCTGCATTCGTTCGCCGACGGCAAGATTGAGGATACCGGCGCACTCAACACCAAGCGCATGGAAACGATCGACGACGAGACCACGGCAGCAGCCATCGGCTTCATGGAAAAGCAGGTCAAGGAAGGCAAGCCCTTCTTCACCTGGATGAACACGACGCGCATGCATCTGTTCACCCATATCCGGCCGGAATATAAGGGACAGAGCGGCATGCCGGGCAACGACTATGCCGACGGCATGATCGAGCACGACAACGATGTCGGCAAGCTGTTGAAGGCACTCGACGACCTGAAGATCGCCGAGAACACCATCGTCGTTTACGCCACCGACAACGGGCCCAATCAGTTCTCCTGGCCGGACGCGGCGACAACCCCGTTCCGCAGCGAGAAGGACACCAACTGGGAAGGCGCCTTCCGCGTGCCGGCGATGGTGCGCTGGCCGGGCAAGATCAAGCCCGGTGTTTCCAACGAGATGGTTTCCGGTCTCGACTGGTTCCCGACCTTGCTTGCCGCTGCCGGTGACAAGGACGTCAAGGAGCGGCTGTTGACGGGCACCAAGCTCGGCGACAAGGACTTCAAGGTTCACCTCGACGGCTACAACCAGCTTCCCTACCTTCTAGGCGAGCAGCCGAAGGGCGCGCGCAACGAGTTCTTCTACTTCAACGACGACGCCAAGCTCGTGGCCATTCGCTGGGACAACTGGAAAGCGGTCTTCTGCGAAATGCGCAAGCCCGGTGGCTTCGACGTCTGGCAGGATCCGTTCACCTGCCTGCGTGTGCCGAAGATCTTCAACCTGCGCATGGACCCCTATGAGCGGGCCGACATCGTCTCCGACCAGTACGACGACTGGAGGACCAAGAACGTCTATCTTGCAGGGATAGCCACCATGAAGGCCGCAAGCTTCCTGGAAACCTTCATCGAGTATCCGCCGAGCCAGAAGCCAGCGAGCTTCTCGGTCGACCAGGTCGAGGAAGGCGTGCATGCCAAGATCGACGAAATCATGAAAAAGGCCCCGGCCGCCCAATAAGCTGACGAAGGCGGCGCTCACCCGAGCGCCGCCTTTTCTTTCTTTGCATTTAGAATCTATGGTGAGCCGGATTGACCGCAAAGAGTTCCGCGCCCGTACGCTCGGTCGATGTCGACGGGGCTAACGAGAGACAGGGCATGCAGCAACGGGCCTTTGCCATCAGCCCCGCAATGGCCGGGTTCATGCTTTTCCTTTCCGGCGCGGCCGCGCTGATCTTTCAGGTTCTCTGGATCAAGCAACTCTCGCTCGTCACCGGTGTCGATGTGCATGCGGTCAGCGCCGGCGTCAGCGCCTTCTTTCTCGGCCTTGCCCTCGGCAGCTTCGCCATTGGTCGCTTCGGTGATCGTGCCCGCCGTCCCTTGCGCCTCTATGCGCTGCTTGAGACCGGCGTCGCCCTGCTCGGCGTTGTCGCCACATTTGCACTGGCGCGGATCGCGCCTCTCTTCGTCTCGATCGAGTCGAGCTTGCCTGTTGTCGCGTGGGGGATGCTGATCCTGCTCGTCGCCACACCAGCCTTTCTGATGGGCGGCACGCTGCCTGTTCTTCTGCGCGGCCTGCAGTCGGCTCCCGGCGGGATCGGGACCAAAGGCGGACGCCTCTACGCTGCCAATACACTTGGCGCGATCGTCGGCTGCCTCGCCGTCTCCTTCGTCATCATTCCAGCGCTTGGGGTCCAGGCCACCGGCCTTGCCGCCGCCGCTCTCGGGCTAACCGCCGCTGCTATCGGCTTCTTGCGCAGTTCGGCTTTCGCCGTCTCCGCGCCGGACGCATCGCCGGCATCGTCCACTGGCGAAGGTGGGTCTCGCCTGGCGCTTGTTCTCTACGCGCTCGCCGGCGGCGTCGCGCTCGGCTACGAGGTCGCCTGGTCGCAGGCGATCGTGCAATTTATCTCCACCCGCTCCTTTGCCTTCTCCGTTGTGCTTGCCACCTACCTTGCCGGCCTTGCGCTGGGCGCAGCACTCTTTGCGCGGCGGACCGATCGGCTTGCCGATCCCTGGACCGCGTTCGGCCTGCTGATTACCGCCGCCGGCCTCGTCGCCCTTTTCGAACTGGCTGTGCTCGGCACCTGGCTCACCGCCTGGCAGACGAATGCCGAAGCTACGGTCGCAGCCATGACGGGCAGCATCTTTGCCGGCATGAGCGCGCGGTTTGTCGTGGCGGCGCTGAGCATCGTTTTCGTTCCGACGCTGATCCTCGGTGCTGCCTTTCCAGTCGCGTTGCGCCTTGCGGTCAACCCCGCCCATGTCGGGCGCGATACCGGCCGTGTGCTGGCGTTCAACACGCTCGGCGGCATCGCAGGAACCCTGGTCACGGGCTTTCTGCTGATCCCGGCACTCGGCATCATCCGCAGCTTTGCCATATTGGCGGTCGTCGCCGCCGTGATCGGCCTTGTCGCAATCTTCAGGGGCAAAGGCAGCGTGCTTGCCGGCTCTCGCCTGGTCGTGCCCGTGCTCGGCGCCCTCACGCTTTTGCTTGCGGTCCTCGTGCCATCGGACCGGCTCGCCACTCTGCTGACGAAGTCGCGCAGCGACGGTAGAATCATTTCCTACGAAGAGGGCCTCGGCGCCACGGTCGCGGTTATCGAGCAGGGGCAAGCCGACCGCCGCTTCCGCCGGCTCTATATCCAGGGTGTTTCCAACACCGGCGATGCCATGCCGTCGCTGCGCTACATGCGGCTGCAGGCTTTGTTGCCGCTCCTCATCCACAAGGGCGAACCGAAGTCGGCGCTGGTGATCGGGCTTGGAACCGGCATTACCGCCGGCTCGCTGCTCGCCTATCCCGGGCTGGAACGCCGCGTGGCAGCGGAGCTATTGCCCTCCGTTGCGCGTGCAACAAGCCTGTTCAAGGGCAATTATGACGCAGCCAAGGATCCCCGACTTGAGGTCCGGCTGCGCGACGGGCGCCGCGAACTGCTGCGCAGCCAGGAACGCTACGACCTCATCACCCTGGAGCCGCCGCCGCCATCGGCGGCCGGCGTCGTCAATCTCTACTCGTCGGACTTCTACCGCCTCGCGCGCGACCGCCTGGCTGAGAATGGCATGGTCGCGCAATGGCTGCCGATCGCAACCCAGAACGACGAAGACACCCGCTCCCTCGTCAGGAGCTTCCTCGACACCTTCCCCGAAGCTACGCTCTGGTCGACGGAACTGCACGAGATGCTGCTCATCGGCTCGCTCGAACCGCAACAGCTCGACGCGACACGAATTGCCGACCGGATGAAAGAGCGCTCGATTGCCGCAGCCCTCGGCGAGGTCGGCATTTCCAGCCCCGCGGATCTGCTGGCGACCTGGATGATGGACCGCACGGGGCTGGAACGTTACGCGGGTTCTGCACTTCCGGTGACCGACGACCAGCCTCGGATCGAATATGCAAGCTGGGTGCGCCCCGACGAGTTGCAGCGCACCCTTCCGGCGCTGATCGCCCTGCGGACGGAACTCCCGCTCCTTGCCGCCGACCCCGCAGCGAAAGCATCGATTGCCGAGGCGCACAACCGGCTGCTGCTCTTCTACCAGGCCTCGCTCAATGCCTATGCCGGCTACCGCGCCGAATGGGCTCGCGACATGGAGCTGCTGATGCAGGTCGAGCCGGCCAATCCCTATTACAAATGGTTCTTTTCAAGCAGTCAGCGATGACCGATTGGCTGAGGTGATCGATGCGGCTCCAAGCCCTGCGTCGGCACCTGCAAGCCGCGCTGCCAACCGCAACCGACCAAGAATAATTCCGCGAGAAATGCAGCTGGGCGCGAAATATTTGCGCAACAGCCCTTGTGAATGGGACGGATTTGCAACCCTGTCTCCGCGGTCACGGTATACTCTGTCGCTCAATCGAACCAACCATCTGTTGGACAGGGAGGCAGGGTATCTTCATGACAAACGAGGACAAGACCGGGGACGCGGCGACATCACGCGCCGCGATGGAAGGCGAGTTGGGCATTCTCGCACGGCGACGCATAGAGGCGGGCATTATCGCGCCGATCTATGAGGCAATGCGCGAAGAGATCGGCGAGGAGCGCGCCCAGGCTATTCTCGACAAGGCCGTCAGCCGCGCCGCGATCGAGGCCGGCAAGGCGTTTGCGGCGAAAACGCCTGGCGGTACCAACCTGCGGACATTCCAGGAGTTGCAGGATCTCTGGACGCAGGACGATGCCCTGACGATCGAGGTGACGAAGGCGACCGACGACGAATTCCACTACAACGTCAAGCGCTGTCGCTACGCCGAGACCTATCGCGAGATGGGGCTCGGCCATATCGGCCACCTGCTTTCCTGCAACCGCGACGGCGTGTTCTGCACCGGCTACGATCCGCGCATCACGCTCGAGCGCACGCAAACGGTGATGCAGGGCGCGTCCCATTGCGATTTCCGC
The DNA here is from genome assembly GCF_001426785.1 of Ensifer sp. Root142. Classification (NCBI taxonomy): domain Bacteria; kingdom Pseudomonadati; phylum Pseudomonadota; class Alphaproteobacteria; order Hyphomicrobiales; family Rhizobiaceae; genus Ensifer; species Ensifer sp. Root142. Next base: position 275,791 of record NZ_LMFK01000049.1, read on the forward strand.
TACCGCCTGAATGCTGAAGCAACCGGAGAGCAGAAATGACCACGGCGGGACAGCCAAGCAAAACCCCGGCCGCCGGCACCAACATGCCCGTTATCAACGGCGACCGGCTATGGGCTGATATCGTCACGACCGCTCGCTTCGGTGGCACCGACAAGGGCGGCGTCACCCGGCTGACACTGACGGAAGAGGACCGGCAGGTCCGCGACTGGTTCGTCGGCGAATGCCGCTCGCTTGGTTGCACGATCGACGTCGACGGGATCGGCAATATCTTCGCCACCTACCCCGGCGAAGATCCATCACTGCCGCCTATCGCCGTCGGCAGCCACCTTGATACCCAGCCGCAGGGCGGCAGGTTCGATGGCGTCCTCGGCGTTCTTGCCGGGGTTGAACTGATCCGCACGCTGAAGGAGACCGGCACAGTGCTGCGGCATGGCCTGACCGTCGTCAACTGGACGAACGAGGAAGGCTCGCGCTTCTCGCCGGCGATGATGGGGTCCGGCGTCTTTTCCGGCGCATCCTGCCTGGAAGCGATCGAGGCCCTGACTGACCGGGACGGGACGACCGTGAAGACGGCGCTCGAAACGATCGGCTATCGCGGCGAAATCCCTGTCGGACATGTGGGGTTTGCAGCCTATGTCGAACTCCACATCGAGCAGGGTCCACTCTTGGAAGCGGCCGCGACTGAAATCGGCATCGTCACAGGCGTGCAGGGTGTGCGCTGGTTCGACGTGTCCATTACCGGGACGGAAGCGCATGCGGGCAGCACCCCGATGGCTCAGCGCGACGACGCGCTGGTCGCCGCATCCCAGATCGTGCTCGCCGTGCGCGACATCGCGCGCCGTCATTCACCCGGTGTCGGGACAACAGGCTTTGCCACGGTCGGCCCCAATTCCCGCAATGTCGTGCCGGGCACAGTGCAATTGCAGATCGATATGCGTCACCCTTCGGAAGCAGGCCTGAACCAAATGCAGGCCGCGCTGGAGCAGGCTGTCGCAGCGATCGATGCCGAGATCGGGCTCAAACACATCTGGTCGAAGCAGCCGCTTGTCTTCGATCCCGATATCGTCGATGCAGTGCGTGCCAGCGCCGAGGCACTCGGCTATTCCGCAACCGAAGTGGTCTCCGGTGCCGGCCACGATGCAGCCCATATCGCCGGCATCTGCCCGACGGCCATGATCTTCGTGCCTTCCAAGGACGGGCTGTCGCACAACGAGGCGGAATGTTCCTCGCCTGAGGAATGCGCGCGCGGTACAGACGTCCTGCTGCAGACGGTACTGCAGATCGACCTGAAATAACGACAGATGTCGCCGGCAGGGTTTCCCACCGGCGACGTTTTCTCAGTGCGTGCTGGTTCAGCCGCGGGCTGAATCCAATTTCTCGTGCTCTTTTTCGACCTGCTGTGCCTTCAGGTAGCTTTCGATCAGCAACTGATATTCCGGGAAGATCTTGGTGTAGATCTCGGCCCATTGCTGCGCATCGTCACGATGCCAGGTGCGCTGAAGCTCGGAAGCGACGGCCGCCGTGTCCATCGGGACAACGCCCGCCTGGACGACGCGGGCAAGCGTGATCTCCTGCGCCATCTTCGAGTAGGTACCCGATGCGTCGACGACGGCGAAGACCTTGTAGCCTTCATGGACGGCGCTGATCGCCGGGAATGCCATGCAGACGCTGGTGATGGTGCCGGCAATGATCAGCGTCTTGCGGCCCGTCGCCTTGACGGCCGCCACGAAGTCCGGATTGTCCCAAGCGTTGATCTCGCCGCGACGCGCAATGTACGTGGCATGCGGCGCATTCGCATGGATTTCCGGGATCAGCGGACCATTCGGCCCCTGCGGCACCGATGCCGTGGTGATGACAGGCATCTTCGTCAGCGTCGCCATGCTTGCAAGGGCCGCCGCATGGGCGCGCAGCTTCGGCATCGGCATGTCGTTGACGGTCTGGAACAGCCCGCTCTGGTGATCGATCAGAAGCATGACCGCATCATCGGGATCGATGACCGGGCGAGCGCCGTTGAAGTTGGCGACATTGTTGACGTTCGTCATGGGTATTCTCCTGTTGCCAGACCGCAATTAGCGGGAAGCCTTGGTGGTGGTGTAGCTGCTGATCAGGTTGCGGTAGTCGGGGATATGGTTGGAGAACAGCGTTCCCAGCCCCTCGACGTCGTTGCGCCAATCGCGATGCAGTTCGCAGGCGAGACCAAACCAGGTCATCAGTTGGGCGCCGGCTTGCGACATGCGATCCCAGGCCGAATGGCGGGTGATTTCGTTGAACGTGCCTGACGCGTCAGTGACGACGAAGACGTCAAAACCTTCCTCGAGGGCGGACAGGGCTGGGAAGGCAACGCAGACCTCGGTGACGACGCCGGCAATGATCAGCTGCTTCTTGCCGGTGGCCTTGACCGCCTTGACGAAGTCTTCATTGTCCCAAGCATTGATCTGTCCGGGGCGGGGGATGAATGGTGCATCCGGGAACATTTCCTTCAGTTCCGGCACGATCGGGCCGTTCGGGCCATCCTCGAAGCTGGTCGTCAGAACAGTCGGCAGCTTGAAATATTTCGCGAGGTCCGCGAGCGCCAGAACGTTGTTCTTGAACTTGTCGGGATCGATATCCCTGACCAGCGAGAGCAGACCCGCCTGGTGGTCGACGAGCAGAACCGCAGCCTGATCCTTGTCGAGACGCTTGTAGGTTTTTGCCATAGTGAAGACTCCTTCATCTTTCGTCTTGTCCGCGTGCTCGGGCCGTTGGTCGGCCGTCATGGGCTCGGCGCGGAGTTCCGAGCCCACGAGAACTCAAAGTGCCGGTGCGGCAACGGCCCCGAAGCTGCCGTTCTGGAAGTCGGCGAAGGCCTGACGGATTTCGTCGGCCGTGTTCATCACGAAGGGGCCGTGCATGACCACGGGTTCATCGATCGGCTCGCCGCTCAAGACGAGAACGGTCGCATCGGAGCTGGCGTCGAGCGTAATGGCGCCGCCTTCGCGGCCGAGGAGGCCGAACTGGGCTTCGCCGATCAGATCGCTGCCGTTCACCAGCACGGTGCCGTGTAGCACCGCCAGGCCGACCGAATGGCTCTCAGGCAGGTCGAGTGCAAGAGAGCCACCCCGTTTCAGGCGGAGGTCCCAAAGATTGATCGGGGTAAATGTCTTCGCAGGTCCATTGCGACCGTCGAACGCGCCGGCGATCACCCGCAACGTCCCGGCATCCTCCGGCAGCGTCACCGTCGGAATGTCGCCGTTGACCAGCGTCTGGTAACCAGGCTTTGCGGATTTGGCGCGCGCCGGCAGGTTGACCCAGAGCTGGACCATCTCCAGCGTCCCGCCCTGTTTGGTGAAGGCGTCGGAATGGTATTCTTCGTGCAGGATGCCGCCGGCGGCCGTCATCCATTGCACGTCGCCGGGACCGATATGGCCGCCATTGCCTGCCGAGTCGCGATGATCCACTTCGCCGCGATAGACGATGGTCACCGTCTCGAAGCCGCGATGCGGATGCACGCCGACGCCACGCGGCCGGCTGTCCGGTGCAAATTCTGTCGGGCCTGCATAGTCGAGCAGCAGGAACGGGCTTGCATGCTCGCCGACGCTGTCGTGAGACAGCAGGGAGCGGACCGGAAAGCCGTCACCGACCCAGTGCTGTCGGGCGTTTCCAAAGATGCCGAGTATCTTGCGCATGTCTGTTTCTCCTTGTGCATCGCCTTGCAAGCGATGACGTTGGGAGGAACATATTCTCGCGACAAATCTGGCGGTAGACAGCCAAATCGGACTATAGTGTCCTATCAATAGGACAATCATCCGCCATGCAGGACCTGAACGATCTTAAGCTTTTCGTCGATGTCGTCGAGCAGAACGGTTTTGCCGCAGCCGCGCGCAAGCTCAATATGCCGCGTTCGCGGCTGAGCCGCCGCATCGGCTTGCTGGAAGAACAGCTTGGCGTCCGCCTTGTTCAGCGTTCGACGCGCCACTTCGTCGTGACGGATATCGGCAGGGAGTACTATCGCCATTGTGTGGCGATGCTGGTCGAGGCGGAAGCCGCGCAGGAGGTGATCGACCGTATGCGCTCCGAGCCGCAGGGCGTCGTGCATGTCAGTTGTCCCTCCTCGGTCCTCTATTTCCAGGTCGGCGAGATGATTGCCCGCTTCATGGCCGGCTGCCCGAAGGTCGAGGTGGTGCTCGAAAGCACCAACAGGCAAGTGGATGTGCTGCGCGAAGGCATAGACGTGGCCATCCGCGTTCGTTTTCCACCGCTCGAGGAGAGCGATCTCGTGATCAAGAGACTGGCCGAAAGCGGGCAGCGCCTGGTCGCCAGCCCCGGACTGCTCGGTCTGGATGCACGGCCGCTGAAGCCCGCCGATCTCACGGCCCTTCCGAGCCTGGCATGGAATTCCAACCGGCAGGAGCATGAGTGGTGCCTGGACGGGCCTGATGGTGCCAATGCCATTGTCCGCCATCACCCGCGGCTTGTCACCGAAGATATGGTGGCCCTGCGCCTCGCCGCCCTGAAAGGCGTCGGCGTCACCCAGCTGCCGACCATGGTCGTCAGGCAGGACCTGAAGGACGGAACGCTGGTCGACGTGCTGCCCGACTGGGCGCCCCGATCAGGCATCATTCACGCAGCCTTTCCATCGCGGCGCGGCCTGCTTCCCTCGGTCAGGGCTCTGCTCGACTTTCTCGCGGCCGAATATGCCGAACTTGCACGCCTTGACGAGCCGGGGACCTGATCGGCGCCGATGACGCGCCGCAAGCCGCAGCCTCAGGAATGGTCGGCGGCGCGGGTCTTCAGGATTGCCGAAAAGCGCGGGTCAAATGTGCGGCTGATCGGCTCGGCGGCAGCGCCGATCGCGACCGCCCAAGGATCGGTGAAGCCGACCTGCAGGCGCGGCAGACTGCGATCACGGCGATCGGCGAGTGACGGAAGCAGCGGTTGCATCGCATCCGTGACCAGCCGCGCCAGGCCGGGCGGAAGCCCGCCGCACAGGATCACCGTCTGCGGGTCGAAGATGGTTTCGAGTGCCTGGACAGCCGCGCGCAGTTCGTAGACGGCCGCATCCAGCCAACCGGGCAACCTGATATCTTCACTCTCCACGGCCGCATCAATGTGGGCATAGAGGTCCGGATCGGCAGGATCGAGCGCGAGTAGCTTGCACAGAGAGGCGATCGACGCGCGGTATTCAAGCGGGGTGCGCTCATGCTCGGCAGCACCGCGCGGCAGGCTGAGAATCATGCCGATCTCGCCGGCATTGCCATTGGCACCGCGATAAAGCTCGCCGTTGAGGATCAGCCCCGCGCCAAGGCCGTAGCCGAGATAGATGCAGATCGCGTGATCGACGCCATGGGCGGCGCCGACCAGGCGCTCGGCCGTCGCTGCAGCGGCCGAGTCGTTCTGCAGGCCGACATCGAGACCTGTGCCTGCAGCAAGCGTTTCGAGCAGCGGGAAATTCTGCCACGCCGCCATCATCCAGGGATCGTCAGCGTCGGCGTCGATACCGAAGGGACCGGGCATCGCCGCACCGAGCCCGACGAGGCGATCCTCCGATTGCGGCGCGATCGACGCCAGGTCGCTTCGGGTCTTTTCGATCAGGTCGAGAATGGTTTTCACGCCGGTCGCCGGCCCGCCCGCCGGAAGGTTGGCCTCCCGGCGCGCCAGGACCGTCCCCACCAGGTCGACGGCGATGGTGCGTGTGACGTGCCTGTCGATCTGCAGGCCGATCGCGAAGGCGCCCTCGGCAACCAGACGATAGGGCGTTGACGGCTGTCCCCGGCCGCTGCGAACGACTGCCAGCGACTGAACCAGCCCGTCACGCTCAAGCTCTTCGATGATGTTTGAAACCGTCTGCTTCGTCAGCGCCGTCGCACGGGCAAGATCGGCGCGGGACAGCTGCCCGTTCAACCGCAACGCGTCGATCATGACACGACGGTTGTGGGCGCTCGCCCCTTCCTGGTTGGTGCCGCTCTTTGCCCGGATCGGGCGTAAATCATTCATCCTCAAAACCCTCTTGACACTGTTAGAATATTGAACAAGAAATAAGTCAAGACAATTGACTTAATTGAGAGCCGCAAAGAGCTCCAGGGGAACGAAGGTCATGGCCAAAGGTCGTCACCAGCGCTCCGATAGATATGTCGACGGCCGTCCGCAAGCGGGCGGATTTCTTATATTCGGTGCACCGGGGAGGTGTATCGGCAAAACTGAACCGCTCAGTTATTGGAGGCAGGAATGTTGAAATCCATTAAAACCACGTTGCTCAGCGCAACCTTGCTCGGCTTGTCCTTTGCCGGCCACGCCTATGCTGAAACCACACTCAATGCGCTGTTCATGGCGCAGGCGGCCTATAGCGAAGCCGACGTGCGTGCGATGACCGAGGCCTTCACCAAGGCCAACCCGGATGTGAAGGTGAACCTCGAATTCGTTCCTTACGAAGGCTTGCATGACAAGACCGTGCTGGCCCAAGGCTCCGGCGGCGGTTACGACGTCGTGCTCTTCGACGTGATCTGGCCGGCCGAATACGCCGCCAACAAGGTGCTGGTCGATGTCTCCGACCGGATCACCGACGAGATGAAATCCGGCGTGCTGCCGGGCGCCTGGACCACGGTCGAATATGACGCCAAGCGCTACGGCATGCCGTGGATCCTCGATACCAAATACCTGTTCTACAACAAGGAAATCCTCGAGAAGGCCGGCATCAAGGCGCCGCCGAAAACCTGGGACGAACTGACGGAACAGGCCAAGATCATCAAGGACAAGGGGTTGCTCGCAACGCCTATCGCCTGGAGCTGGTCGCAGGCCGAAGCCGCTATCTGCGACTACACCACGCTTGTTAGCGCCTATGGCGGCAAGTTCATCGACGGCGGCAAGCCTGCCTTCACGTCCGGCGGCGGTCTCGACGCGCTCAACTACATGGTCACGAGCTATTCTTCGGGCCTGACAAATCCGAACTCGAAGGAATTCCTCGAGGAAGACGTTCGCAAGGTCTTCCAGAACGGTGAAGCAGCCTTCGCGCTCAACTGGACCTACATGTACAACCTCGCAAACGACCCGAAGGAAAGCAAGGTTGCCGGCAAGGTCGGCGTCGTGCCGGCACCGGGTGTTGCGGGCAAGAGCGAGGTGTCGGCCGTCAACGGGTCGATGGGCCTCGGCATCACCTCGACCAGCAAGCACCCGGACGAAGCGTGGAAGTACATCGTCCACATGACATCGCAGCCGACGCAGAATGCCTATGCCAAGCTGAGCCTGCCGATCTGGGCCTCGTCCTATGAAGACGCCAATGTCACCAAGGGCCAGGAAGAGCTGATCGCCGCCGCCAAGCTCGGCCTTGCCGCCATGTATCCGCGCCCGACGACGCCGAAGTACCAGGAGCTTTCGACAGCCCTGCAGCAGGCGATCCAGGAAGCGTTGCTTGGACAGGCCTCCGCCGAGGATGCACTCAAGACCGCCGCCGAAAACAGCGGTCTCTGATCCCACGGCTTCGACCTCCCGGGTGGCCCTGCCGCCCGGGACTTGCCGGAACGGTTTCACCGGCAATAGCATGAGCCCACGGCATAATTCCTTAAATCGGAATCGACTTAAGGAATTATGCGGCAGGTTTAAAGCGCTACAGCGTGCTTTGCGCGTCATATCTGATGCGCGGCGCTGTAGATGGCCTAAAAGGTTTCCATCCCATGTCCGGTACCTGGATAACAACACGCGCGTGGCTGCTGATGCTGCCGCTGCTCGCAGTCATGATCGCTGTCATCGGTTGGCCGTTGGTCGACACCGTCAGGCTTTCGTTCACTGACGCAAAGCTCGTCGGCACCGAAGGCAGCTTCGTCGGCCTCGACAACTATGCCAAGGTGCTCGGCGGTTCGAACTTCCTGCGGGCCTTGGTCACGACCACATGGTTTGCGGTTGTCTCGGTGACCGCCGAAATGGTGATCGGCGTGCTGGCGGCCCTGCTGCTCAATCAGCAATTCCGCGGCCGCACGGCATTGCGCGCCTTGATGATCCTGCCCTGGGCGCTGCCGACGGTCGTCAACGCGACGCTGTGGCGGCTGATCTACAATCCGGAATATGGTGCACTGAACGCGGCCCTGACGCAGATCGGCCTGATCGACAGCTATCGCTCCTGGCTCGGCGAGCCTGGCTCGGCGCTGACAGCCCTGATCGTCGCCGACTGCTGGAAGAACTTTCCGCTCGTTGCCCTGATCGCGCTTGCAGCTCTCCAGGCGGTGCCGCGCGACATCACGGCCGCCTCGCTCGTCGATGGCGCAGGCCCGTTCAACCGCTTCCGCTATGTCATCATGCCCTATCTCGCCGGCCCGTTGCTCGTGGCGCTGGTGCTGCGCACGATCGAAGCCTTCAAGGTCTTCGACCTCATCTGGGTCATGACACGCGGCGGCCCGGCCAACAGCACGCGCACGCTGTCGATCCTCGTCTATCAGGAAGCTTTCTCGTTTCAGCGGGCAGGGTCCGGCGCCTCGCTGGCGCTGATCGTCACACTGCTGGTGACCGTACTTGCGGTCGCCTATGCCGCACTTGTGCGCAAAGCCGCGGGAGCCACCTGATGGAACGCCAGAGCCCACTGTTCACTGCCTTCATCTACGCCTGCGCCCTGTTGCTGACGGCCGTCATCCTGGCGCCTGTTGTGTGGCTCTTCGTCATGAGCATCTCGTCTGCGGCCGACCTTTCGGCAAAGCCGCTCAACTGGTGGCCTGATGAGATCGATCTGTCGCGCTATGGGCTGCTGCTGACCACGCTCGAAAACACCGCCGGCGCGGCCTTCGTCGCTTCGCTCTTCAACAGCCTGAAGGTCGCCGGCATGGCGACGCTTGCCGCCATCGCCGTTGCCATTCCCTCGGCCTGGGCCGTGTCGCGCACGCCCACCGTCTCCTGGTCGCTTTACGCGGTGATCGCCACCTACATGCTGCCGCCGGTGGCGCTTGCGGTGCCGCTCTATATGGGCCTTGCCACTCTCGGCCTGTTGAATTCGGTCTTCGGCCTTGCACTCGTCTATCTCACCATCCTTGCGCCCTTCACCACCTGGCTGCTGAAGTCCGGCTTCGATTCCATTCCCAAGGAGATCGAGAGCGCTGCCATGATCGACGGCGCCAGGCTGGATCAGATCCTCAGGCTGATCACCCTGCCGCTCGCCGCCCCCGTGATGGCGACCTCGGCACTCTTTGCCTTTCTGCTTGCCTGGGACGAATTCTTCTATGCGCTGCTGTTCACCTCGGACCTGCGCGCAAAAACCCTGACGGTCGCCATCGCCGATCTCGCCGGCGGCCGCGTTTCCGACTACGGACTGATTGCGACCGCCGGCGTGCTAGCCGCCCTGCCTCCGGTGCTGATCGGCCTCATCATGCAAAAAGCCCTGATCTCCGGGCTCACCAGTGGCGGCGTCAAGGGATGACCATGAGCGATACCAGAAACCGCCCGGCCGGGCTCATTGCAATCGACCGTGAAATGGCCCGTCAGGCTTCAGACGCCGTCGCCTCGTTCCACGCCGCACAGGCGCTCACCGGCAGGATCGCTGCATCGCTCAGATCGACCGGCAAGCTGCTACTGCTCGGAATGGGCGGCTCGCATGCGGTTGGTCGCGCGCTCGAACCGCTCTACCGGGCCCACGGCATCGATGCTATCGCGCTGCCGCTGTCCGAACAGCTGGGCCAGCCGCTGGCGATCGAAGGCAAGACGATCCTCGTCACATCGCAGTCCGGTGAAAGTGCGGAAGTTCTGCGCTGGTTCGCCGAGACCAATGGGGCGACCGGCGACACCTTCGGCCTGACCCTCGAAGAGGGTTCCTTCTTGGCCCGCAGCGCCCCATCGCTGGTCGGGGTCGGTGGCACCGAAAAGGCATTTGCCGCGACACGCAGCCTGACGATCAGCTTCGCGCTGCACCTCTCGATCCTTGCCGCCCTCGGAGACGACGCATCCGCGGCACTGCAGGCGATCGAAGCACCGCAGACGCCCGACACAACGTCGGCGCTCGCAGCGCTTGCGGATGTCCGCGCCGTGGTAACGTCCGGCCGCCAACTTCAGGGACTTGCCGAAGCGATCGGGCTCGGTCTGACCGAGTTGTCCCGGCTGCCCTGCTTCTCGCTCGAAGGCGGGCAGCTGCGGCACGGGCCAATGGAAATGCTCGGCCCGTCGGTCGGCGTCGTCTTGTTTCGCGCCGCCGATGCAACTGCCGGCCTCGTCAGCGTCATGGCGGTTTCCGCAGCCGAAGCCGGTTCTCCGGTTGTCGTCTTTGATGCCTCCGGCGAGGCACCAATCGCTGGCGTGACCACGCTTTCCTTCAAACCGGCCGCCGGCATGGCCGCGATCTTTGCGATGCTGCCGGTGGCGCAGTTGTTCATGATCGCCTTTGCCGAGGCGCGTGTCGTCGATGCCGGAACGCCGGTCCGATCGACCAAGATTACCCGGAGCGAATGAAGCATGCGTCCTCTTGTCGTCATCGGCAACGTCAACGTCGATCTGATCCTCGGGCCGGCCGCACCCTGGCCAAAGGCCGGCACCGAAGTCATCGTCGATCACGATGAGCTGCGCGTCGGCGGCTGCGCCGGCAACAGCGCGCTTGCCTGGGATTCGCTCGGTGTCGATTATGCGATCGCCGCCAACATCGGTAACGACCAGTTCGGCACCTGGCTGAAAGACGCCTTTGCCGAGCGGGCCAGTGGCTGGCCGGTCGAAAACGTCGGCACGACGCTGTCGGTCGGCATTACCCATCCGGACGGCGAGCGCACCTTCTTCACCACCCGTGGACACCTACCGCTCTTAAATTTCGACGAAATCCGGACAATGCTCGACGGCGAGCACCTGCGTGGCGGTCTGGCGCTGCTTGCCGGCTCCTTCCTCACCGACGCGCTGACCGCCGCCTATGACGATGTCTTCGACTGGGCCGAGGCGCATGACATCGCCGTGGCACTCGACACCGGCTGGCCGCTCGACGGCTGGACGGATGCCAACTGCGCGGCGACGATCGGCTGGCTGAAACGCTGTCGGCTCGCGCTCTTCAACGAGGTCGAGACGACGACGCTGACGGGCCTTGTCGATGCGGCAGAGGCAGCGCGCGCGCTCAAGTCCCACATGCCGGCCGACGCGATCGTCGTCGTCAAGCGCGGGCCGAACGGCGCCCTTGCCCTCGGCCCGACCGGAGACATCGTCTCCATCGTCGCGCCCACGGTCAAAGTGATCGACACGATCGGCGCGGGCGACGTGTTCAACGCCGGGTTCCTTGCAGCCCTTGCCGCCGGAATGCCGCTGGAAAACTGCCTTCGCACCGGCGTCACCATCGCCTCTGAGGCAATCTCGACGCTGCCGCGCAGCTATGGAAAACCCTTGTCCGCCTTTCTTCAGGAGACGATCGCATGAGCGCGCTTGAGATCCACAACATCCACAAGCGCTACGGCGAAGTCGAAACGCTGAAGGGCATCGACATCGCGCTGGAAAGCGGCGAGTTTCTCGTGCTGCTCGGCTCTTCGGGCTGCGGCAAGTCGACCCTGCTCAATATCATCGCCGGCCTTGCCGAGCCGAGCGGTGGCGATATCCGCATCGGGCCTCGGTCGATCATCGGGATGCACCCAAAGGATCGCGACATCGCCATGGTGTTCCAATCCTATGCGCTCTACCCAAACATGAGCGTTGCCCGCAACATCGGTTTCGGCCTCGAAATGCGTAAAGTTCCGGCGCCGGAACGGGAAAAGGCGGTCATTGAGACAGCGAAGCTGCTGCAGATCGAAAACCTGCTTGAGCGCAAGCCGAGCCAGCTCTCTGGCGGCCAGCGACAGCGCGTCGCCATCGGCCGGGCGCTCGTGCGAAACCCGCAGGTTTTCCTCTTCGACGAGCCGCTGTCGAACCTCGATGCCAAGCTGCGGATGGAGATGCGCACCGAGCTGAAGCGCCTGCACCAATTGCTGAAGACGACGGTTGTTTATGTCACCCATGACCAGATCGAGGCGATGACGCTTGCTACGCGCATCGCCGTCATGCGCGACGGCCGCATCGAACAGCTCGGCACGCCGGAAGAGATCTACGATCGCCCGGCCACGCTTTATGTCGCGGGCTTCGTCGGCTCGCCGCCGATGAACATTTTTGAGGCTGAAGTATCAGACAGCAGTTTGCGCGTGGAAGGCGGCGACCAGCCGATCGCCCTGCCGGCGCGTTTTCATGGCAAGGTGCAGAATGGCCAACGCGTCAAGGTCGGCATCCGCCCGGAGGCGCTGCGGCTGGCAACAGCCGAGTCCAATGCACTGCGGCTGACGGCGCGCGTCGAGGTTGTCGAGCTGACCGGCCCGGAACTGGTGGTGACGGCGCGCATCGGCGACCAGCGCATCACCGCCTGCCTGCCGCCGCGCACGCAGCTGGCCATCGATGCGGAGCGAACATTCGCTTTCGACGAGGGCGCCTTGCATCTGTTCGACCCGGAAACCGGTCGGTCCTTGCTTTCCGGTTGATGCGGAAAGGGGCTCGCTCGGTCCCGGCGCCTATCGCGTACCCAAAGCGAGTGGCGAAGTGACGTTCGATATGTCGACCTGCGGCGGAGGCGCCGCAAGCACTGTTCCGCGGCCCTCATGCCCGGATGCCACGACCGCCCCTGCCAACGGTATTTGTGCATCAGTTGAACGACGAGGTTTTCAGGAATTCGGCCAGGCGCTCAGTCTGCGGCTTCAGGAACATCTCCCGCGGATTGCCCTCTTCGCCGATGCGCCCCTGGTTCATGAAGATCACCCGGGAAGACACCTCGTAGGCAAACCGCATCTCGTGCGTCACGAGCAACATGCTCATCCCGTCCTCCGCCAGCCCCTTGATCACCTGCAGCACCTCGTTGACAAGCTCCGGATCGAGCGCAGAGGTCACCTCGTCGAACAGCATCAGCTTCGGGTTCATGGCAATCGCCCGGGCGATCGCTACGCGCTGCTGCTGACCGCCCGAAAGCTGGCCGGGATAATGATCCCTGTGCGAGAGCAACCCCACCCGGTCGAGCCATTTCTCGGCCACCGACAGTGCTTCGTCCCGCCCCATGCCGCGCACCTTGATAAGGCCGAGCATGACGTTCTTCGCCGCGCTCATGTGCGGAAAGAGGTTGAACTGCTGGAACGCCATGCCGGTCATTGCCCGCTGGCGGGCGATTTCCTTTTCCCGCTTGCGCCGCCTGACGCCGGCGACGGTGTCATAGCCGATCTCCTGGCCGTCAATGCGGATCGACCCGCCCTGGAACTCCTCCAGCATGTTGATGCAGCGCAGCATCGTCGTCTTGCCCGAGCCGCTGGAGCCGATGATCGAAATGACCTCGCCCTGCGCCATTGTGCAATCGACGCCCTTCAGCACCTCGACGGGGCCATAACGCTTGTGGAGGTCGCGGATTTCAAGAAGTGCCTGGGTCATCGGATCCGGTGCCTCACGATGGGACGGCTGTCTTGCGCTCGACGTAACGGCCGAAGCGCTCGATGCTGTAGTTGATGACAAAATAGAGGAAGCCGGCGAAGAAATAGAACTCGAGGCTCATGAAAGTGCGCGAGATCAGCTCCTGCGTGCGCAGCAAAAGCTCGGCGACGCCGATGATCGACAGCAGCGTCGAAGCCTTGACCATTTCGGCGGCGGTATTCACCCAGGCCGGCAAGGCCTGCCGCAAAGCCTGAGGACCAAGGATATAGGCAAAAGTCTGCGGGAATGTCAGGCCGATCGCCTTGGCCGCCTCCGTCTGTCCCTTGGGGATCGCCTGAAGCGCGCCGCGGACCAGTTCACCCACATGCGAGCTGCAGAAAACCGAAAGGGCAAGGATGCCGGCCTGGAACGGCCCGAGATCAATGCCGATGGTGCTGAGCACGTAGTAGCTGGCGAGAACCAGCACCAGTACCGGCGTGCCGCGGATGAAGTCGGTATAGCCGCGCACGATGAAGCGCACGGGTTTGTAGCCGTAGGTCAGGGCGAGACCGACGAAGACGCCGAGCACCGTCCCGACAACGATGGACAGGAAAGAAATGGAAACCGATACGCCGAGACCCTTGAGAAGGGGGATGCGGGCGATCCAGAGCTGGTCGAGGAATGCGGAAAGATCCATGGCGATCACCTCGGCACGGCAAGTCGGCGCTCGACCGCGCGCATCAATGCGGCGAGAAGCGAACAGGTGGCGACATAGAGGCAGCTGGCGACGATCCACGTCTCAATCACCCGGAAGCTTTCGACATTGATCTTGCGCGCCTCGAAGGTCAGTTCGGGAACGGCGATCGCGGCTGCAAGCGAGGTATCCTTGAACAGGGAGATCATCGTGCTGCCGAGCGAGGGAAGTACATTGCGCAGCATCAGCGGCAGGATAATCGAGGTGCGGATCTGCATTTCCGTGAGCCCGATCGCCAGTCCCGCCTCCCTTTGGCCAGGAGGCACGGAAAGCAACCCGCCGCGGAACACCTCGGCGAGATAGGCGCCGGAATAGATCGCCAGCGTCAGCACGAAACTCTCGATCTTACCTAGCCTGACGCCAAGCTGCGGCAGGGCAAAGTAGCTGAACAGCACCAGCACCAGGATCGGCGTGTTGCGGATCGCGGTCACATAGAAGCCGGCCGGCTTGCGTAGAACCATGGACTTCGACACCAGCCCGAAGGCGGTGACGAGGCCGATGAGACAACCGGCGAGGATCGCCGCGAAGGCGAGGCCGAGACTGAGAGCCAGACCTTCGAGCAGAAGGTCGAAAGACCGCCAGACTGCGGCGAAATTCAACTGATAACCCATGTCTTCAGCCATCCATGCCGACAGGACAGGCGTCGATCCCGCACGAGTACGGGATCGACCGAACGGAAGCGCCTACTTGAATTCGACCGGAAAGCCGATCTGCGGCGGCGTCAGGTCCTTGCCGAACCAGGTCTTGAACGACTTCGCATAGAAATCGAAATCCACCCCGGTCATGGCTTCGTGCAGCGCGGTGTTGACGAAGTTCAGCCAGTCCTGATCCCCGCGCTTGACGCCGCAGGCATAGGTCTGCGGGTTCCAGCCATAGCCGGCGTCCTTGTAGCGATCGGGGTTCTGGGTCATGTACCAGGCAAGCGACGACTGGTCGGTGGCCACAGTATCGGCCCGGCCGGATTCGAGCGCCTGATAGATGAGGTCGACAGATTCATACTGATCGACGGTCGCTTCCGGCAATGCCGCATGAACCATCGCCTCGGCATAGACGTTCTGCAGAACCGACACGGTCACCGATGAACCCGCCGCCTTCAGCGCCGCATAGTCGGCATATTTGCCGTCCGACTTCAGCATCAGGCCGACGCCTTCGCGATAATAGGGGATGGTGAAGGCGATCTGCTGGGCGCGCTCGCCGGTCACCGTCATGAACTGGCAGGTGATGTCCACCTTGTTGGTGGTGATGTTCGGGATACGGGCGTCTGATGACTGGTTGACGTATTCGATCTTTTCCGGGTCGCCGAACAGCGCCTTGGCGATGATCCGGCCCATGTCGACATCGAAGCCCTGAAGCTTGTCTTCGGCGCTCTTGAAGTGCCACGGTGCATTGGTGCTGCCGGTGCCGAGCACGAGATGACCGCGCGCGAGAATTTCGTCGAGTTTGCTCGCTGGCTGCTGCGCCTGTGCCGGCAAGGTAATGGAGGCGGCTGCGATGGCGGCAGCCGCGAGAACTGTCTTGATCATCTGCATTCTCCCATTTTTGGGTTCCCGTCATTATTCCATTATACAGTATCACAATCCTGAATAATGGATTGACGTATGAAATGCCGACGGTCATAACTTGTCAAGGGTGGATGATGTAGCTTCCCCGTGTGCCGCGCCCGACAAAAGGAAGTGATGAGCGATGCCCCTGCCGATCGAAACGCCCGCCGTGCTGGTCGATATCGAGATCGCCAAGCGCAACATCCGCACGTTCCAGGACTACGCGGACATCAACGGCATCCGCGTTCGGCCGCATATCAAGACCCACAAGTTGCCGCAGATGGCCGAGCTGCAGCTCGACGCCGGCGCCATCGGCATCACCTGCCAGAAGGTGACCGAAGCTGAAGCGATGGTGGACGGTAGTGCGCGGATCAACGATGTCCTCATCACCTACAACATTCTCGGAACGCCCAAGCTCGACCGGCTCGAGCGCCTTAATGGACGCATCGCGCTGGCAGTCGTCGCCGACAACGAGACGGTCATCAATGGACTTTCCCGTCACTTCTCGACCAAGGGCAAGCCGCTTCGGGTGTTCGTCGAATGCAACACCGGCGCGGACCGTTGTGGCGTCGCTTCGCCCGTGGAAGCCGCCCGTCTGGCCCGCCTGATCAATGATGCCAAGGGTATCGAATTCGCCGGCCTGATGACCTATCCGCCAATCGCCGGCGAGGCAAAGGTTCAGGCCTTCATGAGCGAGGCCAAGCGCCTGATCGAGGCGGACGGCCTGACCGTGCCTGCGATCACCTCGGGCGGCACGCCGAGCATGATGCATTCGGCCGGCGCGCCGATTGCATCCGAATATCGGCCCGGCACCTATATCTACAACGACCGCTCCCTCGTTTCGCGCGGCGTCGCAACCTGGGACGACTGCGCCCTCACCGTACTGGCGACCGTCGTCTCGGTGCCTTCTGAGCACCGTGCGATCATCGATGCGGGCAGCAAGGTTCTGACCGCCGACCTCCTAGGCCTCACCGGCTATGGCCATGTGCTTGGCCGCGACGACATCCGCATAGACCAGCTCTCGGAGGAACACGGCCGACTTGTGACCGACGGACCGATCGGCCTGACGGTCGGGCAGCAGCTGCGCATCGTTCCCAATCATGCCTGCGTCGTGACCAACATGGTCGACGCCGTGCATATCGTCGAGGGCGACGAGCCGAAGGCCATCTGGCCGATCGTCGCCCGTGGCCACGTGCTCTAGCGGGTTTGTTGCTGCGGCAACCGTTCTTTGGCTGAGTTTTCCTAGGCCCCGCTTCGTCCCAGAAGGGTCGCATCCCTAGCAGTCCCGTGCCCAAACCGCGTCCATACGGCCGCCCGATCACATAGCCCATCCGGAATTTTGATGTGCGCGTCAAAGGGCTCATGCTATTCTCCGCCCGGTTCGCCACTGACAGGAGATCGGCGACCAGACGGGCGTTGGGCAAACCGTTCCTTAAAAAGGCACAACAACGATAGGACTTTTCCCGATAGCCACCTCCCGCATCATCAGTTTGCGTTGAAGCAGTCAATTAAATTGATAGTTTTATCTGGTAACCGATGGAGGTCGAGATGGGCTTTGGACGAATTACCGGAATTGTGGGACTGGCAATTGTAGTCGGAGGCCTGCAGCTTGGTGCTGCAAGTGTGGCTTTTGCCGACACGACGATCCTGAACGTGTCCTATGACCCGACACGTGAACTTTACAAGGACTTCAACGCTGCCTTCGCTGAAAAGTGGAAGGCGGACACCGGCGAAACCGTGACGATCCAGACATCGCATGGCGGCTCCGGCAAGCAGGCCCGCTCCGTGATCGACGGACTGCAGGCCGACGTCGTGACGCTGGCGCTTGAGGCGGACATCGACGCGATCGCCAAGGAAACCGGAAAGATCCCGGCAGACTGGAAGACCAAGTTCGAAAATAACAGCGCACCCTACACGTCGACGATCGTCTTCCTGGTGCGCAAGGGCAACCCGAAAGGCATCAAGGACTGGGGCGATCTCGTCAAGGACGACATCCAGGTGATCACGCCGAACCCGAAGACCTCGGGCGGCGCGCGCTGGAACTTCCTGGCAGCCTGGGCCTACGCACGTGCGGCCAATGGCGGCGACGATGCCAAGGCGCAGGCATTCGTTACCGATCTGTTCAAGCATGTGCCGGTGCTCGATACCGGTGCGCGCGGCTCGACCACGACCTTCGTCCAGCGCGGCCTTGGCGACGTGCTGCTCGCCTGGGAAAACGAAGCCTATCTTTCGCTCGAGGAACTCGGCCCGGATAATTTCGACATCATCACGCCGTCGATCTCGATCAAGGCCGAGCCGCCGGTCGCGCTGGTTGACGGCAATGTCGATGCCAAGGGTACGCGCAAGGTCGCCGAGGCCTATCTCGGTTACCTCTACAGCGACGCCGGCCAGAAAATCGCTGCGAAGCATTACTATCGCCCGTTCAAGCCGGCGGCTGCCGACCCCAAGGATGTCGCTCGCTTCGGTGATCTCAAGCTGGTGACGATCGAGGACTTTGGCGGCTGGAAGGAAGCGCAACCGAAGTTCTTCGGCGACGGTGGTGTGTTCGACCAGATCTACAAGCCGGGGCAATAATCGACCCTGTTCATGACATGAGAAGATCGGCCGGACCATTCGATCCGGCCGATCCCGTGCTACAGCGCCGCGCGTCAAATATGACGCGTAAAGGGACGCTGTAGCGCTTTGAACTTGCTGCAAATTTCCTCGTAAAACCGTTTCCGATTTGAGGAGGAAATTGTGCAGTGGGCCCACATGGGGATTGCGGGCATCATTGAGGACCGCTTGGGTTTTTTGCCTTGGGCATGAGAGGTGAGTTGGATTTGAGAGAGCATGGCCACAACAGGCGCTGGCGGTTTCGYCAGCCGAGYGTGCTTCCGGGGTTTGGTCTGGCGCTCGGCGTCACGCTATTCTGGCTGGTTTTGATCATCCTCATTCCTTTGTCGGGCCTGATCTGGCGTTCGAGCGGNGTGCTTCCGGGGTTTGGTCTGGCGCTCGGCGTCACGCTATTCTGGCTGGTTTTGATCATCCTCATTCCTTTGTCGGGCCTGATCTGGCGTTCGAGCGGCCTCGGCTGGTCGCAGTTCATGACGCTGGCGCTCGAAACCCGCACGCTCAATGCACTCAGGATCAGTTTCGGCACGGCCTTTGTCGCCGCCATCGTCAATCTGATCTTCGGCGTCATCCTCGCCTGGGTGCTGGTGCGCTATCGTTTCCCCGGCAAGCGGGTGATCGACGCCATGGTCGACCTGCCTTTTGCGCTGCCGACGGCGGTCGCCGGCATTGCGCTGGCGACACTGTATGCCCCGAACGGCTGGATCGGCGCGCTGCTGGCCCCACTTGGCATCAAGATCGCCTTTACCCCCGTCGGCATCGTCATCGCGCTGATCTTCGTCGGCCTGCCCTTCGTCGTCCGGACCGTGCAGCCGATCATGGAGGAGATCGACAAGGAAGTGGAGGAGGCCGCCGCCACGCTCGGCGCCAGCCGCTTCCAGACGATCCGCCGGGTGCTGTTGCCGGGGCTGCTGCCAGCTGGGCTGACCGGCTTTGCGCTCGCCTTTGCCCGCGGCGTCGGCGAATACGGCTCGGTGATCTTCATCGCCGGCAACCTGCCCTACGTCTCCGAGATCGCYCCGCTCTTGATCGTCATCCGGCTGGAAGAGTTTAATTATCCCGCCGCCACCGCCATTGCCGCGGTGATGCTGGTGATCTCCTTTGCCATGCTGCTCGTCATCAACTCGATCCAGGCCTGGAGCCGGCGGAGATATGTCTATGTCGCCTGATCTCGCTACAGCCGCCCATCACGTGCGCGCCGCCACCTCGGAAAGCCGCTTTGCTCGCTTAAGCCTGACGCTGGCAGCGCTTGCCTTCGTCGCCTTGTTCCTGCTGCTGCCGCTGGCCGCCGTCTTTACCGAGGCGCTGCGCAAGGGACCGGCCGAATTCCTGTCGGCGCTTGGCGATGCCGAGACCTTYTCCGCCATCCGCCTGACGCTGATTGTCGCCGCCATCGCCGTGCCGCTCAACCTCGTCTTCGGCGTCGCCGCCGCCTGGGCGATCGCCAAGTTCGAGTTCATCGGCAAGGCCTTCCTGACGACGYTGATCGACCTGCCGTTCTCGGTCTCGCCGGTGATCTCCGGTCTGGTCTTCGTGCTTCTGTTCGGCTCGCACAGCCTCATCGGCCCGTGGCTGCAGAGCCATGGCATCCAGATCCTGTTTGCCGTGCCGGGRCTGGTGCTGGCCACCGTCTTCGTCACCTTCCCCTTCGTTGCCCGCGARCTGATCCCGYTGATGCAGGAACAGGGCACCAGCGACGAGGAGGCGGCGCTGTCCTTGGGCGCGTCCGGCTGGCAGACCTTCTGGCATGTGACGCTGCCCAACATCAAATGGGGGCTGCTTTACGGCGTGCTCCTGTGCAACGCCCGCGCCATGGGYGAGTTCGGCGCGGTGTCGGTGGTYTCGGGCCATATYCGTGGCCAGACCAACACCATGCCGTTGCAGGTGGAAATCCTCTATAATGAATATAACTTCGTCGCCGCCTTTGCGGTTGCGACGTTGCTGGCGCTGCTGGCGCTGGTCACCCTCGTCTTGAAAACGGCGCTCGAGCTTCGCTACAGCGCCGAGATCGCCGCCAGCCGCAGGCATTGAAAGGTCCGGATCGTCATGGAAGTCCGCGTTCAGAACATACGCAAGGAATTCGGCCGCTTTCCGGCGCTCGACGATGTCTCGCTCGACATCCGCTCGGGCGAGCTGATCGCGCTGCTCGGCCCCTCCGGCTCGGGCAAGACGACGCTGTTGCGGCTGGTCGCCGGTCTCGAAAGCCCGACCGACGGCACGATCTTCTTCGGCGACGAGGATGCCTCGCAAAAGACCGTGCAAGAGCGCAACATCGGCTTCGTGTTCCAGCACTATGCCCTGTTCCGTCACATGACGGTGCTCGACAATGTCGCCTTCGGGCTGAAGGTGCGTCCGGCCAACCGCCGGCCACCGGCGGCCGACATCCGCAAGCGCGCGCTTGATCTCATCGATCTCGTCCAGCTCTCCGGGCTTGAGAAGCGTTATCCGGCGCAGCTGTCGGGCGGCCAGCGCCAGCGCGTGGCGCTCGCCCGCGCCATGGCGGTCGAGCCGAACGTGCTTCTGCTCGACGAGCCCTTCGGCGCACTCGATGCCCAGGTCAGGAAGGAACTCAGGCGCTGGCTGCGCGAGATCCACGACCGYACCGGCCACACCACCATCTTCGTCACCCATGACCAGGAAGAGGCGCTGGAACTTGCCGACCGGGTGGTGGTGATGAGCAAGGGCACGATCGAACAGGTCGGCACCCCCGACGAGATCTACGACCATCCGGTNCCAGGAAGAGGCGCTGGAACTTGCCGACCGGGTGGTGGTGATGAGCAAGGGCACGATCGAACAGGTCGGCACCCCCGACGAGATCTACGACCATCCGGTSTCGCCGTTCGTCTACGGCTTTATCGGCCAGTCGAACGCGCTGGCCGTCACCTTGCAAAACGGCGAGATCTGGTTCGAGGACCGGCCGATCGGCCTCAGAGCCCCGACCGAGCCCGACGGCCCGGCCACCCTCCACTTCCGCCCGCACGACATCGAGCTGATCGATGGCTGCGGCGGCTGTCTCGCCGGCCTGGTCACCGCCAGCCGCCGCGTCGCCGGCACCCGCCATCTCGAACTCGACCTCGGCCGCAACCATCCGCATGCCGAAATCGAACTGCCACCCGAACGCACCACAACACAGGACCGCGCAAGGGTCGCATTCCGCCCGACAAAGTGGAAGCTGTTCAGGGACGAGAAGGCGGGCAACGAGGTGCCAAGCGCAGACGTCGAGGCGGAGGCGCCGGTCCAACCGTTCGAACTGGCACGCACCGGGACCTGACGGCTTCTCAGCGCCCGATCCTCATCTCGCCTCCAAGCCATTTCCCGTTTCTGCCGAGATGCGCTACAGCACCTCATGCGGTGAGAGAAGCGGGAGACGAGGCGCATGTCCGTTATTGACGATCTGAAACAGGCACTCGGCGATGCCGTGCTGACCGGCACTGACATCGGCGAGCGCTATCGCAGCGACGCCAGCCTCACCGGACGTTATCTTCCGAAGGCCGTCATCCGCCCTGCGAACACAGAGGAAGTCGCAGCGACCCTCCGCATATGCAACGCCCATGGACAGGCGGTCGTCGTACAAGGTGGGCTGACCGGCCTTGCCGGCGGCGCGAACCCGGACGAGGACGCGATTTCCATCTCGCTCGAACGCCTGACCGGCGTTGAGGAAATCGATCCGCTTTCCGCAACCATGACCGTCCTTGCCGGCACGCCGCTCGAGGTCGCCCAGCGCGCCGCCGACGATGCAGGCTTCCTGCTGCCGATAGACCTCGGCGCCCGCGGCTCCTGCCAGATCGGCGGCAATCTCGCCACCAATGCCGGCGGCATCCGCGTCATCGGCCATGGCGTCACGCGTGACAACGTCCTGGGGCTTGAAACCGTGCTTGCCGATGGCACGATCCTCTCGTCGCTCAGCAAGATGATCAAGAACAACACCGGCTATGATCTGCGCCAGTATTTCATCGGTTCGGAGGGCACGCTCGGCGTCATCACACGCGCCGTCCTGCGGTTGAAGCCGCGGCCGTCCGGACGGCTGACGGCGCTCTGCGCGCTTCAGACCTATGACCAGGTCGTCGCCTTCCTGGCGCGAGCACAAAGAGGACTTCCTGGCCTCTCGGCCTTCGAGGCCATGTGGGAAGACTATTTTCACTTCAACTGCGAGGCGGAGGGACAGCGCTTTTTCGAGACGTCCCCCGCCTTTGCGGTGATCGTGGAACAGGATGTCCAGGGCCACGAGACCGACAGCGAGGAATTTGAGACCTTCCTCGGCGCCGCACTGGAAGACGATGTCATCGTCAATGCTCTGATCGCCCAGTCGGAGAAAGAAAGCCGGCTCTTCTGGCAGGTGCGCGAGGGCCACGCGATGGACCGCTTGCTGCCGGCGCTGATCAATCTCGACGTCAGCCTGCCGATCGGCGAAATCGGCCGTTTCGCGGCCGAATGCGGCGCGGCGCTCGCCGCCCGTTTCCCGCAGGCGCACATCTCCTTCTTCGGGCATGTTGCCGACAGCAATCTGCACATCGCTTTTTCCACGCCGGGAAGCGACGAGAGCACGCAGCACGCGGTCGACGGCATCGTCTATGACATCGTTCGGCGCTATCGCGGCTCGATCTCCGCCGAACACGGCATCGGCACCTTGAAGCGGGAGTTCCTCGGCCATTCGCGAAGTGCGGCTGAGCTTGAGGTCATGCGCCGGATCAAGCACGCGCTTGACCCGAAGGGCATCCTGAACCCCGGCAAGGTTTTTTGACTGGGCGTATCGGCCTCAGAGCCAGGACGCCGGCGTCTTCGGCAAGCGGCTTTCCGGATCGATCACCGTCAACTCCGCCCCGCCGGCATTCCATCGCCAGAGCGCGACGCAGCTGCCGCCCGGGGACATGAAGGACGGGTAGATCAGCCCATCGAAACCACGGCTGGTCAACTCCGCCTGCAGACGGTGCGTCGCCGGCACCACGCCTTGATCCAGTGCGTCGCGCCACTCCTCCCGGTGGATATCATCAGTAACGCCGAAATCCGCAAGCACATCCGGCGCCATCATATCGGCCAGCCACGCATGCCGCAGTTCAAGCTGAGCGATCAAAGCGGGATGCTGGACAAAGCTCTGGTTATATTCCGCCCAGGCGGTCGACAGTTCGCGCGCCGCGTAAATCGTCGGCAGGCCGACCGGGTTCCAGCGGCCGCCGAAGCGCGCGGCACCATCGCCCGAAAGCGGAGCGTGGGCCCAGCGGGGCACATAGGCGCGCCAGAGGCGCACCGGCTCACTCTCCGACATCAGGCGTAGACACCCGAACGCACGGCCTCGAGATAGGCAAGCACCTTGTCTGCCTTGCCCTCTCGGGCAAGATCATAGGCAGTCTTGCCCGCCCATCCGGGGATCGGCTGGTGCTTGAACCAGATCACGGCCCGGCTCTCGTCGCCCGCCATTTCGGCAGCCATGGCGAGGATACGCACGACTTTGCTGAGAGCCGCGTCGACCTTGCGCGCGCTCGACTTCGCCGTCAGCGTGTTGCGTGCGACGCCGATCAGCTTCGCCAGTTCCGCAAGTGTCACGCCCAGACGATCCGCGACCAGCCGGGCAGACAGAAACGACGACTGGCTTTCGCCGAAATGGGAGGCAGAGATGTTGAAGCCGACGGCTGACATGGCGCATTCCGATCTTATCTTGATCATCACCTGATCAAAATAGGCTCAAAATCTGCTCAAATCAAGGAAGCGATGCCTGTCGCCAAGAGGGCTCGCGCCGTTCGAAGAAGGCGGCAACGCCTTCGCGCGCCTCATCGGACTCCCAGCAATCGGCAAGCTGCTCGATCGTCGCGGCAATAGTCTCTTCGGTGATCGGCTGTCCGAGCGAACGGGCAAGCCGTTTCGCCCGTCCGGTCGCACCGGGCGCTGTCTGGAGATAGGGTTCGACCTCGGCCGCAATTGCCGCATCAAGCGCATCGGGGGCAGCAATGGCCGTCACCAGACCGGCATCCCTTGCCTCTTCGGCGCTGAACAGGCGTGCGGACATGAACAGAGGCCGCGCCCTGCCCTCGCCGATGCGGGCAACGACGTAGGGGCTGATGGTCGCCGGAATGAGGCCGAGCCGGGTTTCGGTCAGGCCGAAGCGCGCATCGGACGACGCAATGACGGCATCGCAGATGCTCATGAGGCCGACGCCGCCGCCGAAGGCATTGCCGTGCACCCGTGCGATGACCGGCTTGGCGATCTCGTTCAGCGCCTTGAACATCAACGCCAGACGGGTCGCCTCGGCGATCCGGGTCGGCCGGTCCGCGTCGAACTGCTCGCGCATCCAGTTGAGATCGCCGCCGGCGCAGAAACTGCGGCCTTCGGCATCGAGCACCACGACGCGGACGGTGACATCCACTGACAGTCGCTCCGCCGCCTCAGTCAGTTCACCGATCATGATTGCGGAAAGCGCGTTGTGCTTCTGCGGTTGCGCCAGCGTCAGGCGGGCGACGCCCTTCGCATCGACGGCGTATCGGATCGTTTCGAACATCAGCCAGCACTCCTCAGCGATCGTGCGAAGGCGGCCGCATCTTCGAGCCTTGCCGCATCCAGCCCCGTCGAAAACCCGCGCCCGATGACAAAGGCATTGACATCAAGCGTATCGACATTCCCTGCGGCGCCCGGCGCATAGGGGCAGCCGCCAAGGCCACCGGCAGAAGCGTCGAAGACACGCAAGCCGCGCTCGAGCGCGACTCCGATATTGTCGAGCGCTCGCCCGGACGTGTCGTGAAAATGGCCCGCCAATTGTTCGGCCGGAACATGAGCCAGCACGGCCGCCAACATCGCGTCGACCGCCTCGGGCGTGCCGCGCCCGATCGTGTCGCCAAGGCTGATCTCGTAACAGCCAAGCACCATCAAGGCGGCGGCCACTTGGGCAGCGCTCTCCGGCGCGATCGCGCCTTCATAGGGGCACTCGACAACGCAGCTGACATAGCCTCGCAACGGCACAGCACTGGCGCGGCAGGCCTCTGCAACCGGGCGAAAGCGCTCGATGCTTTCGGCGATCGAACAATTGATGTTCTTCTGCGAGAAGGTCTCAGACGCCGAGGCGAAGATCGCAACCTCGTCGGCCTTGGCCGCCAGAGCCGCATCGAAGCCCTGCATGTTCGGCGTCAGCGCCGCGTAGCGCGTACCCGGTCGACGCTTTATCCCGGCCATGACAGCCGACGCATCCGCCATTTGCGGCACCCATTTCGGGCTGACGAAGCTCGTGACCTCTATGCGCTGGTAACCACAGTCCGACAGCAGATCGACAAGGTGGATCTTGTCCTTCGTGTCGACAAGCCGCTTCTCGTTCTGCAAGCCGTCGCGTGGCGCCATTTCGACAAGTGTGACATGTTCTGGCGCCAGCACGCTCATTCGCTGCGCTCCGGTTGCAACACGACGAGGATCGCGCCGGCGCTTACCTGTTCGCCTGGCGTTACCAGCGCGCTCTCGATGACGCCCGCACGCGACGCTGCCAGCGTCAGCTCCATTTTCATCGCTTCCATCACCACGAGCGGTTGGCCCTTCGTGACCACGTCGCCGGCGCGAACATGGATGAGCTTGACGATGCCGGGCATCGGAGCGGCAAGCTCGTCCTCCGCCGCCTCACCGGCGTGGGCGGTGGCGAGCGCATCGGGAAGGCGAAGAACGAAG
The DNA here is from genome assembly GCF_001426785.1 of Ensifer sp. Root142. Lineage (NCBI taxonomy): Bacteria > Pseudomonadati > Pseudomonadota > Alphaproteobacteria > Hyphomicrobiales > Rhizobiaceae > Ensifer > Ensifer sp. Root142. Next base: position 301,660 of record NZ_LMFK01000049.1, read on the forward strand.
GTCTCGCCACTGACGAAGAGCGTGATGGTTTCATGCTCGCGCAGGAAGCGGAAGACGCGTTGCTCGCCGGAGATCTCCACACGGGCGCCATCGTCGAACCGATCGAGCACAAGCACCGGAAAGGTGCTTTCGCCAGCCCGCACTGCGAACTGATCGCGCCCGCGCGCGGCAAGCGTGACGACCGATCGCCCGCCGGCGTGGTCGACGGCAATGCTTCTATGAGCATCCCCCCAGATCTGCCAGTGACCGAGCGACGACCAGGGATCGTCGGATTTCATCGGCTGCAGCACGCCGGTGGCGGCGATCGCCGCCAGTGCCAGCGCCTCGTCACTCGGCACCACAGGCGTCGTCAATTGATCGATTGCCCGGTCGATAAGGCCGGTATCCGGCCGCCCGGCGCGAAAGTCGGGCTCTGCAGCGAGGCGGGCCAAGAAATCGAGATTGGTGATGGTACCGCCGATACGGCAGGCTTTGAGGGCGCTCTCCAGCCGCGCCAGCGCCGACGAGCGGCTCGGCCCGTGTACGATCAGCTTGGCGATCAGCGGGTCGTAGTAGGGGGCGATGACGTCGCCCTGCCGGACGCCGGCATCGACGCGGACGCCGTCTACAGGAAAATCGAGCGTTGCGAGCCGCCCGGTTGCCGGCAGGAAGCCGCGCGCCGGATCCTCGGCATAGATCCGTGCCTCGAACGCCCAGCCATCAATGGCGATTTCATTCTGTCGCTTTGGCAAGGCCTCGCCGACAGCGGCGCGCAACTGCCACTCGACGAGGTCAATGCCCGTGATCGCCTCGGTGACCGGATGCTCCACCTGAAGCCGGGTGTTCATTTCCATGAAATAGAACTGGTCCGGCCAGAGCCCGTTGGTGACATCGGCGATGAATTCGACCGTGCCCGCACCGACATAGCCGATGGCGCGCGCAGCCTTGACCGCGGCCTCGCCCATGGCGCGGCGAACCTCCGCCGTCATGCCGGGCGCCGGCGCCTCCTCGATCACTTTCTGATGGCGGCGCTGCAGCGAGCAGTCGCGCTCGAACAGATGCAGGATATTGCCGTGGCGGTCGCCGAAGACCTGGACTTCGATGTGACGCGGCTTGGTCAGGTATTTCTCGATGAGCACCGCGCCGTCGCCGAAGGCGGCTTCGGCTTCGCGGCGCGCTGCTTCAAGGGCCGCAGCAAACTCGTGCGGCTGCTCGACCTTGCGCATCCCCTTGCCGCCGCCACCTGCGCGCGCCTTGATGAGTACGGGAAAGCCGACGTCAGCCGCCCGGTCCGCCAGGAAGGATGGCTCCTGCTCGTCACCGTGATAACCGGGGACAACGGGCACGCCGGCCTGTTGCATCAGCGCCTTGGCCGCATCCTTCAGCCCCATCGCGCGAATAGCGTCCGGCGACGGGCCGACGAAAGTCATGCCCGCGGCCTCGACCGCCTCGGCAAAATTGGCGTTTTCCGACAGGAAACCGTAGCCCGGGTGAATGGCATCCGCGTTGACGGACCGAGCCGCAGCCACGATCCGCTCGATCGAAAGATAGCTCTCGGAGGCTGTTGGCGGTCCGATGCGGATCGCCTCGTCCGCCAACGTCACATGTAAAGCGTCGACATCGGCATCGGAATAAACGGCGACAGTGCGGATGCCCAGGCGCCGGGCCGTGCGGATGACGCGGCAGGCGATCTCACCGCGGTTGGCAATCAGAAGCTTTGAAAACATCGGCATATGGCCCGCCCTATTGTGCCGCGATCACTTCGACTTCGAGCAACCAACCGGAATCGAAGATGCCGGCAATCACCACCGTCATCGCCGGCGCGAGCGGACCGAGATATTCGGCACGGGCCGCGCGGTTGGCCATGGTGTGGTTGCGATCGGCGAGAAAGGCCGTCACCTTGACGATATCGGCCTTGCTCATGCCGGCGGCCTTCAATTGGGCGTCAATGTTCAGCCAGACCTGGCGCGCCTGTGCCTCGAAGCCGTCGGGCAGCACGTCGTCGGAATTGAGCGGCACCTGGCCGCTGACGAAAACCAGTCGCTCGAAATTCTCGAGCCGCACGGCTTGCGAATAGCCGCCACGGGGTTGCGGCGCATTCTTGGCGTTGACGTTTTCGCGCTTCATCGCGATCTCCCTACATTCTGAACAGGCCGAAACGCGTATCTTCTATTGGCGCATTGAGCGCCGCCGACAGGGACAACCCGAGAACGTCGCGGCTCTTGCGCGGGTCGACGACGCCGTCGTCCCAGAGCCGGGCCGAGGCATAGAGCGGATGGCTCTGGCGCTCGAAGAGATCGAGAACCGGCTGCCGGAACTTGGCTTCCTCTTCCTCGTTCCAGGGCGTTCCGGCGCGCTTCAGCGCCTCGCCGCGCACCGTCGACAACACGCCGGCCGCCTGTTCGCCGCCCATTACAGAAATCCGGCTGTTGGGCCAGGTCCAGAGGAACCGCGGCGAGAAGGCGCGACCGCACATGCCATAGTTGCCGGCACCGAACGATCCGCCGACCAGCATGGTGATTTTCGGCACCTGCGCCGTCGCCACGGCCGTGACCAGCTTGGCGCCGTGCTTGGCGATGCCTTCGGTCTCATATTTGCGGCCGACCATGAAGCCGGTGATGTTTTGCAGGAACACCAGCGGGATCTTGCGCTGGGCGCAAAGCTCGACGAAGTGCGCACCCTTCAGCGCCGATTCCGAAAAAAGCACGCCATTGTTGGCGATGATGCCGACGGGAACGCCGTGGACATGCGCGAAACCGCAGACGAGCGTGGTGCCGTAGCGCGCCTTGAACTCGTCGAAGCGGGAGCCATCGACAAGTCGGGCGATGACTTCGCGGATGTCATAGGGCGTGCGCAGGTCCGCCGGCACGATGCCGGCGATCTCCTGCGGATCGTAAAGCGGCGGCTCCGGGCTCTGCAATTCCACCGACGTCGGTTTGCGGCGGTTGAGTGCGGCGACCGCACGGCGGGCAAGCGCCAGCGCATGCGCATCATCGCGCGCCATATGGTCGGCAACACCGGAGAGACGCGTGTGCACGTCGGCGCCGCCAAGGTCCTCGGCCGAGACCACTTCACCGGTCGCCGCGCGCACCAGCGGCGGGCCGGCCAGGAAGATCGTGCCCTGACCCTCGACGATGATCGTCTCGTCCGACATGGCCGGCACATAGGCGCCACCTGCGGTGCACGATCCCATGACAACGGCGATCTGCGGAATTCCGGCCGCCGACATGTTGGCCTGGTTGTAAAAGATCCGACCGAAATGCTCCCGGTCGGGAAAGACCTCGTCCTGGTTCGGCAGGTTGGCGCCGCCGGAATCGACCAGGTAGATGCACGGCAACTGGTTCTCGGCGGCAATCTCCTGCGCACGCAGATGCTTCTTGACCGTCATGGGATAATAGGTCCCGCCTTTGACGGTCGGGTCGTTGCAAACGATCATGCATTCGCGGCCGGACACCCGGCCGATACCGGTGATGAGACCCGCTGCCGGCGCATCGCCGTTATACATGCCGTGTGCGGCCGTCGAGCAGATTTCGAGGAAGGGCGTTGCCGGGTCGATCAGCGAGGCGACGCGGTCGCGCGGCAGCAGTTTGCCGCGGCTGACATGGCGCTCGCGCGCCGTCTCGCCTCCACCGCCGGCCGCCATCTTGACGGCGTCCTCCACAGTCGTAATCGCCTCCGCCATCGCCGCCTGATTGGCCTTGAACACGTCGGACGAGGGCGAGATGTGAGATTTCAGAACAGTCATGAAGTCCTCATTCGATCGAGCCTGATTGTGGCTTCGGAGGTCTACCCTGGCGTCTATCTGGTCTCGGTGAACAGCTCGCGGCCGATCAGCATGCGGCGGATTTCACTGGTTCCGGCACCGATCTCGTAGAGCTTGGCGTCACGCAACAGCCGCCCGGCCGGATAGTCGTTGGTGTAGCCGTTACCGCCGAGCGCCTGGATGGCTTCGAGCGCCAGCGCCGTTGCCTTCTCGGCCGCATAAAGAATACAGCCGGCCGCGTCCTTGCGGGTGGTCTCACCACGATCGCAGGCTGCAGCCACCGCATAGACATAGGCGCGCGCCGCGTTCGCCGTCACATACATGTCGGCAAGCTTGCCCTGCATGAGCTGGAACTCGCCGATCGCCTGGCCAAACTGCTTGCGCTCGTGGAGATAGGGGACGACGACGTCAAGGCAAGCGGACATGATGCCGAGCGGTCCGGCGGACAGAACGACACGCTCATAATCGAGGCCCGACATCAGCACTCGGACACCGCCGCCTTCGTTGCCGAGAATATTTTCCGCCGGCACCTCGCAATCCCGGAAGATCAACTCGCAGGTGTTCGAGCCGCGCATGCCGAGCTTGTCGAGCTTCTGGCCGGTGGAAAAGCCAGCAAAGTCTTTTTCGACGAGGAAGGCGGTAATTCCGCGCGGACCGGCACTTGGGTCCGTCTTGGCGTAGACGACCAGCACGTCCGCATCCGGGCCGTTGGTAATCCACATCTTGCCACCGTTGAGAACGTAGCGGTCGCCGCGCTTCTCGGCCCGAAGCGTCATGGAAACGACGTCGGAGCCCGCTCCCGGTTCGGACATGGCGAGTGCGCCGACATGTTCGCCGGAGATCAGTTTCGGCAGGTAGCGCGCCTTCTGCGCCTCGTTGCCGTTGCGGCTGATCTGGTTGACGCAGAGATTGGAATGGGCGCCGTAGCTCAAGCCGACGGAGGCGGAGGCGCGGCTGATCTCTTCCATGGCGACGCAATGGGCGACATAGCCCATGCCCGCACCGCCATAGGCCTCGTCGGCGGTGATGCCGAGCAGCCCGAGATCTCCCATCTCACGCCAGAGTGGCGTCGGGAAAGCGTTGTTGCGATCGGTTTCCGCCGCCAGCGGCGCGATACGCTCAGTCGCAAAACGGCGCACGCTATCGCGCAACGCGTCAATGTCCTCGCCGAGCGCGAAGCTCAATCCGCCCTGAAACATCTCTCGTCTCCTCCCCTCGACCCTATCAGTGATCTCCTCACCACCAACTGGCCGGTCTGCGCTCCATCCTCTACGCGCAACGCGGCGATTGCAATGATATCAACGCCGCGATGTCGAGCGACGATAACACCGCGTCCCGCTAATTTCCTTCCAAAGAGGAAATCCGGGAAGCACGATCTGCAAAGTTTAGGAACGTTTGGCGATACATCCGCTGCGTGAAGGTGCTTCGGCCAATCTGGCTCGCGGCAACTGTCGTGTCGCGACGGAATCGCTTGCGAAGCGTTTACTTGTTCGGCCAGATCTCCTGCGCCTTGCCGACATCGGCAAGGCCGCGCTGCGCCTCACGATTGCCGGTGGCAGCGACTGCCTCGAAGATACGTCGGGCTTCGGCGTAATACTTGAGACTGAGATAGGCGTAACCGCGCAGCACCATCAGGTCGGACCGCTGCGTCGAGATCTGCCCCAACTGATCGAGAAAAATCAGCGTCTCGCGATAACGTTTGGCATCGAAAGCGGCAATCGCCCGGTCGGCGAGGATCGCGCTCTGGAGTTCTTCGGCCCGACCACGGCTCTGTGTTGATTTCGTTGCGGCGACCGCAGCCTTGTTGGTCAGCCCGGCCCTGAGATAGGCGAGGCTCTGGCCATAAGCGGCATCTTCGCGCATTTGCAATGCTGGTGCCTGCAGGGCGACCTCGAAGGATTCGGCCGCTTCCAGCGGGCGGTTCAGATCCATCAGGCACCAGCCGCGCGTCAGCGCCGCCTGCGGCGACAGCCGCGCCGGGTTGATGGTCGTCCGGCATCCCGTTACCGCCCTGCCGGCCGCTTGTGGTCGGCGAGCAACGGCAACCGGCTGCTCGACCACATAGCGTGTCGTCGTTCGTGGCGCGGCCTCCGTCACGACTGCAGGTGACCTTCGCTCCGCATCAGCTATCGGTGCCGGCTCTCGCGCAAGCGGCTGTTGTTGCCGGGCGATGGCGTCGCGCCGTTCCTCCTCGGTCTCGCCGAGGAGGGCGATGCGCTCCGAGCGCCCCGCCCAGAGCCGCTGGATCTCGGCGACGCCGGCAGCATCGCCCAGCTGGTTGCGGCTGAGCGCCAGGCCATAGGCCGAAGGTTCGTCATCGGGCTTCCAGCGAAGCGCGGTGGCAAACCATTGTGCGGCCGTCGCCGGTTGTTCCATGGCACGGGCATACCAGCCGAACTGCTGCGCCGTGGCCGGATCACGCCCTTTGGTCGTCTCCTGCGCGATCCGGGTCAGTACTTCCTCGCTCAGCGTGACCGGTGGCTCGATCGCCAGCAGGTTTGCCGTCGCGGCAAAATAGGTCGCCTTGGCATCGGTCGACGTATCGCGCCAGGGATACAGTACTTTTTCCGCATCCTCATGCGCCTTGCGGGCGATCAAGGTCAGCGCCAGGCCTTGCGACGCGGAGGCTGAATCTTCCTTGTCGTGGGCGCGACGGAACCATTGTTCGGCCGCGCTGATATTCTCCCGGCGAAGCTGGTACCAGCCCAGGAGCAGCGCGTCACTCGCCATGCCCTCGGTTTCGACCAGGCGTTCGAGGCGCTGGATATATTTGGGATCGACCGCCAGCTTGCCATCCGCGTCGCCTTCCGCAACGAAGCGGCGCGCCAGGTCGTCGCGAATGCTTTCGAACTCGGCAGCGCCTCCAGGTGCTGTCCGTTCGTGGGCCAAAATCTCCTGCGCCATCTCATAGGGCAGTCCGGAAACCGCCTTCTGCACCGTCGCCAGCCGCTCCGGAGCGTTCTCGCAATTCTTCAGCACGTAGAGATAGGCGTCTCGGGCGCGATCGGGACGTTTGGTCTCGGTGAAGGCATCGGCCACCCGCCACAGCACATCCACTTCCGAGCACGTCAACAGGCTCGGTGTGCTCGCCGCAACCTCGATGACCGTCTCGTACTGCTTGAGATCGGAGGCATTCACCAGGCGCGCCCGTGCTTCGGCGACGTTCAGCCGCTCGAGCAGATCGGCCGGCGGTTTCCAGGCGGCCTCGCTTGCCTGGCGCTCGGCGATCGCCTTTCGAACCTCGGCGTAGCGCCCCTCCGAATAGAGCTGCCACATCGTTTCGAGCTGGACATCCTTGTTACGCGGAACCGCAAGTGGGTCCTTGGGCGGCGTCCAATCGGGATAGAGCGCCCTCAGCCGTGATATCTCGGCCTGCAGTCGAGCGGTATCACCCTTGCTGGCGAAGTAGCGCAGTGCCGATTCGTCTACCACCGGCGCCGTTGCCTGCGACCGCCTCGCATCGGCGGGCTGCGTATTCTGCGTGACCTGCCGAAACTCAGGCGCTGCGCCTCTCGAACCTCTGTCCACGACACCGAACGACGCCTCGTCGGGAAGCGCGCCTCCGTCAGGGCCCGTCGCTGGCGCACCGGCGTTGCCGGCCCAATTCTTGCGCAGAAGCCCATCGTCGGTAAATCCGACAATCCCGACCGCCGTGAGGATGATTCCGGCGATGACAACGGTTGAGGACTTCATAGACACTCCGGACGCTTCTCCTTCGCATAAGACAACCCGAGGAGGTGCAGTGTCGAAGGGTAATATTGCGTCGGGCTGAACACCTTGACGCTGTCGGGCAACGGAGCCCGCTCCATGAGACAGGCCAGAATATGGTTAACAAATTGATAACCGGGGTCCGTCAGCGTCGCCCGAACAGCCCCTGTCGTTACGTCGCTGATGAGCAATTCGCCATTGGCACCAAGCATGCCCTGCCGCAATCTTGAAAGCAATTCGGCGTCATCGATGTCTGCCCGAACCAGGTAGAGCGGAATGCGCAGCGAATTGTAGCCGAATTCCGCCGGGAAGCCCTGCGCCGCCTTCAGGCGCGTTTTGGCGCTGATCCAATCGGCCGGCATCTTTCGCGGGCCGAGCTGCAGTTGATCAAGCATCTTGCGACCATCATTCGCCAGCGCCGCCCATATCGGCGAAGGCGCGACGCGATCAAGGACAGGGAAGGCCTCGAAGATCCAGTAGGAAGGGTTGACGACGGGACCGTCTTCGCGATCGGTTGCGGAAAAACCGGCAACCCCCGGCAGCAGCAAGGTTCGGCCGCCGTAGTCGATCACGGTCCGGTCGAGGATTGCTTTCGCGATCTTGGAGGCCGCCGAGAGGTAGTCCTTTCGCTTCCACCGTTCGCCGGCAAGCGTCAGCGCATAGGCGATCAGGATATCGCCGTCGGTCGCATTGTTGATATCGATCACATGCGGCTTTTCGCTCGGGCTCCATTTCCAGGCGGCAAGTCCGTCGTCGCGCAAAAGCAGCTCGCGACGGGTAAAGGACCAGATCAGCTCGAAATCGGCAGCGCTGCCGGCAAGCACCGCCAGCCACAAACCATAACCTTGTCCCTCGCTGTGGCTGATGCCGCCGTTACCGTCATCGATAATGCGCCCACCGGGATCGAGGAACTTTGTCTTATACTTCTGCCAATCCTCGGCGCTCACGGTCTCGCCCCGTCCCTGGGCTGCCGCGCGCGTCTGAGGCAGAGCGACGACAAGAGCCAGGGTGAGGAGAAGAACCGTGCGCCAGATCATGGGCGGCGCCCGAGCCGACTGAGCATGGATGACGTGGCGAGGCCCAGCAGCACCGATAGTGTTACGAGCAGCACGGCGTAGAAAAGAATGTTGCTCGACAGCCAGTTGGCAATGATCAGCCGGTAATTGCCAAACGAGGCCGGCCTTGTCTGCACGAAACTGAAATTGGCGACCGGCACCACCTTGACGGCGTTGGTTGCCGGCTCGTAGGTCGAGATGTGCCCGGCGATCTCTCGCCATTGATCGATGTCGGCAAGTGCCGACACCCCATCGCTCAACTGTTTGGCGGACGGCGCTGCAACCAGCGTCCACGTGGCGTCATCCGTGGGGTTTGCCCCTTGAGCGAGGAGCAAGGTTGCCGTTTCCGGAGGGACAAAATCGCTTTGTTCCTGCGGCAGAATGCGTAGCGAACTCAGGGAGATGTCGAACTCCTGCTTTACCCAATCCTGAAGAGCCGTGATCTGGGTGCGCCAGGCGCCGCCACTCAGGCGCGTCTGCCATTCATCGATCGCCTTCTGGGTATCCGCGCCGCGCCCGACGGCCTGTGCGCTGCCCCAGGACATCTGGCGGCTGGGATCGATACCGACTTGCGTCAGCACAGTTTTCGGCAATTCGGGCAACGTACCGATGAAGAGCGCATTGCGCGTGCCAGCGGCCAAAGGCGAGGCAATCATCTCGACCGCGATCGGCCGCCCGCCGGCCACCCCCAACCGTGCCAGGAACGTGGCAGCGGCCGACAAGGTGTCGGCATCGGCCCGGTCAATGAAGAGCGGGATCACGCCCGCGCTGTTGCGATAGGGTGCCGCCGCGCCCGACATCGCGGCGAGATTGGGCCGCCGACCGATCCGCGCGAAGTTGGGCATATGAAGTTCGGACGTGTCGAACAGTGCAAAACGCGGATCCGTCGAGGCTGGCGCACCCGGCGCACAGGCCTTGTCCTGCTCCGTCAAAAGCACGGCCTCGAGCTCGATCAGGTTGGGCCCGGGCTTGAAATGGCGCATGGTCACATTGATCGGCAAATGCCGCAGGATGCCGCCGGTCGCCGAATCGAACGGGACCGTCGAGGCGATGTTGCCGTTGACATAGATGTCGATCCGGCTGCCGGGCCGCACCGTCTCGGTATAGGCCGCATCCAGCAGGATCGTCGCCTCGCCATAGGCGTCCGCATAGAAATCCGACGGGACTGCCACCGAAAACCGGGACCGGAAGCGACGACCGGTGAATTCGCTGGTCTCGACGCCGAGCTCGGAGAAACGCAAGCGCGTGTTGCCGGCAACGACAGGTGTTTCCGGCAAAAGCCAACGTTCGGTGTTGATGACGTCGCGGGGGACATTGCTCGGCCGGTCCATTGGCTCGGCGATAGCCTCGATCGCGGCCTGAACGGCCGGCCAGTCGGGGCCGCTGAGAACCAGAACCGGCGCATTCGTCTCGCCATCGCGGACGAAGGCCGCAACCGACCCACTGGCAGCGCCATCGGGCAGCGAAGGGAGCAGCGGCGATACCTCATCGACGGTGCCCGCAATCACGGTCAACTCGCCGGGCTTGCCCAGCTCCGGCAGTCCTTCGCTGAGAATGACCCGCTGCGCCGGCATATGGCCGCGCAGGGCCAACCCCTGTGCAAGCCGCATCAGGCCCGCAGCGCGGCTCGGCTGCTGCATTCCCGGAACGACAAGATTGAACTGCGTGTGTCCCCTGTCGTCCAGACCGACGGCGCGGATATCGTCCACGCTCGCAAATGCCGCGCTCTGCGCATCCGCAAAGCTGATGAAAGCCGTCTCCGGCGCGATTTCGGTCCAGAGTTCATAGGTGGATTCGATGGTGCAGTCGGTACGGTGGTGCTGCTGCACCCGAAACCTGATGTCATTGGAACCGGCCCGCAGCAGACCGGCCGGCAGTGCGTAACTCCGGGTCTCGGCGGTGCCCGACGCCTTGATCGGCCCCTCGCCGACCAGCTCGCCGTTGACGAAAACCGAAAGGGACGAAGCCTCCGGCGCGATCACGATCGCATTCTGATAACCGAAATTCAACGTTGCAGCCGATTGTGCCTGGGCCGGCGTCAGATACATCGACCAGGCGCGTTCATCGACCTCACCGGTGAGCGACAGCGCGCTGAAGGGAATGATGTACCGCCTGAAACCATCGGGCCCGCCGCCAACCGCTGCGGGACTGCTTGCGTCCGCGCCGGGCTCGCTGGTCGGCTGGCCCTCATCCGTCCCTTCCGGCAGTTCGATAGACGGCTCGACGGCCGGCCGCTCCGGCGACATGTCGAACGGGTTCGACTGCGCGAACGTCTGTGTCGTCGCGGCAAGGAACATGATGAGGAGGGCAACCGGCATCCGCTTCATCGCCGCGCCTCCGCTTGCCTGTCGGAGGAGCGCAAGCTGCGCGCGAAATAGATCAGGCCGCGGCTCATCTGATAGAAAGCCAGCCACAGGAACCAGGCCGTGCCTGCGACCAGTCCTGGGTTTCCGCGCCGCGCCTTCTGGAACTCGCTCCATTGCTGGGAGTTCGCAAAGATCAGATCCGCCACCAGACTGTGGTGACGCGCGACCTGCGGCAGATAACGGCAGCCGATCGTGGTGATGTCGCCGGCACTCTCCTTGTTCTTGATCGCGACCGGCAAGGTCTCGGAGGTGCCATCGCCACTATAGGGCTCGAAGCGAATGAGCCCGTCCGTGTCGACGGGTAGCGTCGCCGCATCGACGCCATAGACCTGAATTCGGGCGCCGTTGGCCGATACGTCTTCGATCGTTGCCGGATACCATTGATCTGCGACACCGAATTCGCAGCGCCGGCTGACCTTCACGCGCCGCGATGACGCCTTTTCCCCGCGTTCCGAGACCACGCCGAGCGCGCAGCCCGCCATGATCAGATTGAGGAGGTTCCAACCTCCCACGACCAGGGTTACGTCAGCCTTGTAGGGCTCGGTGTAGACCCGGTAGACCGTCATCAGAAGGGCGATGAAAAGCACGGCGAAGATGACGAAGAACGGTCGGCTGATTTCCGACAGGCGGCTCTCCAGGATCGACTCGTCCTTGGCCGTCACCTTGAAGGTCGGCCGGCTCGGGCGCATCAGGACCGAGATGACCGCCGGCAGCAGATGCACGGTCTGGGCATATTCGTAGAGCTCCGAGATCCACGGCCAACGGAAGGCGCCGTAGAGATAGTTCTGCATCATCAGGTTCACGAGCATGTAGGCGAGCGTATAGGCAAGGAACTCACCACCCGACGCGGTGAAGATTTCCAGGTCGAAGAACAGATAGAACAGCGGCGCAAACAGAAAGATCGTGCGCGACACCGGGAAGAGCCAGAACAGCGTCGACGACATGTAGCAAAGCCGCTGCGGGATCGACAGCCCGCGCTTGAACAGCGGAAAACGGAACAATAGGATCTGCATCATGCCCTGCGCCCAGCGACTGCGCTGGCCGATGAAGCTGGCAAAGGTTGCCGGTTGCAGCCCGGCGATTAGCGGCCGATCGACATAGATGCTGTTCCAGCCGCGGCCGTGCAGCGCCAGCGCCGTTTCGCAGTCCTCGGTGATGCTCATGCCGCTGAAGCCGTCGGTATCATCGAGCGCCTTGCGCCGGAGCACGGCAGCCGAGCCGCAGAAGAAGGCCGCGTTCCACTTGTCGAGGCCGCGCTGGATGATGCCGTAGAACATTTCGTTCTCACTCGGCATCTTTTCGAAGGTTCGCAGATTGCGCTCGAGCGGATCAGGATTGAGAAAGAAGTGCGGCGTCTGCACCAGGAAAAGCTTCGGGTCGCTTTCGAAATAGCCCACCGTTTCCAACAGGAAATCGCGAGCTGGCGCGTGGTCGGCGTCAAAGACGGCGATCAACTCGCCGTCTGAATGCAGCATGCCGTTGTTGAGATTACCGGCCTTGGCATGTTCGTTGCGCTCGCGGGTCAGGTAGCGCACACCGAGATCGTCGCAGAGAGCCTGCAATTCCATATGCCGGGCCGAGGCGCGCTGCGCCTCCACCAGATTCATCGAGTAGCGCTTTTGCTGGGTGCCGCCATCATCAAGCAGCCAGACCTGCAGCTTGTCGGCCGGGTAATCCATGCCTTTGGCGGCAGCCAGCGTATTGGCCAGCAACCCTGCATCCTCGTTATAGGACGGCACGAAGACGTCGACCTTCGGAAACGCCCCCGGCGAGATGGCCTTTGCCTTGCGCGGCGGCAGCGGCATCGCGACGACGAACAAGCTCAGCGACAGCATCATCACGCTGTACATTTCGGCGAGGTAGAGCAGGAAGCCGGGAATGAAGTTCTCAAGCTGGTTCAACGGCGGCAGCGTGCTGGTCGTGCGCCAGTAGACATAGCGAAGCACGATAGCCGTTCCGAAGGCGAGCGCGATCAGGCGCCAGCGACCTTCGGCCTTGATGAGCTTCAGTATCGCCATGAACGTAACGACGAGCACGCTCACGATCAGCTGGGTCTGAAGATTGACCGGCAATGTGATGACGGCAATGACGCAAAGGGAGAAAAACGCCCACGCTGCAACGGGACCGATCTTGCTCATTCATTCTGCCTTCCAGCATTCGGCATCATGCCACTGGTATCGCTTGACCTGACTTCATCTGGGCTTTTGCAAGCCCGATACGAGCCCATACCAAACGATCGTTAGGAGCTGATTAAGGACAATTGCCCCCCGCCGGTGCATCGCAGGCAGGTAACGGCACAATCACGGTCGCTCCAGTCTTTGCCGCGCCACCCGGTTCCGGCAACCTGATCGAATTCGCCGTCGCCGGCACGGCGACTGGCTGCTGACGCGCGGGTTGCTCGACGCGGACCACGCGCCTGGTCGGCGCAGGCGCCGTCATCACGGTCACGGGTCGCGTGTCAGTGGGCGCCGGCTCCTTGCGGTAAATCGGGTTGCCAACGCGGCCGATGCCCGCCTCCAGCGGCGGCGGGGCGCCGTAAGGGTTCCAGGCGGGATCGCCGAATGTGCCGACGATCGTATAGCCATAGACGGGTGCGAGAAGGTCGTTTTCGCTTGCGCCAGTTGCGCAATAGCGGAAGCGGATCTGAATGGTGCCGTAGCCTTTAAGGGGAGAACGATGATTTTCCGCCCCGCGTATCTGCTGCCAGGCGAAAATGCAGGCGTCGTCGCCGCGGCCACGGCCATAAGCATAACCGAAGGGCCCGTAATTGTTCTGCAGAAAGTCCGACGACTGCTCCAACGACACACCGGGAAGCGCACGCCGCGCCTGCCGCATCATCTCGGAGCTCCTGACCGCAACGTAGCCGCTGCTCTTCTGCTGGTCGAACCTGGTCTCCATCGGCCCGAAGAACTGCGCGCGCAGGAAGTTCTGCCCCGGCGTCGCGGCCGAAGTGTAGAGGTAGATATCCTGCTCGATGGCGTTGGTTCTTCGCCGCTCGACCACATTCAGAACGGCGGGCCCGCCTGGCGGCGGCAGGATCAGCGCATTCTCGGCCGGAACAATCGTCGCATTGGTCGGCGTACCGACGTCATTGTGCGTCGCGCAGCCGGACATGAGGAGGCCTGCCGCAAGCAGAGCTGTAGGCGCGACCACGCCCAGCGGCTTGTTGGTGATCGTGGAGCGGTCGTCCGATACGTCGAATCGCCTGCTGAAAAATCGTCCTGCCATGCCCGAGCATTAGGTGATTCAGGCAATTTCGCAAACCCGCAAAGGATAGGGGATGGCTTTTCGAGCTCTGGTGGCGGGGTGACCGTTGCAGCTATTGCAGTTGGCACAGTAGCCCCGCGAAAACGCGTCCATCAGCGGTCGCCAACTCGGGCAATCCGGCGCAACCTACAGAGCCATTTCAGATCAACCGCCGCGAGCCCGCCGCTATGTTGAAAAAGGCGACATAAACGGCGCTACAGGCGCATAGCTATCGCGCCTCACATACAAAGACCGGGTGAAAATCGGAAAAATACTCAAATAAATTCTTTCGCCGAACAGGTAATAATAGAAAACATCAGAAGCGATGCAATCCATGAAGATTTGCCGCAGCCAGACGTTTACTTATTAATATCCGAAGCGCAGGATAGAAAAACTTTCTGCGTACAAAATCTTTGGTGAAGCTCATCTTCAACAAAAATCTGCGCCGAGATTTACGCTGAAATAGATTTGATCCACCTGATCGAATTCTTGAACGAGCCAAAGCCTCTGCTGCGGGTTCCTTTGAGGCATTTTCGTCATCGCAGCGTGCTGCCCGCACCGTCCGGCGGCCGTCGCAAGCAGAGTGAAAATTGGAGCTCGCCATGCGAAGCCTACTTCCCGCCCGTTTCCATGACTACGATTTCACCCCCATCTTCGTGGGTGCCGGGTTTACTCTCGCGATCGCCGTCATCGCCTACGGCTCCTTGTTTGGTCGCATCCTCTAGCGAGGCGCACCAACAGCAGGCCTGTTTATGCGATCTGCGTCTGCAGCCACACCTTGAACAGCAAGGCACGCCGCGTTTCTGGCTTCAACGCCGCTTGGACAACGCCATGATCGGAACCATCGGATGTCAAGCCCATGGGCGCGGCCAGCCACGCCTATCGCTCTCACGCCCGATGTGCCGGCTTTGATCAAATCCGTTTGTGGCACTGAACAAAAGCCGGGGAGACCGATAGACAGGGCTGCTAGCATCCAGACGGTCATCAATAGCGGTACTGCCGGTTTCACGGTCGGCACTGCTGCACTTGCGGTGCCTTTCCGACACCCGGTCGGAGCTGACACAGCAATTGCTGGAGATCCAGATGATGACGGGTCTAGCGCGATCCGAATGCGGTATCAGATGACGCAGCATTGTTCGACAAACCCAGGCCGTCGAGTGCGGCAAGCGTTGCCTTGACCACGTCGACCGTGGGCTGATCGACATCGACGACGACCGTGAGCGGCTCGCCGATCGGCTCTTCAAGCGTCGCCAACTGCGTGTCGAGCAGTGACGCCGGCATGAAATGCCCCTCGCGGTGTTGCATTCGGCCGGCGAGAACGTCGCGGCTGCCATGGAGATAGACGAAGACCAGATCTCCCCCTGCATTCTCGCGCAACAGATCGCGATAGCTCCGCTTCAACGCCGAGCACGAAACGACGAGCGGGTCGGCGCTCGAGGAAAGCTGCTTTCCGATCTCACGGAGCCAGGGCCATCTGTCCTCATCGGTGAGCGGGATGCCGGCTGACATCTTGGCGATATTGGCTTGCGGGTGCAAAGCATCGCCTTCGATGAAGCGATAGCCAAAGCCCCGTGCCACCGCCTCGCCGACAGAAGTCTTGCCGCTGCCGGAAACGCCCATGACGACAATCGAGCAACGGAACCTCGGCGCATGACTACGGGATGACATATCGGGGCTCGCCATGGATCGCTCGTCTCTCCGGTGCCTAATCGCGACGTCGCTGATAGCGCTGCACCAGCAACGACACAAGCCCGGCTGCTGTCAACTGGCGGCCCGCGGGCGAGCGAGATCGTTGACGCCCTCATCATCAGGTGCCTGGCCATAACTCATCCGGCGCATCTGGGCGATCACCCGCTGCATCTCGTCGTCGGGCAGAACCGGCGGCT
The DNA here is from genome assembly GCF_001426785.1 of Ensifer sp. Root142. Lineage (NCBI taxonomy): Bacteria > Pseudomonadati > Pseudomonadota > Alphaproteobacteria > Hyphomicrobiales > Rhizobiaceae > Ensifer > Ensifer sp. Root142. The sequence goes on from NZ_LMFK01000049.1 coordinate 317,663, forward strand.
CGCCGAGCGTGAGGGCCTGGACATACATGCGCGAGAGGGTCTCGATTTCGATCGCCATCCACAATGCCGATTCCAGCGTCTTGCCGAGCGAGATCTGACCATGCTGACCGAGCAGGCAGGCGGTGCGGTCCTTGAGCGCCACCAGCGCGTTGTTGGACAGCGCCTGGGTCCCGAACGTCGCATATTCGGCGCAGCGGATCGTCGTGCCACCGGCAATGCCGGTCATATAGTGGAAGCTGGGGATGGTTTTGTGGTGGCAAGCAAGCGTGGTGGCATAGATAGAGTGGCAATGAAGAACCACGTTGATATCCGTGCGCTCGCGCAGGATATCGCGATGGAAACGCCATTCGGATGACGGTCGAAGGCCTGTGTAGTTGCCCTTAAAATCCATCTCGACCAGATCTTCCGGCTGCATCGTCTCATAGGCGAGCGACGAGGGCGTGACCAGGAAACCATCGCCGATGCGCACCGACAGGTTGCCGGCCGTCCCCTGGTTGATGCCGCTCGAATTCATCCGGCGGCAGATATCCACCATCTCGCGGCGAAGGGAGAGTACATCGGGCTGGTTCATCAGTCGTTCCTTTCGAAGTGTCAGTGGAAAACGGGTTCGGCTGGCTGACGCGCCCTCGCACGCCACTCAGTCGCGTAGTCGGAGATCGCAGCCGTGAGTGATGCGACATCGCTGGCCTCGGCCAGCGAAAGCGGCGCTGGCCGCCTGCGGGAATGTTGGCCGGCAAGCAGGGCCGCGCCGGATGCAACGCCGTAGGCATCGAGATTGAACCGGACCTGTCGGTCCGGCAGCAGTGCGGCGACAAGGCGGGCATAAAGCGGGTCGCCCAGGAAGCTGCCGTCGAGAACGACCAGAGATCCCGCCCCCAGGGCCTCGATGCATTCGGCGGTCAAGAGCGCACAATAGACGAGCGCCACCGCCTTCCGCTCCATGGCAGTCTCCGGCTTCGGCCCTGATATACGTCCCTGCCCGGCGCTGCCCGGAAACAAGCCGTTGTCGTCGCCGAAGGAAGGCAGCGCCATCGTTCTGCCGGCGATCAATCGCCGGACGATCTGTTCGGGCACAGGGTCGCTTGGTTGCCCGGGGCCGGCCACCAGCGAAAATTCTCGCCCGCCCATGGTCAGCACGCCACCGAGCGGATTGCCGAAGACGTCGCTGTTCAAGGTCATGCCCCTGTTTTCTTCGAGCTTGTCGATCGAGGTCTGACCGGAGAAACCGACAATCCAGGTGCCGGTGGAAATGACGGTGAACTCGTGCAGTCCGGCGGCATGATAGCGGTAGTGGTTGAGGCTGCTGTCATGCGCACCGACCAGGATACGAAGCCCCTGCGGCAAGCCGTGACGCCGCGCCAAATCTGCGCGCACCGGCCCGAGATCCTGCCAGGCGTCGGCGAAGGGCGGCATCAGCCGGCCCCAGCCACGCGCCGCGACGATCGGTGCGAAATGCCGCTCCGCCACGTTCCAGAGATGCGACTGCGCGCCAAGCAGGCTCGCCTCCGAGGTCGCCACGCCCGAAAGCCGCCATGCCCAGTATTGCGGCAGACCGAGATACCAGCGCGCCCGCGAGAAGGCTTCCGGTTCGCACTCCTGCATCCAATAGAGCTGCCGGGCCTGATGGGTTGCCGCATGCATCGTCGCGCTGCCGCGGTCGAAGAACGATCCGGACAGCGGGACATAACCGGCTTTGATCGCCTCCGGCAGCGGCTGTTCATAGTCGATCATCGGCAGGGTGGCGCCCTCGCCGATCTCGGGATCGTCACCAACAAGGACGCCTCCGGAACCGTGTCCGGAGGCAACGAAGGCCGAAAGTGGGTGACGCCGGCAGAGTTGTCCGATGCCGGAAAAGACCCACTCGCTAATGGCGCCGAGATCGTGATGGCGCCAGGGCGGTCCGGGCAGCACCGGGTTGGGGATGCTGAGCGTCTCAAGCACGACACCATCTGCCGTGACGGCATTGAGCTTGACGTTGGTCTTGCCGACGTCGAGCACCGCGATCGTGCCCTGCTCGTTGCGTGATGGTGTTGGCATGATGTCCGCACCTCCCGTCACATGCCCGGCCGCCAAGGATCGGATCGCCGCCCAATTTGAGCGTTTCCGGTTTAAACGAGGCCCGGAAACGCTCTAGATCAGCCCGTATTGCTTGGCCTTGTTGCGCAGGAACGGCAAGCCGTTGCCCATCACCTCTTCCTCGTCCCTGGCGACGGGGCGCCAGACGGCGAGGCCATAGGCGACTTCCGGCGGCATGTTGATGAAGCTCTCCATGGCAAGGCCACCCTTGAAGCCGATCGCCGCAAGCGTCGCAAAGATCTCGTCCCAGGCGCAATTGCCATAGCCCGGCGTGCCGCGATCGCTTTCGGATAGGTGGATGTATTTGATGTGCTCGCGCGCATCGAGAATGCCGGTGCCGATGCCCTTTTCCTCGATGTTCATGTGGTAGGTGTCGAGATGCACGAAGACATTGTCGGCGCCGACGCGCTTGATCATGTCGACGGCCTGCCTGCCGGTGTTGATCAGGTGGTTTTCGTAGCGGTTCACGGCCTCGACGCCGAGTTCGATGCCGCGCGATTTGGCGTGTTTTGCCGCCGCCGTCAGCACGCGGGCGATATTGTCGTATTCGGCTTCGGTCGGCGGTACGCCGGTACGCTCGCCGATGCCGCCATAGATGACGCCGGACAGCGCCTCGCCGCCGAGATCGGCCGTCTTGTCGATCGCGATCTTCAGGTGCTCGATCGCCGCATCTGGCCTGACGGAAGCCCAGGCGCGTTCAGGAAGACCGAGCGAGCAGACCGCGCGCAGCTTGTTCTTCTCCAGCAGCGCCTTGGTGTGGGCGGTGTCGACGGCCGGCGGATTGAGCATCGGGATCTCGATGAAATCCACCTTGTACTTGACCGCAGCTGCGACCGCACGCTCGGCACCGGGCCGGTCCCAATTCATGGTCCACATGCTCGTATGGACGCCAAAACCCTGCATGATCACGTTCCTTTTCTGACAAATGAAATCTTGAACTTGGAGGCGGCGAAGCGCAGCACCATGACGCCGACGAGCAGCAATCCCCAGACCGCCGTGGCGAGGTGCTGATTGGCGCCGATGAGATTAAGACCGGACGACAGCAGCTGCAGCACGACGAGCGCCACGAACACCGGAATGACCCGGCCGAAGCCGCCGAACGGATTGACGCCGCCGAGGAAACAGGCGAGCACGGTGATCAACAGATAGGATTCGCCATGGCCGATGCGCACCGAGTTGAACCGCGCCAGCATGATGATGCCGGCAATCGCACACATGGCGCCCGAGAGCGTGTAGACAAGCACGATCACCTTGCGGGTGTTGATACCGGAATAGCGCGTTGCCTCAAGGTTTGAGCCGATCATGTAGGTGTTGAAGCCGAGCCTGGTTCGGGTCAGCAGCACATGCCAGGCGAGCACGCAGACGATGAAGACGATCAACGGGACCGGTACGCCAGCGATCGAACCATGGCCGAGCGGCCCGATGAATGGGGGAAAACCCGAAACGTCTCCACCGCGCGTCAGAAATTCGCCGAGACCGCGCAGGAAGATCATCATCGACAACGAGACGAGGATCGGGTGTGCGCGGGTAAAGGCGATGACCAGGCCCATCACGACGCCGCTTGCGGCCCCGACTGTGACAGCGAGCACACAGCCGAGCGCAAAGGCACCGGCACCGGCATCCGCGCCACCGTTTGCCTGCAGCACCCAGGCAAGCGTCAGCCCGGCAATGTTGGCGGTGAAGGTTACGGCAAGGTTGAGGCCACCGGTCAGGATCGGCAGCAGCATCGCCAGGGTCAGCAACCCAAGTTCGGGCAGCTGGAACGCCACCGAGCCAAAGGTCGCGGCACTCAGAAACTGAGGCGACGCCAGGCCGAACACCAGGATGACGGCAACCAGCGCCAAGCCTGGGCCTGCCATCTCTGGTCCGATCCATGCCTTCAGGCGATCCGAAAACCTTGTCATCGGCGTGCACCTTTCTGGCTGGCGAAGGGCAGGAGCCGTTCGATGCTGGTGTTGGAAAGGGTGATGGCGATCAGGATGATGGCGCCGACGATCATCTTGAACGCAAAGGGGGAAACGCCCATCAGGTTCAGCCCGTTCTGGGTGATCGCGATCAAGAGCACACCGAGCACGCAGCCAAGCACCGAGCCCTTGCCGCCGCCGAGCCTTGCACCGCCGAGAACGACGGCAGCGAGGACATCGAGTTCGCGTCCGTAGAGCGCGTTCGGCACCACTTCCTGCGCATAGTGTGCCTGCACCAGCCCGCCGATGCCGGCCATCAGACCGAGCCAGCCGAAGGCGATGAACTGCATGGCACCGATGTTGATGCCGAAGCGGCGCGCGCCTTCCGGATTATCACCGAAGGCATAGAGCTGGCGACCGGTGGTCGTGCGCGTGATCAGCACCCAAGTGGCGATGACGCACAGCACCATTACCAGCACCGGAAGGGTGATCTCGATCCAACTGCCGTCGGCCATTTCATGCTCGAAGAGCACGACGCGATCCGTCAGCCATTCCGGCAGGTCGTAGATCGAAACGCCCTTGGTGAAGAACATCAGCAGGCCGAAGTAGATATTGAAGGTCGAGATCGTCGCGACGATCGAAATGATGCGGAAACGGTGGATCAGCAGCGCATTGATGGCGCCAAGGCATATGCCGATCGATCCGGCGATGATCAGGCCGGAGATCCAGCCGCCGCCGCCGATCCAGCCAAGCGCGATCGCCGTACCGTACTGCACCACCGAGGCGGCAACAGCGAAGGAGATGTCGATGCCGCCGGCGATGAGCACGACCAGCAGGCCGACGGCAAAGATGATGTTGACCGAACTGGTGTTCAGGAGATCGAAGGCGTTGCCGAGCGAGAAGAAATTGGCCGTCGCCAACGACAGCACCGTGCAGATGACGGCGATGACGGCGAGCAGCGCGACTTCCGTCGCGTGGGTGCGGGCGAAACTATGCATAGACCGCCCCCTCGATTTCGGCGAGCGGAACGCTGCGGGGATCATAGCTGCCGACGATGCGACCCTGCGCCATGTGCAGGACGCGGTCCGCGTTGAAATAGACCTCCGGAACCTCGTCGGAGATCAGAATGATCGCGAGCCCCGTCTCTGCGAGCTTGGCGACGATGTCGAAGATGCCGGCGCGTGCGCCGACGTCGACGCCGACGGTGGGCGCGTCGAGGATGAGCAGCTTCGGATCGGTCGCCAGCCATTTGGCGATGGCGATACGCTGCTGATTGCCGCCTGACAGCGTCGAGATCGCGTCGCCTTGCAGGCCGATCTTGACGCCGAGATCGGCAATCCAGCCGGCGACGAGCTTGCGCTTGCGCTCATCCGAAAGAAAGCCGCCCGAAACGATCTTGCCGAGCGAGCTGATGACGAGATTGTCGGCGATCGACTGCGGCTGGATGAGGCCGAGCGACAGCCGGTCTTCGGAGAGATAGGCGACGCCCGCCTTGATGGCATCGCGATTGGAGGCGAAACGGACCGGCTTGCCCTCGAGCGTAATCGTACCGACCACCGGTTGCAGCATGCCGAAGAGCGTCTGCGCGAGTTCGGTTCGACCGGCGCCGAGAAGACCGGTAATCCCCAGCGTCTCACCGCGCCTGACGGTCAGCGATATGTCATCAAACTGGCCGGGGCGGCTCAGGCCCTTTACCTCCAGCACGACGGGCTGATCCTGCCCGGATTTGGCGCGGACCTGCTGGTCGAAGGTCTTGCCGGTCATCAGTTCGGTGATGCGCGATTGCGTCATGCCGGCGGCGGGATAGACGCCGACCAGCGCACCGTCGCGCAGCACGGTGATGCGGCTTGAAATTTCCAGCACTTCCGCAAGGCGGTGGCTGACGAAGACGACGGCGACGCCGGAGGCCGAAAGGCCACGAACGATGTCGAGCAGATGATCGGTCTCCGACTGGGTCAGCGATGCGGTCGGTTCATCCATGAAGACGAGCTTCGCTTCGCCGACGAGCGCGCGGGCAATCGCCACGATCTGGCGCTGGGCAATCGCATATTCCTTGAGCGGCAGGTCGACGTCGAGCGTGATGCCGAGGCGCTCAAGCGCATCCGTCGCGATCTTGCGCATGCGGCCATAATCGACCAGCTTCGGCCAGCGGCCGAGAACGGTCTGGAAGGCGATGTTTTCAGCGACGCTCATTTCGGGGAAAAGCGCCAGGTCCTGCCAGATGACCTGAATGCCGCGATCCTGAGCGGTCACCGGCGACATGTGCGAATAGGTCTCGCCGTCATATTCGATCGAGGCGCCTTCGGCCGGGCGGTAGACGCCGGTAATGATCTTGATCAGGGTGCTCTTGCCGCAACCGTTTTCGCCCGCGAGGCAATGGACCTCGCCCGGACGAACGTCGAAGCTCACATTTTTGAGCGCTTTGACGCCACCGAAAGTCATGTTGATGTCGTGCAGGGACAGAAGCGGCATTTCGCTGCCTCCCGCGGTCGCAAGCTGATGCATGAACGTGTGCCCCGAATACCGTTTTGAAGGGACGTGCCAGGCCGGCCGAAGCCGGCCCAGCAGCCGGGAGAACCCACTGCATGTTTCCTTAAATCGCTGCTGATCTAGGGATAAAACATGCAACAATTCATAGCGTTACAGCGGTCTTTGCGCGTCCAATAGGACGTGCGACGCTGTAGCGGGTCAGAGACCCATGGCCGCAAGGTCCGCGACTGTATCCTTGTTGATCGGCACGAGCTGATCGACGATGATGTTGTGGTTCTCGAAGTCCGGCTTGACCTTGCCGAGACCTTCGATCTCGTCGCCGTCCTTGACTTCCTCACCCTTCATCAGCTTGTCGGCGAGCGTCACGAACACTTCGCCCGCCTGCTTCGGATTCCACATGAAGCCGCCGGAGATCGCGTCCGACTTCACCAGCTTCTGCCCCTGGCCCGGCGAGAACGGGCCGAGCACGAAGATCTCGCCGACCTTGCGGCGCTCTTCCACGGCGCGGCCTGCCCCGATCGGTCCCTGGCTGCCGAAGGCAAGAAAGCCCTTGAGGTCCGGATGGGCGGAAATCAGGTCGAGCGCGGTCGAGCGGCTCTTGTCGACGTCTTCGGCAACGCCGTAGCGTTCGCCGACCAGCGTCATATCCGGGTGGTTCTTCTTGATGTAGGCAATCGCTGCATCGGCCCAGGCATTGTGCAGCGGCACGGTCAGCGAGCCGACGAAGACGGCATATTCGCCCTTGCCGCCCATCTTCTCGGCGAGCAGCTTGCCATGCGCTTCGCCGAAGCCGGTCGAGGACGCCAGCTCGAAATCCCAGTCGGCGCCCTTCTGGCTCGGCGATTCATGCGTAATGACGATGATGCCCTTTTCCTTCGCCTTGGTCAGAACCGGCTCCAGAACCTTGGCATCGTTGGGCACGACGCCGATGACCTTCACGCCCTGGGCGATCAGATCCTCGATGGCGCGTACCTGCAGCGCCGGGTCGGCGCTCGTCGGGCCGACCATGAAGGCGTCGATGCCGAGCTTTTGGCCACGTTCCTTGATACCGGCCTCCATGGCGTTGAACCACGGAATACCGCCAATCTTGACCACGACGCCGACCTTTCCGGCGTCCTGAGCGAATGCGGCAGCCGCACCGGCAAGCGACAGCGATGTCGCCAGGGCGGCGACCAGAATTTTCTTGATCATGTCTCTCCTCCACTCGCCCCCATAGGGGACACGCCCGGCTGCAAAAGCGCCGGCCTCCAGTTTCAAATCGCAACTGGCTGGGAACGAATTCCCGCCTCCCTGATCGCCGCCTCCTCAGACGACACCATCGCATGCACAATCGATATTTCTTGTTTGCACAATCGATGGTGCAAAGACTATTGTGCAGACTTAATCTTTCGTCAAGGGGAAATCGGCACTAAGACGATGAGGGAGGCACGTGGATGACGAAGAGCAGCAAGAAGAAGGCGACGATCTACGACTTGTCGGTGCTATCAGGCAGTTCGCCTTCAACCGTGAGTGCGGTTCTGAATGGAACCTGGCAGAAGCGGCGGATCAAGGAGAGCACGGCGGCGCTGATCCGCGACCTGGCCGAAACCCACCAATACACCGCCAACCGCCAGGCACGCGGCCTGCGCAGTTCGCGCTCGGGCCTCATCGGCCTGCTGCTGCCCGTCCATGACAACCGTTACTTCTCTTCGATGGCGCAGACCTTCGAAGCGCATGTCAGAAGCAAGGGACAATGCCCGATCGTCGTCAGCGCCAGTCGCGACCCGGAAGAAGAGCGCCGGACTGCAGAGACGCTGATCTCCTACTCGATCGACGAGCTATTCATCTGCGGAGCGACAGACCCGGACGGCGTGCACGAAGTCTGCGAGACCGTGGGCCTGAAGCATATCAATATCGACCTACCCGGCACCAAGGTTCCGTCCGTCATCAGCGACAACTACGAAGGCGGCCGGATGCTGACCGAGGCGATCATCCGCCATTTCCCGGCGGATCAGCCACTGCGGCCGGATGAGCTCTACCTCTTCGGTGGCCGCGACGACCACGCCAGCCGTGAGCGCATCCGTGGCTTCCGCGCCGTCAAACGCGAGCTGTTGGGAGAGGATCCGGACGGCTGCATCCAGCCGACAGGCTACGCTCCCAACAATGCCAGGCTCGCCTTCGAAGCCTTCTACGAAAAACACGGCAAGCTGCCGCGCGCCCTGTTCGTCAACTCCTCGATCAACTTCGAGGGCCTGTTGCGTTTCATGGCCGGTCATCCGCACGAGAACTTCGCCGACCTCACCGTCGGCTGCTATGACTACGACCCCTTCGCGTCCTTCCTGCCCTTCCCGGTCATCATGATCCGGCAGGACGTCGAAGGCATGATCGCCAAGGCGTTCGAGGTCATCGAAGAAGGGCGGCCCCAGCCACGCATTCACCTGATCAGCCCCGAGCTGGTCCAACCGCGCACGGCGCTCACTGGCCCGCTCGATGCCCTCAAGGACATCGACTGAGCTACGATCTCCGTTGATTTTTCGGCTGCGCAATATTTCCACCGATGATTTTTCTGTACATCTATTCTATTTCCACGTATTCATTGGATATGGACGAAATAGACAGAAAAATCATTGGAATTCTCGCGCAGGACGCCCGCCGGTCTTTGACCGACATTGGTGCTGCGGTCGAGCTTTCGCCCTCCTCGGTCAACGAACGTATCCGCCGGCTCGTCACTAGCGGGGTGATCCGCCGCTTCACCATCGACGCCGACCATAGCGCGCTCGGGCTCGACGTGCTCGCCTATGTCTGGGTCGGACTATCCCCCGATGCGGATGAAGCCGCGTTTCGCACCTTCATGGCCGATCACCCTTGCGTGGCGGAGTGCCATCACGTCACCGGCGCCTGGTCCTATTGCGTCAAGGTACGCATGCCATCGCTCGGCGATATCGAGCCCTTCCTGGCAGAGCTCAAGCACCGCCGCTTCCTGGCTCGTAGCGAGACGGTGATTGCCTTGTCGACTGTAAGGGAAACCCAGTTCACCAGCCCGGAGCGCTGATCCATGTCTGCATTGCTGTTTGGAAAAGGCCTGTTGCTCGGCCTGGCCATTGCTGCCCCGCTCGGCCCGATCGGTGTGCTATGCATCAACCGCACGCTCGAGCGCGGCTTCTGGGCCGGTGTCGCCGGCGGCTTGGGCACGGCGCTTGCTGACGCCAGCTATGCGCTGCTAGCGGCCGCCGGCTTTGCTGCCTTTGCGACCCTGCTCGCCACGGTATCGACACCGCTCAGCCTGCTCGGCGGCGCCTTCATGATTTGGCTTGGCTGGCGTGGGCTTCAACCGAGCCCGGTCACAGCCGCGGCCCAGGTCGGTGCGCGCGACCTCATCCAGACAACCGCGGCGACCTTCGCGCTGACGATCGCCAATCCGCTGACGATCCTGTCCTTTGCCGCGTTCTTCGCCGTCCTCGGCCTGGCGAAAGCCGGTGGGCTTGCGAACGCCGCCATCGTCGTTGCCGGCGTATTCCTCGGTTCACTCGCCTGGTGGATGCTTTTGAGCGGCGGGATCGCCCTTGCCCGGCAACGCCTGCCCGACCGTTTTGTCAGCTGGGTCTCACGCCTTTCGGGTATCGTCCTGATTGCCTTCGGTGCGATAGCCATCGGATCGGTCGTTGTGAACCTCGCCTCAGATTAAGAGCTACGCCAACAGCTGTCGGCGGCTATCCGGCTGTCGGCTTAACGCATTCGACATGCCACCATTTCGGTCGTCCGCCGCGGTAGCTATGCGAGACCGGGATCAGATCAATGGCACCGGTCTTGTCGAAACAGCCGAGCACCAATGCCACGACGGGTGCGTCATCGAGCGCACCGATCGTGCTCCCGCACGTGGCGCAGAAGGCGCGACTGGAATAGTCCGAGGAGCGATAGGTCGAGGGCGCACCGCCCGGCCCGATCCAGGCAACAGCTTCCGTTGGGAATTCAACCCAGGCGACGGTCAGTGCACCCGAATGCCGCTGGCACAGTTTGCAGGAGCACGTGTGCGGCTTTCCAGCCGGCCCCTGCGCCTCAAAACGGATCGCCCCGCAAAGGCATCCACCAGTATGTGGTTTCATCCTCTTGGTCACGGCTCTTGTCACTCTTTACCCTCAGTTGCAGTTTCGATTCGCACAACATAGCGTGCAGCACGCAACTTGGCGTAGCGCTGTATTGACACACTCCGTCAGAGGTCCAGGAAAAGAGCAGTCATGCGCCGGCGGTCAGTAGAACCACGCGCCGATGTCGCGAAACGCACGTTTGCTCTGGTCGCGCCTGTTTCCGCCTTGCGCGGCCTGGCCCTCGCCGGTCGGAAGACTGAAGCCGAACGGATCAGACGGCTCGCCTCCCCTGTCGCGCCAATAGGCATCGAGATCGGCCATCATCATCCGGCGGCGTTTGCGCCGCCTGCGATTGATCACATGCCTTTCGTTGGAGACGGCATAGACGTGCGGAGCGTTGCCCTCGGAGGCGAGCCCCTGAAGCGTCAGCAAAACGGCGTCCTTGGGCCGCAAACCACCAAGATCGCGGGTCGCGGTAATCAACGCACGTTTCGCATCGCCTCCGCGCGGCCCCTGCATACCGCCGATCGCCAGGCTATAGGCGCCTTCACCGCAGCGCACGAAGGCAAAACTGACGGTACACAGCGCATAGCGATCGCTTTGCCGGCTGAGCCTGATCGCAAAGGCGCCCTCATGGCGGCCGCCGCAGTGGTCGGCCAGCAGCAACTGGATGCGATAGTTTTCGTCGCGCCCGCCAACGGTGCCCATTTCCATCGGTGTGCCGCGCCAAAGCGCCATCAGCGAGCGGCGGGACAGGACTTCGCTCGCCACATCGAAGTGGTCCATCAACAGTTCAAGACGCCGCCGCGAGGACGCGCCATGCAGCAGAAAGGTCGGGACCGACTTGCGGATGAGATCGTCATGCGGAAGCCCCAATTTGTAGCGATCGCCGAACGCGCCGAGAAAGGCGAGCCAGCGCGTCGTCAGCACCGGCTGAAGCAAAAGGCGCATCGAGAACACGGCCGCTCGCTTCAACGTGAGCCGCCCGCCGAGTTTGAGGACCTGCCACAGGATCTGCCGGCCCGAGCGACCGCGCTCCGGCATATTGGCGGCAGCGACAAAGCCCACCGATGGCGGCAGGGCCTCTACTGTGTCACCGCCATCTAAGGGGAGCGATGGCAAACCCGATCGAGCGCTGTATTCCTGCAAACGACCTTCCAGGGACATGATGCAATTCCTTGAAAGCAAATGCTTGTCCAAGCATCGCCGGGATATCCGGCGCCGCTGGGTTTGCCTTCTGTTTGTCAAGGGAATGCGGAGATGTGATCGGGAATTGAGCGCCGTTTGTGGCGCATCCATCTCCGCGTGCAAATCGCCGCTCGGCTTTCGCCGAACGCTGCACAGGACCTGACCCGGCCCTATTCAAGGTCATTCTGATAGTGATCAGGCGGCGCTTTCGCGCGGCAGCATTATGGTGATCATCGCTCCGCCGCCGGGGCGCGCTGCGAACTCCAGCCGGCCGCCGTGGGCCTTGGCAATCGCCTGCACGACGGAGAGGCCAAGGCCTGTTCCGCCGGTTGCTCGCGATCGTGACGCATCGCCGCGCCAGAACAGGTCGATCGAATGGGTCGACACGTCGTCCGGGAGCCCTGGCCCGCGATCGAGCACGCGGATGAAGGCTTCATCGGCTCCACGCGCACCGGTTTCGCAGCGAAGCACGCCACCGGAGGCCGCATAGCGGCAGGCATTTTCGACGAGCGCGAGCAGGGCCTGGCGCAGGCGCTGGGAATCGCCCGACACGACCGCTGGTTCGAGCGCTGCCTCAAGCGAGAGGCCTGCGGATGCCAGAATGGTGCGGGAGGCGCCGAGCACCTGTGTCGCCTCGGCAGAAAGATCGACGGCGCTGAGCTGGGTGACCAGCTTCTGGCCCGCCGCCAGCGAGAGTGTGCGCAGATCCTCGACCAGGGCGGACAACCCTTCCACCTGCACGAGGAGCTGCCGCACACGCTCCTGTTCCAGCGGAAAGACCCCGTCGGCCATGCCCTGCAGATTGCCCTGCAATATCGTCAGCGGTGTGCGCAGTTCGTGGGCGACGGCCATCGTGTTGAAGCGCAGACGGCTTTCCATGCTTTCAAGTTCCGCCGCAAGTTCATCGAAAGTCCTGATCAACGTCGCCACTTCCTTCGCCCCCTTCCGCACGGATCCAACACGGACTGCGAAATCGCCCGCGCGCAGATCCTCGGTTGCCTGCGCGAGCAATTCCAATGGGCGGCTGATTTTGCGGGCAAGCCAATAGCCGATCAGGCTGCAGGTTGCCGCAGCGATGACACCGAACGTGATGATCGACAGGTCGATCTCGTTGTTGCCCCATTCCTCAATCTGCGGGATGTTGGTGACGAGCGACCGAAGGTGCTCCTCCTGAGGCATGCGGCCGGCATTGAGGTCGGTATATGCCTGGGCCGCGCCAGACGGCATCCGCTTGAGCATCCGCTCCTCAAGGTCCGACTCGACCCACATGACCCCGAAATAGACGATACAAACACTGACCACGAGCAGGACCGCCTGAAGCATGGCGGTGAGAACGCTGAGCGGCAGCCGCGACATTCTGATTTTCATCTCGGCTCCACGAACCGGTAGCCGACGCCGCGAACCGCGGTGAAGAATCCGCAGGCTCCGAGATCCTCAAGCTTGCGCCGAAGGTTGGCGACGTGGGTATCGACGGTGCGCGCCAGCGCGTCACTATCCGGAAGGCAGGCGTCGAGTATGTCGGCCCGATCAAAGGCGTGCGTCGGGCGGCGGATCATGTGGGCCAGGATACGGAACTCGCTGAGCGTCAGCGGCAGGGACCGGCGCTTGCCGCTGTCGTCGATAAAGGCGGCATGGGCGTCGAGGTCGACCTCGACGTTTTCGAAGCGCAATATCGTGGCGCCGGCGCCGTTTCGCGTCCGCCGCAGCACCGCATTGACGCGAGCCACGACCTCCTGCGGATTGAACGGCTTGACGACATAGTCGTCGGCGCCGAGCCTAAGGCCAGCCAGTCGATCGAGATCCTCGGCAAGGGCCGTCACCATGATCGTTGGAGTGTTGCTCTCGCGACGGATGCGCGCCAGCACTTCGAAACCGTCGAGCCGCGGGATGCGCACGTCGAGAAGAATGAGATCGGGCGAAAGCACGGAATGGTGGGTAAGCGCGGTTTCACCATCCGCGGCACGCACAGTCCTGAAGCCATCGCGCACGAGATAGGCATCGAGGATCTGCGCGATCTCCGGTTCGTCCTCGACCAAAAGGATGAGCCCCTTGTCGACCATCTGCAAATTCCTCGCGCATGTGTTGTGGTCTCGAACTTATGGGACGAAAAAATCCGGCATGCAATTCATCCGAGCAGTGCTCGACAGCATCACAGAGCGTTCCGCATCAAGCGTTCTTGGTTTCTCCGCCATTTCTTGACAAATCGAACAGAGTGTCCCCGCCGACGCCCCCGGACCATAGCTGTCGAGCACGGTGCATGTGCCGGTAACGCTAACTTGCGGCCCCATCCAACACGACCGATCGAAACTGCACACGCCTGGCTCGCTCATCCGGATCGGGCCGAATGGCGGACCGCCACCTCTTCTCGCATGGCCGGACGCGGGCCAACCATTAAAAACCACAAGGAAACTTTCATGCCTCTTGAAACGAACCATCTTACGTCGGCCGACATTGCCAGGATTCTGCAATGCATCCCGCATCGCTATCCATTCCTGCTCGTCGACAGGCTCGTCTCGATCCGTGGCGAAGAAAGCTGCGTAGGGATCAAGAATGTTTCGATCAACGAGCCGCAGTTTCAAGGGCATTTCCCCGGCAATCCGGTCTTTCCCGGAGCGCTCATCATCGAGGGCATGGCGCAGACGGCAGGCGTCATGTGTGCCGCCTCCAAGCTGGCGCAAGGGTTGACGCCCAAAATCATCTACATGCTGACGGTGGACAAGGCACGGTTCCGCAAGCCCGTCCGCCCTGGCGACGCCATCGCTTATCACATGACCAAGCTCGCCTATCGCCGCAATATCTGGCGTTACCGCGGCGAGGCCCTGGTCGACGGCGCGCTCGTTGCCGAGGCCGAGATTTCGGCATACCTGGAGACCGAAGGGAAGCAACCCGTGGCGGCGGCTTGAGCTTGCCATGACAGCCACGCGTGGCGATTCGATGGGTCGTCCGTTTCTTATCGATGCTTGCGTTAACCGCTTAGCAGTCACTTTGGCGCTCGCGGTGGCGCAGCCTTGCCCAGCGCCGCGTGGGGAGGAATGCCTGCCCCAGCGGCCCTAAGCACCACTTCGAATGGTTGATTTTCCGTGCGCTCCGAGCCTTCTCGAGTTCCCCGCCCTTCCTTGACAGACAACCGCAACTCTCCCGCTCGCACCTCCTCAGATTTTTTCATCGCGAGCATTCGGAATGTCCAGCTTCCTGCAATCCACCATCACACCTGCCGCCGGCCGCCGGTGGCAGGCTGCCAATCCCCAGACATGGCTTGCGCGATGCTACGCCTACGTCCAGGAACAGCCGGTCCAGGCAGCCGCATCGGCAACGATCTTCGTAGGCTTCATTTTCATGGCGTTTCCCGGCATCGATCTTGCCGTGTCTCGCTGGGCGGCGGCCGGTGACGCGGATTTTCCGCTATCGCGAGAACACGCGCTGCGTTTGCTGCGCGATTTCAACCGTCTGATCCCGATTTTGATCCTGCCTGCCGTAGCAGTCACGCTAGCCGTGCAGATGCGCGCGCCGCGCGCCTGGCTGCCACGCCCGCACAAAATGTTGTTTTTCCTGACCTTCTATGCGGCCGGCCCGGGCCTTGCCATCCAGCTTCTGAAAAGACTGGTCGGTCGCGCCCGCCCCTCCGAAATCATCGAGTTCGGCGGAACCCTGCCGTTTACGCCCGCCTGGCAGGTGTCCGGCGCCTGTTCGCGCAGTTGTTCGTTTGCCTCCGGCGAGGCGGCGACAGCGATTGCGTTGATTGCATTGGTGGTCTTTCTACCAACACGATGGCGCTTGACGACGATAATCGCCTTGATCCCCGTCGTGCTCGCCTTCTCGCTCAATCGCATCGCCTTCGGCGCCCATTTTCTCTCGGATGTTGTGCTCGCCTGGTTGCTGATGCTCTGGATCATGCTGTGGCTATGGTCGGCCTTTGCAGCCCACGGCACGCGCATCGATGCCGCTCTGACACGCGGCCGACGCCATCTCGAAACATGAGATCGGCGGCAGCCTCGCTGCCGGTCGGTTTCTGCTTACTCAGGCGCTGCGCACGGACCGGCGCCAGACGAAGGGGGCGTTGAGCCGCAGCGACTGCGATTGCCCGACATCATCACTCATCAGCCACGCGACCGCCGCTGCCGCGATCTCCTCGATCGGCTGGGCAAATGTCGTCAGGTCATAGGAGTTCCAGGCCGCCTGCGGAATGTCGTCGAAGCCGACGACGCAGAGATCGTCGGGGATCGACAGCGAAAACTGATGTCGGGCCGCGTCCATGAAGCCGAGAGCCACGAGATCGGTGACGCAGAAGACCGCATCCGGGCGCTCGCGGCGGGTCATCAGTCGCTGAGCGAGAACCTTGCCGCTTTCGTAACCCGTCGGGCCGAAGCGCTCGACGGTCACATCGAGCCCCTGCTCCCGCGCGGCGGCAACGAAGCCCACTTCGCGCGCCATGAGGCTTGGCGTTCCCGCCTCCGAATTGGCAAAGGCGAGACGGCGACAGCCAGCCCGCAGGAACGCCGTCACAACGCTCTGCGCCGTGTCGTCCTCGTCGAGGTTTATCCGGAGCGGTCCCTGATGCTCGTCGTTTCGATTGATCAGAACCAACCGCTGGCCATTCCTGACACAGAGGTCGACGAGCGACTTGTCCGGCATGCCGGACAGCACGATCGAGGCATCGGCCCGGTACCGGATCGCCTGCCGCAACGCCATATCGACACGTTCGTCGGAGCGGTCGGTGTTGACGAGCATCGCGATCTTGCCGGCGTTCTGCAGTTGCTGCGTCAGCGCCTTGATCAGCGCAGAACGATAAGGCGTGCCCATATCGGAAACGACGAGGCAGACGATGCCGCTTTCGTTGCGCATCAGTCCGCGGGCCAGATGATTGACGTGATAGCCGAGCACCTCGGCCGCTTCCATAACCTTGCGGCGTGTCTCCGGCGCAATGCTTGCACCCGCTGTAAACGCGCGTGAAACGGCGGACCGGGAAACGCCGGCCTTCCTTGCTACTTCCTCGGCACTGACGAATATCTTGTCGCTCATCGGGAACCAATCTTGCACGGCCTTGCAAACTTCTTGCAACAAATCGCAGACCTGTGCAAGCTCGATCAAACCCAACAGATTAAACTTTCCGCTTTTGTTTGGACTCGGATTGACAACATTCCAATCCATGTGACACCTTGCACGCGCTTGCATTACTGCGGTGTGGAGGCATCGCATCATTGGGAGGAAGTTATGAAAGCTGTATCCATTTCGGTTGCGCTCGCCGCAACCGGCCTAGCATTCGCGGCGTCTGAGGCGCAGGCGGCAGGCAGTCTTAATCTAATCTGCTCGGCGGACGTCGTCATTTGCGAGCAGATGACCGCCGATTTCGAGAAGGAAAGCGGGATCAAGGTCAACATGGTTCGCCTGTCTTCCGGCGAGACCTATGCCAAGGTTCGTGCCGAGGCACGCAACCCCAAGACCGATATCTGGTGGGCAGGCACCGGCGACCCGCATCTGCAGGCCGCATCCGACGGGCTGACGCTCGAATACAAGTCGCCAATGCTCGATCAGCTCCAGGATTGGGCAAAGAAGCAGGCCGAAGGCTCCGGCTATCGCACCGTCGGCGTCTATGCCGGCGCGCTCGGCTGGGGATACAACACCGAGATCTTCCAGAAGAAGGGCTTCAAGGAGCCGAAATGCTGGGCCGACCTGCTGGACGCGTCGCTGAAGGGCGAGATCCAGATGGCAAACCCCAACTCGTCGGGCACCGCCTATACGGCGCTTGCATCGCTGGTGCAGATCATGGGCGAAGACGAGGCGTTCGATTACCTGAAGAAGCTCAACGCCAACGTCGCGCAATACACCAAGTCCGGCTCGGCGCCGGTCAAGTCGGCCGCCCGCGGCGAAGCCGGCCTCGGCATCGTCTTCATGCATGATGCCGTCGCCCAGGCAGCCGAAGGCTTCCCGATCAAGGCGATCGCCCCTTGCGAAGGCACCGGCTACGAGATCGGTTCGATGTCGATCATCCGCGGCGCCAAGAACCTTGACAATGCCAAGGCGTGGTACGACTGGGCGCTGAAGGCAGACGTTCAGTCGCGCATGAAGGATGCCAAGTCCTTCCAGCTGCCGTCCAACAAGAGTGCGGAAGTGCCGAAGGAAGCACCCAAGTTCGAGGACATCAAGCTGATCGACTACGACTTCGCCACCTACGGCGATTCCGAAAAGCGCAAGGCGCTGCTTGAGCGCTGGGACCGCGACGTCGGCGCCAGCGCCAACTGACGCCATTCGGTTTACGATCGGCCGGATCGAACGATCCGGTCGATCACATCTCGAAAGACCGCAGGCGTTTCCGGCGGCCGAAAGCCGGCCCTGCAACAAATCGACATTCCAATATTGAAGAGACGCGAGGACCGTGATGGAACATCGCAACCGTAGGCTCGACCTCACACTCGGGCTCGGGCTGGCCGCATTCTTGGCTGTGCCCTGGTACCGCATCGAGGGAGGCTTCTTCGGGCTTGGCTGGCTTTCCGGCTTCCCCTCCGATGCTGCCGTGGCACCCGGCCTTGCGCAAATCTTTGCCCACGGGCGTTCATGGCTCGTCGTCGCGCTCGTCCTGCTCGGCATCTGCGCAGTTGCCCGGTTCGTCCGCGATCCGGCCCGCCGCGGCCTGGTGTTGGCGGTAGCCGGCGCGCTCGGCCTTCTCTTCATCGCTGCCCAGGGTCTGGCGATCGGCTTTACCGGTTGGACCTGGACGATCAGCGAAACCCTGTTCGGCCCGCTTGCCGACGGACAGCCCTCGATGGGCGCCGGCGCCGTTCTCGCCTCCCTCGCCTTCATCCTCATCTTCGCATTTGGGCTGGCGGAGCGCGGCGTCATGAAGGGCGATGCCTTCATCGTCGCCTCCATCGCGCTGCTCGTCTGCCTCGTCGTCGTCTTCGTCTTCTATCCCGTCGGCAGCATGTTTGCGGCTTCAGTCCAGGACTTCGACGGTTCGTTCAAACCTGACGGTTTCCTGCGCAACATCCAGGACGGCTCGATCTGGAGCCTTGGCTGCGTCACCGGGGGCGAGCGCTGCGGCGTCGCCTGGCGCACGCTGTGGCTGGCGCTGATGACCGCTTCCGGCTCGACGTTGCTCGGCCTTGCCTTCGCGCTCGTCGCAACCCGCACCCGCTTCCCTTTCAAGAAGGGCATGCGCATGCTGACGGTGCTGCCGATCATCACGCCGCCCTTCGTCATCGGCCTGGCGCTGACCCTGCTCTTCGGTCGCGCCGGCGTCATTACCGAGTTCCTGTCCGATGCTTTTGGCATCGAGCCGGGGCGCTGGCTCTATGGCCTCACCGGCATCTGGATCGCGCAGGTGCTGTCCTTCACCCCGATCTCGTTCCTGGTACTGATCGGCGTCGTCGAGGGCGTCAGCCCTTCGATGGAAGAGGCATCGCAGACGTTGCGGGCCGACCGCTGGCGGACATTCTGGAACGTCTCGCTTCCGCTGATGAAGCCGGGCCTCGCCAACGCCTTCCTGATCGGCTTTATCGAGAGCATGGCCGATTTCGGTAATCCGCTCGTGCTTGGCGGCAGCCATGGTGTGCTTTCGACGGAAATCTTCTTTGCCGTCGTCGGCGCGCAGAACGACCCGTCACGCGCCGCCGTGCTCGCGATCATCCTCTTGTGCTTCACTTTGTCGGCGTTCCTCGCCCAGCGCTATTGGCTGGCGGGCAAGAACTATTCCACCGTCACCGGCAAGGGCGATTCCGGCTCGCATATCGCTCTGCCCCGCTCGTTGTCGATCGGCGTCCACGCCGTGGTGATCCCGTGGATGATCTTCACGGTCGTGGTCTATGGCATGATCCTGTTTGGCGGCTTCGTGAAAACCTGGGGTCTCGATAACTCGCTGACGTTTGAGCACTATATCAAGGCCTTCTCGTTCTCGGTCACCGACGGCGTCATCGCCTGGACCGGCGTCGCCTGGAATTCATTCTGGACGACGATGGAAATCGCGCTGATCTCAGCGCCACTGACGGCCCTCGTCGGGCTGTTGACCGCCTACCTGATCGTCCGGCAGCGATTTGCCGGGCGGGATGTGTTCGAATTCGCCTTGATGTTGAGCTTTGCCATTCCCGGCACGGTCATCGGCATCAGCTACATCATCGCCTTCAACCTGCCGCCACTCGAAATGACCGGCACGGCACTGATCCTCGTTGCCTGCTTCGTCTTCCGCAACATGCCGGTGGGCGTACGCGGCGGCATCGCGGCGATGAGCCAGCTCGACAAAAGCCTGGACGAGGCATCGCTGACGCTCCGGGCAACCAGCTTCCGCACTCTGCGCAAGGTCATCCTGCCGCTCTTGCGTCCGGCGATCGTCGCCGCCCTCGTCTACTCCTTCGTCCGGGCGATCACGTCGATCAGCGCCGTCGTCTTCCTCGTCAGCGCCGAATACAACATGGCGACGTCCTATATCGTCGGCCTCGTCGAAAACGGCGAGTTCGGCGTGGCGATCGCCTATTCGTCGGCCCTCATCGTGGTGATGATCACTGTCATCACCGGCCTGCAACTGCTTGTCGGCGAGCGCAAGCTTCGGCGGGAGAACCGCGTCTTCGGCGCGGCTCCGGCCCGCGCTGCCACCAAGACCCTTTCCCAGGAGAACCCCGCATGAGCACCCCACGCACCGGCTCGGTCGTCTTCCAGAACGTGCGCAAGCAGTTCGGCGCCTTCACCGCCATCCACGATCTGTCGCTGACCATCGAACCCGGCACTCTCGTCACCCTGCTGGGGCCATCCGGCTGCGGCAAGACCACCACGCTGCGCATGCTCGCCGGCCTGGAGCATCCATCCGCCGGCCGGATCCTGATTGGCGGCAAGGACGTCACCATGCTACCGGCCAACGAGCGCGATGTGTCGATGGTGTTCCAGTCCTACGCGCTGTTCCCGCATATGACCTCGCTCGACAACGTCGCCTACGGCCTGGAATCCTCGGGCATGAAAAAGAAGGAGGCACGCGATCGGGCCGAGGAAGGCCTGAAGCTCGTCGGCCTCGGCGGCCTTGGCCAGCGGCTGCCGGCCGAATTGTCCGGTGGGCAGCAGCAGCGCGTCGCCGTCGCCCGCGCGCTGGTGCTCGAGCCGCAGGTGCTGCTGCTCGACGAACCGCTTTCCAACCTTGACGCGCGGCTGCGCCGGCGCGTCCGCACCGAAATCCGCGAGCTGCAACAACGGCTCGGCTTTACCGCCGTCTACGTCACGCACGACCAGGACGAGGCGCTTGCCGTCTCCGATAGGATCATCGTCATGAAGGATGGCGAGATCGCCCAGGAGGGGGCGCCGCGCGAACTCTACGAGGCGCCGGCATCGGCCTTCATCGCCGACTTCATGGGCGAGGCCAATGTGCTGCCTTGCGAGATCACCGCATCCGACGCCGGCCTTGCCACCATCCGTGTCGGCGGCCTCGAACACAGGCTGCCATCGCGCGATGCTCGGCCCGGCCCATCGAAGCTTGCCGTGCGCCCCAATGCCGTGACGCTGACGCCGGCGACTGGTGCAGCACTGCCCGGTACGATCAGTACCGCCGCCTATCTCGGCGGCCACATCGAGTATGAAGTTGAAACACAGAATGGATTGCTATTCGTGGTTGATGATGCGATCGAGGAGATGTTATCTCCCTCGACCGAAGTCGCCATCGGCTTCCGCAACCGCGGCCTTGCTTTGATTACTGCATAACTCCTTAAACCCGGGAACATTATGCAGCAAATTTAGAGCGTTACAGCATCTTTTGCGCGCCCAACTGACGCGCGCCTCTGTAGCGTATGATGTCTTGAGATCGACACAGGAAGGACTATTGCATGACTTCGCCAATCGCGGGCCTTGAAGCTCGCTTCGCGCTCACCAAGACCATTGCCGAGGAAGCCGGACGGCTTGCCCATGACTACTTCCTGCAGCGCGAGACTCTGGTCATCGAAACCAAGGCCGACGCCCATGACGTTGTTTCAATCGCCGACCGGAACGTCGAGACGCTGATCCGCGATCGCATCAGCGCCTCGTTCCCGGACGACGGTGTGCTCGGCGAAGAACACGGCCTTGTCAGTGGCACTTCGGGCTTCACCTGGGTGATCGATCCGATCGATGGAACGACGCCCTTTGTCAACGGCATGCCCAACTGGTGCATCTCGATCGCCGTGCTTTATGCCGACAAACCCGTGATCGGCGTGATCCAGTCGCCGTGTCACGACGAGCTCTATGCGGCTGCTTCCGGACTGGGCGCGACACTGAACGGCAAGACCCTGCGCCTCGATGCGACACGGACGATCCGCGATGCCGTGACAGGACTTGGCGCCAACAATCACGTGACGCCGGCCGAAGTCGCGGGGATCGTCGAGCGCCTTCTTGCCGCCGGCGGCAACTTCATGCGCAACGGTTCGGGCGCGCTGATGATCGCCTATGTGGCCGCCGGTCGGCTCGTCGGCTACTACGAACCCTACATGCATGCCTGGGATTGCCTGGCCGGTTATTGCCTCGTCAACGAGGCAGGCGGCTGGTCGCTGCCCTTCCCGACACAGGGCGAAGCCCTGACCCGGGGAAGCGCTGTTCTGGTCGCAGCGCCCGGTGCTATCGACGACCTGCTCAAGGTCGCACAACTCGAACGCAAGGCAGCCTGAAACATCGAGACCCCAAACGTGATCAGCTCGTCGACTTATCGACCTTGGCCGACAGCAGGTTGACGAGCTCCATCGGGAACGGAAACACGATCGTCGAGTTCTTTTCGCCGGCGATCACGTTCAAGGTGCTCAAATAGCGCAACTGCATGGCTTCGGGCTGCCGGGCGAGGATCTCGGCGGCCTCGAGCAGCTTGGCCGCCGCCTGCTGCTCGCCTTCGGCGTTGATGACCTTGGCACGACGTTCCCGTTCGGCCTCTGCCTGGCGGGCAATGGCGCGGACCATGCTTTCGTTGATGTCGACATGTTTGATCTCGACCGTGGCAACCTTGATGCCCCAGGCATCGGTCTGGCTGTCGAGGATCTTCTGGATGTCTTCGTTCAGGCGGTCGCGTTCTGCCAGCATCTCATCGAGGTCGTGTTTGCCGAGTACTGAGCGCAATGTCGTCTGGGCGAGCTGGCTCGTCGCCATCATGAAATCCTCGACCTGGATCGTCGACTTTTCGGCATCTATCACCCTGAAGTAGATGACCGCGCTGACGCGGACCGACACGTTGTCGTGCGAGATGACGTCCTGGCTTGGAACATCGAGCACGCGGGTTCTAAGATCGACCCGCACCATCTGCTGGACATAGGGAAGAAGCAGGATCAGCCCCGGACCCTTGACGCCCGTGAAGCGACCGAGTGTGAAGATGACGCCGCGCTCATATTCGCGCAGGATCCTGATCGCATAGGCAATGACGATCAGGAGGAACAACAGGATCGCGAGATAGGGAGCGAGGCTCCCAAGTATGTCCATGATCTTTACTCCTTCTACCGCATGCGTCAGGCTTTTGCCTCGTCGCGCGCGACCTCGAGCGTCAGCCCGTTGCGGCCGACAACCTTCACATTTTCTCCCGCATCCAGCGTCTGGCTGCTGACAGCCTGCCACCGTTCGCCGTGGGCGATCACATAGCCGCTGGCGCCGGCCCAGCTATCGACCTTGCCCGCCAGCCCGATCATCTGCTCGCCGCCGGTCACCACCGCATGGCGCCGCGCGCTGAAGGCGAGACGGGCGACGAGCAGGCTGAAACCGAGGCTGGCAATGCCGACGCCGGCAAGCATAGCCCATGAGACCTGCAGCCCCGGAGTGTCGGTATCGAAAAGGATCGCAGCGCCGAGAACCAGCGCCAGGGCGCCGCCGGCACCGAGTACACCGAAAGAAGGCGAATGCGCCTCCGCAACCATCAGGCCGACGCCGAGCAGGATCAAACCGAGACCGGCATAGCTCACCGGCAAAACGGCCAGTGCGTAGAGACCGAGCAGCAGGCAGATCCCGCCGACGGTGCCAGGCACGACCGATCCGGGGGTCAGGAACTCGAAGATCAGTCCATAGATGCCGATCATCATCAGAATGATCGCGATGTTCGGATCGGTGATCACCCCAAGCAGGCGCGTGCGCCAGTCGGGCACAAAAGCCTCCACGCCAAGCCCAGTCGTTTCAAGCGTGATATCCGCCTGCCCGACACGGACAATTCGCCCCTGCGCCTGCTTTAGCAGATCGTCGATGGAAGCGGCAGTGAAATCGACGACTTTCTCCTGAACGGCAGCAGCCGCAGACAGGCTCGCAGCCTCGCGCACAGCCCGTTCGGCCCAATCGGCATTGCGCCCGCGCAACTCGGCCAGTCCGCGGATATAGGCGACGGCATCGTTGATGAGCTTGGCCTCGATTGTCGTCTGGGTTGGCCGAGATTGGGCAGCAGTATCTTTGTCGTTCTCGCCGGGACGCTCGTCCTTCTGGCCGCCGAACATGTCTCCGCCGATAGCGATCGGCGTTGCCGCCCCGAGATTGGTTCCCGGCGCCATGGCAGCGATATGGCTTGCATAGAGGATGTAGGTGCCAGCGCTTGCCGCACGTGCTCCGCTGGGTGCAACGAAGCTCGCGACTGGAACGGATGATGCCAGGATCGCCTGGATGATTTCGCGCATGGAGGTATCGAGACCACCCGGCGTATCCATTTGGAGAACGACAAGCGGCAGGTGCCGATCATTGGCCTTCTGCAATCCGCGTTTGATATATTCAGCCGATGCCGGACCGATCGCCCCCTTCAAAGACAGCACCAAAACAACCTTCTCGGTTTCTGGCGCGGACGCGGCGGGAAACACGAATGCTGATATCAGCGACAGCAACAGGGTGAGGACTCGCAACATCTGTCGTCAAAGCCTCGGATACCGGGCGCCCTCCGGCGAAGGCCGCCCACGCAGCAATATTAACACACCATAAAGTTAAGACGAAGCACAACGCACCACCGCGCTGCGACCGGACAACCGGATGACAAAGCCCCGGATCGGGGCTATCTGCATGTCAGAACAATTGCCCCGGCTCGCGTAACAAACGACCATGGCGGCACTTGCCAAGACGAACCGCCTT
This sequence comes from Ensifer sp. Root142, assembly GCF_001426785.1. Lineage (NCBI taxonomy): Bacteria > Pseudomonadati > Pseudomonadota > Alphaproteobacteria > Hyphomicrobiales > Rhizobiaceae > Ensifer > Ensifer sp. Root142. The sequence continues at coordinate 342,399 of NZ_LMFK01000049.1, forward strand.
CGATCTCGACAGGAACCCATCCGCTTGGAGACAACACTTTATCTTCCGATCAAGCGCTTCCTCGAAGAGGCGGGATACTCCGTCAAAGGTGAGGTCGGGGGCTGCGATATCCTTGCGCTCAGCGACGACGAGCCGCCGCTCGTCGTTATCTGCGAGCTGAAGCTGACGTTCAATCTGGAACTGGTGCTGCAGGCAGTGGATCGCGCCAATGCCGGTGACGAAGTTTGGATCGCAGCGCGTGTCTCGGCCAAGGGCAAAGGGCGGGAGAGCGACCGCCGCTTTCGCGATCTCTGCCGCCGGCTCGGGTTCGGCATGCTCGCCGTTGCCGACAACGGCACGGTCGACGTGATTGTTGCGGCATCGGCCGCCATGCCGCGCAGGAACCTGAAAAAGCGAGCGCGTCTCATCAAGGAACACCGCCGTCGCAAGGGCGACCCGACGCTCGGCGGCAGCACGCGCGCGCCGATCATGACCGCCTATCGCCAGCAGGCCCTCGCCTGCGCGGCGGCATTGCAGGATGGCAATCTACGTCCTCGCGACCTGCGTGAGGCCGCACCCGATGCCGCCAAGATCCTGCAAGGCAATGTCTATGGCTGGTTCGAACGGGTCGACCGCGGCATCTATGCGCTGACCGGAATGGGAGCTGAAGCACTTCGGCGCTGGCCGCAAGGCCGAGTATCGGGTGAGAATGATACCGCGGCGATGTCGACATGTTCCGAAGATTGACCCGGCTTGGAGACCAGCTATGAACCTTCCTCTTCGGCTGCTCTGTCTTGGTCTTGGATGGCTGATGATCGGTTTCGCCGTCGCCGGCATCTTTTTGCCGATCTTGCCAACCACGCCCTTTCTTCTCCTGGCGGCCGGCCTGTTCGCTCGCGCGTCGCCGCGACTTGAGCGCTGGCTGCTGGAACACCCGACCTTCGGTCCATCCTTGCGGCTCTGGCGGGAAAAAGGTGCGATACCGGCTCGGGCAAAGATCATAGCCATTTCGCTGATGGCTACGAGCTTCGCCTTCTTCTGCATCGTCAGCAAACCGAGCCTGCCGCTTGCGTCGGTTGTCGCCGGGGCGATGCTGCTCCCGGCCCTTTTTATCATCACCAGGCCGACCGCCTGAGGGGTCACCCCCTTCGCGGCGCATTTACCGGAAGCGACGATCAGAGATTGCTGGCGTGAAGCTCCATCATCGCGCGGCGAAGATCGTCGATCGGCGTCATGCCCGAGGTGCTTGTGCCTTCCAGCTCCTTCGGCATCTTCCAGCCGGGATCGATACCCTGCATGTTCGGCAGTTCGTGCGCGATGCCCTTGTGGCAATCGATGCAGGTCGCCTTGCCCGATAGCAGGTAGCGCGTGTGAATGGTGGCGGCCCGCTCCGTCTGCTTCTGCAGATCCATGGCAACAGAGGAATGGCAGTTGCGGCATTCCAGGCTGTCGTTGGCCTTCAGCCGCGCCCATTCGTGCTGGGCCAGTTCAAGCCGTTTTTCCAGAAATTTGGGGCGGGTGTTGATGGTGCCGAAGATCTTGCCCCAGACCTCCTTCGACGCCTGCATCTTGCGGGCGATCTTGTCGGTCCACTGATGCGGAACGTGACAATCCGGGCAGGAGGCGCGCACGCCGGAACGATTGGAAAAATGGATCGTGCGCGTCAGTTCCTCATAGACGTTGTCTTTCATCTCGTGACAGGAAGTGCAGAACTTCTCGGTATTGGTGATCTCCAGCGCCGTATTGAAGGCGCCCCAGAACATCACGCCACCGATGAAGCCGCCCAGCGTCAGAAAGCCGAGGCTGAGCGTGCCCGCCGGCGTGCTGACAAGCCGCCACGCCCACAGGATAAGTCTCCGGATCCGCTGCATGGGCTCACTCGCTTCCGGCCGGCTTGACGCCGAGTTCGCTCATGTCCTTGAAGACATTGTCGACCAATGGGCGAACATCCGCCTGCGGCACATGACATGCCGTGCAGAAGTAGCGCCGCGGCGAAACGTCGGCGATCATCTGCCCGTCGCGCGTCATGTAGTGCGTCACGCTGATCATCGGTGCGCCGCTATCCTGCGTGAACTCGCGTTTGTGGCAGGAGAGACAGCGGTTGGTATTGACCGAAAGCTGGTAACCCTCGATCGAGTGCGGGATGATCGGCGGCTGGTCCGGGTAGGCGCGCATCTTGCGTTTGTCATCGACCACCCATTTCGGCAAGCTCGCGGCAGCCCCGGTTTCCATCTGTGGTGTCGGGCCTTCAAGCTGCGGCACCATTTGCTGGACGACCTGGGCAATCGCCGTCGTCGTGACAAACATGACGAGGCCGATGGCAACGACCACCCATTCTGGTCGCTTCAAGCGACTGAGACGATCTTGACTGCGCATTTTTTGAAATCCGTCTGTTTGGAGATGGGATCCGTTGCGTCGAGTGTCACCTTGTTGATCAACTGGCTCGCATCGAACCACGGCACGAAGATCACGCCGGGCGGCATGCGATTGCGTCCGCGCGTGTCGATGCGTGAGCGGATCTCGCCGCGCCGCGACATGATCCGCACCTCCGCTCCCTGATTGATGCCGCGCTTGCGGGCGTCATCCGCATTCATGAAGCAGCGGGCGCCCGGAAAGGCGCGATAGAGCTCCGGCACACGCATCGTCATCGAACCCGAATGCCAGTGTTCGAGCACGCGACCCGTCACCAACCAGAGATCGAATTCCTCGTCGGGCGATTCCGCCGGCGGCTCGTAGGGCACCGCAAGAATGACCGCCTTGCCATCCGGGCGGCCGTAGAATTTCACGCCCTCGCCGGCCTTGACGTAGGGGTCGTAGCCCTCGCGATAGCGCCAGCGCGTCTCCTTGCCGTCGACCACCGGCCAACGCAGACCGCGTTCCTCGTGGTACCGGTCGTAGGGCGCGAGATCGTGACCATGGCCGCGACCGAAGGTGGCATATTCCTCGAACAGCCCCTTCTGGAGGTAGAAGCCGAAGGCTTCGGCCTCGTTGTTGGCGTAGTCGCCGCTGACTTCGCTTAAGGGGAAGCGGTTGACCTCACCGTTCTGGAACAGGACGTCATGCAGGCTCTTGCCCTTGAACTCTGGGTTGGCAGCGAGGATTTCGGCCGGCCAGACTTCGTCGGTTATAAAGCGCTTGGAGAACTCGACCATCTGCCAGAGATCCGAGCGCGCCTCGCCCGGCGCCTGCACCAGCTGGTGCCAGACATGGGTCCGCCGCTCGGCATTGCCGTAGGCGCCTTCCTTTTCCACCCACATGGCCGCCGGCAGGATGAGGTCGGCGCTCATGGCCGTGATCGTCGGATAGGCATCCGAGACCACGATGAAATTCTCCGGGTTTCGATAGCCTTGGTAGGTTTCGTTGCTGGTATTGGGGGCGGCCTGGACGTTGTTGTTGACCTGAACCCAGTAGAAGCTGAGCTTGCCATCCTTGAGCATGCGATCCTGCTCGACAGCGTGATAGCCGGGCTTTTCCGGGATGATCCCATGCGGAACGCGCCAGATCTCCTCGGCGTGCTTGCGGTGCTCCGGATTGGTGACGGTCATGTCGGCGGGCAGACGGTGGGCGAAGGTGCCAACCTCGCGCGCGGTGCCGCAGGCCGACGGCTGGCCGGTCAGCGAGAACGGGCTGTTGCCGGGCTCCGAGATCTTTCCGGTCAGAAGGTGAATGTTGTAGACCATCTGGTTGGCCCAGACGCCCCGCACATGCTGATTGAACCCCATGGTCCACAACGACATCACCTTGCGCTGCGGATCGGCGTAGAGTTCGGCGAGTTCCTCCAGAAACGCCGGGTCGACACCGGTCATCTCGGCGGTCTTCTCCAGAGTGTATTCCGACACGAACGCCTTGAACGCCTCGTAGTCCATCGGCTCCATCTTGCCGGGGTCGGATGAATTGGCCGCCTTAACTTCGATGGGATTGTCCGGACGCAGGCCATAGCCGATATCGGTGACGCCGCGCATGAAGGTGGTGTGTTTACGAACGAAGTCCTCGTTCACCCGGCCCTTCTCGATGATGTAATTGGCGATGTAGTTGAGGATCACCAGGTCGGTGCCGGGTTTGAACACCATCGGAATGTCGGCGAGGTCCATGCTGCGGTGGGTGAAGGTCGACAGAACAGCCACCTTCACATGCGACTGGCCCAGGCGGCGATCAGCAAGCCTTGTCCACAGGATCGGATGCATCTCCGCCATGTTCGAGCCCCAGAGCACGAAGGCGTCCGCATGTTCGAAGTCATCATAGCAGCCCATCGGCTCGTCCATGCCGAAGGTTCGCATGAAGGCGTAGGCCGCCGAGGCCATGCAGTGGCGGGCATTGGGGTCGAGGTTGTTCGAGCGGAAGCCGGCGCGCATCAGCTTCGTCGCAGCATAGCCCTCGAAGATCGTCCACTGGCCGGATCCGAACATGCCGACCGCCGTCGGCCCCTTTTCCTTCAGCACCTTCTTGCACTGTTCGGCCATGACGTCGAAGGCTTCGTCCCAGCTCACCGCCTCGAACTCGCCGTCCTTGCTGTAGGCGCCGTTCAGCTTGCGCAGCATCGGCGTCTTCAGCCGGTCGGAGCCATACATGATCTTGGAGAGGAAATAGCCCTTGATGCAGTTGAGGCCGCGGTTGACCTCGGCCTGCATGTCGCCATGGGTGGCAACGACCTGCCCCTCCTTGACGCCGACCATGACGCCGCAGCCGGTGCCGCAGAAGCGACAGGGCGCCTTCGACCACTTGATTTCGAGCGCGCTGATACCGCCGGGCACCGGTTGAGCGGCGGCGGGCAGTGCGATGCCGGCGGTGGCGGCGGCGATGCCGGCCGCGTGCGCCTTCAGGATATCACGCCGCGTCAGTTCGGTGGTCATCGTCCGTCACTCCTTCCGTTTCGACATGTTCGAAAACCATATTGGCCGCTACCACGCCCTCGAGCGTGGAGATCGTCGACAGGCATTCGCCAAGCATGCCGGTACTCGTTCCCTCGATGACGACGACAATCTTGCCGCCCTCATGGCCGTAAACCTCGACATTTGCCATGCGCGCCAGCGCGGCAAGGACAGCATCCTTCATCGCCGGAAGAGCGACGACGACGGCGCTTGAGATATGATATTGCCGGGAGGGATCAGGCATGGACGCCCTCCTGAACCCGATCCGCAATGCCGATTGCACCGACAGGACAGACGCCGATGCAGGCACCGCATCCGCTGCAACTGTTGACATCCACCTCTGGCAGGAACGGCCCGCCGGTCCGGGGCCGAAAGCGGATCGCCTGCTGCGGACAGGCATCGCGACAGGATTGGCAGGCGACGTTGTTGCGCGCGAGGCAGCCGTCGCCGATCGCAACGACATGGGCAAGCCGCGTTACGCCTTCGGCTGCGAATACCGGCTCCGGACAGGCCCGCGCACAGTCGCCGCAGAAGGTGCATTCGCCGCCTGAAAAATCGAGCGATGGACGCTCGTCCAGGAGCGAAATGATGCGGGTGGGACACTTTTCCACACATTGGCCGCAACCGGTGCATGCCGTCAGGCTTTCAAGCGTGACGCCCGGCGGCAGGACGCGCCTTCGCTCCGCCTGCCGGCCCAAGAACAATCCTCGTCTGGTTGTCATTGCCCCCATCGATCACCTCAATGCCCAAGCGGGCCCGGCGGGCCGTAAACGATCTGCAGCATCCAGACGATGAAGCCGTAACCGCCGACCACGCCGACGGCGACCAACGGCCAGATGCCAAAGGCAAGAACAAGAAATGTCAAAAGCTCCTGGCGCCGGCGAGATCGCGGCTCCTGCTCGGTCAAGTGCTGTGGAGGTAACTCTGACACGCCTGGCTCCCGGGCTCGTTGAACCGAAAGCATAGTAACAATCCGTGACAGAAAATAAAGCGGAACAAACTCTACTTTTGTAATCAAGAATAAAAATAACATCTGTCAATTCAACAAGATATTTGCCCTGGGAATTGCAGTGGTTCCTTGGAGAAAAACAGCGAAAATCAAACTTAGTATTTTTGTAAATTACAATATGAAAAGAACAATAGCAGAACAAAGAGCGGCGGCGACAGCTTGACGCGTGTGCTGGCAGTGCGCGCATGTTCGGTCTCGAAGCCATTGGTTTTCGAAGGCAACTCGATGATTCGTCGTTTGACCGCCGACGAGTTCGCCGGAGCCAAGACTCTGTGACGCGATAATACTTGCGCAGCCGACTGTTCTCGCTGCCGTCATGGTGAAGCGTCAACCCTCCCACCCCATCGCCGCGATTGCCGGTTGACAACCCGCCGGAGATGAGGACACATATTGCATTACAAAGGGATCAATTCCTTAATAAAGGAATATACGGAGGACTAGGGGTGCCGGACTTGCTTGTCAGCTTGTATTCGCCGACGCTCGCCAATCTCAAGCGGAAAACCGACACGACCGGCATTCGCATTCGCCCGGCGCTTCCGCCGGAAATGCATGTCGTCGTCGACTGGGTAAGGCAGAACTTCAGTGAGAATTGGGCGAGCGAGGTTTCGGTCGCCTTCTCCCGCCAGCCAATCGCCTGCCTGATCGCGGTGGAAGGTGGCAAGCTGCTTGGCTTTGCCTGCTACGACACGACGGCGCGCGGCTTCTTCGGCCCAACCGGGGTCGCCGGCGAGAGCCGTGGGCGCGGTATTGGCGTCGATCTGTTGACCGCATCGCTCGAGACCATGAAGACGCTCGGCCATGCCTATGCCTTTATCGGCGATGCCGGCCCGGTCGATTTCTACGCCAAGACCATCGGCGCCGTTGCCATCCCCGCCGCCGACAAAGGCATCTACGAAGGCATGCTTCGTAATCCATCCAAATAATCATCTGAACATCGGAGCTCTCCAATGGCATCGACACCGCTCGCCCTCTTCGTCGGCCTACCAAACCCAACACTCTCGGACGACGAGTTCGCCCTGTTTCGCGAAACCAACCCGCTCGGCCTCTTCGTCGGCCGGCGCAATCTGCGCGAGCCCGGCCAGGTCAAGATCCTGATCGAGCGCTTCCGCGAGGCGGTCGAGCGCGAAGACGCACCTGTCTTCACTGACCAGGAAGGCGGCCGCGTCCAGCATCTCGACGCCGGTCCCTGGCCGCTTTTCCGCAGCTTCGGCCAGTTTGCCGAACTGGCGCGCCATGACCTTGCGCTCGGCAAGAAGGCGCTTCGCCTGTCGTCCCAGGCAATGGGCACGATGGTGAGCGAACTCGGCCTCACCAGCGGCTGCTCGCCGGTCCTCGATCTCGTGTTCGAAACGACCAGCGCCGTCATCGGTGCGCGCTCCTTCGGTTCGGATCCGGACTTCATCGCCGCCCTCGGCCGCGAGGTGGTCGATGGCCTGCTTGAGACCGGCAACATGCCTGTCATGAAGCACATCCCCGGTCATGGCCGCGCCACACGCGACTCTCACAAGGAGCGCCCGGTCGTCGATGCATCGCGAGAAACGCTCGTCGCGACCGACTTCAAGCCTTTCGTTGCCCTCAAGGACACGCCCTGGGCGATGGTCGCTCACGTCGTCTACTCCGCCTATGACAGCGAGCTGCCAGCCTCGATCTCGCCGACGATGCATGAAGTGATCCGCAACGACATGGGCTATGAGGGCGTGCTGGTGTCCGATTGCATCTTCATGGAATCGCTGCGTGGCACCTTGCCCGAGCGTGTGAAGCAGGTGCTCGACGCCGGCTCCGACGTCGCACTTCACAGCCACGGCGATCTGGCCGAGAGCGAGGCTGCCGCCAAGGCCGCCCGTCCGCTGACAGAGGCCGCCCAGAAGCGCATCGCCGCCGGCCAGAGCCGGCTCGGCAAGCTCAAGGTCGACATTCGCGCGGCCCACGCCGAAGTCGAAGAGATGTTCAAGAGCGTTCTCGTCGCCTGACGAGACGCCACTCACAAATCAAGAGGGGAGAAACAATGAAAAAATCCATTCTCTGGGCAGCGACCGCGCTGACCTTTTTCGCAGCACCCGCCATGGCGCAGTCGATCCTGACGGTCAATATCGAGCCGGCCACGACCTGGGTTCGCAACTTCAACCCGTTCAACCAGACGTCGGCGCGCCAAAGCACGCTCGACTTCATCTACGAGCCGCTGGTCGTCTTCAATCGCTTCGATGACAACAAACCGGTCTTCCGGCTTGCCGAAAGCTTCAAGCTTGCCGACGATCTGAAAAGCATCGAGTTCAAGCTGCGCCCAAACCTGAAATGGTCCGATGGCAAGCCGCTGACGGCTGCTGACGTCAAGTTCACCTACGACTACCTGAAGAAGTTCCCGGCGCTCGACTTCGTCAGCATCTGGACCTTCATCACCGGCGTCGAGGCCGTCGACGGCCAGACCGTTCGCTTCACGCTCGCCAATCCAAGCTCGCTTGCTGCCGAACAGCTTGCCCAGCTGCCGATCGTGCCGGAGCATGTCTGGAAGGATGTCGCCGAACCGGTGACCTTCGCCAACGAAACACCTGTTGGCAGCGGCCCGATGACGGAGATCCCGCGCTTCACCGGCCAGACCTACGACCAGTGCCGCAACCCGCACTATTGGGACGCCGCGCTCAAGGTCGATTGCATGCGCTTCCCGCAGCTCGCCGACAACAACCAGATCCTGACCGCGACCGCGTCGGGCACGCTCGACTGGGGCGTTTCCTTCATCCCGGATATCGAGAACGTCTACGTCGCCAAGGATCCGGAGCACTTCCATTTCTGGTACTCGCCGAGCAGCATGGTGGCATTCCTCTTCAACCAGGAAACCGCCAACGAGAACAACCGCAAGGCCTTCAACGACGTAAAATTCCGTCGTGCGGCCAGCATGGCGCTCGACCGTGGCACCATGGTCGACGTTGCCGGCTACGGCTATCCGACGCTCAACGAAGATCCGGCCGGCATGGGCGAACTCTACAAGAGCTGGGCTGATCCGTCGGTCGCGACCGACTTCGGCACCTACGGCAAGTACGACGCCGATGCTTCCAAGGCTCTGCTCGACGAGGCCGGCTATGTCGACAAGGACGGCGACGGTTTCCGCGACAATCCTGACGGTAGCAAGATCTCCTTCTCGATCATCGTGCCGAGCTCCTGGACCGACTGGATCGACACGGTGACGATCGCCGTCGAGGGCCTGCAAGCCGTCGGCCTCGATGCCAAGATCGAAACGCCGGAGGAAGCCGTATGGACCGGCAACCTTATCAACGGCACCTTCGACGCGGCGATTAACAGCCTGCCGGCCTCGGCCTCGCCCTATTATCCCTACAAGCGCGCCTTCAGCGCTTCGGACAAGGGCAAGACGCGCTTTACAGCGCAGCGTTGGTTCAATGACGATGTCGAGAAGCTTTTGACCGAGTTCACCCACACGGCTGACCTCGCCAAGCAGAAGGAAGCCATGAATAAGGCTCAGCGCATCGTCGCCGAGAACCTGCCGATCATGCCGGTCTTCAACAATCCAAACTGGTACCAGTACAACACCAAGCGCTTCAAAGGCTGGGTGACGGCCGAGACCCCGTTCGTCAATCCGTCGATCTCGCGGACCAACCCGGCGCGCCTGCTGCATTTGCTGGCACTCGAACCGGTCAACTAAACACCCCCAGGACTGGCGGGAGTGGCTCATCACCGGGCCGCTCCCGCTTTCGCGCCGGCCTCGGGAGCACAATAGCTCCGCGATTAAAGGCTTGCGCCATTTCAAAGCGTTTCTGCCGCCTTTCCTGCCGGTAACAGGGCCAGGGCGCAGTCGATGGAGTCCCCATGGCTTTCCTGCTTCGCCGCCTATGCTTCTATCTGGCAGCCTTCGTCGCGGCGGCCACGATCAACTTCTTTTTGCCGCGGCTGATGCCGGGCGACCCCGTGCAGATCATGTTTTCGAGCGCGGGCGCGGAGCTCCCCCCCGAGAGCCTGCAGGCGCTGAAGCTCACCTTCGGCTTCGTCGATGGCCCGCTCTGGCAGCAATATCTGACCTATCTCGGCAGCATCTTCAGCGGCGACCTCGGCCGCTCGATCAAATATTTCCCGCTTCCGGTGACGACGGTTCTCGGCAACGCGCTGGTCTGGACGGTCGGCCTGATGGGCACGGCGATCATCATCAGCTTCACGCTGGGAACCTTCCTCGGCATTCTCGCCGCCTGGCGCCGCGGCAGCCTTTTCGACGTCATCGTTTCGGTCGGCGCGATCTTCGCGACCTCGGTTCCCGCCGTCGTTACGTCGCTGATCGTCGTCTTCTTCTTCGGCTTCACGCTCAACTGGTTCCCGACGGGCTACGCCGCCGACCCGGCGCTCGACCCGGCCTTTACGCTGCAATATCTCGGTAGTGTGCTTTATCACGGCATTCTGCCGATGCTGACGCTCTGCACGGTGCTAACGGGTGGTTTCGCCGTCACCATGCGGAACAACATGATCAACCTGCTCGGCGAGGACTATATCGTCATGGCCCGCGCCAAGGGCCTGTCGGACGGGCATGTGATGCTCTGGTACGCGGCACGCAACGCGCTGCTGCCGACCGTGTCGAGCCTTGCCATCGCCATCGGCACGATCCTCGGCGGCTCGCTGGTGACCGAAGTCGTGTTCAACTATCCGGGCCTCGGCAACATCCTCTACCAGGCGATCCTTGCCCGCGACTACCCGGTCATCCAGGGACAGCTCCTGATCATGACCGCGACCATGCTGGTTGCCAATTTCATCGTCGACGTCAGCTATGTGCTGCTCGACCCCCGACTGAAGAAGGCGTGAGATGAAGACCAACCCCTTCGGATTGATCCGCAATCGCAAGGCTCTGGTCGGCGTCGCCATCATCGCCTTCATCCTTCTCGTGGCGATCGCCGCACCGCTGCTTACCCCTTACGATCCGGGTGCCCGCGTCGGACGGCCGCATCAGGCGCCGTCGCTTGCCCACTGGCTCGGCACCACCCGCATCGGCCAGGATGTGTTCACGCGGCTGATCTATGGCGCCCGCACCTCGCTTGCCGTCGGCTTCGGCGCAGGCCTGCTCATCACAATCGTCGGCACGGCGCTCGGCATTTTCGCCGGCTATCGCGGCGGCAAGGTCGACGAAGTCATCAGCTTCTTCACCAACATGGTGCTAGTCGTTCCCAACCTGCCGCTGCTCCTGGTGCTCGCCGCCTTCATCGGTCAGGCCAGCCCCTGGGTCATCGCGCTGATCCTTGGCGGAACCTCCTGGGCCTGGGGTGCCCGCGTCACCCGCGCCGAAACGCTTTCCGTCAAGCAGAAGGACTACGTCAAATCGGCCGAGATGATGGGCGAGCCGCGTTGGCGGATCATGACCTTCGAGATCTTCCCGAACTTGATCTCGATCGTCGGCATCAACTTCATCGGCAGCGTCATTTTCGCGATCATCACCCAGGCGACGCTCGAGTTTCTCGGCCTTGGCGACCCGAAGGTCGTCTCCTGGGGCACCATGCTCTATGCCGCGCAGAAGGCGTCGGCGCTTTCGGTCGGCGCGTGGTGGGACATTCTCACGCCCTGCTTTGCGCTTGCCTTTCTCGGTATCGGCCTGTCGCTCCTGAACTTTGCCGTCGACGAGATCGCCAATCCGCGGCTGCGCACTGGCAATCGCCTCGGTCGCTGGTCCGCTCTCATCCGCTCCGGGGAGGGTCGCCTGTGACCGCGCCACTGCTATCCGTCAAAAACCTGACGATCGACTATATCGGCGAGGAAAAGGATTTTCGCGCCGTCGACAATGTCAGCTTCGACGTCGCTCCCGGCGAGGTCTTCGGCCTTGCCGGCGAATCCGGTTGCGGCAAGAGCACCATTGCCTTTGCCATCAGCCGGCTACACAAGCCGCCGGCGCTGATCAGGAGGGAAAGCACCATTCTGCTGAATGGCCGCAACGTGCTCGACCTAGATGACAAGGCCTTGCGCGATTTTCGCTGGCGCGAGGTCGCCATGGTATTTCAGAGCGCGATGAACTCGCTCAATCCGGTGCTGCGCATCGAGCAGCAATTCTACGACGTGCTGAAGACCCACAAGGGCATGAGCCGTGCGCAGGCGCGCGACCGCACCGCCGAAATGCTGAAGCTCGTCGACATCGCACCGGACCGCATGCGCGACTACCCGCATCAGTTTTCAGGCGGGATGCGCCAGCGCATCGTCATCGCCATCTGCCTGGCGCTCGACCCGAGGCTCGTGGTCATGGACGAGCCGACGACGGCGCTCGATGTCGTCGTCCAGCGCGAAATCCTGCAGCGCATCAACGAGCTGCGCCGCAGCCTCGGCTTCGCCGTTCTGTTCATCACCCACGATCTCGGCCTGATGGTGCAGTTCTGCGACCGGATCGGCATCATGCTCGCCGGCAAGCTCGTCGAGCAGAACACGGCGGAGGCGATCTACGGATCGCCGCAGCACGACTACACAAAACAACTTTGGGCCTCCTTCCCGTCGCTCCATGGAGGTGTCCTGCTATGACCGCCCAGCCAACCCCGATCCTTGCGCTTGACAGGGTCACCAAGACATTCGGCCACGGTCCGGGCGCAGTCCATGCGGCCCGCTCGATCTCGTTTTCGCTGCATGCAGGCCGCGCGCTCGCCCTCGTCGGCGAGTCAGGCAGCGGCAAGACCACCTGCGCGCGCATGGCGATGCGCGAATATATGCCGACGGAGGGAAAGATCCTCTTCAGGGGCGAGCCGGTCGACGGCGCCAGCCCGGCCGAGACGGTCCTCTACCGACGCGCGGTGCAGATGATCTTCCAGGACCCGTTCGCCTCGCTCAACCCGGCTCATACCATCGCCTATCATTTGAAGCGGCCGCTGCTGCTGCACCGCCCGGATATCAAGCGTTCCGAGATCGACGCGACGGTTCGCGCGCTGCTGCAACAGGTGAAACTCGACCCCGACCTCGTCGCGCCCAAATATCCGCACGAGCTTTCCGGCGGCCAGCGCCAGCGCGTCAATATCGCCCGCGCGCTTGCCGCCAAGCCGGAAGTGATCGTCGCCGACGAGCCGACGTCGATGCTCGACGTCTCTGTTCGCCTCGGCGTGCTCAATCTTTTGAGCGAGATGAAGCAGCAGATGAAGCTCGGTCTGCTCTACATCACCCACGACATCGCAACCGCCCGTTACGTCGCCGAGGATATCGCCGTCATGTATGCCGGCCAGATCGTCGAATGGGGCAATGTCGGCAAGGTGATCGACAACCCCGCTCACCCCTATACCAAGCTGCTGCTCTCTGCCGTGCCTGACCCGGATATCCGCTTCGACGACCCGAGCGTTCGGCTGCGTCCGGAGGATGTCGAAGAGATCCGGCGCAAATCCGCGATGACGCAGGACCGTATCGTCGAAGTGGATACGGACCACTTCGTTCGCGCGGCCTAAATCGGCGGCGCTCTACCCGAAGCTATCCTCCCAGGACAGCAAAAGACAAAACGCCCCGCTCGAAAGCGGGCGTTTTGTCTTTGCAACCGTTAGCGATTGCATACGCTTGGAGACAGAGCGTGCATGGCGTGCCGCTACAGCACGCCATGACACATGCTCAGGCCGCCTTCATCTGGTTTTCGACATCGGTCGGAACCGTCGAGATCGTCTTCAGGATCTGCGAAGCGATCTGGTAGGGGTCGCCTTGCGAGTTCGGGCGGCGATCTTCGAGGTAGCCGCGGTAGTCGTTGTTGACGAAGCTGTGCGGGACGCGGATCGAAGCGCCGCGGTCAGCCACGCCGTAGCTGAACTGGTGGATCGACTGCGTCTCGTGCTTGCCGGTCAGGCGCATATGGTTGTCGGGTCCGTAGACGGCGATGTGATCCGCGCGGGCGTCCTCGAAAGCCGACATCAGGTTTTCGAAGTAGTCCTTGCCACCGACGTCGCGCATGAAGGCGGTCGAGAAGTTGGCATGCATGCCCGAGCCGTTCCAGTCGGTGTCGCCGAGCGGCTTGCAGTGATACTCGATATCGATGCCGTACTTTTCAGTCAGGCGCTGCAGCAGGTAGCGCGCCAGCCAGATTTCGTCGGCGGCCTTCTTGGAACCCTTGCCGAAGACCTGGAACTCCCATTGGCCCTTAGCCACTTCGGCATTGATGCCTTCGTGGTTGATGCCGGCCGCCAGGCAGATGTCGAGATGTTCTTCGACGATCTGGCGGGCGATATCGCCGACATTGCTGTAGCCGACACCGGTGTAGTACGGGCCCTGCGGTGCCGGGAAGCCGGTTTCCGGGAAGCCGAGCGGACGGCCGTTCTTGTAGAAGAAGTATTCCTGCTCGAAGCCGAACCAGGCGCTATCGTCTTCCATGACGGTTGCGCGGGTGTTGGACGGATGCGGCGTCTTGCCATCGGGCATCATGACTTCGCAGAGCACGAGAACGCCGTTCTTACGTTCGCTGTCGGGATAAACGGCGACAGGCTTCAGGACACAGTCCGAGCTCTTGCCTTCCGCCTGCATCGTCGAGCTTCCGTCGAAGCCCCAGAAAGGAAGCTCATCCAGCTTCGGGAATGCATCGAATTCCTTGATCAAGGTTTTTCCGCGGAGGTTCGGGGCCGGTGTGTACCCATCGAGCCAAATGTACTCGAGCTTATACTTTGTCATTGCGTTCTCTCACATGGCGCCATGATCTGGCTAAGTTCCGAAGCGGTCCGGCAGTCCAATTCAGCTGCCCAACAACCGGTACTCACAAGAAAGCATTAATCGTGCCAGTTCGCGTTTGCGCCGCCAAAGATCGAAAAATCAATGCCGGCAACATTCCCCGCGATGGATCGAAAGACGTGTCGAGATTAAGGATGAAGCGAATTGCACACAAAATAGGCATCGAACGCCGCGGTTTGAGGCACAGGCCCGGCGGAGTGCCGTAAACACCGGCGAATTGAGGCGACACAGCTGCGGCCGCCTTGCCGGATCGACAACAACCCGCGTCAAAAAGGCTGCTCGAAGAACAAGCACCGTCTCGCGGCTCGCTCAAATCGGCCGCTATGGATGTGAGTGATTATCCAGCAATCTCAGCCAACACGCGATAGAGCCGCTCATCGGTCGACTGCGCGACGTTGAAGCGCAGAAATCCTGCCGCCGAGCCGGAATGGCTGAAGGCATTGCCGGGTGCGAGAACGATATTGTGAGCCAGCGCCTTCTGCGCCAGCTCCGAGGCATCAAGGCCCTCCGGGAGCCGGCACCAGAGGAACATGCCGGCCTGCGGCTCGATCCAGGGCGCGATCCCGACCGCGGCCAGGCGCGCTGCCGTCTCGGTCATCGTCCGCGTCAGACGCAGCCGCAGCGCCTCCATGTGCTTTCGGTAGCTGCCATCGCGCAAAAGAGTGAGCACCAGTTCGGCGGCAAGACCAGGACCGCCGAACGTGGTCGCGATCTTGAGATCGGTCAGCCCCTCGATCCAGCCTCGGGGGGCGGCGATATAGCCGCAGCGCACCGACGCGGAGAGTGTCTTGGAAAAGCTGCCGATCTGCACCACACGGTCGAGGCCATCGAAGGCGGCAAGCCGTGACGCCGGCACATGCTCGAAATCGGCGAAGATGTCGTCCTCGACAACAGTCAATCCCGCCTGCTCGGCAAGCCGCAGCAGACGGTGCGCAATCACGGGAGAAAGTGTCGCGCCGGTCGGATTGTGGACGGCGGAATTGGTGATGTAAAGGCGAGGACGATGGATCTCCAAGACCTCGGCAAAACGTTCGAGATCGGGGCCGACAGGCGTATAGGGCACACTGACGACATTGACACGATGCGCCCGCAACAGCGCCTGGAAATTGAAGTAGCAGGGATCGTCGACGATGACGGTGTCGCCCGGTTCGAGCAGGAACCGGCAGAGAAGATCGATCGCCTGGGTGCCTGACTCGGTCAGGATGATCTGATCGGGCGATGCCTCGACACCATGCTCGGCCAGCCTTCGCGACAGCAACTGCCGCAGCGGTCGCAAGCCGAGCGGCGTGCCGTAATCCGTCAGGCTCGCGGCATCCGTGCGCGCGAGCGAGCGCAGCGCCCGCCTGAGCGCTGCCTCCGGCATCCAGGACGCCGGCAACCAGCCGCAACCGGGCTTCAGAACGTGGGCGTCCGTTTCAAGCGCCTGACGCGAAACCCAGAGAGGGTCGACTGCGCGGTCGAGCCGCGGTCCGACTTCCGTGAGCGACAACGGCGCCAGGGGGGCAGACACGAAAAAGCCGGAGCCGGGCCGCGACCGGATCACGCCTTCGGCCGCCAGACGCTCGTAAGCCTCGACAACCGTCGATTTGGAAACCCGCATCGTCCTGGCAAGCGCCCGAATGGACGGAAGCTTGGCGCCCGGCGTCAACGACCGGCTGGCAATGCGCTGCCGGATCGTGCCCATGACCCCGTCGAGCAAGGTTTCGCCGCCGATCTCCGTTTGTTGAAACGCCATCTGTATTGGACCTTCTCACAGGACAGTTTGGCGCAACTGTACCGCATTGTCTCTGGAAGAACCAGCGTCCCCAGCCGATACAGGTGGAAAAGGAGGTGGCATGAAAGCAGCCGCGTCCCAGGAGAGAACGGACCATTGAGATGCAGGTGATGATCGAGGGACAGTCACGCTTCCGGCCTTTCGGCT